>CAWIGY010000045.1:0-166722 GCA_963835565.1 uncultured delta proteobacterium
TTGAGCTCGAAACGCTGCTGTTCAATTGCAGTGTACGTCGCACCTGATTGGATCGTTCAAACGGGACACGGTGTGCGCCAACTGCCACAATGCCTTGTCCCGTGGCGATGCGAGCCGTGATATAAACGTGCCGCGGATGGGCGGACAGATAAGTATCGTAGGATACTCGAGGTGCAGACGTAGTCTGGATTCTTGGACTCTGGAATATTGCCGGCGGGCCGCTTTACGCCGATTTTACATGAACCAAGCCTCAATAGGATTGCATTCGTCGGGCGGGGGCAAGCGGCGAAAGTCAGTTTTGCAGCCCGCGCGACAGCCGTGCACACGTGAAACGTGGGCGCCGCAGAAGCCGACTGATCACTAGCTGCCAATTGCGCATTGTCAGCCCAAATCAATTCAGGGTTTAGGTCGCGCGCTTCCAGTAATCTACGAGCAATTGAAGTTCATGGCAACCCGGGTCGAAACCAATCAGCGACTCTCCCGATCTTAAGTCGTCTGACATAATAATTATTCGTTCCGTCCACGGGGCGATATCATCGTAACGTTGACATTAGATAATGACCCTACACTTTGCCCGCAGTGGATAAGTTCAACAAGTCCCGCACGACTCGGCAGAATAACGTCCTCTAGGGCTGCGTCCGCCGATGGCAAATTCATTGCGAATTGTATCGATTGTGCGGCGAGCTGCCACAACGTGCACGCAGCTAGTTGAACTCGACCTAGCGAGGATACTTGGTAAAAGCAGAGGCAGTTCGTCCCCTTGTTCGAGTACCCGTGGCCCCAAGTGATAAGGCTTGTTTGGTTTCCATCGGCGCAGCAAGGCCGCCACGTCATTTTGAATGTCAGCACCGGCCATTGCTGACCAGGCCAAGCTCGCGACGCCTAACAGTGCGCCAACGCCGCAAGTAGCACGCATGTTAATTTCCGGTCACAGCCCGAGTACTTCGACAAGTGTCTTTGTCGCAATCCACGCGCCGGCGGCAAAAACTCGACAAGTTTCAAATTGAAAATGGTCACCGTGTGGAAAATCCGGAGCCACGACTTGACCGCGCTCAATAACCGAGCCAATTCCAGAGCGAAGTAGATACTCCCGAGCAGGCCCAGCTGCGTAACTCGCAGGGATTGTCGCGGTAGCGTGGGTCAGCTTGAATTGACCCGCTTCGCCGATTTCGCGAAGTATCTTTTGACGAATATACAGATCAGTCATGAGTAAATTGGCCTATTGTGCCGCAGTTGGGTCCAGTGTACGTTGACCATCCTATGTCCACAATCTTGGGCTCGTAGCCACACAGCGAGCAATTGTCCCTACGAAATACGTTGTGTCGGCGCAACTTGTCACTTCTTCCATCATAACTGTAAGCGTAGCCGTAGTCGGGACAATCGTAAACAACGCGTAAAGTAAGCTCAGCCATTAGCGCGGCACCAAATCCCACCACTGACCCCACCACTCCCGCCTCGGCGCAATTAGGTGCCTGATCCGTAGCAGGCAGATCTTCAAAAAGGCACCGATAGCAAGGGCGTCCTACGGGGCTGGAGCTTATTGCAGTCGTTATCCATCGCACAGCGGCACCCTGGACACTAGGTTTGCTTTCGAGGTAGCAAGCATCAGCGCACAGAAATTTAGTGGCAAAATTGTCGGATCCCTCAACTACGATATCGACATCTCGAACTAATCTGCGTGCATTGTCAGGCAGTAGTCGAGATTGAATTGGCTCAAAGCGCGTCGGACTCCCGGGGCATAAGCGCCTTAGAGCCTCGACCCCGGTGGTCAGCTTTTCCCGGCCAATGTCTGCTTGACCGAACAGTATTTGACGATGCAGATTGCTGGCCTCCACAATGTCTTCGTCCACGATTCTCAGAACGCCAATTCCTGCTCTCGTGAGCATGAGCGCCGTCGGACAGCCCAGCCCACCCAACCCCACGAGAAGAACCCTGACGTTTTCGCAATTGTTCACGAGAATATTGAACTTTCTTCAAAAAAAGATGTGTGCAGTTCCGTTGGTAGGTTTACCCGGAGCGGTTAACGGGACAATTTATCAGTCCACGTGAGACTCGTCGTATATTTTCGTTATCCTACCGATATACTTCCGAATAACTTCCTGTCGGCGAACTTTTAGTGACGGTGTCAAAAATCCATTATTTACTGTAAAATCCTCGGACAATATCAGGAGTTTTTTTGGCCGTAGATAAGAATGAAGATTTTGTGAGAGTGCCGCGACTTCTTGCTTCAAGAGCGCGAGAATTCTTGGATCCTCTTCTGGACTTGAGAATTCAAAGCCACGTAATTGGGCTGCAGTCTGCAGGGCCGATTGATTTGGCACGACCATTAATACGCAGTAGGGCTTGTCAGCACCATAGAGCATGCAGTTTGAGATAAGCGGTGACAGCTTGATCTGCTCTTCGATTGGTGTCGGGACCACGTATTTGCCATTTTGCAGCTTGAACTGTTCTTTAATACGTCCCGTGATTATCAGAAAGCCTTCTTCATCAAGTCTACCCATATCACCTGTTCGTAAATGGCGGTCAGCCGTCAGGACTCGGGCAGTGTCCTCGGAAGCACCGTAGTATCCCTGCATGACATTGGGTCCACATACAACAATTTCACCCACGTTTGGATCATCGGTGACTCCATAATCAATGGTCAACGTCACCCCCGGAATCGGTCTGCCTACAGTGCCGAAGCGGCGATGCGTTGGAGTGTTGACGCACACAACGGGGCTGGCTTCGGTCAAGCCATAGCCTTCATATACTTCAACTCCAAGGGCGCTTACGAATTCGGCAACCTCGCGGTTGAGCGCCGCCGAACCGCTAATAGAAAAGCGCAAATTCCCACCGAAACGCTGGCGGATGCGTCTAAAAATAAGTCGTTCTGCTGCCGCGAGCCACAACCGATCAGCAATACTGGGGGCTAACCCTTGCGACTTTTTCGTAGCAGCAGCGATGCCGTTCGAAAAAAGCGTTCTAATCGCCTGCGGCCGTTCGGCAATTTGCTTACGAACCCCCTCGTAGATTCGGTAGAAAACGCGAGGAACGGCGATTAATATAGTGGGACGGACAAGGCCCAGATTAGTTAGCAACCCTGAAAGGTCGCCGTTGATCCCAATTTGGCATCCAACGTGCAAGAGAAGGTGCAAATCAACGGTTTGTCCAAGGGCATGTGCCCATGGAAGGAATGATAGGGATCGATCGGATGGGTATAATGGAAATGTACTTGCCGACGACAATACGTTGGACACGATGTTACGATGGCTAAGTACTACTCCCTTCGGTCGCCCCGTGGTCCCCGATGTATAGATAAATCCAGCCGGATCATCGACCCGAGGGAGTTCATATCCCGCGGTGTGGCCGCCGAGCGCCGCAAGTCGCCTTTGAAGCGAAGCCTGATCCTGCTCACGGTCCTCAATGGTAATTACGTGCTCAAGATCTGGCAAATTCGACCGGATTCTTGCGAACGAAGCGGCTACCTTCGCACTGTCCAGAAATGCGACTTTCGCGCCGCAGTCGTTGAGAATGTATTCCCAATCCACCGGACTCTGTGCCGTGTACATCGGCACCGTGACAGCACCACAACCCGCCGTCGCGTAGCATAACGCTGCCCAGTCGACGCTATTGTCCGCGATTAACGCGACACGGTCGCCCCTGACGATCCCAAGCTTCCTGAGCAACAGGCGTAGTTCGGCAACCCGTTTATGCACGGCTTCATACGAAACCCAACCAAACTGCCCGTCGATTCTAGTGCCGAATAGTGGTGCCTTGCCGCGCGCTTGACAGCTCGTTTCGAACAGGTCAACGAGGGTCTGGATTTCCGGCATGCCCCGACAATTTAGCGCGTAACAGACGAAGCGTTTGTGTCAAGTTTTGTACGGTGGCTGTGGGATGGGGGGCGGCACCTATGACAAGGCAGAAATTCCGGCTAATTCCACGTTTGATGCCATCTGATCTCGGGATTTTCGCCCGGACTTCATGACTTCATGTTTTTGGCCCAATGGATCGGGGCCAACTTCGTCGGCGCGCTGGCTCCGTCGAGCTTCGTAATAACCCGTGTGCTACGTTGCGGTTGATTGATCATCGCGATGAATCGGTTCCACGTCATTACCTTCGGCTGTCAAATGAACGTTCATGACTCGAGCCGGATGGCAGAGGTTCTGATGATGGCTGGATATCAAGCGGTGCAATCCGTTGATGCCGCCGATGTAATCATTCTCAATACCTGCAGCGTCCGGGACAAGGCCGAGCAGAAATTGCGAAGTGAAGTCGGTCGTCTCGGAATGCGCAAATCTCAGGGGCAGGCCAAGACCATCGTGGTTGCTGGCTGTGTTGGACAACAGGAGGGGCGTAATTTGCTTCGAGCAGCTCCGGAGATCGACCTGGTAATTGGGCCCGACAATATTGCCGAACTTCCAGGACTTCTCGAGGAATTGAATCTGGGAGGGCTTCCCAGGGCTGTTACCGTGTTAGATGATGGCGAGCCCCGATTTTTGCCAGTTCGTACCGATCTGTCCGCGGCTGCTCCTGCGACTTTCATTACTGTAATGAAAGGTTGCAACGAGCACTGTGCATTTTGCATTGTGCCTTATACGAGAGGCCAGGAACGTTATCGTTCGAGTGCTGAAATCCTGGAGGAAATCGAACAGGTAGTATCCAGTGGCACGCGCGAAGTCACCTTGCTCGGTCAAACGGTGAACAGCTACCGCGATCCGACTCGCGCCCTGATTCAGGCGAGCGGTCTCGAACGTGAAATCCGGGACAATCTCAGAAGTGAGGAGGCATTGAGTGATTTCGGAGAATTTCCCGCGCTGCTGCGAGCCATTGCGACTCGAAGTCCCGGTCTACGGCGCTTGCGATACATGAGTCCACATCCTAGGTACTTAACCCAGGCCTTAATTGCGGCGCATCGAGAACTGCCGGTACTTTGCCGTCATGTGCATTTGCCAGTTCAATCCGGGAGCAATCGCATCCTCAAACGTATGATACGCCGCTACACCGTGGAAGAATTCATTGAAAGGGTCGAACGCGCTCAGGCAAGCAGTGCCAGGGTTGACTCTTTCGACGGACGTAATCGTCGGCTTCCCTGGCGAGACGCGGCAAGATTTCGAGGCGACCCTGTCCCTAGTCGAGCGTATGAAGTTCGTCGGTTTATTCGGTTTCAAGTATTCCGAGCGACCGCGAACACCGGCCTTACGTCTAGTTAATGACATTGATGAAAAAGAAAAATCTGCCAGATTGGCCGAACTATTCACGCTCAGCGATGCGCAACGGCAAAGTTATCTTGCCGGATTGGTGGGGACACAGCAGTCGGTCCTCGTTGAAGGGCAGGGGGCGGATGGTGCTTGGATGGGCCGTACCGAAAGAAACGAGATTGTTCACTTTGCCTGTCAGAAGAATGTTACCGGCCGGCTTATTGATGTGACAATCCGGCAAGCTTTCAAGAACTCCTTGGCTGCAGAGGCTAACAGTTCAGAGCTCGCCGTTCCTGTGACCGACCTGCCACGCCTCTCTAATCGTGCGGCAACTCAGAAAGTCTCGCCGGATTCAGCTCAAGGTTCAGCAACCCACTCGGCTCAAAAGCGGGTTTTGAGAGTGGTCTAGCTATGGCATTGATTCGGTCCTTCGCGGGCAAGAAACCTAGAATTGCAGCAGACGTGTTTGTTGCTGAAAATGCAACAGTTATTGGCGATGTTGAGATAGGGCCCGGTGCCAGCATTTGGTATGGTGCCGTCCTGCGCGGCGACGTGGGAGCTATTAGGATCGGTGCGCGAACTAATATCCAAGATTTGGCTTGCGTCCACATGACAACTGATTTATCGGACGCCATCATCGGTGAAGATGTCGTTGTGGGTCATGGCGCAATTATTCACGGTGCGACAATCAGCAATGGGGTGCTGATCGGAATGGGAAGCATCTTGCTGGACAACGCTGAGATTGGGGCAAACTGCATCATTGGAGCCGGAGCGGTCGTCCCCGCCCGCCTCAAAGTTCCCCCTCGCTCATTGGTTCTTGGCTCGCCAGCAAAAGTCGCGCGACAGCTCACGGAAGACGAGATTGCCATCGGTATCAAGAGTGCCCATGACTACCAAGAGCTCGCACTTCGATACCGCGAGTAGCTGCAGTTTGGCGCAAATCGGTCAATTTCGATTCAAAGGAAATGCTTGCACGTCGGCTACCGCGTTAGCTCCGGTCGCCAACATCACCAATCGATCGAACCCCAGGGCGTTGCCACTACAAGGAGGCAAGCCTTCGCAAAGGGCGTTGAGGAATCGGCAATCAAATGGGATTGCAGGCAAGCCGAGTTTCTCGCGCGCTGCGAACTCTGCCTCAAATCGAGCCTGCTGCTCATCGCGATCGGTCAATTCGCCGAAGCCATTGCACAGTTCCACCCCCGCACAATAGAGCTCAAATCGCTCAGCGACGCGAGGATCGGCGGCTTTACTTCGTGCCATTGCGGCTTGGGAGATTGGATAGTCCACGATAAACACTGGCACATCATACTTTGCCAGCGCCGGTTCAACCCGGTCGACCCAAACGTGAAACCACGCATCGGGATCCTGCTCAGCCAACGCCAACCCGTCGGAGAAGTTGGTGTGAAGGTTGAAGGCTTCCGCAACCGATAATCGTGCAAATGGCTGGTCGAGTCGAAATATGAAGTCGCGATGGAGCAATTCGCGATTGCCCCGAAATAGTCATGATGATGCTTCGAACCAAATGTTCGGTGTCGCGCATGACGGCTTCGACGGGTTCGAAGGCTCGGTACCACTCGAGCATCGTGAATTCGGGCTCATGGTACGTTCCCCGTTCCTCGGCGCGATGACAGCGGGATAATTCGAATACGCGTGGCATTCCACCGACGATGAGCCGCTTCAAATGAAGTTCGGGAGATGTCACAAGCCAGCCGCCTGCGGCCGAAATCGGTTCGACATGGGCGTCCAGGCCCGGGGCTAGCAATCGCGTGGGAGTCTCGACTTCGACAAAGGCCTGCTCATCAAAATAGCGCCGCGCGATCTGGAGTGCTTTGGCACGCTGTTTTAGCCTTGCCCCAGCGCCTTCGAAAACCAAGCGCGAAAATTCGCCGTCTGCCTGGGGCGCGGGACAAGCCTTGAACCAAATGAGTTCCGCTTCCCAGAGCCTGCCGCCGTCCCAAGTGCCTTCAAAAGCCACCAAAAATCCAGGCTCGATGGGGAGAATCTGCACCGTGTGCGCCGTCAATCTCGCCCAGGCATCGCTGAGCACCACCTGCGAACCAACGCAGGACAACACCCTCCCAGCTACGCGTATTTTTGTAGGGGTCGCTGCGGCACGCAGGACATCGCTCGGCGTCAGAACACCGCGCTCAAACACCGCCGAGCACACGCAAGGCAAAGGCCGCGATTTGGCGTCCCATCCAGGGACCAAGCGCCGCCAAAGTAATAGCCACCGCGAGAAAGCGGGGCAGGTGTGCTAGCGTCATGTCTTGGACCTGCGTGGCTGCCTGCACTACGGCAACGAGCAGCCCCACCACCGCTGCTACGGCCACTAAAGGCAGCGAAACGCCGACGGCAAGCAGCAATGCTTCACGTCCGGCTTCAGTCAAGTGGGACAGAGAAGGTGTCATGTGCTGGGAGCATTCGAGGTACCGCCGGTCGAACTACTGCCACCGGTCGAACTGCTACCAGCGGTCGAACTGCTACCAGCGGTCGAGCTACTGCCACCGGTCGAGCTACTGCCACCGGTCGAGCCGGCGTCCAAGCTAGCTGCTGGTGTCGGAGGCGGCACGGAATAGCCGATGCAACGGCTGTCCGAAGGTGCCTGCCCTGCCTGGGGACAGCACCGGTAGGGCTCGCAATTAAACTGCAATTCCAGAGAGTTCGGGTCGCATACATTACCGCTCAATGGCGCTTGGCAATACAGATAGTCGGCACAGTCGTTGTTGATGTTTGAAATGTTGCACCGTTCGCCTTCGCCCTGTTTGGAGCAGGCGATGGCCAATGCCACGAGCGAGAGGGTGACCGAAACAAGCTTGTGAATCGTCATAATACCTTGAAACTCAAAAACTTAGGGCAGTCCGCGGCGCTTCTGCTTAGCCTCGACGGCCTCGGCGAACAAGCCAATGTAAGAAACCGCGCTGGTTACCGAGAAAACGAGGGAGATATACACGAGGGCACGCCCGACCGGAACCAAGTCGACCCAGCCAAGGTCTGATAAAACCGAGCGAAAGGTGATAGGGATAGCCAATAATCAAGCAAAGAATCCCGACCATTTGCAGGGCCGTTTTGCTCTTTCCCCCTTCGCTGGCCGCGATCACGACGCCTTCGCTGCTGGCAATCGACCGGAGCCCAGTAATCGAGATTTCACGTGCGAGCAACAGGACCACAGCCCAACCCGCAATGCGGCCCATTGGAACCATCCAAATGAGTGTTGACATGACGAGCAGCTTGTCAGCCAGTGGATCCAAGAATTTTCCCAGAATGCTCACAATATTCATGCGGCGGGCTAACCAACCATCGATAAGATCAGTGAGGGCCGCTAGCGAATAAACGATGGCCGCCCAGAGGCAGTCGCGCGGGGATCCGCGATCAATAAGCCAAAGCACCAGCGGGATAATTCCGATGCGGCCAAATGTGAGCAAGTTGGGAACATTCAGAGCGTCCTGCTTGAGTGAACGACGACGCGCCGCTCGTTGTCCTGTGTCCAACCTGGACCGATAGCGACGCAGTCGGCCGCGAGCCAAATTAATTGCGGAACGCTTCAAAGCAGGGCTCATGAAAACCGCGTCGCGCATCCTTGCATCGCAGCCGGAGTATGCCAAGCGATGCCAGTCGGTTGGGCCAAATGGTCGGGGCGCGAATCGCCTAGAACACCAGAACTTGCCCTTCACCCGTGAAACCAACGTACCCGCGCAACTTGCCCGGTGACTCGGCCGCGTCTACGGAATTGGGAACGATGCGCCCGGTCCAACCAGCCAGGACTTCCCCATGGACCAACGCGCGACCGTCCCCGACATTGAGCGCGTGTGGCAACGTCGTCCACCTTAGGACAACGAGCCCTTTGCCGGAGAGTCCGAGCATCAATAGTGTCTCGGCTCCCGCCAACTCGATTCGAGTCCACTCGTAGCGCAGTTGGCCATCAAAGCCGAGAACACAGTCCTCTTTGATAGTTAGGCATTCGTCGTTGAGCTCCACCAACGTGAGTTTCTGATTGTGCGCACGCGCAATCAATTCCCCGTCACCCAAAACCGTGACAATCGGGTCCTGCGCGCCACCTAAAGGCTCGTCGAATTCGCGCGCACGGGTACGCCGCAAGAGTCGCGATTCACTCCAGGCGTCCCTCGAAACATTTACGGCGAGTACGCTGCTGGCACGGACGGTAAATGGGCGCACTAGCGACAAGTGCACAGTTCTTTCGTCAATAAGCGCTGCCTGTCGCATGGCCGGCTGTGACAAGCCGCGCGATTGCAGGAAATTCCCCAGGGGAATGGCCACATTTGTGGGGCGCTCGCCACCTGCTTCCGTGTGATTCGGGCGCAAATTCGGTTTCAGACAGCGGGGCCAATGCCGATTTGGGCAGTCGAGCCGGTTGAGGCAAACTTTCTTCGCCGAGCTCAATGGCTTTCCAGCGACCTGAGTTGACTGAGGTGGCATTACTTTCATTCGATTCGGCCGCTGCGAATGGGGCCTTGCCATATTCTATTTCTCGGAAGGCGCCCTCGGCGGCATCGCGCAATTCAAGCGGATGATTTCCTCGCAGCAGGACAGCACTCTGCTGTTCCTGCTCTTCGAGTTTCCGCATGCGATCGGCCATCGACACTTGCCCGGCATTCTCGAAGGCAGATTTCGCTTTTCCATATTCGTCTTGCCGCTGAAATATGAGCCCTAAATACGCCCAAGCCCGCCGGTGCTCGGGTTCAAGGGTCAATACCTCCTCAAGGACCTGTCGCGACTGAGCTAATTGCCCCGTTTTTAAGTAGCAAAGAGCCAAATTTACCTTGGGCGCGATTTCGTTGGGTGCGATACGGGAAATCCGTTCATAAATGTCAATCGCTCGTGGATACAGCCCCAAGCGAAAGTAGACGATTCCGAGCAGTCCCTGACCTTCGATGTCCCGCGGCTGCAGTCTGAGTGCCCGCTCAAGTTCATCCTTGGCCTGTTGAACCTGATTGTCTTGTAAGAATTCGCTACCTCGATATAGGTGATATAAGAAGTCTTCGGAAGCCAAAGCACCACTGGGCGGCTCGCTCTTTGGAAAGGCCGGGGTCGGCGGAGGCTCCATAGTACTCCGACCGGGAGGAGTCGTGGGTTTTGGCCTAACGCTTCCTCTACCGCCACTATTGTCGCTCATGCGTGACCTGCATTGGGATTGTAGGCTCCTCGGTGAAAAGCCGTATTGGTTTTTGCTCGAACCGTGAAGAATCTTGATTTGCGATCGGACATTTGTTGAGAAGTTTTCAAGACTTCAGAGTCATTTCGCTGCAAAGCTTGCCATAACCGCATCTACGGCCTGACGCAGCGAGAACCGTTTTTCATGCAGTGCACGCCCTATGATGACCCCAACGATGTTGCCTACGCGTGAAGCGGCGGCCAGCTGCTCCAGATGAGTCAACGTGCCGACTCCGCCGCTAGCAATTACCGGCAGGCCGCCCTCGCGTCCGATTCGGATTGTTTCTGCAACGTTGGGTCCTTCCTCGGTGCCGTCGCGGTCGATATCAGTGTACAGAACGGCCGCCAAGGCTAGGTGAGCTCTAGCCCGCACAACCTCCACAGCGAGTTGCTGCGATTGCTGGTGCCAACCATGTGTGGCGACTCGGCCTTGCCTTGCGTCGACCGCCAATATGATCCGACCCGCAAATTCCTCGGTTGCCTGATTGAGGAAATCGGGATTCGCCAGAGCGGCGGTACCTACCACCACTCGGTCGAGACCCAGCTCAAAATAAGCCCGAATCGTCTCCATCGAACGCACGCCGCCCCCAATCTGTACGCCGGGACCAAATGCCTGAACGACGCGCTTCACCTGTTCTAATTGTGCCGCATAACCGCTCCGGGCTCCTTCGAGATCAACGACATGGAGCCGCGCCACCTGGTCCCGCCAATCCCGCACCACCGCGGGGGCGTCATCGCCGTAGACCGTTACCGCGTCGTAGGCACCCTTGAGAAGCCTTACGACTTTGCCGTTCAACAAATCAATAGATGGAATGATTTCCATCATTGATTGAAGAACTCCGCTAGGAGCGCCAGGCCTGCGCGCTGACTTTTCTCGGGGTGAAACTGGGTTGCGAACACATTATCTCGACCCACAGCTGCGGTGATTCGGTTGCTTCCGTGCCGGACGGTAGCCAACAGCACACCGGGCTCAGACGGCAGGGCGTGGAAGGAGTGAACGAAGTAAAAGTACTGGTTGTTCGCGCCAGAGGGAGTCAAAATGGCCGGTTTGGAAGTTTCAAAGTGCAACGAATTCCAACCCATATGCGGAATCTTGATTCCAGGTCCACCCCGTAGTCGCGAAACCTCCCCTCGAAAAAGACCGAGGCCACATACCCCCGGGGCCTCCTCGCTCGATTCGAAAAGCAGCTGCAGACCAATGCAGATCCCGAAGAAAGGCTTACCCGAGCGAATGAACTCAAGCACCGCTTGCCCGATGCCTCCCTGCATGGCCTTCGCTCCATCGCCAAAGGCGCCCTGGCCCGGTAATATTAGGCGCGACGCCTTTCTTATCGCGTCGGGATCACTCGAGCGAATCACTGAGGCGCCTGCTCTGGCCCCAAGCCCAGCTGCCGACTCGGCGGCTTTCTCGACGGATCTCAAGTTTCCAGATCCGGTATCGACGACTACGGTAGTCATGGCGACTGGCCTTTTCCCACATACGAAACCCTTGCGCCAATACTGGGCTTAGCCGATCTGCCCTTTGGTCGAGGGGATTACCTTTTGTCGAGGATCCAGTTCTATGGCTGCTCGAAGCGCCCGAGCGAAAGCCTTGAAGCAAATCTCGATGCAATGGTGCAAATTGTGTCCCGTTTCGAGCGTCACGTGAAGATTCACCTTAGCCGCGCGTGCAACCGCCTCGAAGAAAACCTCGGCGAGTTCACTGTCCCAATCGCCTATCTTCGCACGAGGCAATGGTGCCCGCCAAACGAAAAAGGGCCGACCGGACAAGTCCAATGCAACAGTGGCGCGCGCTTCGTCCATGGGCAGCGTTGCAGATCCGTAGCGACGTATCCCCAAACCATCGCCGAGCGCTTGCCTAAGGGCGGTGCCAAACACAATTCCCAGATCTTCGGTAGTGTGGTGCCCATCAATCTCAGTGTCGCCCTCCGCTTGCACACGGAGGTCGATAAGCCCATGCCGCGATATCTGCTCAAGCATGTGCGACAAAAAGGGCAGGGGCGTCCTTATGTCGCTTGTGCCTGAGCCATCAAGTTCAAGACTGACTTGGACATGGGTTTCCCTTGTGCGCCGTTCAACTTTGGCGGGTCAACTCATGAGATCCTCAAGTGGCCGGCCCGTTGGGCCGGCATTCCGCAAGCTTCTAGTCGAGGCTGACTCCCTTGCGTACCACAGCCAGGACCTCCGCGATAACTAATTGCTGCAACGTCGATCGCGTCGTAGGCTCCAATTCGGGAACGATGTGCGCGGAGCGCTTGGTGCCACACATGAAGACTGTGCCGATCCTGGCTTTGCGCAATTCCGTGCTGTTTCCGATGTCCGTTGTGCCAGTTAACGTCGGGCGTCCTCGCAGTGTCAGGCTCGTCGAAGAGTACATCGACTCGACAGGTGCGCTGGTTGGAGTCGTGACGCAGCGTACCGAAGACACGCTCGAACCAACGTTCGAAGATCTCTATGAAGTCGGCACGTTAGCTCGCATTGTTAAAGTAATACGTCTCAATGCATCGAGCTTCAGCGTGGTGCTCAACGGCATTGCACGTTTCCGGATCGCTTCAATCGAAAGCCTCGAGCCTTTCATGCAAGCTTCGATGGAACGGCTCGTAGACACTGGGAAATCGGACTCGACGTTGTCCGGTTTCAGTGCTCGGCTGCGCGACGTCACGCACGAGATGCTCTCGCTACAACCCGATCTTCCTAAGGAAACATCAAGCATCTTGGACAACGTGCGGGACGCTGGCGCCTTGGCCGATCTTATTGCGTCGAATTTCTCAGAAGAGCACGCCAACATTGCCGCGCGCCAGCAGGTACTCGAATGCATCAATGTGGTTGACCGCGTCCGTCTCGTGCTGTCGATGGTCGAACGGCACGTGGGTGTGCTCAAGGCTCGGCGCGCATTGGCCATTGATGAGATGGGCAAGTCTCAGCGCGACCTAGTGCTGAGGCAGCAGATGCGAACGATTCGGGACGCTCTAGGGGAAACCGCGGAAGATGAGGAGGTCGAGCGGCTGCGCGAGCGAATTCAGCGGGCCGAGATGCCGGACGAGGCGGAGCGTGCCGCAAAAAAACAGCTGCGTCGGCTGTCAGGTATGCCTCAGCAATCCGCGGAATACCAAGTTGCGCGTAATTACGTCGAGTGGCTTACGGACCTGCCGTGGTCCCGCTCCACCAATGACAGGATGAATGTAACCGAAGTGCGTCGCTGCCTGGAGGAAGACCACTACGGCCTCGAGCGGGTCAAGAAGCGAATTGTGGAATTTAGCGCCATACGCCAACTGCGTCGGGATCGCAAAGGCCCGATTCTCCTTTTCGTCGGTCCGCCTGGCGTGGGCAAGACATCCCTCGGCCGCTCGATTGCTCGCGCTATGGGGCGAAAGTACGGAAGAATCGCTCTCGGCGGTGTCAGAGATGAAGCGGAAATCCGCGGACATCGGCGTACCTACGTGGGAGCGTTGCCGGGACGCATCATTCAGGCTCTGAAAAAAGTGGGTAGCAACAACCCAGTATTGGTCTTGGACGAAGTCGATAAGATGGGAGTCAACATGCGGGGCGATCCTGCGGCAGCACTCCTTGAAGCCCTCGATCCCGAACAGAACGACACATTTACGGACCACTTCATTGATGTCCCGTTCGACCTATCCAAAGTCCTGTTTCTCGCCACAGCCAATGTGATGGGTGAAATCCCCATCGCGTTGGCCGACCGCATGGAAGTGATCGAAGTCCCGGGTTACACTCGCACGGAAAAGCTTGGAATTGCGGCCCAGTTTCTCGTGCCAAAGCAACTGCGGGAGCATGGGATCACTGAAGAGCGACTGAACTTCACTACGGATGGGCTTGAGCATGTGGTGGATTTTTACACTCATGAGGCCGGCGTACGGGGGTTGGAGCGGGAGATTGCAGCTATCTGTCGGGCGGTCACTGTGCGAATGGCCGAAGGCGAAGACGTTCAAGGCGCCCTCGTTGACCCCGAAATGGTCGAGAAGGTACTCGGCGTGCACAAGGTTCGGCCGGAGATTGCCGAACGCCGTGTGGCTCCCGGCATAGCGACAGGTCTTGGTGTGTCAGGTGCAGGAGGCGACATTCTATTTGTCGAAGCCACCCGAATGCCCGGCAAGGGCAAGATAAGGAGCACGGGTAGCCTGGGCAAGGTCCTCAGCGAAGCCGCTGAAACCGCGGTGAGCTACGTTCGCTCGCACGCAGTGCAGCTGGGTCTAGCACCCGAATGGCTAGGAAAGATCGATTTGCACGTGCACATGCCGCGCGCCTACGCCATGCAGGACTCTGCGGCTCCGGGGTTGGCCATTTGTGCAGCGGTGACCTCTCTGCTTGTCAACGTGCCGCTGAGACCGAAGGTTGCCATTACTGGAGAGGTGACATTGCGAGGTGCTGTGCTTCGTGTCAGGGGCATCAAGGACCAGTTGCTGGCGGCGCACAGGGCAGGTATTCTGGAAGTGGTGCTGCCTGATTCCAATCGGCACGATATTGAAGAATTGCCACCGCTGGTTCGTGACGATCTTTCGCTGCACTGGGTAAAAAACGTGGATGAAGTGTTGCAATTCATCTTTGACTCGCGCCCGCCAAGCATTCCGCCCAAGGCCGCGTCTGACAGCATTAGCCCATAAGTTTTCGCTGAGCATTCATGAACCAAGCAGGCGGGAAATGGGCCAGGTTCTTGGGGCATTTTGGGGGACTTATCGCTCACGTGCGGTACTTCAATGGGTTGGGACCCCATTGTTTCGTCGCATTGGTGAGTGGACTAGCGCTTTACCTGCTGGGCTTCATTCCCTCGCTGGCGGGACCTGGCTATCTGAGTTCGATAGCAGCGGGTCTATTGTTGCCATCGTTGGTCTCTGTCACGACGGGCCTAGTTGCGGCCCGGTCGGTGAACGATCCGGAGCGTGTCTTCCTGCAGTCCTTGCGCATCGGATTCGCGGCAGGTGTCAGCGCAATCGTGGCGCTGTTCTTCCAAGGCATACGCGTCGGAACGTGCGATCCCGGCCGCGATTGTCTACTCTTTGCCCTGGGTCCGGTGGCGGGCAGTCTCGCAGCCGGTGCCTGGGGCGCCGTCGCGGGCTCAGTAGCCGCGGCATGTCTGCCCAATCGACGCGGGCTCGGCACAGCGGTTCTTGCGTTGGCGGGGCCGCTTGGCGGCATTTCGGTCAGCCTTGGGCGCTTCTATACGAGTCCGATGGTTTTTGCCTTCGATCCTTTTGTCGGCTTCTTTGCAGGAACGCCCTACGACACGGGCTTTGACCCGATTGGGCGCCTATTGAGCTATCGCCTCGGCACGCTGGGTTGGCTGCTTGCTGGCTGGGCCGTTTCGCGATTGTTGTTTCGAAAGTCGGGAGGTCGACTCGCGGTGCGCAGGCCCCTAGACTGGCCTCTGGGAGGCATCGCCCTCGGGTCGGTCATTTTTGCTGGGGGAATTGCCGTCACGGGAAAGTCCTTGGGGCATTATTCAACGGCCGACTCAATTCGCGATCGACTCGGGCATTCACTACGCGAGGGACGCTGCGAAGTCGTATTCAGCGCGGGCATTCCCAGGCCAGCCGCGCAACGGCTGGCCCGCGACTGCTCGGCTTGGCTCGATGTGCTCGAAACGCGACTCGGTGTGCCCAAGTTGCCGAGCGTGACCGCGTATGTCTTTGCAGACGTTGGCGAAAAAGAAGCAGCTATGGGCGCAGGACATACCCAGGTCGCTAAGCCTTGGCGGCGCGAAATTTATCTCAACGGCGCGGAATATCCGCATCCAGTTCTGGGTCACGAGCTCGCCCACCTGGTGGCAGGGCAGACGGGCCGGGGTCCCTTCGAAAATTGCGGGAAAACTGGGCGGATGGCTGCCCAACGTCGGTCTGATTGAGGGCATGGCCGTCGCCTTGGCTCCTGACGAATACGACGATTTAGACGCCGAGCAATGGGCCCGAGCCTTGGATGAGCTGCACCAAATGCCGCCTCTTTCATCCTTGTTTGCCCTCGATTTTCTCGTAAAGCCGGGTCGTCTTGCCTATACAGTTGCGGGTGCCTTCGTGGGTTGGGTACAGCAGAAGCACGGTTCAGTCGCGCTTCGCCGCTGGTACCGAGGAGAGTCACTCGAAACTATCACCGGGCAAAGCATTGAGACATTAGAGAAGAGTTGGCGTCAAGATCTTGCAAAAATCAAGCTGCCCGATGCTGCGCGAGAAGCGGCCCGAGCGCTCTTCGCGCGCAAAAGCGCATTGGTGCGGCATTGCCCGCATGCCGTCGATCGCGCCGTCGGCTTGGCCATCGACGCGCTCAATGCACAAGAACCGCTGCGGGCCTGCCAAATCGCAGACTCGGCAATAAAATTGGATCGGGACGACCTTCGGTTTTACCAAATTGGTGCCGAATGTCGCCATCGGGCTGGAGACGAGAGGGGAGCCGAGGCCCAATGGCAGGCGATGCTGACTGATGAGCGTTGGTCAATGCCGGAGCGGGATCAGGCCCGGGAGGCCCTCGCCGACCGCGCGCTCGAGCGCGGTGACTTGGTCCAGGCGCGTGGCCTCTACAAAGAAATTATTGGAAGAACCATCGATATCGATCGGCGTCGTACGCTCGAAGTCAAAGCGGAAGTCAGCACGAACGAAGGTGTTGCGGCGATTGAAGCCCTGATCACGGGCGGAACCGAAGGTGCCAATTGGGATCGGGGCACGGTGAGACTTGCCGAATGGATGTCGGCGATTCCCGATGCTGGCCTGCCGCGCTATTTGCTGGGTCGTGGAATGTACAATCACGGCCAGTTCAGCGAGTCCCAAAAACTCATCGCTGAAGCACTGGCTAGGCGACTAGAGCCTGCCAGCGTCAAGAGCGAGGCACGTCGATTGGGGCTGATTTTGGGGTGCGCCAACGGGGATTACGACCAAGTGCAGCGATGGCTTGCGGAGGTCTTGTCCGATGCTGAGTTGCCCTTGTCGCGACGCCGAGGGGCAGCCGCGCTAGCCGCCCGATGCCTCGGGACAAAAGTTGCGGCTTATACGACTAGCGGCGATTCCGTGCCGTCAAGCGAGCCCCAAGAAATTGAAAGTCCCAATAAAGATGGATCAAACAAGGAACTATCGTGTCCCGAAGGCATGGTGCTAATCCCAGGAGGGGAAACGTGGATTGGCGCCAATCCACACTATTTTAGCCCGGAAGAGGGGCCGCGCTTCAAAACCAGCCTGGCGCCCTTTTGTCTTGACCTCACCGAAGTGACGATGGGCGATTGGAAGGCCTGCGTTGAATCGGGCAAGTGCACCGAGGCAGGCAAGGATGCCGCCACTTGCAATGCGCGTCACTTGGACCGCTTGGATCACCCGGTTAATTGCGTCAACTATCCGCAGGCCGAGGCCTATTGCGCCGCCAAAGGGGAGCGCTTGCCCACAGAATTCGAATGGGAATATGCCGCCCACGGCGGCGAGAAATGCCTCAAGTATCCCTGGGGCAACGCGTCGCCGGACGGGCACGCCTGCTGGAAAAAGCCGGGGACTTGTCCCGTCAAAAGCTATCCGGCAGGCGCTTTCGGCTTATTTGACATGAGCGGTAATGTTTGGGAATGGACGTCTAGCGACTTCGGGCCCTATCCATTTCCCCCGTGGCCCGGCACGTCGAACCTCAAGGTGTATCGCGGGGGCAGTTGGAGTCGACGCTTCGAAAAATGGATGCATTTGGGTCTGCGCAATCGCTTTGCACCGGGGCAAAGTGGCTCGCATTTGGGCTTGCGCTGCGCAAAAACGCCGAGCGGTGCCGGTTGCCCCTTTGAACGGGATTCAGACGGCCACTGTTTGCACGGCGTACTCGATATCGAATGCGAAAAAGGCCAATCCTTCAATGGCTGGCGATGCGCCAGGCCGGGGCAGCCGCCTTGCCCGGAAGCCACCCATACCCAGCCTGGCTATGGCTGCGTTCGCGACGTGCTGGTCGAGATCAAGGCGCATGCCCTGGATCTATCCCAGGTAACCCGGCGTCGTTCGCCGGAATTCGACGCGGATTGCCGGAGCAATCAGCCGCCCAGGCCGAACGCCTATCGACTAGGCGGAGGCGAACATCTGGCAAGAAACGCCGTCGCCCAACGAGATCACTGCAAGAATCGGGACGTCGGCGTCGGCTGGAATAGCGTTTGCTGTCCCTAGAGCGGCGCGATGCCTGGCCTTCCTGAGAAAACCTCGCTAAGCCGCGGCGCAATCATGGTTCGACGGAGTGCCGTTGATAATCTTTGAAACCCCAAACAAATGCCAACTAGAGCGCTGCGAGTAGGGTCGGGGCCCTGCGAGCCAGCCTGGTTCTGGCTCTTTTGTTCGCTGCATGTGGTCACAGCGGCACGCCGGCTACTGTTGCCGGTGGTCGGGAAAAGACACCGCTTACGTCATCAACTCCCAACCCGAATTCTGCGGTAGTACTATCTGACAATAGCTCCACGACGAAAGTGTCCAGTCCGATAGCCACTGGAGCACTGAGCCCAAGTTCGACCCCGGCCGCCGTTGCAACCCTTGAGGAGCGTTTGCCATCTGGCTTGGTCATCGATCAGGCCGGCGTGGGCGGTCCCGCGCCGGGTCCCGATTTGCCGAAAGGGACCACCGTGCTCCATATCGGTGATTCGTTTGCGGGCGCGCTCGGAATCGAGCTAAGCCGTGTACTGGAACAAGCCGGTTTGCACAGCGTGCTTCGCTTCGAAACCTCCACGTATATTCCGACTTGGGCATTCGACAAGAAGCTTGGACAATACCTAGCTCAGTACAATCCAGACTTGGTACTGATTAGCCTCGGTGCCAACGAACTCCAAAATCCGGAACCTGAAAAGCGCATCCCTTTGATCCGTCGCCTCATCGAGCGGCTCGGAAACCGGAGTTGTGCTTGGGTGGCCCCGGTTCTCTGGGAGGGCGCCGATAGCAGGCTCCTCGAGGTGATTCGAGCTAATGTTGCGCCCTGCGTCTATCTCGATGCTAACGCGTTTATCGTGCACATGCCCCGGGCTCGGGACAAGATCCATCCGAGCATGGACGCTCGCCCGGACTGGGCTCGTGTGGTAGCACGCTGGCTTGCGTATCATCGAAGCCCACCGCCGTAGGTCCTTGGGCTTGGGTCACCGAGGCGACGGTCCGTTAGGAGCCGGTTTTCCGCCTCTTTTGGCTTGCACCCCAATGGGCTGAGCGATATCTACTGGCGCCCTCGAGGTCCTGGGGAATTGCTTTCTTCAGATGCCTTGATTGGGTCGGGAACCCAACGAAGTTGAGAATCGGTTCACCGAAGTCGCGTTCAATTTCCTTTTTGGGGAGTCGTCTAATGGCAGGACAACGGATTCTGGTTCCGTTTATCGGGGTTCGAGTCCTTGCTCCCCAGCTTCGAGAGGCTTCCGGACAGCAGAACGGGAAGTCCTTGGCCCCATCGTCTAGTGGTTAGGACATCGGCCTCTCACGCCGGTAACAGGGGTTCAAATCCCCTTGGGGTCACTGAAAACGCGGCATTTCCAGTAGTTTTTCCAGGTCCGGACAGAATCGCCGGACTTTTTAGTTTCTGAAGCAGGCGATTTGGGAGCTCTGGGAACACGTCGCCGAACCCGTCGCGGAGCTGTTCGGCCTCTCGCACATAGATCATGGTCGTCGAAAAGTTCCGATGGCCGAGGCGCTGCATGATCTTCAACGGTTCGACTCCCTGAACCGCGAGCCACGTTGCCGCCGTCGCGCGGAGGTCGTGCCATGACAATCGCCGGCGGGTCTGGTCGCTGGTGGTCAGATCGCCGCGGTCAACACCGGCCCGGCGCAAGAATATCTGAAGGCGCTTCGAGTACTCGGTCGCGTTCACGGAAGGGAACAAGAGACCTTGGCCGCCGGCTTCGAGCTTCATGGCAACGAGTAGGGGCATCAGCTCGGGCTCGATTCGGAACCGTCGAGCCTGGTTGGACTTGGTGCCTTTGGTCGCGTCGTCTTGGGAACGGTCGACCGCGCGGTGAATGTGGACGATGCCCTGGTCAATGTGGAAGTCTTCCCATTGGAGCGCGTCAAGTTCCCCGGCGCGGGTGCCCAAGTAAACCGAAACCGCGATCCGTCGGCGCCAGTGTTGGGGCACCGTGTCGCAATTCATGAGGGCGAGAAATTCCGCCGGGTACAAGTAGGCCTTTGCCTTCGAGATCCCCGATCGGGACCCTGCACGTTCATTGCTGCATTGTCGTCCCGAACGCGAATGTCATCGGTCTTGGCCGACATTGCGTCGTCGGCCATCTTGGTTGCGGTGCCCCAGATGTTTTGGGCGCTTTTTGCCGAGATTTCGAGCCGTTGCACCTTGGAATCGAGGGAAGCTGATAGACGTCGGAAGTCGTCGCGGGTCCAGTCCTTGGGATGCTTCGAGCCGAGCACAGCCGATAGATGATGATTCCAGTGGCTCAGTCCCTTGTCAGCACTGGCGAGACCCTTGCGAACGCGCGCAGCTTGCCAGGCTTTGACCCACTCGCCACAAGCCAACGTCGACGCTTCTACGGCTACGGCGGTGCGTTGTCGTTCAACCTCGGCTTTGCCAGAAACGATGTTGTCGCGCTTGATGCGTGCAATGTCGTTGGCCATGAGCTTTTCGGCGACCTCTTCACTCGTGCCGGCGGGGTAGGGCGGTAGTCGCGTCCGCACCCCGTCGCAAAGGTACACGCGCGCTTGATAGCGGCCATCGTCAAGCAGTAGCAGCGTGCCGGTCTGTTTTCGGCCCGCTTTGCCCTTGTTTGTTCTGCGTTCGTTGCTATCTTCCGACATATCGAATCACTCCAGTTGGTTCGGTCGTGACCTCGGGTGTTTCCGCACCGCGAGGTCAACTAATTTCAAGCGGCTTCTGAGGATTTCGGCTGGATTCCAAGGGACTTAGCGTATTGCCTAATTGCCCGTCGGACCGTATCTGAAAGCGTCAACTTCTCGGTGGCCATGCTCTGTTTGAGCAAAGCCTTGTCGTCGATGTCTAGGTTTACGATGATTTGAGAGGCGCAAGAATTGGCAGGTCGTCCCATGGCTTCTAGCGCCGCAAGCCCCCGGGTCTTGAACCTTGGGGGCTGGGTTGCCGCTACCTTGGCTTGCCTACTTTCAGGGGTCAGCGTCCGTTCATTCCCGTGGACTTCGTTCTAGGTAACCGGTTCATGCTTCCGGTTTGCATCGCGCTGTTATGGTCGTCGCGACTGACAAACCCAACATCCCTCCATTTGTTTTGATGTGCAATAGTAAATCGTAACCATCTATTAAATCGGATAGCCGACTTAATGACCTGCATAGACCTGCGGTTGTGTTGTCCAACGGTCTACAATGAAAAGCAGAGCAATCGGAGCGAATGCGTAGCAATAGCGTAGAAGTTTCAACTGAGATTTTCACCAGAAACATTACTTCATGCGATAGGGCGCCAATGCGTTACCACCGACCGCGGTTCCTTCCGCGTGAAACACTGAAGTGCCGATGCTGTCAAAAACCAACGTTGCGGCTCAAGCTAGGCGCCTGCCACGCGTGTTACCTCCGAGCGTGGCGCTCTGGCTCGCCTCTCGTGGAACGGCGCTCTGAAGGGCAGCAGGGGCTCAATTTGGCTTGGGGGTACCTGGGGGCTTGTCGGCGGGCGGGGTAGCCGCCTCCAAAACACGTTGGGCCGGGCAGAGGGAAAACGGTACCCGCCACGATGGCGGATGGCGTTTCATGCTGCCCTTTCTTCAAGTTTGGCCTTGGCCACAATACGCCGGAACCATCGTTCCACCAGGTCCGCCGCCACCCGCGGAGAGTGCCACCAGGCAGTTGCGAGACCGTAGTCGTGGAAGAGTGCAATCGTGCTCCCGACGACGCTGGACGGGTTCGTGCGTGACTCGTAGCGGTGCGCCAACACGTCCGCGATATCAGCTTCGACCACCAGCAAACGGTGCGGGAATGCCATCATGCGCCGGCAGCTGTCGAGAAACTGTCGCGCTCTGGGCCAATGCTGAGCACGAGGTCACTTTAAGCTTTTCCGCTCGCAGGCGACGCGGTCAGAAAAGCCATTGCCCATGAGTAATCCGCAGTCGGCAAGTGCACTATTTCGACCCGGCATGCATCGAGAATTTCCACGGGCACTGCTCGCGGGTGTCCTGCAGGATGGTCAGAGGGCTAGCCAGCTTGGCCATCATTAGTAATGATACCTCGAAGAAAAGCGGCAAATATGGCTCTCAGCGTCAACCATATATTGAGCCGGTGGCGCCTAGCCATGGCGCTCGGCTCCCGTCAATCTGCCCTTGGTGGCACGGACGGTGGGCGCGGCAATTCTTCAAGCGTTAGCTTGTGCGCCAATCGAGAGCCACACCATGAACAGGTCTGTGCAACGACGGCGTGACGGTCATCTACCACTTGCACCGTAGCAGGCGAGCCGCAACGGCAGACAGGTTTAGGTATTGGTCTTGTGTGTGTCATCAACGTTGCTTTCGCTTGGTTGTTGTCGCGTGCGATCGCGGAGCTCGCTCACGCTTATGAGATATGCGCTATCGCTATCTAAGCCCTGTTTGAAGAGCTCGAAAGCGCGCGCGTACCATGGCGGACGTTGTGAGTCGCTCATGGTGGTGGTGTCCAGCCGCTGGACGCCAATTCTTCGGATGGCGAATCTGCCCGATGGGCTGCGAGCGCGGCCGTCCACGCCGGCAGAATCGTGCCCGTCATTGCGGCAACAACTGCGTCGGCGGTTATGCCAATGAGTGTCGCGACCACGCCCAAGAAGGTCGCATCCAGAGCGGCACCCTTGACCCTGACCGAAGGGTTCGGCGTCGGCGGTTGCAAAACGATCGGTGGCGGTGTTGACGCCACGACGATCGTGGGGGGTGGCATCCGGATACCTATGCTCGCTCCGAGCGTGAGCGCGTGAACGAAGTTGGGGATTGCGAGCGCGGGCGCGGGCGGTGCGGCGCCCGCGACGAAGGGTGGCCTGTACCCTTTCGCGCTGAACCGATATTTCCACTGGTTGCGGGCCACCATGAATCCAAAACTCATACGAGCCGGGCTGCGAAAAACCTTCGATTCTGAGCGGCAAGTTGCCATCGTCGGCCACGAGCGAAAGTGTGGTGCCAATTGGTACGGTGACGATGCTGATGCCGGTCGGCGTGAAATCCCAGTGAGTCCAGCGGATACCATCCGCCGGGTTCGATGGTCATGGACATAGCTGCACCGACCTCAGGACCGAGATAACCAGGAAAAAGAATTCGGCGCCCAAATACACGCGAAGGATCGCCGTGCCGGCAACCGCAAACTGGATGCTTGCCGTTAGGCCATCAACGGAAATGTCAACGTCCTCCCCGTCGGGCTGGCACGTGATAACGCGGTCAACTCGTAGTGGAACGGGTGGCGATGATGCGACCGTCAACGTGCATGGAATCAACGTCGCTGTGATGGTGGTCGCGGCGTCGCGAGCTGGGCTCCAGCTCAATGCGCCGAGCGTGTTTTCGGCGCTGCCACCGGGTTGTGCGAAACCAAAAACTGATGTTACTGTGATCATGATGATTTATCTTTCTTGCCTTTAGTTAGAGCGCTTCGTTGTGGCGCATGTGGTTGAAAGGTAAAAGGCCACAGAGCCATGCCGCGACGACTTCCGGGGCAGGATTTCTCAAGTCCCAACTGATGAGTTAGTTGCTCGGAGAGCATCTTATTGAGATAGAAGAGCGAGCAATTCGCTTTCGAGTGGCGCGCTCCGCCCGGGCTCCAAGCAGAAAGCGTCGACATTTTGACGAACGCGTTGCAATCCGTTGGCGCGACATGCATCGTGCAACCTTTCATCGAAGCATTGCACCGACCACGAGTCATAATCGAGTGGTGCGGAGACTTTTCCTTCGCCAAAATTCGACAAGCCTTTGAGTAGTCGGAGCAAATTCGCATGACTGGCCATCGTGGCACCGAGCGAGCGTTGTATGTCGGTCTGTAGTGCTGCGATGATTGGCCTTGACGCGTTGATGGCTGCTTGGGCTAGTTCGACCTTGGCTTGTTCAAGGGCCTGCTGATCGCTAGCCAGTCGTCTGGACATGCCATCAAGGCCAGACTTGACCGCTGTTAGCTTTTTGGTTGTGACCGCCAAGGCTTCCACGGCCGCGTTGCCAGCATCCTCGCTGGCGTCGCCCAAAAGAATCGCGCTCTGCAAGTCTGCCAGCGAACTCTCCAGGCCTTCTATTTCGACTTCGAGCTCGGCGGCCTTGGCTTGGCCGCGCGTGATGGCCTGTTCGGTCTTAGTCAACCCTTCGCGGGCGTCGTTGCGCTTCGTCCGTAATTGTTCGAGTGACATTATGCGGCCTCCCCGCCCGGAAACTTGCCCGATCGCTGGAAGTCGGTTTGACCGCCTTCGATGACGCGCATAGCGTTTTTTTGCACCTCCGCGATTCTTGCTTGATCACCCGCGCGGGCGGCGGCAATGTTCGCCATGACTTCGTTGTGCCGCGAGACGAACCCGTCGAGTTGCGCCAACTCACTCAGATCAAAGCCGCGTGCATTGTCGTCACCGCTCGAAGTGTTTTCGATATTGTTGACGACGCGTTCGTCGCTCTCGAGCACGGACCTCATTCGTCGCGATATCTCGGCGCGCGCCTGGGGGCTGCCCCAAGTTTGCAACGTCGCGATCGGAATCAACGAAGCGCAACCGGGCGCAAAAAGCAAGGCTGACGACGTGGTGTCGAGCGACCAATTGCCTCCACCTGTGTGATAAAGACAGCCGCTATCAATGCAATGCTGGGCGGCATCCTCGGAGACTTGCGTGCCAGCGCGGGTGCTCAAGTACGCCGCGGCGTCGCGACGGTAGAGGGCTCTCGAGGTTTCGGGACTTAGGGGAATTTCGGACATGGGTTACTTTTCCTTCGTTTCGTCTAGGGTTGAAAGTCGATTGGTGCTCACTGGATTACTCCTCGGGCTGCCATCCAGCCTAGTTTTTCCGGTCCGTATCCAACTTGCGCCGCGACGGCTGCCATCAGCAACACTGAAACCATATCGTCGTGGTATCCGCGCCTGGCTTCCAGTTTGACGTTGCCACTGTTCTGCAACGTTTCGCAGAAGGTCCCAAGCTCGCGTTTCAACTGCGCAGCACCGGGAGCGTTCGGATTGATCGCCAGGTTGTCGTTGTCGAGCCACGAACGGACCAGCGAGGCCGCCTTGAACTTTACTGGCGCGCTCCAGGGGTGATAGAGCGCCTTGCCTTGCTCGTTGCGGATTAGCTCTGCAAGTGCCGCGTCCGCGAATTGGTCAAGGTGACAGTAAATGCGAGCGCCGGGAGCGTTGTAGCGCTGGCCATCGGCGATGATGCGCTTGACGATCTTACTGGGGGGCCAAGTCTCAAAGAATGGCGCGTTTAGGACGTCAAGGAACTCACAGCATAATATTGGTTCAATGCGCGGACGGTCGTGCCGCCGAATCTTTTCGCCAGTGACAAGGGACGTCTGGGCGCGCTGATGTTCGCCGTTGCCAACCTGGACGAAAATCTCCAGCGGGTCTTCCTCGTAATATTGAAAAACGGCCCATGCAAAACCATCCCCGCCCTCGTGGCCCGCACTGCCATCAAGGCAAACGTGTGCCGCACTGTTCGGGCGCTTGATAAACCAGGGCGGAATCTTACGGTCGAATGCACGCTCAATGCTGGAAGGATCAAAGTACGAATTGCTGAGGGTAGCGCTTGGAATTGCCGCGTACTCCCGAGACCATACCGACTCGATGCGCTCTAGCTCGTGCGTGCGCTCTTCGGTTATCGTCGGTGACCACTCCCAAGTCGGGCCCTGGACCGCGAGTATCGATTGCTCGTTGTCGTTGCCAAGGGCGGCCTCGATCGTCTTGTGAAAGACACCCTCGATTCCGAACGGGCTGCTAATGGCAATCAGCTTCCGATTCGGGAATTGCGCCATTGCGGGACGTAGTGCTCCAATGATTTCGACGTCGGGGTCGGCGTATCTTTCGGAGACATCCCAGAAGGCGGGTTCATCAAGAATGGCTACGGGTATTGCGGGGCCGCGGGGTGCCTCCGCGGTGCAAGTCAGGCATGCCAGGGCTATCTGGCAGCCCTCAATCAGCGTTACAGTGACCGCGCCGAATTTGGTCTCGTGGTACTGGATGCCCAGTGCGTCCAAAAACAGGTGCTGGAATCGCTTGATCAGGTCAGCACCAGACAGGTCCTTGCTGATGGTCACAATCATCCCCAGCTCGTGAGGCATCAAGTAACGCTCGTGCCCTCCGTACAGCGCCTGATGGTCGGTTATCATCGCGGCCGTCGCACTCTTGCGGCCACGTCGGCCCACCCGAGCCCATAACTCGGGGTACGGTTGCTCCTCGTGCGCTCTAATGGCTTTGCGTGATCGACCGGTGACCGCGGCCAGGATGCTCACGTCGTCATCGCTCAGCGATAGGCCGTCGAATGCCCGGAGTGTGGCAAGCCAAGGGCGTGTCGGTCCTTCAATGCCCGGTGCCTGGGCAAGGGCGAAAGCGAATTCCACGATGTTAGGTGGGTTGTGCATTGCCGTCGCCTTCCGTGGTTCTCGCGGCCAGGGTCAGGATGCGCGCCGTCAATGCGGCCTTGGTATCCTTGGGCTTGGCACGCGCTTCACGAACCGCGCGGTCGTAGGCAGCCACGCTCATGCGTTGGGCCGTCGTGTCGTGCGCACGCGAGGCCTCGGCCAGCGCCAGGCCTTCTTTGGTGGTCAACCCAACCCTGGACGCTTCGGTGGCGAACGCGCTGGCGAGGACCGTGTGACGCGCCTGGGCAGCGCACAGAGCCCTGATGGCGGGTCCGTCGCTTGGGAGCTTGCCAACGAGCGCGTAGTAGAGCCGCAGAGCCTCCCGCGTACGAGCGCCCGTTACAGGGTCTTCAGGGTCACCGAGGCCCTTGCGAATCAATGCCTTCGTGCCCTGACCTTCGCCGAACCGGTTACGAGGACCAAACCTGCCAGCTGTTGCGCGCCCATCGGACGGGTTACGAGCCGGTTCCTTGGGTGTGTCCTTGAGTCGTGGCGACTCTTGCCGGGTCGCGTCCTTGACGAAACGGATGGCCATCAGGCCGCCCTCCCGAAGGCGAAAGTTCCAGCGCAGGCGCTGAATCCAGCACACAGGTCGTTCAACCTGGCTGGTTTTTGGCCGGCGCCGGACTTTTCATCGAAGAATTTGGCTAAAAACATGCTGTAAATGCTCCAAACCAAAGGGGTTAGAAACCTCTTTGGAGGACGAATTGGGCAACAAGGGCAGGGGATTTGACCTGTCCGGAACCAACGGGCCGGCCTTTCGTTTCCGGGGACTTCGAGGCGTGCCAATTGCTTCCCGCAGGCCGACCCTATTTTCGAACGTGGGGCTGACATTACTGTTCACCTCTCCAAGCAAACTCGGCCTGGTATTCAGCGTCGTCTAAGGAATCGTCGTTTGGGACGTGTGGGACGTGTGGGACGTCACTCCCCGAAAGTGTTTCATCAGCCACCCGTGTACAAAAGTCTCGGGGAGTCGTGTCCCTCGTGTCCCTCGTGTCCCTATCTGGGTTCTGTGGGTCGCCCTGATAGGCGAGCCTGAACCCTCTCCAATAACGCTTACTTCCCGACTTGGCTTGCTCCCCACCCTTGTCTTCTAGGCGCTTCGCTAGCTCTGGACCTGTCATCGGATGTTTGATTCCGTTATCGCGGCACCATGCCTCATAGGCTTCGCGTAACTTGCCCGCGTTGCACCGATACGGATCTGCAAACTCCAAGTAGTCGGCAATGAAACCAAGACACCTGTCATTTTCCGCTTTGTAGGCCTGCACGCTGGCGTCAACGGCGGCACAGTCGGGTAGTCCGTCTTTCTGCCAATCAAGACACCCCTGAACGCACCAGGCGAGAATTGCGGATTGCACCACGGATGCTGCCAATTTCTTGGAAAGTTTCTTGTCCTGCTCCGCCTTGGGTATTACGTGATTGAATGGAGAACGTTGGGCACGGTCCCACATGCCGGCCTCGGTATCGCTAATTCTCGGCGCGTCATTGCAGGCACACCAAAGGGCGAAGGTTGGTTCGAACGTAACCTCGCTTTCATATTTTGCCGCCGTATATGTCAGCAGGTCGCCGCCGGTCACTTTCTTGATCAACGATACGTCCCACCGGGCATTTTGAGGGAATTCGCTAGACGTCACTAGACGGGCGCCAGCGAGCCGCACCATATCGCCACGGTTAGTGCCAACGGACGATTGTACCAACCACGTTGAGGCGTCCGCGCTCTCATGATACCCGCCGAAAGTCCTACCGATAGCGTTTATGAAACAAGTCTTTGATGTATTTGGCGGCCCAAAAATTAGCCAGAACTTCTTTTCTGTAACGGTGCCCTGCATTGCGTAACCGCAGGCGCGTTGCAGATAGGTGGACAATGATTCATCACCACCCGTTGCAGTGAATAGGAATTTTTCCCATAAGTCCGATCTGGACTGGTGGTCGTACTTGACGTCACTGATGCGGGTGCAGAGGTCCTTCCGGTCGTGCGCCTTGAGTTTGCCAGTTCGTAAATCAACCGTGCCGTTTGCAACGTTGAATAGCCATGGGTCAGCATCCAATTGGTCGGGGCCGACTGGAATGCCACGCTCCGACTGGGCTAGCGTTATTGCTGCAGTGATTCGGGCGTTGGCTTCACTTTCTATCGCCCACTTGAAAAGACGGGCCTTTCGGTCCTTGTCCAATTCGCCAATCGCAACCTGGTACAACGAGCGCACCATTTGCTTTGCCAGGCGAACGATTGTGCCTGATGTGTCCCTTTCCCAGTGGGTCCCGGTCCAGATGTACCAGCACTTTTTTAGGTGGCAGTAACGTATATTCTCACCGTGCATTGCGACAAGCCGCTCTGCGTTGCCGAGGTCGGTGGGGTTGCCCCAATTCCTGTCAACCTTTGGTTCGTCGAAATCCTCCGGAACCTTTCCGACTGTGCTCGCTAGCGCAGCCGCGTAGTCGTCAATTGCAGGCCCATCAAACAATGGTTGCTTGGCCCCTTCGGTCTTTACGGGTCTTGCCTTCGGCGGGTTGAATGCTGGCAAGCCTTCGGCCTCTCGTGCCGCGTCAATGCGATCTTGTAACCAGCACCCAAGCCAGTCTTTCGAGTTGCGGTGGTGGTGCCCGCTTCCCTCGTGCAAACAATCGAGCGTGCCCAGGTAGTGACCAAAACCCGTCGGCTCATAGTATCTTGTGGAACCGTCTAGCTTCTCGCCTTTGGTGTGTTCCTTGTGGTCCGGGCAGATGCAATTCCATACGCCGGGTTCGACTTCCTCGCCGAGCAGTCCATCTTCACTCAGCAAGCGCCCAATGACACCTTTGCCATTGTACTCAACGGAATCGAACGTCTGGCGGGGGGGCCTTTCCGCCTTGGGCTTTTTGCCGAGTAGCTTGGCGGCTTCGATGTCAGCCGACGTAATGTTAGGCTGCCAAATTCCAATTGTAGCCGGGTCGCCAATGGTCAACAGATTCTCGGGTTGTCCGCCCTCGTCGCGGGTAGCGTGGGGGGCGCGAAATGGTCGAGCCCAGTCTCCGAGCGGATCGGCAGTAATATCAAATACCCTTTTCAGGTATGCACAGCTTTGCAGGTAGAATGCCGTCCAGCGCTCCACGTCCTCGGGCGTCGTGATAAGGAATGGCTCCGGCAACAGTGCAACGGGTCGATAGCCATGGCGCGTGAAGTAGACGAAAACATCCAGGTGCTCACTTCTGAGACGTTCGATTTTCAGTCGCTCATTCAAGACCCATTCGTCGGTCAGGTCACCATGTCCGGGCACGTCAGCATCGAATACAGCTGCGACCATTTGCACAGCTCCACCAATTGCCTGCAGGTGCTCAGCCCTTAGACATTCCTTGCCGAGCCGGCGCGCAATTTGTGGGTTCGAATACTGACAAAAATGAGCATCGGTCTTGAACGGTGAGATTAGAACTTCGGCTAAAGGCAAGTATCTTGCAAAGCCACCCTTGGCATTCTTCGGCCAACCTAAGATCTTTGCACCACGCACAACGGGAATCATGTGGGCGCTCACCTCGAGACCCCCCAAGTGGGAATCGAAACACCGCGGTCTTCCAGGTCATCGAGTTCCTGTTCAGCAACCGGGCCAAGCTCCGCGATAATGCGCTGGACCTGTGCGTCGTCGCCCTGTCGCACGAACCGAGCCAACTCGAGTCGGAGCTTTGCGCGGTGCTCGTCAACCGCGCCAACATATGCGGCGGCGAACTGCTGATGCAGCGGATTCGGTAATGGGCGGCGCAATTGGACGCGCAGTTGAACAACGTCGGGTTTCATCGTCGCCCTCGCGAAACGAGTTGTCCGCTAGCCAACGCGGCATCGAGTCCGCCTAACTCGGTCTCGCCGGCTTTCTTGGGGGGCCGCAGTGGCGACGACTCGAGTAGTGCCCGAGCCTCGGACGGCTTGGCGCTGAGTCGCTGATGCGAGAGACGGTACCCGGTGAGCCTGCCGGCGGTGATGTGTCCCCGCCAAAAGCTCTGGCACGTCCCATGGAATAGCTCGCATAGCTCCTTGAGGGGTACAGGGGAGTCATCAGCATCGGATGCCGTGTGGCTCTGCAGTAGCTCCCGCAGCTGGCCTACGGTGAGCTGCCAGATGGGTGTATCGTCCTGGACCATAGATAGATCGCTCCGTGACCGTCGCAGTCGCGACAGTCGATAGACCGCTCGCGCGGTCGTCCCCTATGTGTGAATGACTAAGTTACGCTGCCTTGGGTAAGCGAGAGACAGCCAAGGCGCCGACAACCGATCGAACGACTCTTGGGCTAACAAGAAAGCCCGCGCAGATGCGCGCGAGATCGTCAACGGAGATACCGAGCCGGCGTGCAGCCCTTTGGGGGCCGAGCCGGCGAGCTAATCGGATGCATGTCCACGACTGGGACTCAGGTAGTTGGTGATTCATTTTTCGACCTCCTATGTAAGGGCCAGTGACGTTTTGGGTCAATTGGCTGAACATAGTATTCATTAGTTATTTCAAATACTTAGTTTGCGAAAATAATTGCCCTTTTTAGCGGGGAGCAAGTCCTAGGTGCTGCGAAATGGCCTCGAGAATTTGTTCGTCGGTGAGTCCTGCGACTCGCAAGGTTGGCCAGAACTTAGAAGCGATGAATCGCGCGCCAGTCGCATCAATTCGCAGCCCGCCAAAAGTCAACCATTCGATGAAGTCTTTTTGCTCGTGAATGAGTTCGATCAAGGCGCCCCGGGCAGATTCGCTGCTTATCTTAGGGAAGCGACCGTCAAGGTCCCTATCATCGTCGCAAAAGGTTGCGTGAACGGTTGGCGGTAACGAGTGATTCAATGTCTCTTCCGGAATAACGATGAACTTGGGGGGCTTCAGTCGGGGTCTGCCCCGAGATTTCTCGTTGTTGCTCATGGCCTGCTTTGCCATTCGGTAGCCGTCGTAGTCCGCCTGCAGCAAAGGAACTGCTTTCGCGCCGAGCATGTCGAACACAGATAAGAAAGCCTCGCGCTTCGTTAGCGGCCGGGAACTGCACGAATTGACGGCATAAGCGACCGACGTCTCCGCTTCCCAGCTCTTCCATTCGGCGGGTGTTTTGGGGAACCCTTCGCGCCACTCTCCGAAGTCTTCCCAAGTAAACTCATGGTAGAACCCCAATTCGTAGCCGTCGGTAAAAGCACCGTGTTCGCCGTACTTGAAGTACAAGCAAAGTCGGTAACCGCGCCCGTTCAGCGCCCGATCAATTGGCCCCCAACGGCGCTTCTGCTTCTCGGTCAGATTGACGGGTGACGGGCCTTGTTCGAAGTACCATCGCAGGTCGCGGTCATCTTGTGGGTCGAATCGGAGTGTCACGATCGTCACTGTAACACCGTCGTTTTCACGGCCGTGCCTCGCCAGTTCGCAGTGTCTTAGGCGTCTCTTCCTCAACGTGGCGAAGTACAGCGTCGGCCCCTTCGGCCATCGCGACACCAAGCCGGACCTCGCTGTATGTCTGCAACGCCTCCCGAAGTTTTTGGGCGGGTGGCCAAGTGCCGCAGGCCAATTGGCTGAGAAGTTCACCGGCTCGGGTTGCCAAAAGATCGGCACTCAACACGGTAATCGTGTTCGCCGGCGGGGGTGTGCTTGTGCGGTTCATGCCAACCCCACGGGCGGAGACCAGGGCTTCTCCTTGCACGCATCCTGAGCATCAAGTCGCACGGAATCCAGCAGGTGCCGAACGCTTGCGACGTTGTCCCGAATGTTATTCAGCTCGCCCTGGCGCTTGGTTAGGTTATACATTGGTGCCTTTCTTGCGATGCCCGTGCACCGCCCTAGGCCTCCGACGGGTGGTCAGGGGCTAAGGGCGAGCCAACTACGCGGGGAGCTCGTCGGCTATTGCGTCGCCAACCCGCTTGAGGCACCCTCGGTAGTTCGCAATCGCCGCGGCACGTGCTTCGGCGAGTAACTCCGGGTCAGTTGATGAAACGTCCGCTAATAAAGTCCGCCCCCAAAAACCCGCTAAATTTGGGGGGTCAGTTTTGGCCATTTGGGTGTTGACCGACTGCCCGAAACTGCCATTTTCTGCAGGTTTTTGGGGGACCCCGGGCGGTTCAAATCCCCTTGGGGTCACTGAGTTCTTGGGCTGATTCTAAATCAGGCCTGGTCATGTGCGGTTTAAACGAGTGGGTATAGGTCTAACATCCGAGGTCTTACACTCGCGTGAAATGGGTTTGGCTATGGCCCGATTGGATCGACGGAAATGAGTGTACCCATCATGATGAGCCGCAATCTGCGCGTCCGAGAGCGTTCCGTAACAAGGTTGGGCATCTTTTTCTGGGTCTGATGGATCTAGGTTCGGTCCGTCGCGGCAAATAATGTAGCCCCCGAGATCGTCGACAATGAGACAGATTCTTCTTTCCATTGGGGCGCGGTTCATTGGTTCTCTAGGGCGCATTTCTTTGACGAGGGTGTTCCGGCGGCATTCCTGATCGGAACGAGCAACAACTACGGCCGTTATTCGAAGCCCTGTACGGCTTAGCCTGAATCAGTTTTCGAGATCGGAGGCTCGACGCAATCATTATCTCGACCTGGACGCCGCCTGGAAGGAGAGGAGCTGACTCCTTAGGCTAGTTGGAACGGCAATTCTGTTTAGTTGACATAATATATCTTATGCGAACTAATATTTGGAGAATTAAGCGAGAAATCGCTAATAGTCAGGCCTCAGTGAGCCCAAGGCCGCGGGCTGGGACGCGAGTCGATCAGCGTGCAAACCAGAAGTATTTACCAATGGACCGACGCCTCAGCGGGTCGTCCGAATACGTCAGGCGCGCTTGGTTCCCAAGTGTCCACCGGTCTTGTTAAGTGGAGCGCTAGCAGTTTGCCACCGTTGGTCAGAATGAATGCGCGGGCACCCGCTACGCCGGCTTGGGCCGAAATGCCGTCCGTCGCGTGAATTCCGTCGATGACCCGGCCGTCGAGCGGGTTAATGAGGAACACTCCCAATTGGGAAGCAGTCACCAACAGCGCGCCGCCAAAGACTTGAGGACTGTGCACGCCTCCCTGGGGCAACCGACTGCGCCAAAGTACCGCACCGTTTTCTGGATCGAGACCCCATAGTCCAGTTGTTCCAGAGGCTGCGACCAAGATCTTCCTTGCAGGCAACGGCGGTGGACCCGAAGCTGGCACATGCGCTGGTTGCTGCCACAAGACCAAGCTGGTGACGCCGGACGCCGTCGAGTTGCTCCAGATTTGCGCCCCCGTGTCCGCATCCAGAGCAAAAACACCACCTTGAATACTGGCTACGAAGACGGCGGGCCCGCCTTCGAGGGTGTCCGGAACTGGTGTGGTATCAACGTCCAAATACTTGGGAACATCGCCGACCACTTGTTCAGCTTCTGAAGCAAGATCCACCGGCTGCCAACGTTCTGCCCCGGTCTCCGCGTCGTACGCCATCACGATGCCATCGCTGAACCCGAGGTACACTTTGTCGCGCCACACTAAGGGTCCAGAATATCCAGCGATCTCCATCCCCGCCGCTGGTGTTCTATGCTGTGACCAGCGAAGCTTGCCGGACCTCGGTTCAAGAGCCAATACAGTGTCGTTGGCGTTTACGAAATATAGCGTTCCTTTGAACAAAACCGGGCGTTCGGCGACTTCTGAATTGGTTTCGAATCGATAAATGAACTGCCCGTTGCCGGCGGAAACCTTGTAGAGAGCACCGTCATTGGAGCCAAAATACACGGAATTGTTGACGGGATCATAGAGTGGCGACGACTGTACCGCGCCGGTAGTTTCGAATCGCCACAGCGTGCGGCCGCTCTTAGCTTCCAGTGCATAGAGCCCGTTATCGCTCGACCCGACAAATACTCGCATCCCCTGCTTGTCGATCTCTACGCCACCTCGCTGATAAGGTTCTCCGAATTGACGGATCGGTGCGACCAACGGCACTTGGTAGACAACGCTCATTGAACCACTCGGCCGATGGACCCACTGTGGCTGTTCCGGTTGCGCGCCGCCCGACAAAAACGAGGCTTCGCACGCCGCTATCGCCGGCATAATTCCCAGGACGCCGATGAGCAAAACGCGCATCCAGGACCTCACTTTTGCTCGGCGGGCTCATCGCCCGAAGGGGCCCCAGACCCCTTGTGCTTTAGGTTGTCGATCATGCGTTGAAGACGAGATGGATCCTGACGAAGAAGCTCCGATAAATCGGGAGAAGCGGAAGGCGCCATCGAGGATGGATCAATCTGCGACAAAGCTTCCTGAATCGGACGCTTGAAATAACCGGCGGCAATCGAATCCTTGTCGTCAGCCTAGCCGTTTTTGGGCCTTCAGCAACAATTCCTTCGCCAAGTCACGCTTGCCCTGTGCGAGCAATATTCTTGCTTGGTGATATAAGCCAAGCACGGCAAACTCCAGGGAACCCTCCAAATTGGAGAGCTCCCGAAAGGATTTGAGGGCACCTTCGAGGTCAGACTTGGCCTCGAGACAAAAGCCCGTGCCTTCGATGGCGCGGCCGCGGACTTCCAAATCGTCTTGCGCTAGCTTGCCCATGCGAACCTGACGGTAGAGATTCAACCCTCGCGTCAAAGGCCTTTTGGTCGTACTTGATGCCCGCCAATTGCAGACGCGCATAGTCTCCCGCTCCCGTCTTGCCAAACTTGTCGATGGTCGCACTGTAATCCTTTTCCGCGGCAGCTAGGCGCTGCTCGACGTCGGCAAACATCGGTCGGTTGTCCCATCGCCTCAATTCTTCTGGAATTGACTTCGATTCCTCATCGTCCCCCACTGTTCCCGATTGCGCCATCTCCCCCGACATCAAAGAGTCCGTGGACGTCGACGCCAATTGTCGCTGGTAGTACCGCAACCCTTGCACGCCAAACATCATGACTACCGACGCAACGATCGCCCACTGCAACCAGCGAAAATTGCTGCGTATCCATAGGGTTACCGCATGAGTGCTGCGGACGAAGATATCGTCCAGGCGCTCGGACGCGTCTAGACCTGCAGCCGTGGCGGCCATGCGAGCGCGATCTCTTTCTCGCTTGGACTGCCGATCGGCGACAGCGCTCGCACGCAGACGAGCATTGCGATCTCGGATGTCTTGCGCAGAGCCCGACCCCTGCCCAGCCGGCACCTGATTCGCGCTGCTCTTGTCCACAGGAAGCTTAGCGCGGCGCTGTTCACGCCGCGTGCTTGGGTTGTTTTCGTTCGCCACCGCGGGCCTCCATACCACGCTTCGGTCTGTGGTCACTGTCCTTCAAGCGCTCGGGTTTTGCCCAATTGCTCCGGCGCGTTGTCCGGACTATTATCGGGTGACCAGGGCTGAGGCGGCGGAGGCGGTAATTCTGGAACCAGAGGCACTACCGCGATGGCCTCAACACTTATCCCCGACGTTGCGAGCACATCCAATGAAATGGAACGTCCTTCGACCCAGTGAAACTCTGCAGGCACAAACCGGTGAAGTTCAATCGACTCGGAATTTACAGGAATTGAAAAAATTAGCGGCGGTTGGTTGTTCGTATTGAAATTTCGCAGGGTTAGAGATTGAGAATTCGACGATCGGGTTGACAATTCGGTTGAGGGCAAGACGCGCAACTGTCCGGGCCCCGTTCCTTGATTTGTTACACGAAGGATCAGGCGTAATCCGTTGGATTGACTGCTTTTTGCTCGGGGAATAATCAACTGCACTCGCGCGCCAAGCCCAGCGTTGTGCGTCAGTCCGCCCAATTGTCGATTTTCAGGGCCACCGACGTACTGAAGAACCTTGGCTTGCATGGCAAGTCCAAGTCCGCCCGGGATCGGATCGGGTACGCCTAAGAAGCGGAGCAGAGGCCGAGCCATCTCTTCGCGGGCACCTAAGTGCACGAGTGCCTTCGCCAGTGCGACGCGTGCATTCTGGTATCGCTCCTCGGCAAAGGCACGAACCAACCGGCCACGAGCGGATTCGTCACCTATGTCGGCCAGCGTTGCGGCGATTTGAGGCCGAAGTCTAATGTCATCCAAGCTCGCAATGAGCCCTGGCACGGCATTCTTGGCACGCAATCGGGAGAATGCCGTGAGTAACCAGCGCGACCGTTGATAGCTACGGGAGGGAGCATCACGCCACCAGGCAACCAGTCGATCGAGACCGCGCGGATCTCCCGAGTCGGCGAGCGCTAAAGCTGCCAACCGGCTGAAAGCCACGTCACGACCTGCCAGTAAGTCGTAAACCATCGGTGCCCCCTGCCCCAGGCGCGTGAGCGATAGAGCGCACCAGGCTCGTACCGTGGCATCTTCGTCTCTCGTTAGTGTCAGGCGCAGTGCCGAGGCAACGCTCGGACGATCGAATTCAAAGAGCAGTTCTGCCGCTTTTCGTCGGATGGCGGAATCCGCATCGTCGAGCAGGCTTGCAATTTCTTCCACCGCGTCGCCATCTCCAGCTACGCCGCGCAATATCGCGTCAGGCCAACCCCTGCCCTCCGCCCGCAAACCCTGTGCCTCGTATTGACCGTGAGAGGCACTTAGCTCGCGCTCTCGGCGACGCATTCGTTCGAAGCGATCAGGCTGTACACTCGACAAATCATGGCGTTCCGAGGCGTCAAGCGCGATATCGAACAGCTGGCAGGCCCCGATTTGCCGGGCGCAAATTAATCGGTAATTGCCCTCGGCTAGCATGACTTGCTCTTCAGTCTCAGCCAGCGCAAGTCCTGCACCTGACTGGATTTTGCCGGTGAGCAACGGCCCAATGTTACGACCCCGCAGGCGTGGTGGCAGGGGTACTTCAAGCGCTGCCATTAATGTTGGCAACAGATCAATTGTTTGTACGGGTTCGTTCACCACACGGGCCGTGAACAATTGCGGTGCTCGAACAATAAGCGGCACCCTCACCTGTTCTTCATACACGGTGGTGCCGTGGTATCGGCCCCCGTGGTCTCCAAATTCTTCGCCATGGTCGGCGCTCAGAATAATCAATGAATCGGGCCTTTTTTTCAGAAAGGCATCGACAATTTGACCAATAGCTGCATCGGCGTAGGCGATCTCCGAGTCGTACCGATCGATATCGCGTGTCCCGAAATCAAAGCCTTCATGCGCCTCGTAGGGTTCGTGCGGACCGAACAGGTGGACCCATACGAAAAGTCGCCGCCCGACAGGTTCTGAATCTAGATATTGGGTCACCTGACTGGCGCGTTCCGGACCTTCCAAAAATTCGACCTTGCGATATTCAAAGCCAAGATAGTTGTTTCGAAACGGCTCGAAATGCTGCGGATCTATGAAGAACACAGCGGGCGGATAAAATGCAGCCGTTCTATAGCCATAACGCCGCAGTAGCGAAGCCCAGGTGTCGGAGTCGGCCCCGGCTCCCTGAAGCAACAGCGGACGCATGTACTTGCCCGTCATCAGCGAGGTCACCGAGTAAGAAGTGTGGGCCGTCGGCGCGTAGGCGTAGTTGAAGCGCACGGCGTCCGCAGCGAGCCGATCGATATTCGGGGACGTTCTGCGGGTGTATCCATAGGCTCCCAGATGATCGGCCCGCAGAGCATCGACCGTGATAAGCAGCAGATCGCGCCCCCTCAGCGAAAATCCAGCGCCCGCATCATGGCGCTCGCTATCGATGGAACTGCAGGACTCGTCCCAGTTGTTGTCGTTGCATTGGGCTAGAGGTGGAGGCGGAGCCAGCCGAGCCGCAAGCCTGACCCCTTGACTCAAAATGGGTGCATTATTGAGGAGGATCAGTCGAAAATTGTCGAAGCGCGATAGGTCTCGGGCCGCCCGCGGAGCAAAGAAAAGCAAAGTCGTTCCAGCAGCTGCTAAAGCCAGCAATCGCAAAGCTGTGAATGTTTTCCTTCTGGGCGTGGCGGCACGGGATGTTCGGTCGGCCTCTGCCGGAAGAATCCACTCGAGGGTTGGAGCCAACACCGGAGTTGCGATGGCCAGGGCCATGTGAAAACCCGGATAAAGACGGACGAGTATGAATCGGTTCGCAAATTCCAGGCATAATAGGCCAACCACGGCCGAAATGCCCGCGATGGCTCTACGACTGCGGGCGAGCCGTGCCCAGCGCGGACTCCCCCACCCAATTATCCAAGCAGTACCAACGCCAACCAACGCAACAAGCCCCAGGCGCTGACTCAGATCTGCCAGATGCCGACCCCCGCCGACCGCCCAAGCCGCCGCACCACCGCCCAACAATCCTATGGAGGACAAGAGCCATCGTGACCGTGTTTGTCGTTCGCTATTCTCCAACCAACTCAGCAGCAGCGAGCCCAGAAGTCCTGCCAAGGCCGCCAAGGGCAGCACCAACGGCGCGAGATTCAAGAGTCCGTGCTGCAGCTCCCAAAGGCTCGATATTTCCCGCCGAGAGCAGAGCAGAGCGACGGTTCCTTCTGCGACGACGAGCAAACAGGCCGCTAAGACACCTCTCAACACACGAGCACCAGTCGATGGCGACACCGAGTCAGGTCCCTAGAGATTCGGGCACATCAGGCATGGTCTGGCGTCAGAGGATCTTGAATTAGACGTATTCAACAGTTGTAATTTCATACTTGCGACGCCCAACTGGCAGCGTGACATTGACTTCGTCCCCAATCTCTCTTCCGATAAGCGCGCGGGACAGAGGGGCAGATATAGAAATCGTGCCTTGAGACAAGTCGGCCTCTTCCGCACCCACGATTCGATAGGTTACCTCTTCGTCGGTGTCTATATTCAGCAGTCCGACCGTCGCGCCAAAGCGAACTCTGGTCCCCGAAAGTCGGCTGGGATCAATGATCTCGGCGCGCGACAACTTGTCCTCGACATCTTTAATGCGCGCCTCAATCATGCCCTGTCGCTCCTTGGCTGCGTGGTACTCGGCATTTTCACTCAAATCCCCGTGTTCGCGAGCCGTCTCGATTTCGCGGGCAATCTTTGGGCGCTCCTCCCTAAGCCTGGTGAGCTCATCGCGCAACTTGTGCGCCCCCTGGGGCGTCATCGGAACCTTTTCCACCTCGGACATGGCGTAGGCGTTCTAGCCTATGTCCACCGACCGGCAAGGTGGCGGGGTTTCCCTGACTCACTTGTCTTGCGTATCGACCGATGAACCGCTACCACCAGCTGCGCATGCAAATGTTCCGCTGGCTCGCGCTGAGTCTGGTTCTTGCGGTCGGTTGTGCCAGCCACCAGACCGAACCCACAACCGCCCAACACTACACAGAAAATGCCCGTCGGGCCTACGAGGCGGCTCTGGACGAATTCCATGATCGGTCATGGGACAGCGCGACGTCGATGTTCGAGCAGGTCAAACGCGAATATTCCTACAGCCGCTACGCGCGATTGGCCGAGTTGCGCTTGGGCGATATTGCCTACGAACAGCAAAAGTTTCCCGAGGCCGTCACCGCGTACCGCACCTTCGTCCACGACCACCCCAATGACGCTGACGCCGGCTACGCTCGATTTCGGGTGTGTAAGGCGCTGTTTGAACAAACCGGCGAAAGTGTCCTCTTACCGCCGCTTGAGGAGCGCGATTTGGCGGCTGCCAACGATGCCTATTCCGCTCTGCAATCGTTTATAGGCGATTATCCGCTATACGAGCGACGCCCGGAGGCGGACTACATGCTCGAATTTGTTACAGGCCTCTTGGCTAGACATGAACTATATGTTGCTCGGTTCTACTTGAATCAGGACAAGTTCGAGCCAGCTGTTGACCGGATTTACTTCGCACTCAAGCGTTTTCACGGTTCGGGACTGGAACCAGAAGCGTTAGTACTCCTTGGTGAGACACGGCTGAAGATGCACAAGTACACGGAGGCACGCGAGATTTTTTCCGCCGTGTTGGCAAAGTATCCCGCCAGCGCTTTCACATTGCCCGCACGCCGTTTCTTGAAGTACCTTGACGAGCATCCGCAGCCCACGTCATTGGCTGTGCAATGACGTGCATGGCCCATGGGGCCCCAAATCTGATCTCAGATGTGCATTAGCGGTATGGCCAACTCACCATTGAATCATGACGTCATCATTGTCTGAACCGTCCAATATCGCGCAATCTTGTAGCGTGCTTGTGGTTGATGATGAACGAAATATTCGTCGAACGCTTAGCATGGTACTTGACGGTGAAGGCTACCAGGTCCTCGAGGCAGAAAGCGCAGAGCGGGCTTTGGAATTGCTCCACATGCCTGAGCAACCGATTGACCTAGCGATTTTCGACCTAAAACTACCAGGAATGTCGGGGTTAGATGCGCTTGCCCAACTGCGCGAGGATGACGCTACGCGCGACTTGCCCGTTATCGTGATCAGTGGGCATGCCACAGTGCATGACGCGGTAGCGGCGATTAAACTCGGTGCTTCAGACTTCTTTGAAAAGCCACTGAATCGTGAGAGAATAGTCGTCAGCGTCCAGAACTCGATTCGTACGGCTCGCCTGAGTCGCACCGTCGAGCAAATGCGCGCGGAACTGGAAGCCCGCTACGAGATGATCGGCACCAGTTCCGTCATTCAGCGGCTATTTCAGGAAATCGATAAAGTGGCGCCTACCCGAGTCAGCGTGCTGATTACCGGTGAGAGCGGCACCGGTAAGGAACTGGTGAGCAGAGCAATCCATCGACTAAGCCCGCGCAAAGATGGGCCGTTCATTAAGGTCAATTGTGCTGCTATTCCTCATGATTTGATCGAAAGTGAGTTATTTGGCCACGAACGAGGAAGTTTCACCGGGGCGCAGGCAAGAAAGCGTGGCTTTTTCGAGCAGGCGCACGGGGGCACGCTGTTCTTGGATGAAATTGGTGACATGGCTTTGGCCGCACAAGCCAAAGTGCTCAGGGCGCTTCAAAATGGCGAAATCTGTCGCGTTGGGTCGGAACATGTCTTGCACGTTGATGTGCGTGTTTTGGCCGCCACAAACAAAGACTTGTCCAAGGAAGTGGCTTCCGGTTCATTTCGAGACGACTTGTACTTCCGACTCAATGTGTTTCCGACTCGCGTGCCTGCGTTGCGTGAACGGGGCGAGGATGTTCGCCTGTTGGCACAGGCATTCATTCAGGCTTTTTGCTCGGAAAATGGGCTACGCGAAAAAAAAATTGATCCTAAAGTCCTGGACGTGCTGATTCGCCGCAAATGGCCAGGTAACGTGCGTGAGCTCAAGAATGTTGTGGAAAGGGCCGCAATACTTTCAAGCGATATCATTACCGTGGCCGATTTGCCGGAAGATCCCCACGTCAATCCATTCGACGACGAGGTCCTGCCGTCGCTGCCCCCTCTTGACCTTCCCGTTATGCGTCAAAATGCGGAAGCTGGCCAACGCCTAACGTTGCGAGAGTACCGTGACTCTGTGGAACGGGGCTATATAGTCGAGACATTGGACACTTGCGACTGGAACATTTCGAAAGCGGCCGTATTGCTGGGCGTAGAGCGCACCAATCTGCACAAGAAGATTAGGGCCTATGGCATCAAGCGCGAGTCCTAGTTGTCTGGGCCCCCAATTCCCCGCCGGCTTTGAGCTACTGCGACCGCGCACTTGGCGAAATCGCGGATCGTTGGTTGGCCCAGGCAAGCCGGACGCGCGCCGTGAAGCGGGGCAAGCACCATCATTATTGGCTATTCACGGCTTCGGTGGCACGCCACGAGAGGTGGATTTATTGGTTGATATTGCGCAACATAAAGGCCTATCTGCAACCGCACCGCTGCTTCCCGGTCATGGAACGCGAATACAGGATCTGGCAACAACCAGTTTTGAAGACTGGCTGAGTGCCGCGCGATTTGAATTTGAACAATTGCATGCGCACGGTGAAGTCGTTCTAGCAGGTCTGTCACTCGGAGCGGTCATTGCCGCCAGGCTCGCCGCTGACGCGCCAGTTGCGGGCCTCGCGCTGCTCGCAAATGCCGTTTGGCTAAAATCGCCCTACCCAGCGCGGTGGCTGGCCGTAGCCGAACGCATGCATTTACCCAATTCTTGGTGGGTTCCCAAATTAGCGCCGGATATAGACGACTCCGAACGTCGAGAGGAGCACCTGGGGTATGATGCGCAATTGATTTGCGCCGCTCTCGAGGTTTACCGCGGGGGTCGCGATACCCGTCGTAGGCTCAGAGATATCACCTGCCCCACCCTCTTAATTCATGGGGCATTGGACAAGGTTTGCCCCGTAACAAACGTCCGGCGAGTTACTGAAGCCTTGGGAACGAAAGACACTCGAAGCATCATTCTCAGGAAATCGGGCCATATTGTGACCCGCGATCGTGAAAGTGCCGATGTTGCTCGCGAATTCGAAGGTTTCTTGGCCCGTTTCATCTGAGCTTAATCTAGTTACCGGTAGAACCATAGCCGCCAGTGCCGCGTTCGGTGTCGTCGAGTATGTCCACCAACTCCAGACTTGGACGTTCAATACGTGATATCACTAATTGGGCAATTCGACTGAGCGGCTTCACAACGAAGGGCTCACGACCGTGATTGACTAAAACGACGGCTACTTCACCCCGGTAGTCACTATCAATCGTTCCCGGCGAGTTGACAATCGTCAAACCAAATTTGAGAGCTAGGCCTGAACGCGGCCGAACTTGACCTTCGTATCCGGGCGGAATCGCCATGGCGAATCCCGTGGGAATTAGACAGCGCATTCCAGGCAACAACGAAATAGGTTCGGCAATTGCGGCATGCAGATCAAATCCGGCAGCACCACTGGTTTGATAGCTTGGAATTTGAACCTCAACTTCGCCAACTCTTTTCATTCGTATCGACAGTGTCATGATTTATCCTCGATCTCGTGCACAGCTCCACTCTCGAGCTGTCAACGATGGCGCTCAAATATCTCATTGGCCATTTCTGCCAATTTTTGCGCTTCGCGAAGGATATCCGGGTTGCTGCGGTAGTGTTGATTCTCCAAGGCGAATTTTGAGAATGCTCGATAACTTCGGGCGACTTCGAGCTCATTGCCCAGCTCCTTGCATAGATTGATTGAACGCGTGAAGTAGTCTAGCACCTTATCTTCATGCCCTTCACCCCAGGCTCCCGCAGCGGTCACTTCCGCCAATGTCCTAAGACCAATTGCCAAGTGTGGTTTGCTCCGCACTTGGCCGAAAAGATCCACTGCGCGTTTCACGTTTTCACGCGCCCGTTTGAGTTCGCCCTGCAAAAGGAAGGCTTTGGCTAAACCACGCCAAGCCTCAGCCAGATGCAAGCGATTGCCAAGTTCGTCGCAGAGCTCCTCGGCTTGCTGCAAAACTCGAATTGCGAGATCGGTTTCGCCTCGATGATAGTGCGTTGTTCCAATATGCGTAAGCAGCACCGCTACTCGATTTCTCTCGCCTACTTGATCAGCCCAAGCGTAGGCTTCTTCGAATAGATTTAGGGCGCCATCCCAATTGTTTCTGTCCTGTTCTAAGCAGCCGAGATTGGTTAATGCTTCTGCAAGGCCAATTCGGTCACTGTTCTTTCGTCGCAATTCGAGTGACGCTTCGAACGCCTCTCGTGCCTTCTGGGTGTCTCCGTGGTCCATCCAGACTAGACCCATGTTGTTCAAACTCAATGCAATAGACCGTTCATCATTGAATCGTCGTCTCATGTCCAATGCAATCTGCATTGCTTTGAGAGCCTCATCGTACTGACCTTGAATCCAAAGAAGCTTGCCGATGTCGTCGTTACTTGCAGCAATTCCGCGCTCGTCAGAGTCCGTCGAGAACAAGGCCAACCCCGCGTCGAGGTGCTTGCGAGCAAGCTCAAGCGACCCAAGGTCCCGGTGTAAGCGACCAATGCGATTCTGGGCAGCTCCACCCTTCGCTAGACAATTGAGTCCATAGGCAATTCTATGCATTTCACGAAACGACATGAGCGCTTCTTCGGTTCGACCGAGTATGAGCAGTACGTCCCCATAATTGTGCAGCGTTAGCATCCGGCGATATGCATCTGCGTCGGCTAATAGCGTTAGCCCCTTGCTGTAGTATTCGACTGCCTTTTTGTTGGCGTAGGCGATTCTCGCAAGATCGGCTGCATCAAGATAAGCTAGACCGGCTCTCGTTGTTGAACCGGCCAATTCCAAATGTTGCGCTAGCATAGCGCAAGTCTCTTCTTGTACGCGCACATTGTCATGCAGGGTGAGCCAATCAGCAATGATTTGGTGGTAACGTCGTAAAGCAGCGGCATTGGTTAGACGGACTAAGTGCTCCCTTTCCAAATTGTGTTTGAAAACATATTCTTCGTCGTCGGAAAACAAACTCTCAGGCAATTTCAAGACGTAGTCACGACGTTCCAAGTCCACTAGCATGCTGCGAATGGTGGCAACATCTTGAGTGTCGGTCGGATTCCATACTTCGGGGACTTCTCGGTCAACGCGGCTAAGGGTAACGAGCCCCTTCAACCAGAAAACGTTACCGGTTGCCGCGGCATACTCGAGCAATCGCCGATCGGTGGGTTCTAGCGCGGCTACCCGCGCGGCTACAGCGTCCTGAACATTCATTGGCAATCGAACGTTCGCTAGCCGCTCGACAGCCACGCGCCACACGGGACGCCCAGTGGGTGGTTCAGTCACGTCCTGTAGAACACCCACATCATGAAATATGCGAACCATCTGTTCGAGAAGGCCTGGGTTGCCTCCCGCCAAACTGGCTGCGGCTTCGATTAGAGGCTCAGGTGGCCCGCCCTGACACGGCGCCAGAAGCGACTCCAAGATCTTGCTTGAGTGTGCCTCGCTCATCGGCCCAAGATCCATTCGATTGTGACGTTCGCTTCCCAATTCGAACCAATCTGGTTCTCTTGCCACAACGTCAGGCCGTGCCAAACAAACCACGTAGACGCGTCCCTGAAGATTGCGAATGAGGTACGTCAACAAATCGAGTGAATCTGCATCACTGGTGTGGACGTCGTCCACGATCAGACATACCGGCGCGATGCGACTCTCCGATTCAACGAAACGTCGTAGGACAACGCGACGCAAAAGTCCCGCCTCTGCAGGATCATCCGCGAATACTCGGCTCAATGGACTATCCGGCACAGACATATCCATTAGCTGACCGAGGAAGTAGCAGACGTCATCCACATCTCTGGCTTCAATGACTTTGGACACTTCCTGTTTAAGCCGTAGCCATGCGGTATCTATGTTGGCCCCTTCCAATAATCCAAAGCGACCTCGAAGCAATCGTTCGAATAGACCGTAACTGGTCGCGGTAGATCTACCCAATGATCTGTAAACGTGCCGATATCCAACATCTGATTGCTGAAGCTCAAATGCGAAATCTGAAGCTAGGCGCGTTTTCCCGATTCCTGTTGGTCCAACAATGCTTGTAATTCGCGTCTGGCCATCGCGAACCAGACCGGCCACTTCGAACAGTTCCCGCAATGATGCATCGCGCCCAATAAGTGGTGATCGGAGTCCTAATCCGGTTATGTCGGCGCTACGGCTGGCGATCATTCAGCCGCAGTGTGGCCCCTGATTGGCTCACGCCACAACGTAGCGTGGTCGGCCGAGGGACCAGTAATTGGCTCTCGAAAAACCAAACAGCCGTGTTGGAGAATTATGAGCGGCTAGCAGGTGAGGAAACTACGCGCAGGGTGAGACTTTTTCAGCTAGGTTGTGTAACGATTGTTCGGTGCCGTTCGGCAGAGAAAGATCAAGTAGGTATCAACTTGGGATTGCCTGACAAAACTCCCGCAAAAAGTAATGATGCTGACAAGCGGTCCATAGGCGAGGGAGTTTTCGGCAAATGCGAAGGCTGCGCAGCCGTTTGGACGCGCGAGCGTCTGGCAGAAACTTGGGAAGTTTGCCCAGCCTGCGGTTACCATCATCGGCTTAGCAGCAACCGATGGAAGCATTTGTTGCTGGACGGTGGCCATCTGGACCGCTGGGCAACCTCCTTGCGAACGGGCGATCCGTTACGTTTCAATGATGGTAGTCGATACCCGGATCGGATAGCGCGTGCCCGAAACAATTGCGAGGCGGATGAAGCTATCGAGATCGGCCGCGCGAAAATTCATGGTGTGGACATTGCGTTTGGTGGATTTGTGTTTGGATTTATGGGCGGAAGCATGGGGAGCGTGGTAGGCGAGAGGATTGCAATTCTTTTCGAGACGGCTACCGAGCAGCGTTTGCCAGTACTTCTATTGCATGCTTCCGGCGGTGCCCGCATGCAAGAAGGTATACTGAGCCTGATGCAAATGGCGAAAGGAGTGTCCGCCCGTGCACGTTTTCGAGAGGCAAACCTGCCATTTTTGAGTCTATGTGTACACCCAACGACTGGAGGGGTAGCCGCGAGCACAGCACTCCTTGGCGATGTCAACCTCGCTGAACCAAACGCTTTGATTGGTTTCGCGGGGCCGAGAGTAATCGAAAATACTCTAAAGACCAAATTACCGTCCGGCTTTCAACGTTCGGAATTTCTTGCTCGATCACGGCATGGTAGATTGCGTTGTACCTCGAGCCCAATTGAAGCAGACACTGCATCAGCTGCTGGTTCATCTCGGAGGAAACGCCGCGTGACCTTGTATGCCGATGCGCTCAGTCGGTTGTACTCTTTGGCCCCGCGAGGGCAAAAACTGGGACTTGACCGAGTTCACGAGGTCTGTGAATTCTTCGGTCGCCCTGAACGTACATTCGAAGCCGTCCACGTGGCAGGTACCAACGGTAAGGGTACCGTTTGCGCATTTGTTGCCAGTATGTTGCATGCGAGCGGCAAGCGTGTTGGCCTTTACACGTCGCCACATTTAGTGAATTTTTCCGAGCGCATTCGAGTGGACGGTAACCCAATCGAGCCGGAAACAATGGCCGAATTGTTGAATGCGGTTATGAACGCCGGTAAAGATCTCACGTTTTTCGAAGTCGCGACCGTATCCGCGTTTCTGGCCTTCAAAGAATTATCTGTCGAAATGGCAGTCCTTGAGACAGGCCTCGGGGGGCGCTTGGACGCGACCAATGTAGTACCTCATCCCCGCGTCACGGCGATTACTCGAGTCGCATATGACCACATGGATGAATTGGGTGATAGCTTAGCCGCAATCGCCATGGAAAAGGCAGGAATCATCAAGCCTGGCTCGGTCGTTGTTACAGGTCAACTTCATCCCGACGCCGAACAAGTAGTTCAAACTCGCATCGAGGAAGTGAACGCTCGGTTGGTGACGCTCGGTAGTCCTGAACCTGTTCCTGGAAAGCCACTAGCTTACCCGCGAATTGCCATGTTCGGCACTAATTTGGCGGTCGCAACCACTATTGCGCGCGAGATTGGCATTAGCCCGGAAGACATGAGTCGAGGCATTGAGGCAACTAGCTGGCCAGGACGTAATGAACTATTACACCGAAATGGTCGGGAACTCACGCTCTTAGATTGCGCACACAACCCTGACGGGGCAGTAACTTTATCGCACGTACTCGACCCTGGACTACTGGGAGAGATTGAATCAAGACGTGAGATTGCCCTTGTTTTTGGTGCATTGAACAGAAAGAACTGGCGCGCCATGCTGCGTCGGCTTGAACAGGTTGCGGGTCATCGCGTATTTGTTGCCCCGCCGATCGGGGATTGTGCGGTCGATCCCCGAGGAAATGGCCGCTCTACTCGCCGGAGAAATCGCCGATAATGTACAACAAGCGCTGGTAAGGGCTCGCTCTATGGTGGGACCATTCGGCGTGGTGGTCGTTACTGGCTCTACATATCTGGTGGGGGCTGCGCGTGCCTTGCTCTTGGGTCTGCAGCCCGATCCACCTATTGATATGTGAGTTCACACTCGAGTCGCCTTTCAATGACATTCTTCAATAGCGGATTTGACTTGAACTGGTCCGAAGCAACTAAGGCCCTGAATCAGGCAAAGTGCGAGGTATTTTCACTCTAATCATCAGGTCATGACTCATTCTGCACAACGCAAACTCTTCGGAACAGATGGCATTCGAGGCCAGGCTAACGTAGTTCCCATGACACCCGAACTGGCACTAAGACTAGGTCGGGCCGTTACATTGGTAGCGCGCCGGGGTCACGTACGGCCACCGCGCATCGTCATTGGCAAGGATACTCGTCTATCCGGTTACATGCTTGAAACTGCAATGGCATCCGGAATCTGTGCCATGGGTGGTCAAGTGCTGCTTTGCGGACCAATTCCTACGCCAGCGGTTGCAAATATCACACATAGCATGCGAGCGGATGCTGGCGTTGTAATCAGTGCGAGCCACAACCCATTTGATGACAACGGGATAAAGCTATTCGGTCCCGACGGTTTCAAATTACCCGACTCGGAGGAACTCGCAATCGAAAGACTCTTGGATGATGAGTGTCTAGATGCAGGTGTCACAGGCAAGCTGATTGGTCAGGCCAAGAGAATTGATGACGCTGCTGGCCGCTACGTCGTGTACGCTAAAAACACATTTCCCAGCCACCTATCCCTCGACGGCATCAAGGTTGTGATTGATGCGGCAAACGGCGCTGCATACAAAGTGGCGCCGACGGTTTTCTCTGAATTGGGTGCAACGGTCAGTTCGCACGGAACTAAACCCAATGGAACCAATATAAACAAAGCTTGTGGTGCATTGCACCCAGAACACGTCGACTCGCGAAGTGCTTCGACACGGGGCACACATTGGCATAGCGCTCGATGGTGATGCCGACCGCGTGATAATTGTGGACGAGCGGGGCCAAATCGTGGATGGTGATGCCATCATGGCCCTGTGTGCCACTCGGATGTTAAAGTGCAACAGGCTGCCTAAGCGAACAATTGTTGCCACAATAATGAGCAATTTGGGGCTGGATCGCGCGGTCGCAGCCATGGGTGGTATCGTGCATCGCACGCCAGTCGGCGATCGCTACGTAGTCGAAGCCATGCGAAAGCATGGCTATACTTTTGGTGGGGAGCAGTCCGGCCATTTGGTATTTCTGGAATATGGTACCACCGGAGACGGGCTCATTACCGCGTTACAGGTGCTTGCGACCATCGTGGAAGAGGCGCAGCCTTTGAGTGAATTGTGCCGCATCATGCAGCGTGTGCCTCAAGTTCTAAAGAGCGTTAGATTGCCGACAAGGCGTCCTCTCGAAGAAATGCCCAATTTGGGGAAGGCGATTTTGGCGGCCGAAAGTGAGCTCGGTGATGGTGGTCGCGTCATAGTAAGGTGGAGCGGAACGGAACCCAAATTACGAGTAATGGTTGAAGGCCCTGACCCGGTACACATAGAAACACTTGTCGGCGGGATGATTGCTGCCGCGAACGCGGATCTAGACAACGTAGCACCATGACGACGCTAGCTCCCTCTCCGCCGGGGCTGGAAGTGATTTCAAGAATGAGTCTGCCACAACTCTGCGGACAGCTGTTGGTTGTTGGCTTTGACGGGACAACACTACCGGAAACTCTTGCAGATTCGCTCTCGGCGGGTCTACGTGCGGGCGTAATACTTTTTCGACGCAACTTGCCCAGCATAGAAGCAACCTGGGCCTTGTGCCGAGCAACGTCTCACGTTTGCGCGCCTGACCTGCCCCCGTTCATTTCACTGGACCAGGAGGGAGGCCGAGTTTCTCGTCTACCGCCCCCGACGCGAACACTTCCGCCAATGCGCTCAATTGGCATGCTTGGTGACGTGAACTTTGTTCAGCGCGCGGCCGGCGTAGTGGCTCGCGGACTCGCGGTGATGGGCTTCAACTGCAACTTCGCGCCGGTCTTAGATGTGGATAGTAACCCATATAATCCGATAATCGGCGACCGAAGCTTCTCGAATGATCCGCACCTGGTGGCTCACATGGGTTTGGCGTTTGCACGTGGCCTTTCACGCGGAGGCATATTGGCCTGTGGTAAGCATTTTCCGGGTCACGGCGACACCCAACTGGACAGTCACCTTGACCTTCCTACCGTGAACCGACCGCGCGCGCAGATGGACCGCATCGAATTGCTACCGTTTAGGGAAGCTACCGCACAACACATAGACGCGCTCATGACAGCCCATGTCGTCTATCCGGAACTGGACGCAGAGGCTGTACCTGCAACTCTCAGTAGGCCAATTCTCACGAATTTGCTTCGTGATTCCTGGGGATACCAAGGTGTTGTATTTTCAGATGACTTGGAAATGAAAGCCGTGAGCGCACGTTACCCACTCGATACCTGTGCCAAGAAAGCGATTCAAGCGGGATGCGACGTACTATTGATTTGCCACAACACGGGGGCCGCGGATCGAGTACTTGACGCCCTGGTAAGCGAAGCGGAGTCGGACCCGATATTTTGCGCGCGGGTACACGAAGCGGCGGTAAGAAGCCTGGCGGCTCGTTACCGTTGTCCGCCGCGGCCGGCACTGCAATCCTCCTCCCTTGAACATGTCTTGCTGGGAAAAGACGTTCAGTTATTCTTTGAAGAACTAGACGAAAAAATTAAGGCATCGTCCGGTTAAGCAAATTGGCCCCGCGCAGTGCGAGGCCAATTTTCAGTAATATCCGCGGCAGTTTGCCGCCAACTTTCTACTTGGTTCCAGCTTCAGCGCTAGCCGATGCGCTTGCCTTGACGGATACATTAATCTGAACTGAAGCGTCCGCCTGCGCTTTCAGAGAGGTTACAAAGCATGAGCCAACTTTGAGTGCTGCCGCACCGCCACTCTTAGCGGCCGCCTCGGCACCCTCCAACGCAACTTTTACATTTCCAGCGGCTTTCTCGACGCGGCCGACCATTCCCTTGGTCACCTTAACCAAGAGAGGCAAATCCTTCTCGAGAGCTGCCTTCAGCTTTGTGCCAGCCGCCGCATCCACAGCGCCTTCCAGCTTGACGGTTACTTGGCCTGGCTCGCATTCCGCTTTGGCGTTTACTTCTGCGTCACAATTGGCCTTGCATTCGGCGCTCATCTCAGGCGGCTTGACTTCACCGCTACACTTAGGAGCTTCGAAGTCTACACTGCAACCGCCGGAACACTCACCCGAACACTTGCCCTTTGCTTCCATCTTGCATGTCGCACTACATTCACCCTTGCAAGTGCCTGAACAGCTTGCGCTGGCTTTGCCTGCGCATTTGCCGTCACAAACTCCGGTGCAGGGCTTTCCTTTTGAATCTTTGCCGTCGCACTTGCCGTCGCACTTGCCGTCGCACTTGCCGCTAATTGTTCCTTCGCAATTGCCCGAGCAACTGCCACCGCAGGTGCCTTCGCATTTTGCGCCGGCTTGGACGGTGCACGTTCCTTTGCAATCAGCATTGCATTTTCCGCTAATCTCTCCGCCTTCGCAGCTTGCTTTGACACTTCCCGGCTTAACGGTCGCATCGCACTTGCCACCGCAATCGGCCATAGCTTTGACCGAGACTGAGCACTTGGGCGGTTTCGCTTCAACTTTCAATGAGCCCTTGGCCTTAGCCTTTATTTCTCCCAGCGCCTTCGCTGCCGAGTTACAAGCGGCTTCAGCACGCTTGCCAGGGCCCTTGTCCTTGGGCTCAATGTCAGTCGCACCCAGATCTTTTGCGAGGTTGCCACAAGCGGTCGCAACCTGTGTTTCGAGGTCGGCTGCAATTGCTTGCAGATTGGCCCCCGCTGAGAGCGCTGCCTTAACCTTGCCTTCGAGAGCTGCGTCAAGCCCGAACTTTGCGTTCATGATTGCCGACGCATTGCCAATATCGGCGGGACAACTTGCGCCGGGGACTTGAGCCAATCCGGGAAGTCCACCACCAGGACCTGCATTATTGTTTCCAGCTCCCGCGGGAGTTGGCAGCTTACCACCGCAGTCTATGAGCAGCAGCGCGCCACCCAATGCGGTGATGCCCACGATCAAACCACGGGTCTTGCAGAATTGCTTCGAGATCATCGAATTGAACCTCCTCAGATGTCCCGCCCCCGAGTAGGCCGCCGATCTTGCGGCAGGCAAAACTCGAAGATCGAAACTTGTAACGGTACGTTACCGTCGCAACGGCTCACCACCACCATCAGCGGCCATGGCGAACAGTCCCGCGTATCACCGAAATTCGCGGTTCAATCAAGCAGAATCGACGTTTAGCACCCCCAGTGATCCAGGTCACAATGAGTATTATTATAATTATTTCAAACACTTACCTAGAAATAATTGGCGTTCTGGCAGTCATTTTTCCTCGAAATCCGCTCGGTCAAATGGGAGGTCAATTTGACCACCGGCCGATCAGATTTTTGGTACGAGCATGCCCGTCATGGCCCAAGAGTGCGGACTCACGGGCCGACTCTGCATCCATAACTTCGGGGTTGTCGAGGGCAAAGGCGAGGGCATCAAGTACTCGAGCCGCCCCGAGTTGCGGAAAACGCCTCAAGATGGTCTCGATTTTCGTGCCGTCGCGATAAAAGGAAAGTATCCGGCGGACGGGTACGCGCGACCCACTTACATGTGGACTACCGCCCAATATAGTCGGGTCAACGCGCACATGGGGGTGCGGAATTAGAACAACAGGCAGTGCCAAGGGGGGTGTCTTCATTGACTGCCTCTTCATAGTCGTTGCTTCTGCACTCTGCAATTATTCAGGCGCAAAGTGGCGCAGCTCTACTTCATTTGAGGCGGCCAAAATCCAGCTTCAGGGCAGCCTTTGATCATGTCGACTCAGTGCATTGCCCAAAATCGCTCGCGGATGGTGTGTACGACTTGGTCTGCCGAAAACTCAAACTCGGTTTGCAGTCGCTTCCACGGCGCGGATTCTCCGAAGCGATCAATCCCGATGACTAGCCCGTCCAAACCAACATCGCTTGAGCTGGTGACTTTGGTCATGATTGATGAATTCAAGTCAGCTGATCCACCGACGAGATACGGAATTATCTCGGCCGCCTTCTGTTCGACTATGCTTGCAAGTTGGCGCGTCGCACCCGCGGTGTCACCCACGGCGGCTACCAAAGTTTGATAAATTCCGGCCGGAACTGTGCGTTGAGCGAATTGATCGAAGCTGGTGCGCTCGACACTGTCAAGGCTGGCCAGCGTCGACCACCAATGCTCGTATTCTTCACGAACATGAGAACACATGCTCATTGAACGGTTGATACGCCTCAACGGGCATGTAAAAGGAAGGCTCCGTTGGCCACCCCGCACTTGATTTGGTTGCCAATGTCTCGGCGGCGCCCAGAGGCGAACCATGACTACCACTACTGCCGAAAACTTTTCCATGGGTCAAATTTCGTGCGATGGGGCGATATGGCCCAAGATTTGGATGAATTTGCCACCGCCCGACTCCAGCAGTACCTCAACCGTCTCGGTACCCGTTTGAAGGACCACAGGAAGCGGGAATCCTTCGCTATTTATGCCTTTGGCATCCTGGGGGAATCGGCGCGCAAGAGCGTGGAGCCGATTGCCGCACTGGCGTGCCCCGATCCCGGGCTGACCAAGAAAATGCACGACAAATTGCTGCACTTCGTTGGACACAGCGAGTGGAGCGACGAGCAGGTGCGGCTGGAGGCCACGCGTTACATCTGCGAGGTGTTGGCTGAGCAAGAGCCGGTGACGACCTGGGTCATCGACGATACGGGCTTTCTCAAGCAGGGGACCCACTCGGTTGGGGTGCAGAGACAGTACACGGGGTCAGCTGGAAAGATCGCCAACTGCCAGATTGGAGTGAGTCTTGAGATTGCCACTGCGACGCAGCACGCGCCCATCGACTTCGAGCTGTATTTGCCGGAAAGTTGGACCAGCGATCCGGCACGTTGCGAGCAGGCCCGCATCCCGGGCGACGTGCAGTTCAAAACCAAGGTCGAGCTGGCGTTGGGCATGATCCAACGCGCCGCACGCGCCAAAGTACCGGGTGAAGTCATTCTTGCTGACAGCGGCTACGGCGAGTCGTGTGAGTTTCGCGCCACGGTGCGAAAGCTTGGCTTCGATTACGCAGTTGGTATCCACTCGACGACGAAGGTTCGTCGCATCCGCGCTAACGGTCGGCTCGGCAAGCCGATGAGCGTGCGAGATTTGGCTCGAACCATCCCGCACCGCAAGCGTCGCAAACTTCGCTGGCGCGAAGGAACCCAGGGCACACTTTGGGGACGCTTCTCTTTCAGTCGCGTCAAGACGACCCACGATGACGGCACACCGATCGATGAGCGAGAGGAGCAGTGGCTCGTTGTCGAGTGGCCATTGGACGACGAGCAAGCAACCAAGTTCTATCTTACAACACTGCCGCGCCGCATGAGTCACAAGCAAAACGTCCGCATCATCAAAGAGCGCTGGCGCACAGAACGGATGTACGAAGATCTCAAGGGTGAACTGGGACTCGACCACTTCGAGGGGCGGTCGTGGCACGGATGGCACCATCACGTATCGGTCGTCATCTGCTGCTATGCCTTCATTGTCGCGGAGAAAGCCCGCGCTTTTCCCCCCTCGGCCAGAAGCAAAGGTGGAGCTGACGCGTTCCCTCTCGCGGCCTGAGAGACACTTCGCCGATTCGTTCATTACATTCCGACTCGCGATCGCCCGCGCGCTCGTTCGCTGGTTGCCACGCTGCCCCCTCTGTCACGAGTTGCATCGCCGCGCCTGCACCTCAGACGAGTCGGTCGTCTCGAGTACACCCCAATGACTCCAAACTTTTCGGCAGTAGTGCTATCCACGCGGCCAGGGAGCTCGAGTCGAGGGCGCCGACGACCACCAAAGTCGGCACGCGCAATTGTTCTAGCTCTTGACGAAATGTCGAAATGTCGAAATGTCGGGAATCTGTGCCATTGCCTGCCGCAATACGGCGACAAGCGCACTTGCCGGATGTTCCAGAAACCCCAGACGGATACTCCGCGCGTCGTTCATTCCGAATCGACCCTGGAGACCCCAGACGTACTGAGAACCGGCGGTCTCAACACCTTCCTGCTCGATTTGTCGGGCAAATTTCATGGCCCAATCTCGCATGGACTCAGTGCTTTCCGGGTAAGCGGCCAACACCAGTCCCTCAATGGTCCTCTGATGTTCTAGGGCCCAAAATAAGGCGGTTGCCGCTCCAAGGCTCAAGCCGCCAACAATTGCCCGCTGATGGGTATTGAGAGTTGGTTCAGAAAGGGATTGATTCACAACCAGGTCGAGATCCGAAGTAAGACAGTTCCAATTATAGGCCTGTTCGTCATTGGGCGCTTCGCTACGCGCATGTCCCCTAGCGTCGTACAGCCACACCCGGCGCGTCCGACCTTGAACCCTGACTTGGGGAAGAAAATTGCGAGCACTACCCGCAAAACCATGTGCCAAGACGAGTGGCGAGCCGCCTCCATGTTGCTCGACGTGCAATTGTGCCGGTGCCGGGCATTCGATCATTTTGTTTATGCGGAGGCTGGGCATCGGGAGAAACCTCGATTAGCACCCGATGGCTGGGGCCGGAGCGAATCGCTAAACTCGACCCATCGGCATGCTTCAAGCATCGTCCAGACGGTGTAACTCGGAATCCAGCCGATCATCGGAAGCCTCCGAGACATCTGGATTGGGTTTCGTGGACAGTTCGCCTTTGCTATCGTAACCCGCGTCAAGAACGGCACCTCGCCGGCGCCAACGCCAAAGCACCACCCCGATAAATGCCGCGGCCAACGCGACGCCGAGCCATCCAACCCCCCCCATTTTGTCGAGAGGTACCCGGTCAGGCACAGCCCGGATTCGTTCCCCGTACCGCGCGACCAAGCTTGCTTCAATTGCATCCGCAGTTTCTCCTGCCTTGAGTCGTCTGCGTATTTCGCGGCGCAATGCGTTCGCAATCTCTGAACCGTGAATGTCCAATGTCTGCGCCCAACAGCAGGGCGCCAAGAGCCGACCTTCAAGACGCTCTGCCCCTGGCACTTTGTCCCCAATATTGGCAATCGGAGCGCTGGTCTCGGCAACCGTTGAGGCGCCAATCCAGCTAACTTCCAAGAATAGGGCAATTGCCAGATACCGATGAACGCGTCGCATGGGCACACCTTGCCATGGCCTGACTTTGCTCGCACCACAGACGGGGGCCAGGCGAACCAAGAAGCCTGAGCTTTTTTGAGGCGCATTGATTCTCGGCCGGCAGCCCTCAGCCCCAATTCATTACGCCATTTACCGAAGCGATATCTGCTCGCAGTCCCATTTGCGGCCGCGCGACGTTTGGCTTATCTCATGCTAAGCGGTTGCAATTGTACGCAAGTTCCCCATGACCACGCCATTTCATCCCGCGGGCCTCGACGGCTCCGGCGCAATGTTTGACACCATAGCGGGACGATATGATCTGCTCAATCGCCTGATGTCATTGGGGAGAGACCGATTTTGGCGCCGCCAGACGGCGAAGCAACTCGGCGCACCACAAGTAGCCTTGGACCTCGCGACAGGCACTGGAGACTTGGCAATTGAGGTGGCTCGGTTCTGCCCAGAAGCGCGCGTTGTCGGGGTGGACCCCTCTGTGCGAATGCTGGAGGTCGGCCGGCGCAAGACGGCGCAATTGGGGCTTGCCTCGAGGATCGAATACATGCAGGGCGACGCTCAAGCATTACCGTTTTCCAACCAAAGCTTTGATGCGGTTTCGATGGGCTTTGGAATTCGAAATGTGCCCAATCGCCCCGCCGCGCTTTCCGAAATTGCTCGTGTAGCCAGGCCAGGTGCCAGAGTCGCCGTGTTGGAGTTGACAGAACCCAGCGGAAATGGGTTTGCTGTGGTTGCTCGACTACACGTGCATTGGGTTGTTCCGGTGATGGGCGCAATAATCTCCGGTTCGCGCGAATACGCCTACCTTTCACGCTCGATTGCAGCGTTTCCAGCCCCGGACAGCTTCGTGAGAATCGCGGAAACGGCAGGCCTCCGTTTGGTAGAATTCTTCTCTTTTAGTTTCGGAGCCTGTCATCTTTTCGTGTTCACACCAAAGGCCGAAGGTTCTCCATGAACCCCCAAAACGAATGGATTCGCGGCGACGCGACAACCCTCCGGCATTCTTTGGACCTGGTTCTTACGCGGCTTTCTTTGACCGGTAGTGCTCATCTGGGTGTCACGATTGCCGCCCCGGTTCTGCCTCCGGCGCGGCTCTTCTTGGAGATGCCACATGAGACAGCGTTTCTCTGGGCGGCACATCCGGATTGCTGTGAAATCGGCCTCAGTTCCGCCACGGCATGCGATGGCAAAGGACCCGATCGTATGCAGTCCATCATCGAGAAAGCGGACCAGTTCTCCGGTCATTTTCAAGGGATTGGCCTGGGTGCTTCGGCCATGGAACCACGATATTTTGGTGGCTTCTCTTATGATCCATTAAACTGTGGTTCGACGGATTGGAGCAGCCTTTGCGATGCCGAATTTATTCTTCCGCGCATACTTTACCGGTCGGTTGCAAACCAAGCAAGCGTGACCCTATTCGTTTCGAGGTCCGAGATCTCAAATCCTCAGAACCGGGCGAAGTATCTCGAATTATTGCTTAGTTTTGCCGCTATCCCCCCAAATTGTCCCGACAGCTGTAACCGCCGCACGGCAAGTTTGCTGCGACGCTGCGACAATCCCATTCGCGAAAAGTGGGATCAGCACGTGGGGGAAGCCTGCAGGCTGCTCAAACGAGGCGACCTCGAAAAGGTCGTCCTTGCTCGCGAAATCTTGCTCTGCTGTAGCTCCGCGCCCGACGTGAGCGCCGTCTTGGCACGGTTGTTGGCTCGCAGGGACGGCTCGGTCTGTTTTGCTCTTCGCCGAGGACCATCGACGTTCTTGGGCGCTACGCCGGAGCGATTGGTGAGTAGACGGGGAACGCAAATACTCACTGAAGCATTAGCCGGGTCGGCTGCTACGAGCGACCCTGTGGCTTCGCAAACGCTGCTCTCTGACAGCAAAAATCAATTGGAGCATTCCTTGGTCGTACGCGAGATTATGGCTCGACTTCAAGCGCTTGGGGCAGAACTCAGCGTGCCGGAAGCGCCTGAATTGCGGCAATTTGGCCCGCTAGTACACCTTTATACCCTGCTTAAAGCCCGCAAATTGGCCGCTCCGCACGTGCTTCTGCTCGGCGAGCATTTACATCCGACACCTGCCGTCGGAGGTATTCCAATTCAGCGAGCCATGGAATTCATACGCAACCATGAAGACTTCGACAGGGGGCGTTATGCGAGCCCCGTCGGCTGGTTTGATCGAAATGGCGACGGAGAACTGGCGGTCGCTTTGCGTTCAGGCCTGATCACTGGGCACGAAGTTCGTATTTACGCGGGCGCAGGGCTGGTTCGAGGCTCGAAAGCTGATGAGGAATGGAGCGAAACCGAGTTGAAATTCTGCAGTTTCCTCGATGCTTTGGGTCTCAAAATGGAGGGGAAGATCCAGTCTCAGGCCCGGCACGACCTCCCATGACGCCGCAATTCCAGCAGACTGCGTGGTCTCAATTGCTTATAGGCACGATCGTTCGGGCAGGCATACGGCACGCGGTTGTCAGCCCCGGGTCTCGGTCAACGCCATTTCTGGCCGCCCTTTTGTCCGAAACCTCGGTTCGTCTATACCCAGCCATCGACGAACGGTCAGCGGGATTTATTGCAATTGGCCTTGCTCGCGTTTTGGTGAAGCCGGTGCTGCTGCTTTGTACCTCGGGCACGGCCGCTGCGAATTACCACCCGGCGGTTGTGGAAGCGGATTTGTCCCGCGTCCCACTGGTTATTCTCACGGCGGACCGCCCCGTCAACGCGCAACATGCCTGTTCCCCCCAAACAATTGATCAAACTCACTTGTACGGAAACCACGCGCGCATGTACTTCGAATTGGGTGAAGCGCCGTCATCAGTTCATATTCTGCGGCAGTTTCGCAGGCTTGTCATGAGTGCGCTGCAGATTGCAACCGGTTCGAACCCGGGGCCTGTGCACCTTAACGCGCGCGCCCGAAAGCCCCTACAACCCTGCGAACCCCATGATGACAGCGAAAGATCGATTCAAAGAGCGGTTGCGTCCCTGCTTCAGGAAGGACATCCTAGCGTGATACTGGGCGAATCTTCGCCAGACCCGAATTCACTCGCAAAAATAGCAGCTGAATGCGTACAGACGAGACGCGGCTTGATTGTTTGCGGTTTTGATACAGCAGGTTCCGGCGCTGGATCCCGAAGAGCTCGCCAAATTCGCTAAGGCAACCGGCTACCCCATCTGGCTTGACGTAACGCATCCCCTCCGCTGGGCGCATCCGCTGGCTCTTGCGGCGCAAACCGTTCGCTGTGCGGACCTGCTTTGGGGCTGCGAGCAATTCGTATCTCAGTACTCGCCGAACTTGGTTATTCAGCTGGGTCCAGTTCCGATCAGTAGCTATTGGGAGAACTGGTTGGAGCGAGTCGGGGCAGATCGCCACATCGTGTTTGCTCGCCGCGGTTGGCCAGACCCTTCGGGTCGCGCAAGTGCCATGATTATCGGGGATCCGTCAAAGACATTGCAGGCATGTACCCAGGCCATCGAGGGCCACAACGGGCAAATTGTGGCTGACAGGCCTTGGTTTTTGGATTGGCGGACTATGGACATGCGTGCCGAACAAGCGCTCGAGGATTGGATTGCCACAACTGGACCAATGGGTGAGCTACAAGCCGTGCGCGCAGCCCTTGAATCCTGTCCACTGGGCACTAGGGTCGTATTGGGAAACAGTCTGCCCGTACGCGAAGCCGATCTCGTTTTTCCGTCCCGCGATCACGGGCTTCGAGCTTTTGCAATAAGAGGTGCTAGCGGCATTGATGGCGTACTCTCAACAGCGGTGGGAGCGGCGCTGGCAGGCATCGACCCCACGCTGCTGCTGATCGGGGACATCAGTTTTTTGCACGACATTGGCTCCCTTATTGCGGCTCGAAGCGTCCAAAGTCCTTTGGCGATCGTTGTCCTCGACAACCGCGGAGGCAGAATCTTTGAACAACTGCCAATATTTGCAACTACGTCTCCCGATGATTTGGCCTATTGGACGACGCCACACGAATTGAATCTCGAGGCGGCCGGAACACTTTACGGCATTGACACCGTTGAAACCAATGGATCGGCAAGCGGTGCAACTCGCAGTTCGTAATGCATTGGAAAAGCCCTCCGCGACACTGATTCTGATCAGTGTTGATCCTAGCTCCTCCCGCCTGGGAGTTGAGTCTCTTCGTGCTGCCGTTAATAGGGCGCTTTTGGGCCAAAACACCGTCGAAGGCTAAGCGTGATGGGGTTGCTTCCTAATTGCTGAATCCAGCCATGCAAAGTCGAGTCGTAATGCTTCACGGATTCCTTGGCGGCTCCGAATTCTTCTCGGATGTCATCGCAAAGTTCCAGACATCGGTTTCTCCGATGGTCCCGGCATTGTATGGTCATGCCGGATTCCGAGAATCGGAAGAGCTCCGGAGTTTTGAAGCCGAGGCAGATCGTCTCGCATGCCTGATTACGCGTCACCACGCGTCGATTCCCGTTCATCTCGTAGGCTACTCACTGGGGAGTCGCTTGGCACTTAGTCTGTTGATTCGGGCCCCCTCACTTTTCCGCTCGGCCACATTGATCAGTGCGAGACGGGGTCTTGATACGACCGCCGAGAGGGAACAACGGTCGCAAACAGACTTGCAATGGGCGCAGCGGCTCCGGACGGTGCCTCTAGCGGATTTCCTCAATGCTTGGGAGAATCGACCCATTTTCTCTACGATGCGTCAGATGGCTCCCGACAAATTACGCAGACTCCGCGAGCAAAGGCTCAGCCACGACTCGGAGGGGCTCGCCCAGGCCTTGCTTGGCCTCTCATTGTCGCGCATGCCTAGTTATGCGAGCGACCTTACGCGCATCCACGTCCCCGTCACGCTAGTCGTTGGGTCTTTGGACAAGAAGTTCGTCGAACTCGGCATGGAGCTTACGTCGCGGCTGCCCAACAGCAAATCTATCGTGGTAAATGGGTCAGGTCACAATTTGCCAATCGAGCGTCCGGACGTCGTTGCGGCTGCCATAATTGAAGGAATGAATCATGACTAGCGTTTCCTGGACAAAGAGCCGAACTTTCGAAGATATTCTCTATGAAAAATGCGATGAAGGCATCGCGAAGATCACCATCAACCGCCCCCAGGTTAGAAACGCGTTTCGTCCGTTAACGGTCTCGGAAATGTCCAATGCCTTTGGCGATGCACGAGACGACTCGTCAATTGGCGTTGTGATTCTGACCGGCGCAGGTGATAGAGCATTTTGTTCCGGTGGCGACCAAAAGGTGCGAGGCGCTGGGGGCTATGTGGATGCGTCGGGCGTACCACGCCTGAATGTCCTTGATCTTCAGCGACAAATTCGCACTCTCCCGAAACCAGTCATTGCAATGGTTGCCGGCTACGCCGTTGGCGGCGGCCAGGTGCTACACATGATCTGCGATCTGACTATTGCCGCGGAAAACGCTCGGTTTGGCCAAACTGGGCCTAAAGTTGGGAGTTTCGACGGCGGATATGGAGCATCATACATGGCCCGAATCGTCGGGCAAAAGAAGGCCAGGGAGATTTGGTTTCTGTGCCGGCAATACGATGCCAAGCAGGCCTTAGAGATGGGGCTCATCAACGCCGTAGTGCCATTGGAAAAACTTCAGGAAGAAACACTGAAATGGTGCCGGGAAATCCTGCAGAACAGCCCCTTAGCGCTCCGCTGCCTCAAAGCTGCCCTCAATGCCGATTGCGATGGGCAGGCCGGCTTACAAGAGCTCGCTGGCAATGCCACTTTGCTTTACTACTTGAGCGAAGAGGGTCGTGAGGGCAAGAACGCGTTCCTGGAGAAGCGTCCTCCAGACTTTGGGAAATTCCCACGATTTCCTTGAGCCCAGCATGCACCCCCTTAGGGCTTGGTTCCTCGCCATACGTCCCAAGACATTGCCGGCAGCCGTTGCTCCCGTGATTCTTGGGACAGCGCTTGCCGCTCATCTGGGAGGATTCGTGCTTGGACCGGCGGTCGCTGCCCTGTTTGGCTCCTTGATGCTTCAGATTGCGTCCAATTTGGCCAACGACATATTCGACAGCGCTAAGGGAGTGGATCAACCGGACCGGCTCGGACCAACGCGAGTGGTCAGCAGTGGACTGCTGTCGGCGCGTGAAGTCCTTACCGGATTGGGCGCCGTGCTGTTCGTGGGCATTTGCGCCGGAGCCTACTTGGTCGGTGTTGCCGGCCCAATAATCGCAGTCGTTGGAATCTTGGCCGCATCTTCAGCAATTGCCTACACGGCAGGGCCCTTTCCTCTTGGGTATCACGGACTTGGCGACTTGTTCGTGTTTGTTTTCTTTGGGCCCGTTGCCGTGGCTGGCACGGCGTTCGTGCAGCTGGGGTTCCTGCCGAACTTTGCCTTTTATGCTGGAGTCAGCCAGGGGGCGATGGCGGCCAACATCCTGATTGTGAACAATCTGCGGGACATTGAACAAGACGAACGGGCCGGTAAACGCACTCTGGCGGTCCGATTCGGGGAGCGATTTTGCCTGGCCCAATATGCTACCTTGCTGACCGTGGCGTATTCGATACCCGTTGTGCTTTGGCTTACGGGTGGCGCAAGGTGGTCGGTGTTGGCACCGCTTCTGACGTTGCCGCTCGCGTACGGTACGCTCATTCGAATCGTCCGCACGCGGGGCCGAGGGCTCAATGCTCTATTGGCTCGGACCGCGCAGCTCATGCTCATGTTCAGCGTCCTATTTTCCTTGGGGCTATTGGTAAAGACGTGAACCCTCTCTGGCTTACCTGTCAGCGGCTCAGCACGCAGCTCGAAGCCCCAGTAGGGGGAAATGGTCATTATGCGCGTGAGCGCCAAGGGTTGCGCATTACTATTGGCGGTAGCGACGGGCCGCCGGGCGTCGGCGAATGCAGTCCCCTGCCCGGCTATTCCCCCGACAACCTATTTTCCTGCGAGCGCGCGTTGAGCGAAGTCTCCTTCGATGATGTTTCTTCGGCAGATCTGGCGGAGCTCAAGGCCGCCGTCGCCCTTAGCGCGTCGGAGCTGCCTGCCGCGCGCCATGCCCTTGAGACCGCTCTCGTCGACCGGTCCGCCCGGCGAATGGGGCTTTCCGCAGCGCATTGGCTGGCAGCTGCCGTGGGCCAACAACCGCGCACGAATGTATCCTTGGCGGCATTGATTTCGGCAGAAACTCCGGAAAAACTCGTGGCGGCAGCGCGAGGTGCCATCGCCGCGGGCTATGGCACGCTCAAGGTCAAACTCGGCACCGCGGATCATTGGGAGCAAGATAAGGCGCGCCTAAGCGCATTGCGCGACGCGATCGGCAGTGCCGCACGGCTGCGGCTCGACATCAATCGCGCCTGGACACTCGCCCAGGCGAATCTGCTGCAAAACCTCGTCGAATTTGACCCCGAATTCGTTGAAGAACCCTTTGAAGCCGGAGCCCTGGAGCAGCTCGACGGTAGCCCGGTGCCACTTGCTTTGGACGAAAGCTTGCAGCAACGATATGCGCTCGATCACTTTGCGCCGCACTTGCCTCGACTCGCCGTAAATGTCGTCGTTCTCAAGCCCATGGCCTTGGGCGGCATGGCCCGCTGCATCAGTATGGCTGCCAGGGCTCGACTGATGGGCTTGCACGTCGTCATTTCACATCTTTTCGACGGGCCGATAGCGTTGTCCGCGGCGGGCGCTCTCGCTCTCGCGATAGGCTCCCAGGATTTTGCACAGGGAATTGCCCCTCACCCCGCGTTGCTGCTCGATCCCCTTCACGCGGTCCGCCACGTGCAAAATGGCAGACTTTGGTCTACCGATGAACCAGGCTTAGCCCTGGATCGCGAAGAAGCGCCATGCTCAGCGTAAGCGCGGCTGCCCGAGAGGCCGGGACAAAGCTTTCCATCATTGCCGGGGAGCAACGCATTACATTCGAAGAATTGTCGAGACAAGTTCAGCGATTGTCGGAAAAAATCAATCAAATAGCCACAGCTGGAAACCAACCCATTGCTTTCGTGGCAACGCCTACACTGGACTCGTTGCTGCTTCTCTACGCTCTTTTGGAATTAAGACGCACTGCCTTGCCCCTGAAATCCACGGCTGCTCTCCTCCGATCACGCAGCAATGATTGATCAAGCCGGGGCCATTGTGGCTTCCTTTGTTGCTGATGACTTGCGCGTCACTGGTAAGGCCAGCCCTGTCGCAAACAGCACTGAACAACAAGCGCCGGCGGTGCTCGTGGCAACCAGCGGTACAACCGGTCGAGCCAAGCTCGTCAAACTATCGGACAAGGCTCTCATGGCGGCAGCTGATGCAAGCGCCGATCGCCTGGGCTGGACAACAGAAGACCGATGGTTGCTCTCACTTTCCTTGTGTCATATTGGCGGCCTATCAATTGCGACAAGATGCCTGCTCGCTCGGCGCCCGGTGGTGCTCGGAGAACCGAAGGGCGATCCTGCCGAGCTGGCGCGACTCATTGATCACCATGACGTAACCCTGGTCAGCCTGGTGTCCACGCAGCTGCATCGTTTGCTGGCAAGTGACTTTGACTTGCGGCGATCGAAGCTACGCGTCGTGCTGCTCGGCGGAATGCAGACTGATCCTTGGCTCGTAGCTGCCGCGCGAACCCATGGTATCCCCGTGCTCACGACATACGGCATGACGGAAACAGCTTCGCAGATTGCAACTCAGCTACCGACAGATCTGCGCTCTTTAATCGGTCCTTGTCACGACGTCGGCCCCGCACTTTCCCAGGTGGAGCTCAAGATTGTTGGCGACGAAATCGTAGTTCGAGGCCCAATGCTGTTCGATGGCTACGTCGCGGACACAATAGAAGTTGACTCAATGCGCGGGCCGCATACAACTGGGCTCGCGCTACGCCACGGCTGGTTTCACACGGGCGATTGGGGCCGCCTTGATTCCAACGGGCGGCTCACTGTCGTCGGCCGTGCTTCGGATCGCATCGTCACGGGCGGTGAAAACGTGGCACCGGCGGAGGTCGAATTGGCCTTGGAGACAATACCGGCCATTGAGCGCGCCTGCGTCTTTGGCGTCCCCGAAGCCGTAAAGGGCGAACAGGTTGCTGCGGCGATCATTTTACGCGAAGGCTCTTGTTCTCGACTTGGCAGAATTTGAATTGCAGGTGACTGAACGCCTCGCGCCGTTTAAGCGTCCCCGCGCTTTGGCAATGGTGAAAGAGTTCGCCGTAACACCCACCGGAAAACTGGATCGCTGCTGCCACGGCTCGGATGGCAATGCCGCAATTGCAAATAATGGAACATCGGCGATCAAGATAAGGGCGCACCCTGTTATCTGTAGCTTGCTTACTATGAAATCCACGCCGGCCATCCTTTTTTTTGGTGCAACGCTTTGCACGTTCGCTGCTTTTTCGGCGAGCGCCGCGGATTTCACCTGGGATGCTCCTTCGGGCTGCCCCGACCGAGATGCCTTGCGTTGGCGGATTGAGGAAGCGTTGGGGACCTCGCTCGCTCAGGCTGCTCCCTTGAATTTCACGGCGAAAGTAGAAGAAAAGTCAGCCACGCGCTGGGTGGTCACGCTCGACGCGACCAGCGATGCCAATCAGGGCGACGTGCAGCATCGCGAGCTTCAGGCCTCGAGTTGCGACGAATTGGCGCAGGCCGTCAGCGTGGCAATTGCCTTGGCACTTGGTGCGGACGTGTCGGAGCCCAAGGGATCTCCCCCCGAAACCCCGGTTTCCTCTAAGGCAGAGACTGCGCCTCCCCAGCAAGCCGCACTCGCCGAAAGTGGTCTTTCCCGTGCCGCTGCGCCCCCAAAAAAAGAATCTGACTCCAAGAATTCCTTTTGGTGGGCGGCCGATCTCGGGCCAACCGTCGATATGGGCTCGCTTCCAAATCCGGCTCTCGGAATTGAAGTCTCTGGACTCGCGGGCAAAGGAGCGTTTGGGGTAAAGCTCGGAGGATTAGCCCTGCCGAATCGCAGCGGCGAACGGGATGGTTACGGTGGCACATTCACGCTGCTCGCAGCATCCCTGATGGCCTGTGGCAACGCCTCGCACGCACCCACGACCCTTCGGCTTTGCGGCGGATCAGAGTTGGGCAGGCTAAGCGGCAAAGCAATGTACACGACGGATTCGTGGACCGGCAATTCGAGCTGGGTGGCGCGGCCGAATCTATTCTAGAACCCGACCGCGCCGCTGAGCGCAGCAGCGGCGCTCACCCTTGCGTAATTCCCAGCTTCGACGCCCTTTACGACGAGCATTTTGCCATTGTGTGGCGGATGCTGTGCGCGCTGGGTGTAGCGCCCGCTGCGATTGACGATGCCGTGCAGGATGTGTTCATGGCCGCGTATCGGCAACTTGAAAGCTTTGAAGCCCGCTCTAGCGCAAGAACTTGGTTGTGCGGCATTGCCTGTAACGTGGCATCCAATTATCGGCGGCGCGAACGGCGCAAGGGAGGCCTGGTACCGCTGGATCCCAGCTTACCCGAAACCGCACCTTCCCCGCTTGATCAGCTGGAAAAAGCACAAGCTTGGGCTTTAGTCAGCAGGTTTCTCGAAGGCCTAGACCAGGGCAAACGCGCCGTCTACGTGTTGTCTCGCATCGAGGCGCTGAGTGCACCGGAAATTGCGGCAGCCCTCGGGATCCCTGTCAACACCGTGTATTCGAGGCTGCACGCTGCAGAGGCGGCTCTGCAGAAGTTTCTTTCTGCCCATCGTCGAAAGGTCTTGCCATGAATGACTTTGCCCGCTTGGAGCGCGAGCTAATGACCCGGGCCCGCGATGCCATTGAACCTGACCTCGCCGATCGCGCGCGGCTGCGCCAACAATTGGCCGCAAAATCGCGCTTTCGTTGACAGCAGCGGCGGTTTCGTCGGTGCCCTTCGCGAACGCAGGCGCGCTGCGCCACCTCGTGAATTCGCATCTCATCGCGCTCAGCGCGGTGACCGCTGTCACCGGCGCGGTTGCGTTTGGAACCGGGTATTTTGCGGGTCATCGAACGCGAACCGTCGTGACCAAAACCGTGACAATCGCCGTGCCTCAGTCAAGGTCCCAGTTACCGGGCGCACTCTTGCCAGCCAACGCTGAAGTTAGACTTGACCCGGCTTCCTTAGCTTCCACTTCTGATTGGGGTCACAGCGGCACGCGGCCACGCGGCACGGCGAAAACAGCGGCTGGCGCGGGAGTTGGGGACAATTCCCTGCTAGAAGAGCTCGACCTATTGCGCCGCGCGGAGCGCACCATCCGCGCTGGCAATTCCCTGGTGGCCCTCGGGCTTTTGCGCGACCTGGACGAAAGATTTCCGAGGGGGCAGCTCCTCGAGGAGCGAACGGCAGCGCGAGTGATGGCCAATTGCCAACTCGCCGATGTAAACGCCGCGCGAGCTCAAGGCAATGCCTATTTGATTGCGCATCCTCAAAGTGTGTACGCGGATCGGGTACGGCTTTGTGTAGCTCGATCCCACGAAACCAACGAAGGATTTGTCCGGTGTCGGAGACTAATGCTTGAACAAGGAGGCAGTAATGGGAAACTCGAGACTTAATCTTGCCGTCAGCGCGGTTGTCCTTGCGGCAGCGGGAAGCGGCTGCTCCCAGGGAACGGTCAGCATTGGGGATCAGCAACCCGCAACGCAAGCAAAGACGGGGCTTGCCGCGTTTGCCGCGAATTGGGACGGCTATATTGAGGCATACAATTTCACCGACGGCTCGGATCGAGTACGCATAACGGTGAATAACGATGCAACCGGGACATCGCGATTTGGAAACGAAGAACTGTGGCCTCCAGCGACTGATCCAAACACCAAGTACCCGCCGAATTTCCCGCAATATTTGACCATTTTCCCTCCAACACCTTTGCCGCCAGCGGTGTGGGATGGGTACAACTATAACTTGAAAGGCCTTCGCGTAGAAGCAGAGCGGATACGAGGAAGCAGCTGGTCGCAAGATATTTTTGGAGGTTGGTGCGCGCTGCAAACGCCAAATCCAACGGTGTCAGGGCAGACGTACCCATATTCTTGCGCACCAACTTGTGGCTATATTGCAATTGGTTCTCCACAACAGCCAGGAGGCCCATCCGACACTTGCTACACTTTTGACCCTTGTCCCACTGCTGACCCTACCGACTGGCAAAGCGCAAATGCGCCGTTCCCGTGCGAGCGCCTAACTCTTTGCGGCTTGCAATGTGTGTGCGATGCAACCAGTTGCGCGCTTACTAATTTGTCAGGCACGGACGACGTCACGCTCGACGCAGCTCTGGATGACACTCAACAGACAATGACAGGCACGCTTGCTTTGCAACAGGACCAAGGTCAGGTAAATTACACGGTGGTTCTGAAACGGCAATAATCTCGGGATTGCGTTCGGGGCGACGCGTGCGTCGCCCCGACCCATCTCTAAATGGCTTTCCAATCATCGCGCGGGGCAATCGATGGTGCTCCTTCCACACGAAGGGCTTTAGACCGGGTGCGGCGATTTCTCGATTGGGGCGCGGTTTGAACCAAGCGCTTTCATTCGAGGCACGCATGACGTACATATATTGATGGGGCGCCGCTACGTGACCAAGCAGCAGTGCGGGCTCACCGGCAGCGTTTTTCGCGACGTCAAGCACTATGACTAACGTTGGATCCTTGCCCGCATGTACAAAGTAGTCTCCGGGCGCAACGTCGGAGGAGTCGAGTACCTTACCTTGGATGGCAAGCGCGCGAGGATCCGTCCATTGGTAGGCAGCATCCAAGAAATTGCGAAGGTCGGCATAGGTTGGGTTGGCCAGGGGCGTAGCTTTGACGGCCCAATCCCAGTCCTGCCTTTTTAGGACGATTCGCTCACCCGCAATCCACCGACTAAACGGCATTAGACGCCCTGAATTTGAGGCATAATTTATCGTGGCGCGGTCGCCTTTGGAGAATCTCCATTCAGCGTGCAATCGCAGCAGCGCATCTGCCGAATCCTCAGCGTGCATGTCGATCGCCACCACTGCGGCAACAAACCCCGCCAATGTTACAACTGCGGCTTTTCCGTTGATGTCAGTCACCACCGTGCCGGGCGCCGCCACTGGGAGGAAGCGCAACCATTCCCCGAGCGTCTCTGGATTGACAGCGATACGCTGATATCCCTGGGGATCAACAAAGCGTTGTCTCAAAGCCGATTGGGCCTTGGGACGCCCCGAAGTAGAATTCTTGATCCACGGATACCAGTCCATTTCGGCTGTCGCTAATTCGCCTTGCTCCGTGACGACCACCTGGGCTACAGCCCCCACGGGAGGAGCGGCACTCGTCTGCGGGCTTGGAATCCGCAACCACAATCTTTGCAACGCGGGCGCGTCCAAAAAAGTACCGCCGCAGCGGGAAGCGGTTACGACGACAAGCCGATGCATTCAAAGACAGGAGCACAACAAACGCAAAAGTTACAATTCGATTCACGGATGCCTCACGGACGCACGGTTTGTCGGGCGCTCATCCTGCCAGAACCCGACTCCCGTTAGCACTTTTGAATGCAAAGGAACCATGAATCCAACCCGTTGGCCGTATTGCCGATCCATCCGGCCTGCCGGCACAGCAATCAACATTATTCGCGGGACATTACCAAGACGTCATGCCCAGTGTTCCGTCAACTCAACGCCGAGCGAGGCGTTACATTAGGTCAGCACTTGGAGAAGCGACGGGGGTCAGCGTAGACTGCAGAGGAAGCTCAAGAATGTTTTGACGCTCGTGAACACGGCACCCGACGCAATCAAACCGCGCCTCGTGGAAGGCGTTGATATTCTCAAACTTGCCATTGGGCCGGAAGAAGCTTTTGTCTTGTCCCGTGTGGACGGACGCAGCAGTCAACGAGATATTGTTTTCGCAACTGGTTTGCCGCAAGAGCGGGTACAGCATGCTTTGGTTCGCCTGGAAGAACTCGGTGCCATCATTTCGCGGGGAAGTCCCGCCGGCAACCAGTCAACCATGCCGCATTCGGCTCAACCTACCCATGAATACCCACGCAAACACTCCGGGTGAACCGCCTGGGGCCTCCGGCGTGCGTACCGTGGCCTATTCAGGTCCGCCTCCGTATGACGACGCCGAACTCGAGGGTGACTTCGACTTAGATATTGCAAAGCGACGTCTAATCTTGGACCGGTTTTATCGAATCGATTCCTTGAATCACTATGAAGTTCTCGGCGTAACCAGCGATGCCGATCGCAAGAACATAAAAGCCGCCTATTACGAGCTTGTGGCAGTGATTCACCCGGACAAGTATTTTGGCAAAAACATCGGGCATTTTCGCGAAAAGACTGGCGCGTGCTTCGCGCGCATTACCGAAGCTTATGACGTGTTGTCACGGCAAGATACGCGCGACAAATACGATGCCTATTTGAGGAGTCAGCAGCAAGTTGCCGATCTTCAACGTGCGTTGGATATGCATGTCACTCCTGACGAGCTGGATCGACTGGAAGCAGAACTTATGCGTCTTGCCGATTCTGCTTCGTCAAGTTCGCCTCCCATAGTTGCTGGGTCACAAGCACCTGCTCCTCACGTGGTTCAGACGGGCACGCATAATGTCAGAGTGCTTACAGAACACGAACGTCGCCAGGCACTCGCTAATGCACTCAGACGCTCTGCGTCAGGCCCCCGAGTAACCTCAGCAGTTCCCGCAGCGGCAGCTCGCTCTTCAAGTCCCGACTTAACGGCGGCAGTTGACGGTCTACGGCATCATTATGAATCGCGGCTGCGACATGCGCGAGAGTTAAAGCTAAAGGCACACCTGCAAGCAGCTATGGACGCACTAGGTCAAAATGATCCGGTATCTGCGTGCGACGCATTGCGTATAGCACAGCGCCTGGCGCCAGATGATACCTCGATTGCGACTCATCTTGCCGAAGTCCAGCTGCAAGCAAACTCGGTGCTGGCTGATCGATATCTTGAACAAGCAAAGTACGAAGAGGAGCATGGGCACCTCGCAGAAGCGAGTCGGAACTTCGCACATGCCGCACAATCGCGTCCAAGCGCCGACTTGTGGGAACGCGCCGCACGCTGTGCCCTGCAAGGCAAGACGGATCTTCGGTCTGCCGCCGAAATGGCTAAAAAGGCAATTGAAATTGCGCCTGGACGTGCCCTATTGCACGCTCTTTTGGCGGAAATCTACTTGGAAGCACAACTAAATGCCAGCGCTTCGGCCGAGCTAGATAGAGCAGCTCGACTGGCACCAAACGATGATAGCATTCGGGAATTGCGCCGTCGCCTCGAGCGTAGCGGCACTTAGAGCAGAAAGGTACTCATGGAGCGTGTTATTGGAATCGATCTAGGTACCACTAATTCCTGCGTCGCAGTGATGGAGGGTGACGCGCCCGTGGTGGTTCCAAATCGGGGTGGTTACAAAACGACGCCGAGCATTGTAGCAGTGACCGAAGCCGGAAAAAGGTTGGTCGGTCACATTGCAAAACGGCAGGCTATAACTAATGCGGAAAATACAGTGTATGCGGCAAAGCGACTGATCGGACGAAAATGGACTTCGCCCCAGGTAAAAAACACCCTGCTCGCGAGCGCTTTTGCAATTATCGAAGGACCGCACGGCGACGTCCGAATCAGACTTCGAGAAAAGACGTTTAGCGTTCCGGAAATCAGTTCAATGGTTTTGCAGGAAATGAAAGTTATCGCGGAAGACTATCTAGGTGCTCCCGTGAGCAAGGCAGTAGTCACAGTTCCTGCGTATTTCAACGACAATCAACGCCAAGCGACCAAGGACGCGGGGCAGATTGCTGGCCTCGACGTAATCCGAATTATCAACGAGCCGACGGCTGCCTCGCTTGCGTATGGATTTGGGAAAGGTTTTGATAGAACGATAGTAGTCTATGATTTAGGAGGCGGCACTTTTGACGTAAGCGTTCTAGAAATTGGTTCACACGGTGTTTTTAAGGTTATTGCAACCACTGGCGATACATTTCTCGGAGGTGAAGACTTTGACGGCAGAGTCATTGATTGGCTTGTGAAGGGCTTTCACGAAGAGCAAGGCATTGATCTTCGACAAGACCGAATGGCGTTACAGCGACTACGTGACGCAGCAGAAAAGGCTAAATGCGAGCTTTCAAGTGTAGTGGAAACTGAAATAAACCTACCGTTCATCATCTCCACGGGCCGAAATGAGGCGCTACATCTTCAGCGCACATTGTCACGCCAAATTCTGGAGGAGTTAACTGCGGATCTCGTGGCACGAACGATTCAAATTACGCAACAAGCACTCATAGAGGCGAAGCTAAAGATTGGTGAAATTGACGAAACCATACTGGTCGGAGGCATGACTCGGATGCCTGCTGTACAGCGTGCCGTCGGGCAGTTGTTCCGAAAGGAGCCGGGCAAAGGCGTTCACCCCGACGAAGTTGTGGCACTAGGAGCAGCCATTCAAGGTGCCGCACTCGTCGAGGAGCGTCACGAAATGGTGCTGCTGGACGTGACGCCCCATGATCTTGGTATCATGACCGTGGGGAGCCATTTCGAAGAGCTTATTCCTCAGAACACGACTGTTCCAACAAGTCGCGCCAAGATATTCACCACCAGCCGCGACAATCAAACTGCAGTTAAGATTTTGGTCATGCAGGGCGAAAGTCAAAAGGCCGATGAGAATGAATTGCTCGGTGAATTTGTGTTGACCGGGCTGAAATCGGCACCCAAAGGCCAGGTGGAAATTGAAGTCACTTTTGCGATTAACACCGACGGTATCGTGAGTGTGAGCGCAAAGGACATGGACACTGGACAGGCACAGTCTATTCAAGTGACCGCCACGAGTGGACTCACATCAGACGAAATTCGAAACATGATGCAGAACGCTCAAGATTACATGGTGGAGCGCCGAACTGACGAAGCCTTCGAAATGGAACGTCAGCGAGCGGAAACTCTAATGGCCGAAGTTGAGTCCATGTTTCCAGTTGTCGAACGCGTGGTGGGCGCATCAGATTTTGGCCGCGACGCTTTGGCAAAAGCTCGCAGTGTTGTGGAACGTGCGCGTCAGGCAGTTCAACGCAAGGATACCCTAGCAGTCCGTGAGCAAGTTGACATGCTGGAGCGGACGATTCGCATGTTCAGAGGAGTTGTTTCAAGGGGCACATAAATCATAGTCAGTCGATTGCCTCAAACACCAAACCAATGTCTGCCGATCAGCGCCACTCATCTAAGCCACCCCTCGGTCGAGCTCCGCTCGACACGCTGGATAAGCTTGATTCGCTGCGACCCAGTTCATTACCACCGGAACTCGGTGAGCTCGACTTTAGTTGGGATGACGATTTGACGGCGCAAGGTAATCGTCCAGACAGGCCGTCGCTTTCTCCGTTGGAGTTGGACCTCGAAGATTGACGAAGGTGATCGTCCCACGGCGGTGCCTGAAATTCCAATGGATCAATTCGTGGCGCGCGCCATGGCTCAGGTTGAACGAGAGGAGCTTGAACAAGCCCCGCCCAGTTCGTCACCCCCATGGAATCGGGTGGCGCGATCTGGTCCTCCAACCATGCCGCAAGGTCGAGGCTCAGCAAGAAACATTCAGGCATACGGGCTGCCTCCATCTCTGCGCACTTCGAACAGCCCGGATCTTGGCTTGTTGGCAAAATCGCTGGCACCTCAAAGCCATCAATTGGACCCACTGGCTCTTGATATTTCCGAAATGGACCTAAACCATCCAGACAAATATCTAACTCCCACTGAACCGCCCGAACTATCAACATCATTCGAAACCACAGTCGCGCCCTCCGATGATGATCCCCATCGTCACACGGAGGCGGATCCCGTAAACGTAGTTACTTTGCCGCCCAGCGAAGATTCTTCGCGACCGTTGATGAAGGATCGTTACGCAATGGGTGACTTCTCGGGTGCACTCGAGATTGCGGAAAGCCTGCTTGCTTCCGACCAATCCGATCTCGAAGCTCAACGCTATGCAACAAGCTGCAGGGACGTGCTCACTCAAATGTACCTTTCACGTCTGGGCGGCCTCGACCAAGTTATCGGCGTTGTTCTGCCGCCCGAGGAATTGCGTTGGCTCAACCTAGATCATCGAGCCGGCTTTCTATTGTCGCTTGTCGATGGAGTATCCACGATCGAAGAACTTCTCGACATTTCTGGCATGTCGCGACTGGATGCGCTGAGGATTCTAGTCACACTTCGCGAACAACGAGCGATCCTGCTCAGTTCTAGGTGAACTGTGCTGGACAATCGAACCCGTTTGGGGTTTCTGTTGCGCCTGGCGGTTTGGCTCTGCGCAATTACGCCTGAATCAGCGCATGCTGATTTGCGAGTCTTGCACCCGCCCGAGCTCGTTGCGTCATATCAACTATCCGCACGGCTGAATACTGAAACTCACAGCATAAACGCGAGCGGCACCATTCGCTTCACCAATAGAAGTGTTATAGCTCAGAATGAATTGTGGTTTCATCTCTATCCTAATGCGTTTTCGCACGAAAGAACCAGATTCATGCGCGTTGCCAATACCTCGAGGCGCGCTAATCGAGCCCAACTCTTCAATCCAGGCAACCTTGAGGTAATTCACCTTTACATTGGGGGCCCTGATGGCCCGGATATTTGGTAGAATTCTGATGCGACTACTCCGGGAGATCCGGAAGACGCAACGGACCGACGCGTGCCTTTGCCCGAACCATTATTGCCCGGTCACACCCTCAATCTGTACGTACAGTTTGTGACACATCTTCCCTTCATCGTCGAGCGCATGGGGTGGGTCGAGAACTTCTACGCGGTTGCTCAGTGGTTTCCAAAACTGGCTCGCCTCGAGACAGATGGCAGTTGGAGACACTTTTCGTATGAACCTCTTTCCGAATTCTATGCAGACTTCGGAAACTACGATCTAATTATCGATACACCCGAGGACTTTACAGTAGCAGCCCCCGGCGATTGCACGGTTTTGAAGCAGCATGATGGCCGCGCGACACGACGCTTTCAACTGAGCAATGCACACGATTTTGCCTTTTTCGCTTGGAATCGATTTGTTATATCGGAGCGCGACTCAGACGGTATTCAAATACTTTTGTATACTCCCCCTGGGCATTCACAAAATGCGGTAGAAGAGCTTAACATCATAAGCTTTGGTTTGATGCATTATCAAAAACTTTTTGGCCCGTATCCCTATCGTCAACTCATTGCGGTTCACCCTCCTGATGTCGCTGCGCCCGCTGGCGGGATGGAATACCCAGGTCTTATCGTAACTGGGGGCCCTTGGTATTTGCCCTGGTCCGGGTTTCGGTCATTGGCTGCGGTCACGCTGCATGAATTGGCTCACCAGTGGTTTTATGGACTAATCGCCAACGACGAGTCTCGCTTTCCGGTATTGGACGAGGGGCTTGCTTCGTGGGCTGAACTCGATGGACTTGCGTCCATGTTTCATCAAGGCTCGGCTTTCTCTGGTCTTGGCGTCACGGTCTCGGCAACTGCAATCGCGGACGCAATCGCCACGTCAAGAAACGAAGCTGGGGCCCTAGCCAGACCAGCCTCCGATTTTTCCACATTTTCTTCAATGGCAGCCACTGTTTACGCTCGAACCGCCGTCCTTTTGAACACCCTGGCTAACGTGTATGGGCAGGCGGAACTGCGACGAGCGCTATTTCGATATGCGATGTCTGAACGCTATTCGCACCCCACACCGGAATCTCTAATTAATGCAATCCAGACCGAAATGGGGTCGTCTGCGGCCCAAAATTTGAGAACGGCTCTGTTTTCGAGCGGATGGGTTGACTATTCCGTAACTCAACTGTCGAGTCGAGCAAGTAGCCCAGAGCCGCTGGATAAACTCGGTGATCTTGAAGCGGAGCGGCACACTTAGATTTCCGGTACAGGTGTCGATAACGCTCGAATCGGGCCGGGTGATTTATCGCAATTGGGACGATGTTAATTCGGAATTGAGTCTGAGTATCGCAGCAGATGTTCCTGCAAGTAATGTCAGCATCGATACCGAAAACAGGATTGAAGTTGAATCCTCCCGCATGAACAACGTCCAGTGGCGAGTTGAACCTCCTAAACCAATCGCTTTGCTCGACCAGCTCGTGTATTTTGCTGGCTGGCTGCTGGGTGCTGTGATGCCATGACGGCAAATCACGGCCCCTTTCAGCAGCTGTTACGCCGTCCGATGTTGGTTCTTATCGTATTCACACTTCGCACAGTCCTGGCGATCGGGCTAAGCTGGAGTTGGGCCAAATTAGTGGCTCCTGAAATCGTCATGGCTCATCCGAACCGGGATCACGAGCTATCCGCACCCGGAGCATCGCTTCTTCTTCGAATTGTTGCCGAACAGGAACACACATTACTTCAACTTGCACGTATCTATGCGCTTTTCGGCGTGGTTTTGATTTTCATTGGGAGCATAATTTCAGCAATAGTGCTGGTGGCTCTTGTGGATTCCAAAGAAACGAAATGGCCAATTGGGATGCGCAAATCCGTTCGAGTAATACCTAGCATAATTGGCATCGCGATTACGCACTGGCTATTTTTGGCTGCGATAATCTACTTCTCCCTGTTCATGTATCCATTGATACCTGCCGTCGTTTACCCCTTTGCGGGCGAACATGGCTCGGATACTGCCCTCGCGCTTCTTGTTGCAATTGCGATCTTTGTGGCTTTTGTGACCGTTATTACCAGTGATCTTGCGCGTGCGGTGGCCACCAAGGCTGAATTAGGAACCATTAGATCGTATTCGATCGCGATATGTTGCCTGCGAAACCAATTCGGCAAATGCATGTTTTCCGCTTCTGCGTGGTCTGCTCCCGCAATCGTGGGCCCAGTAATCGTGGAGTTTTGCCTACCTTCCGTTGGCTCGCCGGGGTCAATTCACGTTGTCTTCGCAATACTTGCACACCAGCTCACGATTCTGGGGTTGTGCGTACTGCACCTATGCTGGTGGTCCCGTGCGCTTGACCTGGTTCAAATACCGGTATCTGGGCCGCGCCGCTTTTCGCCTTAGAGCGTTTTTCACAATTATGGACTGGGAAACGGAAAATCGCTCTAAGGAATCCGCGAAAGCGGATTTTGGGGTAAATCGACGAGCGAACCGAGGAGAGAGGGGCGAATGCCCTTACCCCTTACCCACAAAAGCAGAGCCCTTTTGCGCACGAAGGGCGCGCCACAATGGCGGTCCAAGCCATCGAAAAGGGCTCTAAGGTCGCCAAAGGGTTTACGAACTGGTTCCCAGCGCTTGACGGTACACTTGTACCATGCGCCGTGCCGGACGTTCCCAACTCAAATCTCTTTGCATCGTTCGACGGCGGAGTTGACCAAACTCTGCGTGTCCCCATGCCGTCACGGCACGAGCAACGGCGCCAGTAAGATCTTCGACCGACGGCGTGGCAAACAAAAATCCGTAACCGGTTTCGAGCTTCGCGTCGCAATCGACCAAGGTGTCCGCCAATACTCCGTTTGCGATGGCCACGGGCAAGGCTCCGTATCGTTGCGCCAGCATGTGGCGAGTTTCCAGCGGCGATGGCTGCGCCGCAAGCAAAACAAAGTCTGCTGCGCTAATTGCGCGATGCAAGGCCTGAGAAGTATCCATTGATAACAAAGCCAATCGCTTTGGCCATTGTTCGGCGAGGCGCTCAGCTGCACTTGCAATAGATACTTGGTCGCTTGATTGCACCATGACAACGAGACTCAGCGGTTGATCGATGAGTCTCAATAGGCTGTTAAAGATCAATTGTCCACCAGTGTCGCCTGTGAGCGGTCCAGGAATTAGAAGCATTGGGCAATTCAAGTCGAGCTCGAGACCGAGCTCGCGCTGTAGAGCAGTCTTACAAGTTCCTTTCTGAGAAAAATCTTCTGCGTCATAACGCGCCACCAACAACGGATCGATAGCCGGGTTAAAGCGAGCGTAATCAATGCCTCCAGGTATTCCTAGCACCGGGAACTTGAGCTCATGAGCAACGTGCGCCACATTTCCTGAACTGGCGATATTGCCAAGCAAACCGGCGTACGAATCGCTGACAGTCGTAACGCGACTTGCAGTTCGCATGGCTGCAGCCAAGATGTTCAACTCGCTTCCCACGGTCAATTGCTGCATATCACCGAACGGTCCAAGCAACGATCTGGATTCACTCGGCAAAGAGAACATACCCGGTTGATTGATATCGTAGACCGTCAGCACTACGGGTGGCCGAGAACCGCCCAGCAGTTCCAGTGCCAAACCCGCTAGACCTCCAAACCAGTCGTGCACGTGAACTATATCGGCACGCGAACCAAGCTCGCTTCTTTCCTTGACTAAAGCAGCTACGGCTCGGCCGAAAAGCACCGCCGCCAGTATGCTATTTTGACCGTTAGTTTCTAATCCAAGGGATACAAGCGTGAGGCTTACGCCCGATGTGAGCTGAGTGTCAAATACCGTCAGGCTGCCATGCCCCTCAATTCTTAGTGGAGTGAGCCGCCTTGCCAACAATAGCCCAGCGGCTTCATAGGCGATTGAATACGGAACTACAACAGTTACCGAATGGCCAACTTGTTTCAGCGTCTTACTAAATGAAGCTACCACTTCGGCAACCCCACTGTTTTGGACCCAAGGCGCAAATTCGGAAGAAACCAACAAGACATCCATTTCTGGCCCGTCTACCACGGACCGCCAAGGGCGTCGCGAATTCTTCGAGCCAACACCCCGATTGGCCGGGCTTTTGGGCGCCAAGCAGGCGGGGCCAAACAGCGGCGAAAGGCTCCGATATTCATCAAAGACGCTGGCCGGCGCCCTAGCATGGACTAACCTCGCCACTCATGGACGAGCTGGTAAGCAAAGCTGCCGTGTTGCATGAGGCGCTGCCCTATATTCGGCGTTTTCACGAGCGGACCTTCGTTGTTAAGTATGGTGGCCACGCGATGGCTGATGTGGTCCTGAAGGAGAGCTTTGCGCGCGATGTGTGCCTGTTGCGCTATGTAGGAATTCGCATCGTAATTGTACATGGCGGAGGCCCTCAAATCAATCAAACTCTAGCTCGCCTCGGCATTACTTCTCGGTTCTCGGGAGGGCTGCGAATTACCGATGATGAAACGATGGACGTCGTCGAGATGGTCCTCGGTGGTTCGATCAATCAGGATATCGTCGGCAATATATGCAAATTTGGCGGGCGCGCCGTTGGACTATCTGGAAAAGACGATCAGTTTATGCGGGCAGATCGGATTGAAGTAGCAAAGTCCGAGGCCGCCGATGGAACGACTGTTGAAGTCGATTGGGGACGTGTTGGCGATATTGCTCAGGTATCCTCGGGCTTGCTGGAAAGGCTGGTGAGCGACGGTTTTATTCCCATTATCGCCCCAATCGCCGTCGGCCCAAACGGGGAAGCCCTTAATGTGAATGCAGATACGGCGGCGGCAGCCGTGGCATCGGCGCTACGCGCGGCCAAATTCGTGTTAATGACGGACGTCGAAGGTGTCCTCGATTCGAACAAACAGCTGATCGCAACGCTACGCGCCGGTGAAATCGAGCGTCTAATCGCTGAGGGAACGATCGTTGATGGGATGGTTCCAAAAGTGCGTTGCGCATTGGATGCCGTCGATGGGGGCGTCGAAAAAGTGCACATTATAGATGGGCGCCGTCAACATGCTCTACTGTTGGAGATTTTTACTGACCGTGGCATTGGCACGGAGATACACTGATTTGCGCTCGGACCCCAGCGAACGTTCCGACGAACAGCGAGCCCATCGCTCCAGTAGGTTTGCTGAAGCTCCCGTGGGCACGGTGCGCCCGAAAGATGTGCCCGACGACGCTATCCGCAGGGTAATACGGGTACCCCCAGAATTCGCCGGAACTCGCCTCGATGTATTTATAAAACTGCAATTGCGCAACACGAGCCGCACGCGAGCGAGGGCAATAATTCAGAAGAGTGCATATTCGCCCGACGGAATTCGACTCCGCCACAATAGTCGTGTTCAAGCAGATCAACACGTCATTTTGTGGCGTCTACCAATCGAGGAAGAATCGGAAGATTCTCCGCTTATTGTTTTGTACGAAGATGAATGGTTGCTAGTTGTCGACAAGCCGCCCTTTGTCGCGGTGCATCCGACCGCACGCTACTACCACAGCACGCTCATCAAGCGTCTCGAGATTCAGCGACCCAATAAGTTTCTTTCGCTCATTCATCGCCTTGATCGAGAGACGAGTGGGCTCATTTTGGTGGCGAAATCCAGACCCGCTGAGCGGGCGTTCAAGCGACTGCTCGAGGATCGCAGTGTTCAAGCAATGGTCGTTGCAGAAAATGCGACGTTCTTGCAAATGCGCAGGAGTGAGCGCATCGCCTTAGAAAAACGGGCAAGGGTTGCCGCACCAGTCCAAAAAACATATCTGGCGCTTACCTGGGGTACGCCACCCGAGGGCGTTATCGAAACGCCATTGGAAGTTGATGCCGCCAATCCATTGCGAGTCAAAATGCGTCTCGCGCCGCAAGGGAAGGGACTCGAAGCAAAAACCGTCGTATCGGTACTGGAAACCCGAGGACGCTATGCACTGGTAGCCTGTGAGCTTCATACGGGTCGCCAACATCAAATTCGCGTACATCTGTCGAGCGTTGGTTGTCCTGTTGTTGGTGACAAGCTGTACGGCCCCAATGAACGCTTCCTGGCACGCGCTGCGGATGGCGAGTTGACTGCAGCCGACTTGGAATTACTCGAGCTACCGCGCCACGCATTGCACGCTCATCGTTACCAGATGCCGCATCCTTTCACTCTGCAGGAACTAGAAATCGTTTCACCCCTGGCTGCTGACTTGAAATTCTTCTTCGACTGTGCGGCTGACACGGGTAGGCCGGTGTCGCATAAATTAATCGAGAAGAACCAGCATTGACCAAACCTGACGTCGCTGCTAAAAAAGCAACGACTAGACGACGTAAGAGCCTACGAACGGGGAAGCTCGGTGAAATGCCGACGCGGTCCCGCCGCCGTAAGCGCGGACGAATCCGGCAAATTGCCACTGCGGCCGAAAGGCCGCGGGAAGGCGCCGGTAGTAGGATGATGCGCAAGCCGGAATACCCGACGTTAGGTTCGTGTGGGTCATAAAGCCCACGACGTGGTCCTTCGCAACGGTTGATTCGCGGAGGTTCCGGTATGAAAGTTTGGATTGTTGGTCTTTTTGGATTTGTTTTGCACGTCACGGTTACGGCGTGTAACGACTCCGGTCACAAGAGTCTGTCACGCAGCGACTCTGGAATGGACTTGTTCAACTCCAGAGACGCAGAATTCATAGACGAAGATGCGGACGACACAGCCGTTTCCGACGGTGAGGCTCAGATCCCGCTGATCATTACGCCGCAATCGCCATCACTTGCGTCATGTACCAGCCCCTATGCTCCCGTACTCGAGGCGGTACCGATGGGTGAATTGCTGCCGGTATTTGCCAATCCAAATGATGGGCTGTCGGTAGGCACAGGCACGGTAGACTCAACATTACCGGATGTTTGGATTGCCGCAACTGACGTGAATTTACCGGCAGATCCCTCAGACTTGACGGGGTTCGCTCAATTGTCAGCTACGGCTTGCCCCGCGGCCTTAGAATTTATGCAGAAATACTCAGTTCGCGCATCCTTCGCGCCAGCTGCAGGGCAAGCCGGATCGACAGCAATCTCAAAGGATGACACACGCTTTCAAGCTTGGGCCACCCAAGTACTCGCAATCAATTACGGAGTAAATGTAACCGCGGAATGGCAGACACCCGACAAAGCGTTGGGACCTGCTACTGACGATACCACGGACGTCGTCAGTCTCGGGGAAGTGTACGACCCATACCCAACTTCGGGCAGTGCGGGTTTTGACCTCGAAGCAGTAGGGCTGCTGAATGTGGCGCCCTGATCCAGCTGGCGCCTGCGAATCTGCCGCAATGCCTAAAACTCCAGACCAACGACTGAAACATGTCGCCGTCCGGTACGTTAGGCACCTGGGTTGGGGCTTGGCGGGCTCGTTTCTATTGGCATTGTCACTAAACTCGCCGATAGCCTGCGCCGAAGATGAATTGGAAGTCGTTGTAAGCGGCGATCAAGTCGATCGACATTCCAGTCGTGACGTGGCAGCCGCGTCAACGGTCCTGCGTCGAAGCGATTTAGATTCCCCTGGTGCCGATGCCGCCGCGGCATTGGGTCGCGTACCGGGTGTTCAAATTCAGCGCAGCGGAGGGGGTAGCGATCTTGCCACGGCAAGTTTACGCGGTACAACGAGCGCTCAAACACCGGTCTACTTGGCGGGGGTTCGACTGAACGACGATCTCTCCGGCACAGCCGATTTATCAACGATACCGCTCTGGATGCTAGATCGAGTCGAAGTCTATCGAGGGCACAGTCCATCCGACACGGAAACACTAGGAATTGGCGGCGCCGTATTCTTCGAACCTCGATACCCGAAGGGTCCCGAGTTGCGCGCAGGTGTCACGGCAGGCAGCTGGGACAGTCGGTCAGTGTATGGCGCTGTGGGTCAAGGCTCGAAGCAGACCAGTGCATTAGTAGCCACGCGACGCGAGTCATCAGTCAATAATTATAGTTACCTCGACAACGGCGGGACAGCATTTACAACCGCTGACGATCGATGGGTTACCCGCAAAAACGCCGATCAAACAACGACCGATGCTTGGGCCATCGGGCGTATGACGCTCCCGAACTTGGGCCAAATTGTCCTGATTTCCAATGTCTTCGATCGTGAGCAGGGAATTACCGGGTTAGCTGCAATCCCGGCGGAGCATGCCCGGGCGCAAGTTGATCGCGAACTCTTAGCCGCATCCTCCCGCGTATCCGTTGGTTGTTTACCCAGCAGGCCCTGTTGACTGTCCAGCGCAACGAGCTTTCAACGGGCAACAGTAATGCTCAACGATCCCGCATTTGAACTGGGTCTTGGTGCTGCCAGCTTGTCGTCAACGTCCAATCGCGTCTCGGAGCGGGTCGAGTTTCTTTGGCCAATAGCTGAACAATTTGCGCTTAGTGCGATGGGCGCGGCGCATAATGAGACTCTCAATATCGCGCGACCTGAATTGATATCGGTCGATGCCAGACGTCACGAAGGAACCATTGGCTCAAGTATTCAATGGAAGCCGTTGGAACCCGTAACGCTTCAAGGTTCCGCTCGTCTCGATATCCAAGCTACGCAATCGACTAATCAAGACGCTTCAGCAACGTATCCAATGGGGCGGCTGGGCGGCGCTTTGGAACTGTTAGATGGTTGGTTGTTACTATCCAATTGGGGGTATTACGCGCGCGCACCAACACTGGGTGAGCTATACGGGACATCAGCTTTCGTTGTGGGCAATCCATCCCTAATGGCTGAAAAGGGGTTCAATCGCGATATTGGTACGCGATACGCGACGCGAGGAAATCGCGCCACCATCGCTGTTGAATCATACGCATTCCGTCAAGACATCAACAAACTCGTAAGTTGGCAACGCTCGAGCTTTGGCCAAATAAAGCCATACAACGTGGGACAGGCGCAGCTGCAGGGTCTGGAGACTTCCCTCGGACTCGAACTCATCTCTGCAATTCACGTTGAGTCCGGGGTTACTTTGCTTGATCCTCGCGACGATACGCCCGGTAGATCACTCAAGAACAACATTATTCCGTTTCGATCTCGACTTGTGGCGGACGGATCCCTGGACATTCATACATCCGACGTGCCAAGGACTCTTGGCCTGGCACGGGCCAGCATTGCCTTGCGCGCATCGCATCGAAGCTCTCGCTACCAAGATGCGGCGGGGCTAATAATAATCCCGCACAGTACAACGTTTGATCTGAGCCTAAATATTATGTTTGCAAGAATTCCCCTTTCACTCCGAGCTAGCATCTACAATCTTTTTGACCAGCCAACATTTGACATGGTCGGCTATCCACTGCCACCGCGCACTTTGATGCTTGGCGCTGAATTCGATTGGGAAAGGCGACCATGAAAGCTGTTTTGCTATTGCTGTTTGGGTTGATTCAAGCGTGCGACGTGCCTGTCATTCGGCCCGACGAATCGGGCCTGGGCGATGCTGGCGAGAGTGTTCAATCGGACGGAGGATGCCCTCGAGGTCTTATCGTTGCGGCGACGGACCTCAGCCAGTCGGCAAATATTGGTCTTATGACTTTATCAGGCCAAGTATTGTCGCAATCCATAATATCAACGGCGAGCCACGCGCCGGAGCTCACAACTGCTCTTGGAGGTGATATTGCATTCCCTTCAACGTCCACTTCAGGAAGCGAAATCATCGTCCTTGACCGAACCCCGACGAGCGTGCTGACCTGGGTGAACCTCGATACCGCGAATGTGCGCGCACAATTGTCCGTAGCTACTGGATTTTCGGCAAATCCCCACGATTACGTGCCAATCCTAACGAACAAAGTCTATGTTTCCCGTTTCGACTCGAATGCGAATCCGGGTCAGCAAGCTTTTGATGGCGGCAGCGATGTGTTGATCGTCGATCCAAGTATTCCAAGCATCACCGGCCGAATCGACTTGGCGGGCGCCCTGCCCCAAAGTGGAAACTACTTCGTACATCCGGATCGTGCAAGGTCAGTCGGGAATCGAGTCTACATAGTATTGCCCTATTATGACCCGGCGTTTAACGCGGGACAATCCTATATTGCATCGATCGATCCTGAGGTCGACGAGGTCGTAGACCAAATCTTGCTCAGCGGCCTGTCCGGTTGTAGCGGCCTTGACGTGGCCCCCGACGAAAATAGTCTGGCGGTAGCTTGTTCAGGGGGCTGGCACGGTTCCAGCAGCGCGGACCCCAGCACCTCCGCCATTATTGGTCTCCAGCTTCAGCCAAAATTAGTGGAATTGTGGCGAATACCGGCAACTAAAGTTGGTAATCGAGCCTTCGGGTTCGAAGTGGCTTACGTCAATCCAAATCACATACTTACTTCACAACTGGGCGACCTGGGGCCGCCCTTGATCAACGACGTCGCATACGTCGTTGACATTACGACCAATGAATTCGTTCCAATTCTTCAATCGGCAGATGTACCGGTTACGCTCAGCGTGGGTCCTTGCAAGCCCAACTGCGGACTCTGTTATATTGCCGACGCGCAGAGGAAGATTATTCACCGACTGTCATTTAACGACTTACAGCATTATTCAATATCTGACTACAGCTGGAATGATCCGACGGGTCTACCTCCGCGAATGCTTGGTTTCTTCTAAGGGGCCGCGTCGGTGCCAGCGTCGGCACTTTGCACCGGTGTCAATATTGACCAAGCAAACCCTGCGCAACCACCGTTGAAATCCTGCGCGTTGGCCGGCGCGGTGTCCAGGGCTTGTTGTTCTGTGCTCGCATCATAGGCAGTCTGACAATATCTTAGGACGTTATTGCTGTCGATGTTCCAGTCAAAGCGGCTCCAAAGACCCTGATAATAGGCGTTGTTCGTATCGTTGAGCGCGATGGCATATTTCCCCGCATTATCGACCAATTCTAGATGAAACAGGTACGTGCCTGCCAACCAGGTGCTCGCCGTTATCTGCACGTCTTGTCCGTAATTATCAGTATATGCACCTTGAATATTGGGCACTTCAACTTGTGCAGAGCCGTCTGCGCCGCCAAGTGAATTCCCGGCGTCGGGTGCTTTTGTCGTTGGGTTGTTGTTACTGCTGCAACCTACAACGTGCACAAAGAACAATCCTAATATCATGCTCACCGTTCGCAATCGCTTCATTTTCATCTCCATGCTACGCGACTCGCGCGAAGCGCTAGAGGCGAATGCGGTCACCGAGATGCCAGATCGTGACGACCCTCATGGACGACATTTGCTCCGATCCGGACGCTCGACACCCCGCGAGTCGCCTGCGGTCTCGTACCCGTTCAGAATTGGCCGGATACCCGCGAAATTGCCAGGTTTCCTGACTCCCGGATCATTCTCCGCAACGCCTTCCCAGGCTCGTCGCCCAGTGGTGATGTTGCTTTGTTCCCGGTAACAGTGGCGGGGGCCGCGCCGGTATTGCACCGACTTCCCTTCGCAAGTTCGCGTGCAGGCTCCAAGCCCGCAATCGCCGTATAGCACTCTCGCATACGGAAGGCGCAAGTTTTATTGCTTTTGAGTCAACTTCTCGGAGCTCCTGGTTTCGGCCGACAACACAATCGAACGTCAGAGCTAGGATCCTATTCAAACAATATTTTACTTAGGCGCTGTGCCTGGTGGGCGAGGCAACCACGACGAGCAAAGCGAATATTGTGTACCCGTGCCGTAATAGCCCCAAAGTTATACGATGTACTCGATTGTCCCAGGGCAGTCCGTCTGGTCCGGTTGACCGTCTTGCACACTGTATCCCAACATCGACATTCCCAACGACGTCGCATCAAAATAAGAGCCCTCGTTATGTCCGCTTGGCATCTATCCTCGTATTCCATTTTGATTGCAGTCGCTCAGCGCATTGCTAGTTACGTTCTAAACTGCCGAACGAGCCGAAGCGTCGGGACAATCTGATTCGGACGGGCAGGCGATGTTCTAAGCCCGGCATGACTTGTTCCCACGGAGCCCCAGTCACCGTTATCCGAAGAGTCAGCGGCAACTTTATGCTGGCACAACATGGGATCATGAGCATTTTGCATGTCGTCACTTTTATTTAGCAATTTCGCCTGATTCGACTGGACCTGCCACCGAGAGATGGGAGGCTCAATCTGCCGAATTGCGCATTGGCACACCTGGCACAATTCCTTAGGCCGGTCCTTTAGGCTCGATGCGGCCCCTCAAGGTTGACTCAGAGCCTGACTCGCACTACCGGGGTGCGACTCCATGCCTATTCGTCGCGCTTTGATCTCGGTGTCCGACAAGTCTGGCCTAATCGATTTCGCCCGAGCCTTATCAACTCGCGGCGTTGTGATTTTGTCTACGGGAGGCACACAAAAGGCTTTGGCTGATGGTGGTGTTCCGGTTACGGCCGTTGAGAGCTACACGGGTTCACCCGAAGTTATGTCTGGGCGTGTCAAGACATTACACCCGCGTGTACATGGCGGATTGCTCGCGCGAGAGGGCATTGATGATGCTGATCTTTTGAGAATTGGTGGTGCATATATCGATATTGTCGTGGTGAATTTGTATCCATTCGAGCAGACGCTTGCGAAATCGGGCGCTACCTACGATGAACTTATCGAGAACATCGATATTGGTGGGCCAAGCATGCTCAGATCTGCCGCAAAAAACCATGATCGAGTCACGGTCATTTGTGATCCAAATGATTACGCACGCGTACTCGCCGAGTTGGAAAACAAGGGTGATACAACGGCGCAAACACGTCAGCGATTGGCAGCCAAGGTCTTTGCCCATACGAGTGCGTACGACGGAATGATAGCGAGCTGGCTATCCGCGCGGGAAGAGGCCGACGGTTATCCCATCTATTCGTCAATTGCTTTGGAAAAAGCCTATGCGGTGCGATACGGGGAGAACCCACACCAAACCGGAGCATTCTATCGCGAACGGGGAGCTGCCGATGGCACGTTGGCACTCGCGCAAAGTTTGGGTACGGGTGCAAAGGAACTAAGTTATAACAATTTGGTCGATGCGGAATCTGCCCTTGATGCCGCTCTCGAATTCCCAGGGCCCGCCGCAGTCATCGTTAAGCACAACAGTCCCTGTGGCGTCGCTACGGCAAACTCGTTGCTCGAAGCATATCAACTTGCGCGTGATGCTGACTCACTGAGTGCTTTCGGTGGAATCGTCGCATTGAATCGCGACGTTGACTTTGATACGGCAAATGCGCTGTCCGAAACTTTTCTTGAGTGTGTCATTGCCCCGAGCTACTCGAAGGCCGCGCTGGTAAGACTGCAGACCAAAAAAGCATTACGGCTGTTGGCAACTGGTCAATGGCTAACATCAAACTATAAGCAGCGGCAGTATCGCCGCATCAGTGGTGGATTCGTGGCGCAAGACCGGGACAACACCGGAGCAAGCGAAGTACTTGAGGGGCGAGTCGTTACGCTATGTCAACCCACAAGCGCACAAGTGGCAAACCTTCAATTCGCATGGCTGGTTTGCAAGCACGTTAAGAGCAATGCGATCGTTCTTTCACGTGAAGGCAGCTCGCCAACAAGTTACGTTACGGTGGGCATAGGTGGAGGTCAAACCGCACGGGTAACGTCGGTACAGATCGCCTGTCAAAAGGCCGGGGCACTCGCACACGGCAGTGTGCTCGCCTCAGACGCCTTTTTTCCATTTGCCGACGGTATTGAAGCGGCAGCTGCCAAGGGAGTTACCGCGATTGCGCAACCTGGCGGCAGTAAGAACGACAGTGAAGTTATCGAGGCCGCAAACCGTGTCGGACTGGCAATGTTATTAACGAGCGTCCGACACTTTCGTCATTGAATTGGTTGACGGCATCGCAGCATCGCGGGCGTAGTGGCCCACAAGCTCACCTATCCAAGTGGTAGCCGTCAACGACCCATACGTTGGAGTTTCGCTTCCTACCGGCGGGTTCGTTCCGATGTCTTGATTGTGTTGGTTACTACGCCCCGTCCCAGGCAACTGAATTTTTGAGAACTCGACTCAAGCGCCATAACTTTTTCGCCTTAAGATCGCTAGGCGGCTCAGGCCAGATGCTCGGTTCAACGCAGATCTGCTTCCAAGATCGCCCAAAATTTGGCCAGTCTTTCACGCTTGTGCCATGGGTGTCGCGGCACTTCTATAACGACATCAACAAGTGGAATATCCATGAGTCTCGCGATAAACCAGGAGTATTCTTGCATCTGTTCAATGTGCGAGCGGCCGTTCGTGCCCGAGTTTAGCTATCAGATCGAGTATCGTGGGCTACAACAGACCAATGGAGATGCCAGTTCCGACACTTCATTCTATTGCTCCTTAGAATGCGTGAGCCGAAATCACCAAAAGGCACAACAGATTGTGTGCAGCGTTTGCAAAGAGATATTTACGATTGAGTATGTCTCGCAAGTGATCAATCACACCGGCCGCCGATACCACGCTTGCAAAGCAGATTGTCGGCGCAAATTGTTGCGCACGTTACAAGGAGCGCATTTGCACGGAGTCATTACAGACAACGTGCGGCAGTCACCGATTCAAACGTCACCATCCGTGCCAGTTAACGATGACAGTTGCGAAATTCGCCCGAGCACCACTTGGCAGCGAATTGCCGGAGATATGGCAGGGGCACCACGAGTGCTTGCTGTATTCAATCACAAGGGCGGCACTGCGAAAACAACGACTTCAATCACCCTTGCGGCGGGGCTTGCTTCCTGCGACCGTCGCGTTCTCCTTGTTGATGCCGATGCCCAAGGCAATGTGGCTGTATCATTGGACATACATAGTGAGAAAACACTTTATAACGTACTTGTAATGGGACACGATCCACGCGAGGCCATCGTCAAAACACGTCCCAATTTGGACGTTCTGCCCGCAAACGAGACGTTAGCCGCTGCCGAACTTTACCTCGCCGGCCGACAGCGGCGCGACCGAGTTCTCGCCTCCCGACTTGCACCGCTTCGGGCAAACTATGACCACATTATAGTCGATTGCTCCCCCAGTCTATCCTTGATGAATCAAAACGCTTTGGTGTTTGCCGAAGCGCTGCTTTGTCCCGTCGCTTGTGACTACCTATCACTGATCGGGGTACGACAGGTATTGCGCACCATAAGACAAGTCAATCGGGTGTTGTCGCACCCGGTCCGTCTTTGGGGTGTCCTGCCAACATTCTATGACGGTCGAGCCCGCGTATGCATCGACGCGTTAGCAACTCTCAAAGAGCACTTTGGCGAACGGTGCTTGGAACCAATTCGAGTTGCCAGTCGAGTTAAGGAGGCCCCCTCGTTAGGACGTACCTTGTTTGAACATGCGGGGGATACCACCGCTGCGCGTGATTACCTAAGAGTGGTAGCGCGGATATTGAGCGAAGCCCAGCATTCTGAATTGTTTGCAGAAACACCCGAGAGTGCCGTGTCATGATTGAGCGAGACAATTTTCGATATGCTGCAGGTAAAGTTCTGCAAACTGATGATGTGGATCAGGTTCTTAGCAACAGTTTCTTTTCTGCACGTGCATTGGGTTCCTCGGATTCAGCGAATTGCGGTCCACGCCCAAACCACTACAAGGTAATCTGCATAAGTATTTATAACGAGGATCTTGTGCGCCTTGATGAGATGGTTACTAAACTCAAGCTAAAGGGGCTGACTAAAGTTAGTCGTAGCGCATTAATCCGATTTGCGCTGTCCGAAGTTGATTTGGATCGAGTCCCAAAGGGACTCTAGGTGCGAGGATCGCCCTCTTTGCGCGTCGGGCGCCACCGCTCTCCAAAATTTATCCGTTTGTGCTGGGCTGAATTGATCCGGGCCCGATTCAATTGACGGCGTCACGACAGGCCTTTATGCGGCGACACGAACTGCTACAATCAGATGTGGTGAAGAATGTAATACCCATTTCAGGAATAGGTTATTGTGGCCCGCGCAGATTCGAACAATAGTCGTTTGGACCCTAACGAATGGGCGCGTCGGCTACGAATATCTCAGCACGCGATCAATCTTTACTTGAGCAGCGACATCATCGATTTGCATGTTGATAGCTTCCTTTGGACACGCATGTTCGGATATCAACTGCAACGGCGGCATGGACCGGGCCTGTTGCTGGGGCGCTATTTTCGGCAAGTGGACATACCCCGTATCCGTGAAGCACAAATTACGGGAGCCACCTGGGTCATTACTACCAATCCCTGGCGCAGCAAAAAAGGACGAGCCAAGGCTCTTGCGGAAAACTTGCGGAAGCTTACGGACATTCTTGAATCTCAAGATCATAGCGTGCGCGTTGTACGAACCTATTCGGAGTATGAGAAGGCCAAAAACATGAGGATGCATGCGGCATTTCTGGGGATTCAGGGTGGAAATGCTATTGAAGACCGGAACTCATGGGACATGATCAGTGACGGGCGTATTCTGCGTTTGACGCTCCTACATTTAACCAATTCGGCACTGGGTTGCACTAGCTCACCACTGCGCTTCGGACGCGACCGCGGTCTAAGTGCACTGGGTCACGAACTTATAGAGCACCTTAATTCCCGCAGAGTTCTCGTTGACCTGGCACATGCTTCCCCGCGCACGTTTTGGGATGCTTTACATTTACACAATAAGTCCTTACCTATTCTAGTGTCACATACCGGCATAGATGCCGTTCACCATCACTGGCGGAACTTGACCGACCATCAATTGCGCGCCATAGCTGATACCGGTGGTCTCGTTGGCGTCTTTTTTCACGGTCCCTTCTTAGATAAGGGCTTTCTTGGCGGTCGCGTGGCCAGAATTGCGAAACATGTTGCACATGCAGTGCATCTCATTGGCGCGCAACATGTTGCAATTGGAAGTGACTGGGACGGTATGATCGCGACGCCGCTCGACATGCCAACTTGCCTAGAGTTACCGAAGCTGGTTCAGGCTTTGTTAGACGAACAGCTCAATGAAGTTGAAATTCAAATGGTTTTAGGTGCTAGCTTCTTGCGACTATTGCGCGCCATTCGCCCTTAGTTGTTTTCATCCCATCATGGATCAGTCTATCCAAGTGGATAGACAAACAGCTCATACTACATCGAATGGTGAATTCTGTCTGAGATAACTTGTTCCGACAAACTTCAAATCCTCCTCCGTGTCGACACCCCGTGCGGGGCTGCCTTCGACGACGGATACGTGGACCCGAATCCCCCAATAGAGAGCACGCAATTGTTCTAGTGACTCGGCTCGCTCATAGTGGCAACTTGGTAACGACGCAATTCTCAGTAGAGTCTCACTACGATATCCGTATAGACCCACATGACGCAAAATCTGGTCCTTATAAGCTGCAGGAACTGTAGACTCGGGCGCCAGCGGAAATGAATCGCGCAGCCAGGGCACAGCCGCGCGCGAGAAATACTGAGCATATCCCTGATGATCGATAACGACTTTGACCACATTTGCATCAAAGATTTCGCGCGAAGTAGAAATTGGTGAAGCAATCGTGGTCATGCCAGTGGTTGGGTGACTGACAAGTGCCGATGCGATAACGGTTACTAACGCGGGATCAAGCAAAGGCTCATCCCCTTGAATATTTATTATAATTGTGTCCTTAGTAATTTGACGTTTCTCAACCACTTCGGCAAGCCGATCGGTACCACTGAGATGATTAGAGGATGTAAGTTCAACGTCACCTCCGATAGCTTCGACTGCTTCGGCAATTCTCAAGTCATCTGTGGCTACGATAGTGAAATCAGCATTGGCTCGCAAAGCATTTTCGTACACGTGCACGATGAGTGGTTTTCCGCAGATCAATCGAAGTGGCTTGCCCGAAAGTCGAACTGCCCCAAACCGTGAGGGAATTATGATTCCCATCTTTGACTTAAGCTTGCAAACAGTCGCTTTGTGTTGGCCAACCATGCTTATCATTTGGTCCTGAGCTGACTCTAGCTGCCGCTGGGCGCTCAGAATGTACTCGGCCAGTTCACGCACGGCCCCCTGACCTCCTTGACGCATTGTGATGTGTTGCGAACAAGACTTGGCGCTGTCATTAGCATCGCTCACTGTAACCGCAAGACCTGCAGTTTGCAGACACGGTACGTCGAGTAAATCATCACCCGCGTAACATATTGCCTCCATTGGCACATGCTTTCTCCTTGAGAGATCCACCAATGCGCCTAATTTGTCCTTTGCGTCGCCAATGACCTCGTTTACGCCGAGTTTGCTAGCGCGATGCCTAAGTGATGGTGACTCGCGTGCCGTCAATAGAACCACTTCAATTCCGGAATTTATTAATAGCTCTATGCCCAAGCCATCCTGAACGTTAAACCGCTGGAGCGCTTCGCCTTTTGAGGAAACATATATCGATCCGTCCGTCAAAACTCCATCGACGTCTAGAACTACCAGACGTATATTTCGGGCACGAAATACCGCGTCAGATTCATTCATTTGCAACATAAGACTAGCCTTGCAACGTACTTATCGATGGCTGCCTCAACGAAACGAGTTTTCTTGACAATGCGGTCTAACTCCACGAGGACGGTCAGTAATTCTTCTAGCTGATCCAGCGGCCACATATTGGGCCCATCGCTCAAAGCTCGCTCGGGAGTTGGATGTGTCTCCATAAATAATCCAGCAATTCCGACGGCCACGGCCGCCCGAGCTAACACTGCGGCCATAGCGCGTTCTCCGCCCGATACCGTGCCCAAACGCCCAGGCTGTTGAACACTGTGCGTGGCGTCAAATATGACAGGGCAATTGCTGCGGCGTAATGCAGCCAACGACCGCATGTCAGCTACCAAATCATTATACCCGAAACAGACGCCTCGCTCACATACCATGACATTCTGATTGCCAACATTGCGACATTTCTCTACAACATGTACGACTTCCCACGGCGCCATATATTGTGCTTTCTTTATGTTCATTGGCTTTTGGGTCTTTGCCACACGTTCAATATAATCCGTCTGGCGCGATAGAAATGCGGGCGTCTGCAATATGTCGACAACCGAGGCTACCTCTTCAACTGGCGTATTGTCGTGAACGTCCGTAAGAACCGGAATCTTAAGCTTCGACCGAATGGTTTCAAGCACAGTCAGCCCCTTGTCTAATCCCGGACCGCGGTATGACGAGTAAGATGTCCGATTTGCTTTGTCGAAGCTTGATTTGAAAACCAAGAACACATTGCATCGACTCGTTATTTCAACCAACCTTGCAGCAGTCTCATAGGTAAGTTCCGGTGATTCAATCACACAAGGCCCTGCAATTAGGAATAATGGTTCCGTGTTCCCAATTGGATGATGAAGAACGTTCATGTTCGCCTACCGTAAACTGACAGGATTCGCGTCAAATGATTTCGCCGCCTTATATGTCATGCCAACTTGTTGAATGCTCGTTTCTGCCGGCGCGCAAACGCGCTCCTGGGCGTTTCTCGGCAGTTTTTTGATAATTTTTCTGCGATTTTTCATCGGGTGATCGCTGCGATTCGCGGGCCAAGTGTTGCCACCTGTCTATTCGTTCCGAAATTGCCCAAGATTTCGTCTCGAGCATACTATACGCGTGCATGTTCCCGTACTGCCGTCGCCGTCAACGTCCCAATTCCCATGATTAAGAAACTGAACACAAATACGGTGAATACGGATGCTAGCCTGCGCGGATACGTTGAGTAGTCGGGCAGAGAAGGGTTTGAAATGATAACGAAATGTCAACGTCGTCGGATTTCGTAAGCACGGATCTCATTAATTGCGGAAATCGAAGATTCGTAGGCTCTTTCTGCAAAGTCCAGCTCGAGGCGAGCTCTGTCATTCAATTCATCGAGATCTTTGCGTGCATCAAGAGTCAATGAGCGGCTGCTGGTAAGAATTCCTGGCGATTGCTTAGCGACGCTTCCAACGCCGGCATTTCCAGCATCCCCAGCCGAATTCCGACGCAATACTTCCGCCATTTGGCGTCTGGCGAGTATTAGGCTCTCCCTTGCCTGAGCAAGCTGAATTTCCGCGTTTCGGAGCAAATCTTTGTACACTCTATTGGACAGTTCATCGAGCATTGATTCGCCATTCTCCAAGATAGCTTCGGCTAGTTCTTTGGCCATATTCGATTCAAATGCACGTACGCGCAAGGTCAGATTACCGCTTGATGAGTCAAACTCTGTATCAACCTTAGTCAAATAGAATCTGTAAGCTTGTTCCTTGGTTGTATGACTTGATAGTCTGGAAAACACATCCCATTCTCTACTCTGATAATGTCGAATCCATCGGTCACTCGGATTAATCGCCTCAAACATCGAATGTGACAATATATAATCACGAATTGACAGCAATTCCCGAGCGCTGTTGGTTAACCCGGAAGCGTTGCCCAATATCGATTCCGAACGCGACAGATTGCCTTGTTCCACACCGTGTATCGCGATAACTGCAACAGACTCATATTGATTGCTGGCCCAGCACGCGTAGTAGATGATTGCAAGAACTGTCGGTAACCCAACAAAGAAGAACGTGCGCCAAGCGAATCTGCGCGCCCAATTTCGCCTCAGTTGTCGGACAACATGTTTGGCACCCACACTAGCATCAAGCTCAAGCCCCGCTTTAGGCATTACTCCACTATTTGTTGACTGGGACAAATCGGCCATCGATTGTACTTTCAAGTACCGGTTGGAGACTCGGACCTAAGGACACTGACTTTCATAAGCGATTTGCGCCTCCTCAAGTGTGTCAAAGAAGTGCAATTGGCCGTCTTTAAGCAAAGCGCAGCTGTCACAGTAACTGCGTATGGTTGCCATGTCGTGTGACACTATAATAAGAGTAGAACGATCGCGTCTCTCGTCAAAGGCAAGGCGACATTTCTTTTGAAATTGCGAGTCTCCTACCACTGTAATTTCGTCGACAAGGTATACGTCAAAGTCAATGGCCATACTTAATGCAAAGGCAAGCCGCGCGCGCATTCCCGACGAGTAAGTCTTTACGGGCATATAGAAATACTCACCAAGCTCTGAGAATGCGTAGGCGAACGCTGTTACAGCATCAATGTCCATGCCATATATTCGGGCTACGAATCTTGTGTTTTCAGCGCCAGTTAGGGACCCACTAAAGCCACCGGAAAATCCAACAGGCCACGATACGCGGCACCTTCGAACTATCGTTCCCGAGTCCGGGCATTCTGACCCTGAAATTAGCCGCATGAGCGTCAACTTTCCAGCTCCGTTACGCCCAATAATCCCAATGTTTCGGCGCTCGGGAAATACGACAGTAATGTTATTGAGGACGACGTTCACACCGTGCAACGTAGGATAGGTCTTAGTAATCTTGTGCAAGGCAATCACGATAACACCAAGTGTCTTCGAGCAGCCCGCTCCAACGTGAGACCTATAAACGCAAGCGTTGTAATCCACATCAATGGATAGGCAATGCCAACATGCTCGGCCCGATATCCATTAAAGTCTCCGGCTCGCGTGAGCTCAACAGCGTGTACAATTGGGTTGTATCCGAGCACGTTGCGATAACTGAGGGAAAGATGGCTCGTAGGATACATGAGACCAGAGAACCAAAACAATGGGCGAATCAGCGGGCCATGTAATCTATCTACCAATGTAGAAAATACACTCGCCGCGCACAATATAAGACCCAAAGTCGCGCCAATTCCTGCGGCAAGTCCAAGCCCAATCACAACTTGCAAAGGATTCGAGATTTCGAATTGGCCCGTGTAGGTGCAATATACCGCTACAATAATGCCAAAAGTGATGAAATTGGTCACTATCTCAAGCAATACTCGCGCGAGGACAAGATCCAACGGACGTACTTGCGGATAGAAAAGTAAGCCGCGATTGGCTTCTATTGCGTGTAGCCCTCTGCCGCTTGTCTCACGAAATAGCAAATATGGCATGAATCCGGTTGCAAGAAACGGCACGACGGGCATTCGTTCGGGCGCAGTACGGCCTATAACTCGAAATGCCAGCGCAAATGTTGCGATAAATAAGAGTGGCTCCAGAATGGCCCACAGATATCCCAGGCGATTTTGTCCAAAGCGCGTGCGCGTTTCTCGCAGTATCAGCGCGTGAATTACTTGAATTTGGACCAATATGGGGTGCATGGCATGGGTCCCGTTGAACATCAACCATTGACCCGCTTGTTAGCGTGCAGAACTCATCATCTAATCAATTGGCTAGTCGTCAAAAAGTCAACTATACCGGTCAAATGTCCTTCGGAATCGACGACTACTAAAGCTTTGAGGCGCATTCTGTGCATCCGTTCCCCTGCATCTCGAGTGCTTGCGCATTCATGGACAACGACCGGCTTCGTAGTCATAATCTCGCTTACCGGCAGATTCAGCAAGTCTGCGTGCCGCTGCAATGCTCGACGAAGGTCACCATCAGTTACAAGACCAATTGGTGTTTTTGAGTCATCCGTAACAATAATCAAACCGCAATGGCCATTTGACAGGTGTTGCAACATCTCGCCCACCGAACAAGCTGGTGAGCAGGTGGTTAATGGATGTCGCTGCATAATGTCGCGCACTCGAACTGACATTTTTTGGCCGAGCGAACCACCAGGATGAAACTTCCGCACGTCAGTCTTGGAAAATCTGCGCATGCGCATGACAGCCATGGCAAGCGCATCGCCCATGGCCAATGTCGCTAAGGTTGAAGTAGTCGGCACCAAGTCGTGCGGACACGATTCTCGCTCAACCGAAACGTCCAAAATGCAGTCCGCGCACCGAGCAACCGAAGAATTGCGGTTTCCGACTAATCCAATAATATCGACTTCAATCTCTCGAAGAAAAGGGATAAGCCGCACGACCTCTTCTGTTTCTCCGCTGTTTGAGATCAAAATGACAACATCCGAATGTCCCACCATTCCCAAGTCGCCGTGCGCCGCTTCACCGGCATGAAGAAACAGGCTCGGTGTGCCCGAACATGAAAATGTTGCTGCTAGCTTTTTGCCGATGTGACCCGATTTGCCAATTCCGCAAAATATTAGCCGTCCTTCGCAGCGAGACAAAAGCTCAATGGCAGTTTCAAAACTGCTGTCTACTCGATCGGCCAAAGCTGCAATCGCTCGCGCTTGAACCATGAATTCAACCCGTGCCGAGTCGATAATTGCTTCACTGGGATTAGCCTCGGACCTTCGCTCAGATTGCACAATTCGTAGATTCGTCACTAGCTAACCCCACAAAAGTAATGATATACGTGAAAGTTACTAATCTTGCTTACCGTCGCTTGTAAGAACACACGCGCGGAGATTGAAATCGCGCCATTTGCCAACGTCATGACGATGGCACAAGCAGCATTAGGTCCAAATGGCCCATTTCATGTCCGGCAAACCATCTGCAGCGGCACTGTACCGGTCCAGAACTCCTCGTACTCCGAATCGGACAACCGACGCTTGCCGAGTAGAACCAAACCTCAACACTTCCCCCCAAATTCACCAACGACTGAGGTTATTGGACTTCACTTGGGCAAATTCGTGGAGATTTGACGCAATCCAAGTTGCGGGGCGGACGGGACTCGAACCCGCGGCCTCCGGCGTGACAGGCCGGCGTTATAACCGACTTAACTACCGCCCCTAGAAGGGAGGGCCTTAGTAGCACGCTGCATTCGGGCAACAAGCGTAATTGATAGCCGACAAAACAATCAGAACCGGGCGGCTAATAAGTCAATTAACGGTTGGACCATGGGGATATCAGAAATCGACCACGACCCATTCGTCGGCCGGTTTGTCCCGAGCTTGTGATGTGCAACCTTCAAGTTGTTTCATTCGACAATTTGTCGTTTTCGTCCGTAGTCCTCGCGATCTCGCATAGGACAATCCGCAAGAAGTCCGTTGAAGTTTCGAATGCGCTCAAACGGGAAATCAGGGCCGCTTGTGACCAGTACGCTGGGGCCCAAAGAGCATGGGACAATAAGGTTACAGCGGACGTTCGCGAGCGGGTCATCGCGCCGCCACAAACACGACGGTGCCGCAACAATCGACGTTGGGCTCGGAAAAGCCTAAAGCCGAAGCCCAGTTGCGCGCGCACAGGCAAGTGCCGGCGCTCACAAAAGTGTGGTTTGCGAGAGAGAAAAGGCCTCCTAGAAGGCACGCTCGCGGACAAGGTGATTCTATTTTGGTTAGGTCGCAAGCTTTCATAATCGTTTGATAAGTGCGATTAGGAATTCGCGCTTACCATGCACGATCACCGCCACATGCCCACGTCATTACTTGGCAGGCATCTCTAAGTTGACCGCAGACCGCACGATGGGAATACCATGGCAAATGGTGGTCTACATGCCGTCGAGATTGGTGCCCGTCGGCAGCACTATCGCGAGCCCCTTATCTTGGCAACGCCGGGTTTCCACCGGCGAACCGCCCACTTCACTTCCATCTAGTAATGATTCCACCCCGCATAGACTGAGTAGCATCAAAAAATGCACACTTTGCGACAATTTGACCGAATATCCGCGTCTAGCGCTCGAAGCTTGCGCGTTGTCGCTTGTGGCACCCGATGGTCTACTCCTTGGATTTGAGGAACGTTCCGCATCCCAAAAAACATCAGAATTAACGGATATGAGATTCAATTGGGCCGCTTGTTTCGAACATATAGGCCACCCATTATGGGAATGATCGATTGAAGCACTCTGAAGTCAAGTTGCGTCGGACGCGTGTCCGCTGTGCCCCGTGGGAGTTACAGTCCGGGTGAATTATTGTTTATCCCAATCTGGGCATACAAGAGCAAGGTGACAGACAGTTGCCGACGCACGATTGCTCTGCGAGAATGGCGGCGCGGTTAGACGCGGCCTGACGCCGTATTCAAGCAGGCGCAGGGTCACGCAGATCGCTACAACCCAAATGCCGCGGTCCTCGGTTCCGCTTCGATAGGAATACGCTACAAATGATGAAGAAGCTCACGTGTCTGGGATGTGCCACGCTCGGCCTACTTGTATTGAGCGCCTGCGGCTCCACAACGCCGATCGATTTCGACAACTCCAAAATTTGGTCAGGTGGGCCTTACGCCACCAATCAAGTGACCACTCAAGGCTATTGGTGGACGTACATCGATCACGACGGATACGACACTACTCACGGTGGGGCGCAATTTGAGCAAGGTTCAACCATAAGCCCGCTGACGGACCAAACGACGCCGCTTGCGCTCGAGGTCGATCCCGCTGCTCCAGAGCGCGGCTATATTATTCACGTATGGGGGACTGTGCCGCAGGCGCCAAATTATAATTCACTTGTCGTGAAAGCGCTTTATACGGATCAATATTGGAAGTCGGTGTACCCCGATTCGCTTATTGCGGATTATCCGTCCGCGGGCCTCGGGTTTGGCTATCAAGGGAACAATGCGCCTTACGACGTCGTGCAAGGCAAATACGTGGGCTTTGTGTTTGACATGAAGACGGCAGGCGGAACAAATGACATTGCCGTTTCCGTGCCAAATGTCTACACGATGCTACCCGACTGGACTGCTAAAGACAAATTCACAAAGAATTGCGCGTATCCGTACCAAGAAGCGGGTAAGGATGATGCGACGTCCTATGGAGATACGTCCCCTGCCCAAACGTGTTCGGCGAATTATAATAAGATATTTCACATGGCTTGCACAGGCCATGGTGCGTTCTCCGGCGATATCCGCGCCGCCGACGGCGTTTGGCAAACCTATTGCGTGCTGTGGAGCGAGCTGACTTATCCAACCTGGGTCAAACCTGCTGCCAACTTACCCCGCAGATTACTACTGATATGTTAACGCACACAACTCAGACGAAATGGGACTTCTATCAGCCTGCTAACTCGCTGCCAACTGCAGCTTTTGACATTCGCCTTGACAACGTAAAAATGGTCACGGCTAAGGATGCGTTGGCCATCGGTACATATGCAATGCCACCAACGTCCCAACCTCTGCCACTATTGCTCAAGTCCCAGCGTCATAACGTTGTGATTGCTGGGCGACTCTGTCGCGTCAAGCTTGCATAAGACAAGAGCCCCGCTAGCCGGGGCTCTTTCACTTAAGTCTCCCCGCCAATTTCGAAATTATGAGGGCAAGAACCGTCTTGGCCTCGTGAGACGCCTAGGTTCTGTGCTCAGAACAGTTCGTGGTACGGTTCGACACGTTGAAGCGTTCCCGCGTGCTGCACGACCTCCAAGGCAAACGAATATTGATGTTGCAAGGCCCTATGGGCCCATTCTTCCGCCATATTGCCAACCTGCTGAACTACGCTGGTAACTCGGTTTGGAAGATTAATTTCAACTTTGCAGATGCATTTTATTATGCACGTACTCAAAATACTTATCTTTTTCGTGGTTCGGAAACTGAGTGGCCTTCTTATCTGGAAGACCATATCAAGTCGCTTTCTATAGATACATTGCTGCTCTTTGGCGATTGTCGCACGTATCATCGCAGCGCCATCGAACGGGCGCGTCTGATGGGTATAGATGTGTTCGTTATGGAAGAAGGCTACCTGCGGCCAGACTTTTTTACCTTTGAAAGGGATGGGGTCAACGGCTACTCCACGTTACCGCGCAACGCGGATTTCTATCATGGCATTGAGGCATACCCCCTGCCGGCACCCATATCCGTTGGAAACGTATACGCCTGGGGCGTGCTTCATTCGATAATTTACTCGGTCTTGGCAACACTTTTTTGGTGGTTGTGCCCCGACTATCGACACCATCGAGATATCAACTGTTTTCGACAAGCCATTATCTGGCTACGCGGCGGATTTCGATGGTTCGTTCACGCCATTCGCGATCGACACATTCGAACCAGCCTCGATGAAGGCAGATTCCTTCTGTACTTCCTGGTTCCCTTGCAAGTTCACTTGGATTCACAACTTATCCATTCTGATTTTCGCGATGTTTCGGATTTCATCAAGGCAGTGGTCAAGTCATTTGCACTAAATGCCCCAACTGATTGCACTCTCATTTTGAAGGATCACCCGCTTGATCGGTCCTACCGCGAATACTCGCATCTCGTCGAGCAACTTCGCAATGAATACAAATTGGAACAGCGACTCCGTTATGTCAACGTGATCAATCTAACTTCCGCATTGCGCCACGCTCGTGGAACTGTCGTCATCAATAGTACAGTTGGACTCGCCTCCATTGGTCATCACACACCGACCAAATGTCTCGGAAATGCGGTGTATGATATCGAAGGTCTCACCCATCAGGGTCCGCTTGATTCCTTTTGGTCTGAGCCCGGCAGCGTTAACGCAAAGCTTCTGGCAAAGTTTTGCTACTGGCTTCGCACCAACACCCAAGTCAATGGAAGCATTTGGAAAACAATCCTTCGCTGGTAATGGGAACTTTCGCCGATTTTTGTGGGCGGGACAGGATTTGAACCTGCGACATCCGGCTTGTAAGGCCAGCGCTCTGCCGCTGAGCTACCCGCCCTCGAAATTCCGTGGATGCAATTGCGCCAGCAAGCGTCCGTCGGATACCACAGGCTCCCGCGAAACGCGAGAAGTCAAAGCGCTTTCAGGGCAAATTGGCCCCAACACCATTCTCACCGACGTCGGCATCGAACCGTTACTATTGGTTCGGCGGGCATGGCATCCGAATCAGGCCGTTGAGCTGCGACAATGGCATGCGGACCTTCGTACAATTCACCCCCACGATATTCCAAGAACACACGACGCGGGCCCAGCATTTGATCAGCGTCTTTGAGCACAAGCGCTTCACGCAAAACGTCGTCCATATGGTCAACGAGAACAATCCTGAGGCCTTTTAGCACCCGTCTCGGTATTTCCTTCAGATCCTTGCGATTCTCTATCGGAATAATCACCGTTTCAATGCGATTTCTGTGAGCAGCTAGCAGTTTCTCCTTCAATCCTCCGATTGCCATGACCCGGCCCCGAAGCGTAATTTCTCCAGTCATTGCGACGAGGGTACGCACCGGAAGCTTGAGCAAGGCGCTAGCTATGCTCGTCGCCATTGTTACGCCGGCGCTGGGACCATCTTTGGGGATGAATTCCGGAAAGTGTACGTGCACATCAACCTGCTGGTAAAAATCTTTGTCCAACCCCATACGCTCCGCACGCGAGCGAATATAGCTCATAGCTGCCTGGGCGCTTTCTTCCATACCCTTTTCCAGAAGCCCCGTAATTACCAGTTTGCCCTTGCCCGGAACGACACTAACCTCACAATCAAGGACGTCACCTCCATACATCCAGACACTAAGTCCGTGTGTTAAGCCCACTTCATCGGTCTCTTCGGTACGGCCCACGCGATGCTTGGGCACCCCCAAGTATCGCGGAATATCCGTTCCTTTCAAGGACCAGACCCGATCTTTACCGCCTTTTACGACCTCTAAAGCGATCTTTCGGCAAAGGCCTGCAATCTCTCGTTCAAGCGACCGAACACCCGCTTCTTTCGTATAATGATGAATCACGGTTCGAATCGCGTTCTCCGAGAAATCAATACTCACACCCGACAACCCACAGTCCGTCAGTTGACGTGGCACAAGATAGCGCACCGCAATGTTGAGTTTTTCGAACTCTGTATAACTAGTAAGCTGAATTATTTCCATGCGATCTTGAAGCGGCAGCGGTATGCCGCCAAGTGTATTCGCGGTCGTAATAAACATAACGTTTGACAAATCGTAGTCAATATCCAAATAGTGATCGTTAAACGTATGATTTTGCTCCGGATCAAGAACTTCAAGCAACGCTGCCGCCGGATCGCCCCTAAAATCCGCACTCATTTTATCGATCTCGTCGAGCAAGAATACGGGGTTATTTGAGCCAACTTTCTTCAAGCTCTGCACGATTTTTCCAGGCAAAGCCCCAATGTACGTGCGTCGATGACCGCGAATTTCGGCTTCGTCACGTACTCCACCGAGTGACACCCGAACGAATTTTCTCCCCGTGGCCCGCGCAATGCTCTTTGCAATGCTGGTTTTCCCCACTCCTGGTGGCCCAACCAAACATAGAATTGGTCCTTTCAGTCGCTTAGTTAGCGCTTGAACCGCGAGGTACTCGACAATCCGTTCTTTGCATTTCTTCAATCCGTAATGATCTTCATCCAGGATCTTTTCCGCGTCAGCGAGGTCGAAGCGCTCCTCCGTCTTCTCACCCCAAGGCAAGCTAAGAATCCAGTCAATGTAATTTCTAACTACCGCTGCCTCCGCGCTGGTTGGGTGCATAAGTTTAAGCTTTCGCAGCTCTTTCTTGACTTTGGTTTGTGCTTCTTCACTCAACGTCTTGCTGCGAAGCTTTTCCTCGATTTCAAGGATTTCCGTCTTAAGCTCATCGCGCTCGCCACCAAGCTCCTTCTGGATCGCCTGCATCTGCTCATTTAAGTAATACTCCTTCTGCGTTTTCTCCATCTGCTTCTTCACGCGGGAGCGAATCTTCTTTTCAACTTGAAGAATCTCGATTTCCGCTTGCATTAGCTCGTAGAGTCGCTCCAAGCGCGATTTCGTTTCAGGCGTATCGAGCAGATTCTGTCGATCGCTCAATTTAATCGTGGGAAGATTTGCGGCAATCGTGTCGGCAAGCTTGGAAGCGTCATCGATACCTTGCACGGTCATCAGCACTTCCGGCTGTACCTTCTTGTTCAGCTTTACATAGACTTCGAATGTACTTTGTACACTTCTGATTAACGCCGCAACCTCAACGTCGGTCTCTACGACGTCTGGCATCTCGTCAACTTCCACCAGAAAATAATCATGCGTTTCGGCAAATCGCCGAATTTTTGCGCGTCGGCGCCCCTCTATCAAGACCTTAACGGTGCCGTCAGCCAGGCGAAGTAGCTGAACAACGACGCCGATAGTCCCTATTGAATGAATGTCATCCGGCGTGGGCTCGTTGGTTTTGGCGCTCTTTTGAGCCGCCATAAATACTTCCTTGTCGCGCGCCATTGCTTCGTCTAGTGCTGCAATGCTTTTTTCGCGGCCCACGAAGAGTTGCGATACCATGTGGGGAAACACTACGATGTCTCGCAATGGGAGTGCGGGCAGTGAACGGCGCGTCGGTGCTTTGTCGCTTTCGGTCTTAAAGAACATTAGGCTTCATCCTTCACGCACTTGACAGTGACCGAGTGTAAACGGCCAAGCAACCAGAGATTGTTTAGTACCAAATCGCTCAGGCAATATTGCTGCCTCGCGATCCCCGGATCGCAATATTCGGGCACTGCGGAAGCATGGAGGGCCACGCGGTAATCACCCCGCTTCTGCTTCTTTTTGATAGACTATTATTGGTGCTTCGCTCTTCAAGATGACATCTTCGCTAATGACCACTTCCTTGATCCCTTGCTTGCTAGGAACATCGTACATGATGTCAAGCATTGCTTCTTCAAGGATTGCACGTAACCCGCGTGCGCCGCTTTCACGCTCAATGGCCCGCCTTGCAATGGCAGTTAAGGCGCTCTTGTGAAATTTCAGCTTGATCCCGTCCATCTCGAACAACTTCTGAAACTGCTTCACAAGGCTATTGCGGGGCTTGGTAAGTATGTCTACCAAGGCATCTTCTGTGAGTTCGTGCAAAGTTGCGATCATCGGAAGACGTCCTATGAATTCGGGAATCAATCCAAATTTGAGCAAGTCTTCCGGCTGGACCCGGCTAAGTAAGTCGCCGAGCTTCAGTTCTCGCTTGCCCTTCACATCGGCTCCAAAGCCAATACGCGACTGGCCTAGTCGTCGTTGAATTATTTGGTCTAGGCCAACAAACGCTCCTCCACAAATAAATAGAATGTTGGTGGTATCTACTTGCAGGAAGTCCTGCTGTGGATGTTTTCGACCACCTTTCGGCGGAACATTTGCGATGGTACCTTCAATAATCTTCAACAGTGCTTGCTGAACGCCTTCGCCCGAAACATCCCTAGTTATCGAAGGATTGTCACTCTTTCGGCTAATCTTGTCGATTTCATCTATGTAAACAATGCCGCGTTGCGCTCGCTCAATATCATGGTCAGCGTTCTGCAATAGCTGAACGATGATATTTTCGACGTCTTCACCAACGTATCCAGCTTCAGTAAGTGTAGTGGCATCGGCGATCGCAAAGGGTACCTTGAGTATCTTGGCCAATGTCTGCGCCAGAAGTGTTTTGCCGCTCCCTGTCGGACCCAGTAACAAGATATTGCTCTTGCTCAGTTCAACGTCATCGGCCGAAACCTTGCTGTCAATTCGCTTGTAGTGATTGTGGACAGCTACGCTCAGAACCTTTTTTGCGCGTTCCTGACCAACGACATACTCGTCGAGAATCGACTTGATCTCGACCGGCTTCGGAATTGGCGCGCCGCCCTCGACAGGTTCATCCTTTTCGCCCTCTTCGGCAATGATATCATTGCAAAGCGCTATGCATTCATCGCAGATGTAAACTGTGGGCCCAGCGATGAGTTTCTTAACTTCCTTCTGCGACTTACCGCAGAAGGAGCAGCACAAGTTTCCGTTAGACTCGTCGCGTCGCCGCTCCACGTGTTCTACCTCGGACGTTGAATATTCGTCCCAATCATCGACTCGATAAGCATGTCGGTCTGTTATTCTAGGTCTCGCGAGTTCCAGTCGCAAGCGAACGCTCATAACTCAGTCCAGTTTTTTGGCGCGAGCCATGCCGAGCGCCCTATCGTCGGGGTTCGCCTCACCCTACGGCAGACAACTGAAGGGCGATAAGCGGCCGGTGCCCCGCCACCGGAGGCAGCTCATTGGGTCTTCTTCTTAGGCGCGAATACTTCGTCAATGAGCCCATACTCGCGGGCCTGTTCGGCGCCCATGAAGAAATCTCGATCAATGTCCCTGGTAATTTCTTCCCTTGAGCGTCCTGTGGCCCCAACCAAGATATCAATGCAGACGTCCTTGATGTGACGTATTTCCCGTGCCTGAATCTCAATGTCACTCGCGTTTCCTCTGGCACCACCATGTGGTTGATGAATCATGATTCTGGCCTGAGGCAGCGCATAGCGCCGACCCTTTAGGCCGGCCCCGAGTAGGAGAGCGCCCATGCTTGCGGCCTGCCCTACGCAGATGGTACTTACTGAGCAACGAACATATTGCATCGTGTCGTAAATGGCGAGACCCGCAGTCACGACTCCACCGGGGGAATTGATGTACAGCTGAATATCCTTATCGGGATCCTCACTCTCAAGGAATAGAAACTGAGCAATAACTATATTCGCGACGTCATCATCTACACTACTACCCAAGAAGACAATTCTGTCCTTTAGTAGACGACTGAAGATGTCCCACGTACGTTCGCCTCGGTGTGTTGTTTCAACAACATGAGGATAGATTACACTGCCCTCCGATGCTGGATGCCTGACATGCGCAGTAGATTCTAGAATTTCGAGAGCCTGACTGCGCGTTTCGGGTCGCTTGTAGATCATTTCACTAGCCCTCTTCGATATGAGCTTTGGCCTCGATGAGGTCCAGCACTTTGTTTTCCAGAATCATACCGATCAACATGTCGCGCTTCTGCTTTTCGCGATATTCGGCGCGGAGTTTTGCAACGTTCTTGCCGGTTTGCTCGGCAAGTTCGGAAATCCCCTCCTCGATTTCTTTATCGCCAATGTTAATTCCACTCGATTTGGCAATTGCAGCCATTAGCAAACCGGCCCTGACTTTCATCTCACTTTCAGCGCGCACTTGTGCTTGCAATTGATCACCCAATCCTTGGGGGGTGTTTCCCATTGATCTAGCACGCTGAAGTATTTCCTGCTCCGTGATCTTTATTTGCTGATCGACTAGCGATGACGGCACTTCAATGGGGTTGGCCTTCACAAGATCAGCCACGAGTTGCTCAGCTACAGAATTCTCGATGCGTTCCTTCTCTGCCTTCGTCAATTGCTCACGTACATTTTCGCGCAACGATTCGAGAGTTTCGAAGTCTCCCACGTCTTTTGCAAATTCATTGTCAACAGCCGGCAAAATTCGCACCTTAATATTTCGAATTGAGATTTTGAAACGGACTCTCTTACCCCGCAGTTTCGGGTGGCGGTGCTCCGATGGCATATCAAGGTCAGCGGTGACTTGGTCGCCAGCCCGCTTCCCGACTAGCACCGACTCAATTTCCTTCAGCAATGATCCCGAGCCTATCTCAACCGTAAAATCCTGCGCACCGGCGTCGCGAATTGTGCGATCCGCAACAGACACGGTGAAATCGATCGTAACCACATCCCCGTTTTCTACTGCGTGGTCTTCCCCCATCGCTTCAAAGGTTGAATGCTCGCGACGAATGCGTTCAATTTGTTCCGCGATTTGGGTGTCGGTAACGTCGATCAGGTCGCGCTTTGCGTGAAGATGGTCGTAATTCACCTGCGCAATCTCAGGTAGCACCTCAAACCGCGCCTTATATCCAAAAGGCTGATCCGGCGTAACGGGCTGGGACTCGATAGCCGGTGCGCTTATTGGCTGTATTTGGCGCTCGCTAAGAGCCTGCGGGAAGGTCTCGTCCACAAGCCGTTTTGCAACATCGGAAGCAATGCGAGAACCGAAAAGTTGCGCAATAATCTGTCGTGGCGCTTTCCCAGGGCGAAATCCCCGGACATGGGCCGAGCGTCCGACGCTTGAATATGATTTCTCAAATTCGGCGTGAACCTGTTCGGCATCAACGACTACGTCGAATTCTACTAGTACGGGACTGAGCTTCTGTACGGTGACCTGCATGTCGGACGGCGTGTTTGCCACTGTGGGTGCCGCCGGTCAAGATTGCAATGCTCTTGCGCCAGCACACTAAATGGCCCCCGCGGGAGGCAGTCCGCGAGGGCCTTATGTTTCCCGGGAGGGAACAAACCTTCAAGCAATCTCGTCGCTGACCGGTCTTAGTGTGGCCGCTAAACGTCATTAGATTCAGCGGCCTGGAGCGCGGCCTCAAAAGGATCCAGATCAAAATCGAGATCATCAACCCCCGATTCCTCCAGCTCATCAACCGTCCAGCCGGCTCTCATGGAGTGGACGAATTAGCTCTCGCTCAAATTCAGCAAAGCTCCGATAGCTGCGGTTTCCGTACATGAACTGAAGCTCCTTCCAATATTACTTGAACAATTACAAATGGATACATGGTGAGGCATTGCATCTGCAACTGGATCAAGATTTGCCAAGCCGAAGTTCCAATTGTACGCCTAAACTGATTGCGTGAAGTCAATTCGAGTCCGAGCTGCAAGTTCATACGTACCAAGAGTTAATTCCAGTGAAGCTGAAGTCATAAGTAATAGAGTACAATTTCCTACAGGCACCTACAATGTAGGCGAGCACGAGGGAAATACCAAGAAATCGGGTCAGGTTTCTCTGATTTCAGTAATAGTCAGCTGCGTGCAGCGCCTTCACCAATGACCGGATTAACAAGAATCATTGCGATCGCCAATCAAAAGGGCGGCGTCGGGAAGACAACGACCGCCGTCAACCTTGCGGCGAGCCTGGCAGTGGCCGAAAAGCGCACGCTCTTGGTGGATATGGATCCTCAAGCCAACGCATCGAGTGGCGTGGGCGTAGCTCCGGGAACAGCTGAATTGACAATTTACGACGCTCTGATTGGCCGGGCATCCTTACGCAGCTGCATTCGGTTCAACATCACTATCCGGACTCGATGTAGTGCCAGCCACTCAAGATCTCACTGCCGCGGAGTACGAACTTTTCGATGATGATCGCGGTATGCACTTAAATCGGCTCTTCTCCGAGAGTGATCTAACCGAATACAGTTACTTGGTAATCGATTCACCTCCTTCACTTGGGGTATTGACTTTGAACGTTCTTGCCGCAGCCGAGGCCGTAATTGTGCCGCTTCAACCTGAATACTATGCGTTGGAAGGCATTACGTACCTTATGGCGACCGTTGATCGAGTGAGGGATTCGCTTAATACCCAGCTCACAGTACTCGGAATTGTGCTCACTATGTGGGATCCGCGTAACCGGTTAGCGCATCAAGTGGCGGAACAAGTGCGCCAACATTTTCATGTGTTCGAATCTTTAATTCCGAGGAATGTCAGATTAAGCGAAGCCCCATCGCACGGCTTGCCCGCTTTGCTATATGACGTTCAGAGTAAAGGAGCGCAAGGTTACCTCAGCCTTGCCAGAGAAGTCATCGAGGCTGCCCCGTGACGCAGAAACCCCCAAACAAACCGCCACTTCGCGGTCTTGGACGCGGTCTCGATGTATTGATGCCTGCTCGCTCCACGGCACCAACGCGGACGGATAGTCCCACTTACGGTGAGAACAACGTCTTTCGCTGCGCATTGGACAAGATTCAGCCACAGCGCGCCCAGCCCCGCCGCCACTTTGATTCCGACTCCTTAGAGGAACTGGCCGGGTCCATTCGAGAACACGGGCTGCTTGAACCACTTGTTGTTCGCCGCATGTCCAATACGGACCAATTTGAGATCATAGCCGGCGAACGTCGTTGGCGCGCCGCGCAAAAGGCAGGACTTCGCGAGGTGCTTGTCGTCGTTCGCGACGTGTCCAGCAAAGACGCTTTTGAGCTGGCGCTCATACGAAAATGTTCAGCGCGAGGATCTGGACGCTATGGAGTTTGCTGAAGCGCTGCAACGGCTGGTTGACGAACATGGTTACACCCAGGACTCCCTGGCTCAGCGTGTTGGCAAAGACCGCTCAACAATCGCTAATGCGTTGCGTTTGCTCAAACTTCCTTCGAATGTTCGAGAGCGCGTAGTCAACGGCGAGCTAAGTGAGGGACACGCACGCGCATTACTCGGAGCCCCCGATCAACAAACGCTCATTATGCTTGCGGATAGGGTGGTGCGCGGCCACCTAAACGTCCGTCAAACCGAGGAACTCGTTCGTGACGCAAAACGCAATAAGCAGCGGGATGGCAAAAGCGTTTCGGTAACAAAGTCACCTAGCGTCCGCGATTTGGAATTGAGATTAGTCCGAAAACTTGGAACGCGCTGCGAAGTTATAGACCAAGCCGGCAAAGGCCGCTTGGTCATTCATTACAATTCGCTTGAGGAATTGGACCGGCTTCTCGAAATACTTTTGTAGATTTGTTGCCTAGCGGCACCCGAGATCTGTGCTGGCCTTCTTGGCTTGGGGCCCAATGCCTTGTGTTCCGCCCAATTCAATCGCCAGTGCAAATTCAGCACAGGCCTTTTTCTGCTCCTTTGCCTTTTGAAGCAATGTACCGTAATAGAAGTGGGCAGGCGCGAATTTCGCGTCCATCGCAATAGCACTCTCGTAGTCAGTCTTAGCGCCGGGATTATCTTTGAGGTCTTCCCGACACATGCCTCGACGTACACGGAGTGCGGCTAAATCCTTGATGGAAATTGCGCGATCAAGAATCGCAACGCAATCAGCATAAGCCTCTAGCTGTCTGGTCAAGATTGCGGCAATTGCCAATAATTTGGGGTCATCACTTTCGCGAACGCGACGTACTTGAGCAAGAGCCTCGTCCTTCTTGCCGCCGGTTGCGAGCAGCTGGGCGTATGTCACCCGCAAACTCAGATTCTCCGGCAAATGTTGGACGGCTGCACCATAGGCAGAAATTGACTCCTCTTTTCTCCCGAGCGCCTCCAATGCGATAGCTCGATTTAGGTATAAATCAGGGCTATTTGCATGTTTTAGACCGGTTTCAGCCGTCGCGAGCGCGCCAGATGGATCTTTGAGGTCCAACTGAAGTGCGGAGAGATTCACGTACGCTTCGGCAAATTTCGGGTCCAATTCGATTGTGCGTTTATAAGACGTGGCTGCTACCTCATTATCTCCGAGACTGCCACTTGCTACGCCCAGGTAATATTGAGCTAGCACATCATTTGAATTTTTCGCCACCGCTTTTGTCAATAGTTCCTTGGCGTCCGCAAATTGTTTCGCCTCGATAGCTTTCATTGCGCGGCTCACGTCTGGGCTCGGACTGTGGCTATCTGCAGAGGAAGATGCTCTTGAATTATTGTCCGACTTGTCGTCGAGCGGAACAACTTCGTTGGCCGAATCCGGGGGCTTACTGCTCGATCCACATGCAGATAATAATAGCGCAAACAAAATCGGAACTCGAGCGAAGCTCTTAGAGACGCAGCTGAGCATCTTTGCTACTCCTTTGTTGAGGTCACTTCTAATTCCACTGCAGATAATATCCGTTGCCTCAACTCTTCGAGGCGCGACGAATTTAGAACTTTACCACCAGCAGCTTCCGTCACGTAAAATACGTCCGCCACCTGGGTACCTTCGGTATTGATTTTGGCCAATGAAATTACAAGGCCAAATTGCTGCAGCGCGCTGGCTAATTCGTACAGCAGGCCGACTCTGTCCCTCGTCGTTACTTCGATGATTGTATCGTTCGTCGCCCCGCGGTTATCGAAGCTAACCCGAGTAGCGACTGCCGGCGACGGGCGGACATAGCCGCGATTTCGCGTAACTCCAGGCCCAAAAAGTTCGGGTATCTGAATTTCTCCGGCAAGCAGCCTGGTAAGTTCTTTCTCAATTCGTTCAGACAAAGTGCGCCCAGTTCGAACGCGATCACCCGCATAAAGCCAGAAAAGGTCAAGAGCGCGCGGAACCCCTTGCGCATCTTCAAACGAGTAAATTTGAGCCGCCACAATTTCCGCATGAGAGCCCGCGATAGTTGCTGCGATCATTGCCAGTAGGCCCGGCCGGTCGTCAGCAACTACGGCAAACTCCGCGTAGGGCGGGGCGAGACTCATAACCCTCACCGCGCATTTCTTGTTTCGAGACTCAAGTACCAGACGAGCATGCGTCGCGATATGAATTGGATCGTTGGCGAGAATATACCTTTCCGGCATAGCATCAAGAAAACTATTCTATGTCCGCGTGCAGTTCGTGATCGGCAAGACAATTGTGCACATTCATTCGTACGGCTCTGGTGGCGTTGCCCACGTCAACTGAACCAGTATTCAGCCAAGACTCGACAAGCAAATAAAGTTCGTCTAGCATTTTCGCCTTCCAGCTTGTCCAAGATTCGGGGCTCGTAGTCGCTACATCACACACTGTAAGCAAGAATAGTTCACGCAAGCCTTCGTGACCACGTACCACGCAAGCTACTTCTTCGACAGTACGCGGATCTTCCAAATCACGCCTCGTTGCAGTATGATACATAACAAGATGTTGTCGTATGAGGTGCTGCACTTCCTGAATGTCATCATCGAGGAACCGAAGTCTACTCAAAATAACATTCGCGAGATCTGCGCCACGCTCCGAATGATTGCGACCACCAATATCTTTGCCAATATCGTGCAGTAGCATGGCGAAGAAAAGGACTTGCGGTCGTGCAACTTCCGCGGCCAGTCTCGATGCGATTGGATGTTGTTCGGCCAACTCGCCCCTGCAAAGTTGCCGCAGTCGATCTACAGCATTTAGAGAATGAACATCGACAGTATAGACATGATAAACATCATGGTGCACGCGGCCCACCACCGGAATGAATTCTGGCAACATTGCCGTTAGTATTCCCACTTCGTGCAGCTCCCGAAGCATTGAGCCTTCGGTGAAAGGACACATAGGTATCCACAGGCAAAGTCTTACGAATAGTCTAGCGGCTTCCTCACTTTTGCGAAGTTCTTCGCAAAATGAGGGCAGTGTTAAAGTCTTGCGATTTGCGTACGCGCGAATGGGTACACTTTTACATTACGGCGAACTGCCTCGTGATAAATGCGTAATGCGATAGATGGGTCATTTTGAATCGCTGAAGACGTCGATAGCGTTACCTCGCCGTTGATTAACTTCAGCCCTTGCCCAAGATTCACTTCGTGCGGACGGTGTAGGGGTGATGGGGCGGCGCGCAAGAACAGTGTTTCCCGTGCTTGGGACAGTACTCGGGCGTGGCGATAGTAGTCACTCATAAATCGTTCCACTGCCACTCCGCCGATTCCGTACCCCAACATTGTACACACTTGTTCTTGGCGATCAAAGCTCAGTCGATCATTTCTTCGTTCTCCAATTAGGTGAAGCACGTTGCGAATATGCATCATAAAGTTTATTGCTTTCTCAATTGGCACTAGCTCGCGCGGGATCAATACCCCCACTTTCACTAAGTCCCTAAGTGAACGCGCACGCCAACGCGCCCTTGCAGTCCAATGTAGTACGTCGCTATCACGTAAGCCACCTGCTCCATTGCGCACGTCTGGTTCCAGCAAGTAAACACTGTCACCGTACCGCTTTATCCTATTTTTCGCTGACTGGTCGAGATTCGACAGGAATCTCTCAACAGTTCCTATGCCAAAGAGCGTTGAGAACGCGCGATTGTCGAGCTGCCTCACCTGCATCTCATCACCTGCCACACATCTCCAATCCAGTAGACTTGTAGCGGTGGGCAAATCTTCATTAGCCAAATGCAAAACTTGGTCAATAGTAACTACCTGGTGACCAATGGCTATGCCTGCATCCCAAAGGGGATACAGAAGCGCCTCGGCGACAATGCCTGTTGCTTCGACAGAGTGCCCCAACAACCGGACATCCAGGTCACTCGAATACGCCAGATTTCCACGACCGTAACTTCCCACTGCGCTTAAGGAACATTCGACCCATTGGAGGTCGTCCATTGCGACGGCGCGAACTGCCCCGAAAAGCGCACTCAACAGTCCGTCTAATGCCCGGGAGTAATGCCAACTTGCGTAGCGACCACCGGCCTCACTCGATATTCGAATTTGTTCGCCCATCACTTTGCGATGTCGCAGTAAGTAAGCTCGAAGCTCCGCGACTAAAGCGCCTTTCCCGGAGGGAAGACGAAGTCCGTTTTGTTGTGTGGAAACGTCAGTGCGCATCTATTCGGACCCTATCGTTGCACAAGCTCATCATCCAGAGCCAAATCGTCGTAGTCGCAACATCCTTGGCTGCGCAAAGCCACTGGGCCAAAGTGCTTTCGACGGTGCATATTGTCACTGACAGTATCCTCGGGGTCGCATAGACATTGCGCAGCAGTAGTATTGCCGGCCATTGCATCGCCGTACAAACTCTCGGTGGCACAGTCGGAGGCATGGGGCAAATGTTTATAGCGAGGCGCGGCCCCCAATCGGACAAGCTTATCTGATATTCTCAGTCCGCGGGCTTGACTGGGCTTCGCGTGTTGGGCATGGCCCAGGCGCAATGCACTCCAGTACCGGACGACCGCAGAAATTGCCGAATTGGGCCGAGCCCTGGGTTGGAGGGTGTCCGGAACCCCCAGCAATCCATCGCAAAGGTATTCCTGACAGCAGCTATCGACGTTGCTGGCCTGCGGGGCGCCGCAGAAGGCGCCCCACGAGCTCGCTTAGCGCACCCATGTTCCCGCTCGACCCCAGACAGCATTGCTAGCGTACGAAATGTTTATCCGCCCGGCAATCTGATTAAGCGTTGCAATACCCAGCCACGATTGAATTCACGACCGAGCGTTGTAGTTGCAGGAACAGTTGACCCACAGCGCCAAGATAAGTCAATTATCCTGACAGCAGGTTTGGGCTGCTGCTGATTGTGGTATCCTAACGGTTCGCACGGTCCGTCAGCGGAGAGTGGTTCTCACTACTGGTCAGGACCTGACAATTGCTTCATGAGGACAATCGTTGGAATCGATGAATCGACGTCCGGAGACTTTGATCGTACGATTCGGATTGGATTATTGCTATTGGGTATTATCATAGCGGTTTAGGCCAGACGGCGCTATTAACGTTCATGGTCCGATTTGCCCCCAGCAGTGTCTCGCGACTTGAGGACTTGCGCGTGCACATCCGGAGTCTAAAATCCGCTGTTGTCTGCTTCTCCGGTGGTATTGACAGCGCGTTGGTATTGGCAGTGGCCACCGAACAGCTAAAAGATCGCGCTATTGGACTAACCGCGGTGAGTGCCAGTCTGCCAGAAAGTGAGAGGGCAGAAGCTGAACGCCTTGCTCGAGAACTAAAGGCGGAGGTCCACTTTGTCGATAGCCATGAATTGGAGAAGCCTCTTTACGCAAGAAACGGGGAAGATCGCTGCTTTCATTGCAAGACCGAGCTTTATAAGCTTGCCGAATTAAAACGAGTGCAGCTCGGCTTAGAGTTTATCCTTAACGGTACCAACGCGGACGATATTGGTGACTATCGTCCCGGCCTAATAGCAGCTCGAAATGCTCAAGTGCGGAGCCCCTTGCTAGAATTGGGCTTTTCAAAATCTGACATCCGCGCTACCGCGCTGGTCTTAGGATTGGACGTATGGGATAAGCCTGCAGCCGCCTGCCTGTCGAGTCGAATCCCTTATGGCACTGCCGTAACCAAGGAACGCTTGCTGCAAGTTGATCGATTTGAAAGTGGCCTGAAGGCCATGGGATTTCGGCAAGTCCGAGTGCGATGGCACGATCAAATTGCTCGAATCGAAGTTGATCTGAACGAGCTAGGATTGACATTGGACGATCAAAACCGCGAGAAAATCTTAACCATTGGGCGAGAATGCGGCTTTCACTTTATCACACTCGACTTGGCAGGATATCGAACCGGATCGCATAACGAGCTATTGCGGGGCAAGAACTTGAAATTGTACTAGTCCGGCCCGCGCTAGCCTCGGTCTCGCCCTCCTCCGCTTCCACCGGAACGACCACCGCCGTGCCGGGGCCCTCCCCTATCTCTGCTGCCCTCACGACGCTCGCCTCCAAATCGTCCGCCGCCACGGTCACCGCCTCGCTGCGGCGCACCGGCTTCACGCGCCCTAGCGATTCGCTCCTTAGCACGCTCACCTTCCTCTCCAGCCGGCAGCGGCAATAATTCACGACGGCTGAGACGCACGCGCCCTTCGCGATCAACACTGATTACTTTGACTTCGGCTTCGTCGCCTTCATTAAATACGTCGGCAGGCGATTCAACACGTTCATGCGAAATCTCCGAAACGTGCAACAGAGCCTCGATATTCGGGAGAATTTCGACAAATACCCCAAAGTCCACGACCCGCTTGATCGTGCCCTTGTAAATTCGCCCCACTTCTGGTTCCGCCGTTAGACCTTGAATAATTTCGATTGCACGTCGAACGGCGTCGGGATCTGCCCCCGCAACAGATATGGTTCCATCATCGTTCACATCCACGCTACAGCCCGTTTGGTCGATGATACCTTTGATCGTTTTTCCGCCGGGCCCGATCACAATTCTAATTTGATCAGGTTTGACTTTTACCGTCGTGATGCGAGGAGCCCACTTGCTGATTTCAATTCGCGGGCTCGCAATAACGGCCAGCATTTTCTCCAATATGTGAAGGCGCCCTTCGCGAGCTTGCGCCAACGCTTTTTCAAGTATTTCGCGCGAAAGGCCTCGTATTTTGATATCCATCTGGATGGCGGTCACACCTCTGGATGTACCGCAAACTTTGAAATCCATATCGCCCAAATGGTCTTCGTCTCCAAGAATATCACTAAGAATAGCTACTTTGTCGCCCTCCATGATGAGCCCCATCGCAATGCCGGCGACAGGTGCTTTGAGCGGCACTCCACAGTCCATTAGGCTCAAAGTACCACCGCAGACCGACGCCATTGAACTCGAACCATTGGATTCCAGTACTTCACTGACAACGCGAATCGTGTAGGGGAATTGATCGTGTGAAGGGACCATTCGCGAAAGAGCACGTTCAGCCAATGCCCCATGACCAATTTCCCGCCGGCCGGGGCCTCGCAGGGGTTTGGTTTCGCCCGTCGAAAACGGTGGGAAATTGTAATGAAGCATGAACTGCTTGTAACTCTCGCCAATGAGTGCATCAATCTTTTGCTCATCGCCCGCGGTACCCAACGTGGCTGTTGCAATTACTTGGGTTTCACCTCGTTGAAATAACGCTGAGCCATGACAGCGCGGCAATAGACCAACCTCGCATGATATAGGCCGAATGGTCCTCGTGTCGCGACCGTCAATCCTGCGCTCTTCATCGAGCACCATGGCTCGCACTATTGCGGCTTTTCGGTGCTCAAATTCCTCAGCAATTAGAGAACTGCGTGCCGCAAATTCCTCCTCGCCAATCTCGGTTCCAAGTTTGCAGTTCAGTTCTTGCTCTAAAGAGTTATACGCATCGTATCGAGCCTTCTTCTCACGAATTGCAGAAACGTCACGAAGACGTAAGTCCACGATGTCACGCACTTTCGATTTCGTTCCGGAATCGAGCTCTGGAATCGAGAAGGGCCGTTTTTCTTTCCCTATTGCCAAGCGCATTCGTTCTATCAAGTCTAATATTGGTTGTACTTCCTTCTGCGCAAACAATAAAGCATCGATTATGTCGGATTCGCCAGCTTCGGATGCTCCGCCCTCAACCATCACAATTGCATCGCGGCTTGCCGCCACAACAATGTCAATGTCGGACTCCTGCATTTGCGCAAAAGTTGGGTAGGCAATGAATTCACCCTCAATGCGCCCGACTCTAATACCTGCCACCGGACCATCCCAAGGTATGTCCGATATGTGAAGAGCCGCACTGCCACCAGTGAGAGCTAGCACGTCAGTTGGATTAAGTTTGTCAGAACTTAGGACAGTAGCGATGACTTGCGTATCTTTCCTGAAATCCCTTTGGAAAGAGTGGACGCAGCGGTCGATCAATCAGGCGAGAAGTGAGCGTTTCACCGTCGCGCAGGCGACCTTCTCTCTTGAAGAAGCCGCCAGGTATTTTACCTGCGGCATAAGTTTTTTCCATGTACTCACAGGTGAGTGGAAAAAAATCAATGCCCGGCCGTTCTTCGGTGGATACAGCAGTCACGAGAACCACACTTTCTCCGAACGAGACCAGCGCACTTCCATGGGCCTGTTTTGCCAGGCGACCAGTTTCAATAGTTAACGGACGTCCACCAATAAGTACAGATTCACGAACGATCATGATCAGGGCGCTCCTTACGATGAAATGCCGCGCTTAGCGACACTACACGAATACATGCGCCTGACTTCAGCCCCGGTTGCCGCGCGTGACTACACCACTGTGACGCGCGCCAATCGAAGTTGAAGCAATGCAACGCCGTATTCAAATAACAGCAATATTTCTGACTACTTGCGCAATCCTAGCGACGATACGACCTTTCGATATCGATCAATATTCGCGTTTTTCAGATAATCTAGAAGACGACGACGCTTGCCAACCATTTTGAGGAGCCCGCGTCGCGAATGAAAGTCTTTCTTGTGGATTTTGAAATGCTCCATCAGATGCTCGATTCGCTGACTGAGCAGCGCAACCTGTACCTCTGGTGAGCCGGTGTCGGTTTCGTGCAACTTGTAGCTATGAATGACGGAAGCTTTGACTTCCTGTGCTTGCGGCATGTAAACTTCCTCGGTATTTTTGGGTGCCGGATTATACGCGCAGCCCAATTCGGGTCAACCGCGGTCCTAATCCCTGTTAGCGGTTACGAGGCAGCCCAGCCTCAAAGGCCGGCTCTCCGTCCAGAAGATCAGCAAAGCAGGGCGCATAGGATTCCGTTACCATTCTTTCAACCTCTTCTGCGGTTGAACATGCCAAGGCATCATCGGCCAACTGCTCGGCTTCCCAAATGGATATCCGACTTATCGCTTCTTTGAGTTCCGGAATTGCCGAACCTTCCATGCTCAGCTCTCGAATACCGAGGCCCAGCAGCAATAGCACGGTGAGAGGATCGCTTGCCATTGCTCCGCAAACCAACACGGGACGATGGTGCCGTTCTCCCGCGCGAACAGTCCGACGAATAAGGCGAAGAACGGCCGGGTCGAATGAAGATCCGAGTCCAACGAGTTCAGGTTCGACTCCTGTTAACCGCCAAAGTATACTGAACTAAATCGTTGGTCCCAATGCTGAGAAATGCGGCCTCTTGCGCCAGCTCGTTGGCCATGATTGCCGCCGATGGTACTTCCACCATACAGCCACAGGGAATAAACGCAGCTCTCGATACATTACGGTCGTCGATTTCATCAATGGCTTGAGCGAGCAATCGAAGTGTCGCACGAAACTCTGCTACCGATGATATCATTGGAACCATAATCTGCAGCCGCCCATGTGCCGACGCTCGAACCAGCGCTCGCAGCTGCGTCAGAAAAAGTTCGGGGCGGGCTAACCCCAGTCGGACCGCACGTAATCCCAATGCTGGATTGGCACCTTGTGGACCTTGAAGGGAAGGGACGATTTTATCGCCGCCTATGTCAAAAGTGCGAAGCGTTACGGGCAGTGGAGCTACTGCTTCGAGCACGTGTCGATATGTAACGTATTGTTCCTCTTCACTGGGTGGGTCCGATCGATCAACATAAAGAAATTCTGTTCGGTACAGACCAATGCCTTCAGCCCCGTGCGCAAGTGCAACATCGGCTTCTGCGGGCAATTCGATATTCGCGCGCAAGTGTATATGGGTTCCGCAACGCGATGTGGCGGGGCGATCACGAAGTTCGCGAAGCTCTCTCGTTAGGGCCGAATACCGTTCAGCACGCAACTTTGCCCGATCAATTAAGTCATTTGACGGAGACAGCACCACTCGACCGCGAAGGCCGTCAACAACCACCAGGTCATTGTTCGCAACGTGTTGTAGTATGCCTGCAGTTCCAACCACTGCCGGAATCTCGAGCGCGCGGGCAACTATTGCCGTATGGCTACTGCGCGTCCCGACCTCTGTCACAAGCGCCATCACGCGGTCACGCGAAAGCGAGGCCGTTTCAGCCGGAGACAAATCATGGGCAACGATGACCCACAAGTCGTCCGAGTCTGGTAATGACACTCGAGTTCTTCGACCTGAAAGTACGGCCAGAATTCGATCACCGACGAATTGTACGTCATGGCTGCGTTCGGCCAGATACGGATCGGGGGCAAGTGCAAGTTGAGCTGCCATTTGCTCGACTGCCATGTCGAGCGCCCATTCCGCACATACAAGATCTAATTGGATTCTACGCTCCACATCCTCGCCCAAAGTTTGGTCTTGCACCATCAGGACGTACGCTTGAAGAATCGATGATTCTACTTGACCTCCCGCGGCACGACTTGCAACCTCCTGTAATTCGGACGCTGCAGACTCCACCGCAACGCGATATCTCTGAACTTCGTCATCTGCTTGATGCTTTGCGACTCGACGATGCACAACACCGGGGCGTCGCGTTTCAATCACCAGTGCACGACCAATTGCGAGCCCGGGCGACCCAGCAATCCCGTCGAGCAACACGGGTGTTATCTTGGAGGATTGTGGCGAATTGTCCTGCTCGTTCACTACTTCACTCCCCTTCCCCAAACCCGGTATCGATCAAAGCGCCTATTTCGCGTATAGCAATTTCAGCTTCCTCGCCATCAGCCTCAACGATCAGCCGGGTTCCTTTAGCGCCGCACAACAGGAGTACCCCCATAACACTTTTCGCATTGGCAACTTGCCCGTCGCGACTTACTGAAATTTCGCAAGCAAAACGCGAAGCCAGCGTGACAAGTTTGGTAGCTGCCCGCGCATGCAGACCGAGATGATTGCAAACCAAGAAGCTTCCTCGCGCAAGGCCCATCTTACGGACCTTCCTCGATTGATGCCATGTTCATGACATCATACGTTGCTGCTAAATCTGCCTCAGTCTCCTTGACCAAGTCTCGATGTATCAAGTCGGCTGGCCACAGCGGAGGGCGATGAATCTCGTCTACAATTGCCTTGGCTACCGCAACGGATCGGTGTCGTCCTCCGGTACACCCAACGGCAATTGTTACGTGACTTTTCCCCTCACTTTCGAAACGAGGAAGACAGAACTTCACAAATCCCAAAGCGTGCTGAAGGAGTGCCTGACCTTCGGTGTTCTCCAAGACATATTGTCGCACCGCCGGATCCAATCCCGTCTTTTTTCTTAATACGTCAACGAAGTATGGATTGGGAAGAAATCGAACATCCAGCACCAAATCGGCATCCATTGGAAGGCCGTACTTGAATCCAAAACTCACGACCCGCGTATTCAGTTTTGATCTAGTGGACACGCTAAAGTCGAATCGACTTATTATGGCACGCCTGAGTTCATGGATGTTCAATCCACTAGTGTCGACTATGATTGAAGCTCTTGATCGAAGCGAGGCCAACCTGACACGTTCGATTCTTATTCCATCCAATACCGCGGTTGCTTCGCGTTCGGTCCCCGGCGTGGTCAACGTGCTTAGTGGGTGCGGGCGACGAGTGCTGCCAAAGCGCCGAATCAAGACATCGTCCGCTGCGTCCAGAAACAGTACAGAAACTGTCCTTGGCCCCGCACCTTTGATGGTGTCGATGACCCGGGGCGCCATTTCCAAAAAGGCACCAACGCGCACGTCTATTCCGAGAGCCACCCTCTCTGTCCCGTGCTTGGACAAGGCATCGAGAGTCGGTTCAACCACAGGTATAGGCAAGTTGTTGACGCAAAAAAAACCCAGATCCTCCAGTGCTGCCACGGCAGTGGACTTGCCGGCTCCGCTCAAGCCAGTGACGACCACAACCATTTGAGCCGTCACGTGTCATTCCCCCGTGTCGGCCCGGGCGAATCCACCGGAGGTGGGGCCGAACTTTCATAGTAGTCAGTGTGATGCCACGAAGTTTGCACCGGCAGCGATGGCCGCATGGCACTAACATCAATCGAAACAGAGGCAGCGAGATGTCGATCAATTCGGTCGATGAAATCGCGAACTGGGTAGTGACCCGTCTGGCGGAGCAACTCAATTCGAGCGGCAATTTCGATTATTGAGCTCATGTTGCGACCAGGACGCACCGGCAAACGGACCTCCCGAACCGGAACTCCCAAAATTTCCGTAAATCGATCATCTAGGCCAATGCGATCGTACGTGGCGTCTTGTTGCCACAACTCTAGTTGCACAACTAAATCGATACGCTTGCGTTCTCGAATGGCCGTTACGCCAAATAGATCTTTGACGTTTAAAATGCCAAGGCCTCTAACTTCAATATGATGTCGTAATAGCTCTGCCGGCTGGCCAAAAATGAAACTTGGTGGCTTATAGTCGCATTCAATCACGTCGTCCGCAACAAGGCGGTGGCCTCGCATTACGAGATCCATAGCGCATTCGCTTTTCCCGATCCCGCTCTTTCCTACCATCAACACGCCTACTTCAAACACGTCGACGAGAACCCCATGAACACGTGTTCTTGGCGCCAGTCGTTCATCAAGAATCGTATGCAGTCCGGTTATGGCTGCTGACGATCTCTCTTCACAAATCACAAGCGGGGTAGCAGTGGATTCGGCCTGTTCCACGAACGGCCGAGGTGGCAGGACGCCTCTCGTTACAATAACGCAAGCCAATTGAACGCTAAATAGTTGCTCCGCTGCACGATGTTGTTGATCACTCGACAACGACTCGGCGTAGCTCAACTCTGTCTCACCTAGAATCTGGATGCGGGTCGGCACAATACCATGCAAATGCCCAACCATAGCCAGGCCGGATTTTTGAATTCGCGGATGAGTGATACTACGATCGAGCCCATCGGCGCCGGCGATAAGTCGGCATCGCAGCTGGAGACCTTGATCCGCGAGCAATTCTCTGGTGGTAAGCGTTCGAGAGACCTCAGGTGAATCGAAGACGGCCATTTTTTCTCACAAGTTTGAATCTTGGTCAGAAACGATTGCCAATGCCACCTCGGCAGATGGAGCGCCAATGAGTCGGGCACGCGTTGACGCATCTCTCAGCAAACGGGAGATTCGAGCCAAGGTTCTCAAATGCTCACCTGTTGCTTTACGTGGTCCCACGACTCCGAATACAATCTTGGCGGGATATCCATCGATTGCTTCAAACGGAACTCCATGTGGACAAAGTAGCAGAGCAGCGGCCTGATAGAGCGCAGACTCTGCTGACGCGTGGGGAATCGCCACGCCGTCGCCGATGCCCGTGCTCTGCAGCTTCTCCCTATCGACCAACAACCGATATACGGTTTCATCGTCGGCAGACAATGCCGGCGCAATCAATTCGGCAAGTAATTTCAACGCGGCGTCCTTGTCGGGAATTATCGAACCGTTGGAGTCGACAACCACCCTCTGTAATGGCAAAATATCACTGAGTTGCATGGCAGAACCTTGGCGCGTAAAGTATCAGTAGGTCGTTAGTCTTCGATATTCTTCCGGACCAATCGCTTCTTGTTGAGGTCCTTCACCTTGGATACTTTCTTGGCGCCAGGTGACGTTGCTGCTCGCTTCTGGAATAACGCTTGTTCTAACGCTGGCGCCGGCTCGGCGATGCCGTGCAATCTTCCCTCCCTTGTTCACATTTATCTGCCTTTCCAGCTTATCCACAACCTGATCGATGGAGGCATAAAGTTCCTCACTGGACTCCTTGGCCTCAATGTGTTCCCTGCCGCTTGCGAGTTGAACTTCAGCAACATGCCGCTGCTTCTGAATCGCGAGGGTGACCTTGGCGGTCATGGGATGCAACAAAAGCCTCTGCAATCGGGAAATTTTGGCCTCTGCGTAACTCTTGATGGCATCACTTGGGTCCATGTGGCGAAAAGTGAAACTAATGGTCATGTATCCTCCTGAGAACGACTCGTCGATTCACGATACTTTGAATCCATGTGCAAACTAAATCTAGAGCATCCCTGCCACACATTCTCGGGATCAGATGCGATAGTGCACTGTTCACTCCACGCTTGAGCAATCCCCAATATTCTGTGTAGTCAGAGCAGTCTTCAGAAAAGCCTCTTTCGTTTGGACGATGCAAGTATTCCCAACATCTCCCGATACTTCGCCACTGTGCGTCGCGCAATCTTGATTCCCGCCAATTGATCGAGACGTTCAACTATAGTTTGATCACTTAGAGGCTCCGATTTATCCTCTTCATCAATGAGTTGCTTAATGGCTTGTTTCACACTTTCGCTTGCAATTGCATCTTCACCGTAGACATCTGCACTGTTCACGCGCCGAATGCTCGAATTGAAGAAGTACTTCAGCTCGAACAGCCCTTGTGGACAATGCATGTACTTATTGGTCGTAACGCGGGAGATTGTCAACTCATGCATTTCCAGCTTTTCTGCCACATCGCGCAATATCATTGGTCGCAAATGGGCCACACCTTTGTCGAAAAAATCGCGTTGCATCTCGACAATGCACTCACCGACACGAATGATTGTTTTTCTACGTTGTTCAATGGCTCGAATTAACCACTGGGCGTTCCGAAGTTTTTCACCTACAAAATTCTTGGCAGCTGGATCCTGTAGTAATCTCCGAGTCAGCGACTCGTTGATAAAGAGCCGTTGCATACCTCGATCATTGTCGACCACTACCCAACGATCACTATCACGAATAACATATATGTCGGGAGTGATACCAATTGTTCGATCGTCTTGATCAGTAAAATCACGCGCCGGACGACTTTCAAGTTTCTGAATTTCCTTCGCGGCTTCGTACACTTCATCAATTGGAATTCGCATCTCCCTGGCAATGGCTTGGTAATTATGTTTTTCTAAATTGTGAAGGTGCTTATCAATAATCTCTATTTCAATATCATCAAATCCGCAGGCCTTGGCCTGGATCAGCAGGCATTCCCGAAGGTCACGCGCAGCAATGCCAATTGGATCGAAGTTCTGCAATAATTCAAGGACCAGTGGAGCATCGTCGGAGTGCAGTCCCGCCTCGCGAGCCAGGTCGTCGATCGAAAGGTCCGGGGTTCGCGTGCCGTCCGGCTGCTCGGCGCCTGTTAAATCTAGGTAGCCCCGCTCATCTAAATTGCCGATTACGAGTTCTGCAAATTGGCGTTCATCCTCTGTGAAATCACTCATTTGAAGCTGCCACAAAAGATGTTCTTGCAAGCTTCGCGGCCGAGTGAGATTTTGATCAATCGGTGGAAGTTCTTCGAATCCTCCACGGCTCGCTGCTGGAATCTGCTGCAGCGTACGATTCTCCAAAAACTTTTCCCAGTCCACCTCTCTAGCCGCGCGCTCCGCTTCGCGATCACTAGGCGAACGGGAGCGGTCAAATGCGCGATCTTCGCTTTCAGAACTCGGGGACGCCGCTTCTTGGCGCGCCCTTGCGGCCGCCTCAGGTTCCTCCTCAGACAGTACCGGGTTATTGTCGAGTTCTTTGCGAACCTCGTCGATCAGCTCGAGCCGTGAAAGCTGCAGCAACTTTATGGCTTGTTGAAGCTGCGGAGTCATTACGAGCTTTTGCTCAAGCCTCAACGCAACGTGTTGCTTCAGTTCCATCGTTTCTTTAGTCCGGGGGCAATTAGGATCACCCAGAGTGTAACACCGGAACGCAACAAGTGGGCCATGGAATGTATTTCAATCGGCTGCTGGGGCGCAGTCCGAACGCGCTTGGAAACTCGGGCCCAATGGGCCCAATGGCGCCGCGATGCCACGTCAGTTATGGCCTGTATTGGGGACTGGAAGCAAAGCCAGCGCGACGCGAAACGTGTTGCCCCTAGAGGAAGCCCTGGCGGGCTCAGATGAAAAATGCTAGTTTTTTTAGTTCTTTGGCAGCAATGGGCCTTGTGTCGGACAAAGTATCGGGCAGAATTGCAATACCAGCTGACAAGTCATTCGACGCGAGCCAGTACGAAGATATCGAGAAAGAGCAAGTTTCAGGTAACTGTCGAGACTCCGCCGGTATTATTGAGTCGGTGGGGCGACAGGTGTCAAACCTATGACATCCTCGAAGCTGACGGGATTAGTGATCAAGTGTCGTTGCGCACTTGACATATATTAGCATGGCTTGACTTCTTGCATCGGCCATGTCGAGGCGTCGCGCGGATACGTTACGCAATTCATCCCCCGCATGACCAAGGGTTCCCGTGCGAATATTCGATACGGCACCCAGCATTGCCCTGACGTCCATCGCAATGAGCGGGCGCACCGCCAACGTGATTGACTCAGAGGCCCGAGAAACCGTTCCCTTGATTCTGGCGGGCATCCCGAGGTTCGCCGACGGTAATATCAACATTTCCAATAGTACTGTCATTGTACAGGTCTGTTTTTCACCGTTCATGTAGCAATCTGAAGCGGGCAGACCACCGATCTGTAGCGGCATCTGATACGCTCGTTCAGCGTCGTGCAAACTGGCATTCAGAAAGGTACCACCAACACATTCCGCATTAAGGCCTTGCTGATCCACATCGAGCAGCGTTACGGACGCGCGCAAGGCGACGCATTTCTACTTTCGATGAAGTTGGATCGCGACTACCTGAAGGACGAGACTCGCGCACTTTCCGTGCACGTTTGGCATCTGGCACTCCAGAAATTCACATCGCGTTGGGGGCGGTCTGAAATCTGCCGAATTGTGCCGGCTCTGGTCCACGCTGAGAATCTTGGTGCTTGGGCCCGCTTGCTGCGAGGTGCTGACAATCCGCTGATGGCGTACAAGCGATTAGAAACCTACGCAGGCGATGATTCGCTTGCCGAACGGTGGTTTACACTTGCTCAGGGACCCAATTCGTGGACCGGACAGGTACTGGTATCCGCCGACATTGCGGAGGAGCGCGACGGCCTCTGCGCGCTCGCACGCGCCTCCGAACTCGCCAGCTTACCACTATTATTTGGACTGCCTAAAGCACAAGTCCGGTTTTCCATTCAGCCTAGTGCTCGTACAAATCTTCTCGAACAGCATTTTCGCGTGACCTGGAGAAGCTCAATGGTGCCCCTTTGCGCAGCGACGGGTCTAACTTGTGCAATAGTAGCCAGCGCTTATGGATTTTTGCAGCGTGCAACTGGCGTGCACATAGGGTTCACTTATGCGCCTTGCGGCGCCGCCTTCGGATTAATGGCATCAGCCGCATGGGCAACTGTTGCCAAATACCGCGCTAAGTCCACGGCGCAACTAGTGCGATTGCGTGCGTTAGAACGTTCCGTGTCATTGCGGGAAATTCGAGAGCGCCATGACTCGGGTTTCCACGAAGGCGTCGTTGTCGCGGGGCAATATCAGTTGACGGAGAAATTGGGGGTCGGTGCCAGCGGAACCATTTGGGAAGCTACCCGACTGGCGGACGGTTTTCCGGTGGCCATCAAGTTGTTGCGTGCGGCCATTGCGCACGACACTGTCGCTGCCGATCGACTTCGCCGTGAAGCTGCGGCCCTTGGCCTAGCTTGGCATCCTAACGTCGTCGAAGTGTACGATGACGGCCATCTATTAGATGGGACGAGTTTTCTCGTCATGGAACGCCTGTATGGGGAATCACTCGCCGCGCGCTTGAAGCGCTGCGGCACATTGTCTCCCGCGTTACTACTGCCCATAGCCCTGCAGGTCTGTGACGCGCTCGAAGCCGTCCACGCGGCAGGGATCGTGCACAGGGATCTCAAACCCAGTAATATATTTCTATCCATCATTCGCGAACCCGGCGACAGCACCGGCGAGATTCTGCCCAATAGCCTGCAGGTCGAAGATGAACGCGTAAAACTGCTTGATTTTGGCATTGCGCGCGTTGAATGGGCCGAGACGCGTCTCACCAATGCCGGTGCACCTTTGGGCACGCCCGGATACATGTCGCCCGAGCAGGAACAGGGGCTGGAAATTGATGCACGCAGCGATTTGTTTGCCCTGGGCAGCATTCTCTTCGAATGCCTAACGGGGCGCCCTCCTCCATTGACCAGCGCTGAGTTCCGAAGTGAACCCAAAGGCATCGACGCCGATAGTGCCGTTCAAGTTGCCTTGAAAGCAATACCTGACGGCTGGCGTCAACTCGTCGAAAAAGCCACTGACCCGTTACCGCGCAATCGGTATCCTGATTCGCGAGCTATGCGGGAGGCGCTGGTCGGACTGGGCGCCGAGCACGATAGAAAAAGCGACATCGTATCTTAGAAGGCTCCGACCCTGCACTCGGTCTTGGGTTATTTACAATGTATTATTGCATAAGATTGCGAGGTAAATCTCAGTGGGACATCTCCGAGCAACTTGCAATCTTGCCAGTACGGCATACCTTTGACCCGGTTTTCCACGACCCTAGCAAACCTCGTGTCCTGCCAGGATTGTCGTATTGCTTGACCGGGCGCGGTTAACAAAACCAAGGTATCCGGTTGACGTGAGTCAAACCAGCTGTTTTGAATTTTCTTGGTCGTGTGCCCACCTGTAAGCATGGCTACCCGCGGGTCCGTGATACCCGCGAGATCGAGAATATCGCCTGGAAACGCTGCCCCCAGCCAACCTACGTCCAACCCTGCCAATTGTCTTGATTTTGCCAACAGCGGCTGAACGTCATCGATCAGCGCAGCCCTCACTTCAAATACATGACGACCGGGCAGACCCACACGATAGCCAACCATCACGGATGCCGCGAAGGCAACAGTGAATCCGATTGCATTCATGAGTTGACTGCGAACCGTCTGAAGACAAGCTGCCACCCATAAAGCGGCAGGCATTGCGGGCAAGGCCAGTCGCCAGAGCGGCATCCAATCTCCGCCGACGACGATTAGTGTGGCAAAATGCACGACAACACTCAGGGCAATTATGCGCTCGGGTCGATTCAGATCTTTCCAACCGGGCCCAATCCAAAGCCATGTGGGTCCAAGAAATAGCAAGACACCCAATAGGTAGTGCAATCCGTGCTCAACATCCGAAGGCTTGGCAAGGGCGGCCAAAGGCATCGCTCGACCAAATGCAAAGTAGCGAATCGCCGCAACCCCGGTCGGGAATGCCAAAACGAGCGCCGCTCGCGCGCAGTTCTGCGCAATCTTTTTTCGGGGTTCGGCCGAGCGCAGCGACAGAATCAGGCAAAATGGAATCATTTCAGGACGAAAGGCCGCCACAATTCCCGCGGCCACGGTACCGAGCAGCGATTCGCATAACGCCAAGGTTGCCAGCGCGACGACCAGTCCAGTCTCCATTCCCGCCGAAGCCCAGGCACCAAATGGGGCCGCTGCCAAAAAAACCACCGCGAAATAGGGATTTTTGTCGGCCTTGCTCGAACGATAACCCCACCAACCTGCCGCCAGGATCCAAGCAACGGCGCCCAAGTACCGCGCAGCCTGAATGGCGCCCAAGGGAGATCGTTTGGCGAAAGGGACCAGAACGTAAACCCAGCCCAGCGGGGTTACGGCATCGACGATAGGCCCGCTGGCGTTGAAGCGATATCCCGACCCGGAAGCGATGCGCCAAGCGACGCGCGCCGTAATCCAAGCATCATCAACGGTAAATCCCCAAAATATTGCAACGCCCAGGGCTGCAGCAAGCGCCGCGCAGACACCAGCCGCCTCCCCGGAGCCCCCCCTACTTGCATTTGGCGACATTGCCAAATCCTTTGCAATTGATCCGCAAAAGTACCGAAACGCTTGGGAACTCCCTTACCATTCCAAATTGGATGTCAGCCATTCACGTTGTCGTTCGTCCCGGCGTCGAGCGCGGGGGTCAGCCGCGACTCGCGCCACTTTACGGCCTCTTTGACGTCGTCGTTGACGGAATCAATGTCACGGCCCGAATCGGCGAGAACCAGGCTCTGTTGCTGCTTGCCGACCTGGGTATGGCGGTGGCCGATCTGCAGTCAGGCCATCGATCGCGGATAGTTCTTCAACTTTACGCGCCCAGCGAAGCTTGGGAGCTCGGTCTTGAAGCCGACGCGACCGATGCATTGCTCACTATCTTCAAAGCCGGAAATATTCCCGAAGTCGCAGTGTTCGAGCGGCGCGTGACTCTTGAGAAATTGCGTCAAGGCGTTCTGGACGGAATCGGAACCGTGAGTATCAAGGCCTGTTCTGCGCCCGTTCGGCAGGCTTTGGAAACTGCCGAAATGGCCTTGAAGGCAGGGCCCACTTCACCGGGCGCCAAACCTCGACTGGTTCAATCAGTCGCCATCACGCCCCGCGTGGTTCGTGGTCTTGCATTCCGCGCCGACACGAACTTTCGCGTGTCTGATCAGTCCGTGAACATGGGCCAAGTCGAACGTAGCGACCTGCATGCCTTGCTGTGTCAAGGAGCCTTTGGAGTGACGGCACGCGGACGCACGTGGAACGTCCCGGACGCGCCCGTATTTCTAATCGCCGAACGATTGGTTGAGCTCGCCGATTCCGCAGTTCAAGCCCAGCAGTCGGCCAGCCCGTTGTTTCGACGTATTCAGGTGGGCAATGTCCGCCTGGGCGTAAGACTGGCGCCAGCAGACGGTCCCTTAGCGGTGAGTCTTGGTGCCGTTGGCGGCGCCGCGGACCAGGGAGTGACGTTTCCCGAGCTCGAACCAGCAGTTTTTGCCCAAGCGGTTGCACAATTCGTGGACTCTCTGTGCGAGGCGATAATTCGGTCAGATCCTTCACAGTCTCGCAACCTTCGCCTGCAGAATCTAATTGACGCAACTCAAAAAGTCCGCGAGCAGATTCGACCGCGAAAGGACCAGGGCGCGCTCTTGAATTCAAAGCGAGAAGCCTACCGACGCTTTGCCACTGAAGGCGCATCCTACAGTGGTCGCTGGGAACAGGGCGCCGGTCTTCGATTCTCACCGCGCTTTATTGCCACCGTTCCGCAGATCGACCTAAAGTCAGTTTTTCACTGCGGGGATGCCCTTATCGTTGGCTCTCAACGTGAAACCAGTTGTCTCGATCCGATAACCGGGGACACTCGCTGGCGTATTCCAACAGCGCGCGCGGCGGCAATTGGAACACCTGCAGGTCTCGTACGTCTATTTCCCGATGGTCGCTTGGCGCTTCACGATCTTGAGAACGGAAATCAGCGATTTGGACTGCGTCTGACACCGCGGGCCCAGGGTGGAGCCTGTGGAGCTGTCCTGTACGCGCCTGGTTTGCCACGATTACTAGCCGTGTGTGAAGGAGACCGACGTGTTACCGCAGTCGATCTGATAACTGGCGAAGTTCGTTGGAGGTACACCGCCAGACGGCCGGCACCGCTACGGGTCCGTCGAGCTGGCGGACTGTTGCTGGTTGCCGGAGGTGACTCTGTCATGGTGGCTTTGGACGCAACCACGGGAGAGATCGTTTGGCGAGCCTGCGATCGTCTTCCTTTCACAGGCGACATCAGTGTCAGTGGCGACGACGTGTTTGCCGTAGCGGCGGGTGCTCAGGGCAGCGCATGGCTCCATTCGATTGACGCTTGGTCCGGTGAGCAACGCTGGAAAGCCGAAATCGAGGACCGACCGATTTTGGGGCAAAACCCTCTGCAGGGAAAGAGTCACGTCTTGGTTCCGGTTCGTGATGCCCGGGGCTGCGGTACTAGAGCGTATTGCCGCCGCACGGGGCAGGCCGATTGGCGACTTGCTCCGGGATTCTTCCCGCGTTCTGTAGCGTGGTTGATGGTGGAAGACTTGCTAATGGTAAATAGCGCATCCGGAACTTTCGTCTGCGTGGAAGCCTGCACGAGCGCTCTGAAATATCGACACGCATTTTCGCAAAGTCTGGAATCAGATCAACCGCGGCGTTTGGAACCCGTGATTCGGAGCGGAGCGTTGTTTGTGCCTCAGCATCAGGTGCAAGTCCTGCGTCCCCAAAATGGTACGATTCTGGGTGTCGTACCCAGTGATCTGGTCCCCGACCTCGTTCGCGTCGATGACCGCTGGGGCGTCTTGATCGCAGAAGAAAGCGGTCACTTATCCGCCTTTTCCGTGGCGCCACTATTGGTACGAGTAAAGTAGCTAGTGCCGCGATTCCACTGAAATGATGGGTCCTTCGGACCGGCCGCTGCGCGAACGACGCGCTTCTGTACGTTCGAGCCCAGCGCGAGCGCAGGGTTGACACCAAACTTGGGAGACAATTGGGCTAACCCGCTTTGTCGCTGCTGCAAGGGAAGTCCACGGCTCTTGCTATCGTATGAACTTGAGAGCGCTTCGTGAATCCGTCACACGTTACGCGACCGCAACCCGTAACGATTTCTAGTTACATCTCATAACTTATTGAAATCATTGATATTTAAAATGGCACGCCCCCTGCTCTACCTGTAAACAGGTCCGACCACAATTCGGTCCGTTGCAGGAAAAGAGCAATGAATACCAACAAATACGGCGAGTCAGCCCAGCCAGAAGACATCAGCACAGAATCCTTTGACGAGCGCGAACTATTGGACGGCCTTATAGAAGGGAATCCGACGGCTTGGCGCGAATTCAATCGTCGATATTCGCGGATGCTTTGTGCATGCATTGCTCGAGTTGTGCATCGATTCTCGCGGTCCGTCGGATCGGACGACGCCCAGGAAGTATATTCCGCCCTTTGCCTGAGCCTACTAGCGCAAGACAAGCGGCGTCTTCGCAGCTTTGAACATGATCGAGGCACAAAACTCGGCACTTGGCTTGCCATGCTGGCAGTACACACGGCGTACGATCATTTGCGCACTTTGCGAAGAAAACCAGCCCGCATCCCGATTGAGGATGTGTCGGAACTCGCCGCTCTGGCGCCCGCGCCCGAGGATCTTTGTATTCAAAGGCAACGGACTGAGATTGTGGGAAGAATACTTGACGAACTGACCGACAAGGACCGTCAGTTCATGTTGCTTCACTTCGGACAAGGATTGGCACCCGAGCAAGTAGCCTCTGAGATGGGCATAAGTGTGAAGACGGTCTACACGAAGAAGCACAAGCTTCGCGGACGTTTGGAAGCTATGCTGTTCAATTACCGCACAGCTGCATAGAATCAGCTCGCTATTGTACTTAGCTGGGATTTTAGGATTCTCACTGTGCTAAGCGACCAGCAAGGCGGAACACTACCGTTCAGATGCTAACCGCCTCTCGGACTACTGGATATTTGGCCCAATATTTGCGCCCCTTCTGCACACAAAGCTCCGTCCTGCTCGCGGTAATAATCCTCAACTCCGCCTGTGGATTATTTCGCTCCAATCGGGCCGCGGGTGTGGGATCCGCAAACTCCGCGGGCTCGACTTCACGCCTTGAACAACGTTGGGACGCAAAGCCAAGTCTTTCGCTAATTGAGCGAAACGGCGACCCGGCAGCAGCATTGGCATTCGCGGCAAAGACTCGCGCCGGGCCCGTGGCAATAGTCACGTTGGCTAGCGTCGTCCAGAAGCAGCTGTCCACGTCGTTGGGTCGTTATGAGATATTTCGAAGTTCCTTCGGACTAACGTTGGTTAGCCTCGTTGGCAGCCCCGAAGAAGCAGAGCTGGCCGTGCGAGCCGTGGACTTCGCGTTTGGCTCGCCAGTCAAGGTCAATCAACTTGATGACATCACCCTAGACCAAGTCCGGACGGTCCTAGGCTCTGGCCTGGCAGCGAGCCCGCGAGATGTCGCGTTCGCTAACTGTTCCGGAGAACTTGTAGCCGATTCACGACAACTAGACATTCTGAATAACAAGGCGAAGCTCCTGGACATGGTCGAGCGAGCCCGATTGGAGTTTCACAGTTGGAATAACGCGAGATTCGCCTTTGTCGGAACACGAAATATCGCGATTGGCGTTGAGCGTGCCATTGGCCAAATGCAGCCTTGGGCGCAACTGTCATCCTCGAGGGATGACGTTGCGGCGGTCTCAGAGAGTTACTCCGGAATCGCGGTAAAAAACGGGGCTTCTCGGAGCCTTTCAATTGCCTGGCGCGTGAACTCGATCGCAAGAGCTGATAGGGCAGCGCTTGCGTTAATAAGAAAGGGCTCACCATTGTTGGCCCAAGTAGTAGCGCTTGACACGGGCTGGAAGATCGACACCATATCAGCAATAGCCCGTGACATCGGCGCTTGCTTGCGCATTGACTTGTCTGCTGGCGACACCTTGCCGATTTCCCCGGTAAATTTGGCAACGATAAGTCGGATCGTCACCACCGAATCTCGAGTCGCCCTTGAAGCTTCACCGGAGTTGGTGGGGCAGGATTTCGGCGTCGATAGTGACAACGATCCTCGACTGGCGGCGCGACGAGTCGCCTGGAATTCACTCTCAACACCTGAACGCTCAACACGTTTTTCGTTTCGAGTTCACCTGAGTACGCTGCCAACAGATGGTCCGATATCCCAACTGGAATCCATACTGCACGAATCACTGTCCGCAAGAGCACCCATTAACTGGGATACGACGCACCGGCTAGAGACTGGCCAAGGCGAACAATGGGTACTTTTGGCATCACCTTGCGGTACGTTGACGGAGTCTTCAGATGACGCCGGCAGCACCGCTGCGTGGATTCGAGCAATCGCCCGACATTATTCAGATCATCTGGGAGTCCAAGTCGAGCCCTGGCTCATACCGGACGGCGTTGGTTTCATTGCGCATTGCCCAGCTCAATCCCCGACCGAATCGCCGACGGCAATAGCAGCGCGGCTGGGAAATGCGCTCGGCAGCATTGTAGCTACGGGAAGTGTTAGCGGAGCCGAGCTCGCTGCTGTTCGGGAAGATGCGCTGCTACGGGTGGGCTCTACACCGCGTCGTGCCTTTTGGCAGTTAGTTGACACACTGTCATCAAGCCGCCCTTCTTCATTCGAACCACTGGGAAGTTTCGAGTCAATTTGCAAGCTCGAATTGGCGAACCTTCGTACGAGTCGATTGAAGTGGTTAGACGGTCCGCTGCGATTGAGCACCCTTCTCAATCGTAGCGAAAACCAGTTGGCTCCGCTCAGCGCCGCGCTTCATCGATGGTTGGATCCCCAGCATGTGGAGACTAGACAATGCGCTCAAACCGCAGAAGCCGTGAGGCCCAGCAGCGATATTCAGATAAGTACTCGCAATCTAGACACGCGAGACTCAAATCTTTACATGGCCGTTCAACTCGCCCCGGAGAACCAAGAAAATCTGATCTACGAACACTGGTTATTATGGCTTTTAGCTCGTTCCGGAGGCTGGCTTGAGATCGCTTTGGCTCAACCGGCAAGCCTTAACTCCTTTACAGCGGACATCAAAGGTCCCAGGCACAATCGATCGCTTATCGTAGCCGTGAGCGTCGCAGACGAGGCCAAAACGGCCGATTGCGTGCTGCGACTGCGCACCTTATTTTCCCATTTGGCAGAGGTGGGCGCCGACGCGCAGGAGGTCAGACTCGTCCAAACTTGGTCCGAGGATCAGATTCGGCGGGCCGAATTGGACCCGAGGCGACGTCTAGTAGACCTCTGGTGGGGGGATTCAGTGCCGCCAAAACCCCAATTGTCAGGCTTTTCACGGTACTTGAATCGATCGTTCGCTTCGGCCGCGGTAACCGTCGTTCGTATTCACCGCCAACTTTAACTCAATAAGACCGTTTCCACCGTCCATCGGGACGTGCTAGCCCGCCGAACAATGGCGCATCGTCCACTTGTCCTCGTACTCGATTACGGAGCTCAGTATTCGCAGCTCATTGCCAGGCGAATTCGCGAATGTCACGTGTACTGCGAGATACACCCCTGCACGATTGGCCTCGAAAGAATTCGCGACCTGCATCCGGAAGCAATTGTGCTTTCGGGGGGTCCGCAGAGTGTTTACGATTCTAACTCACCGACGAGCGATCCGGGCATCTTTGAGCTGGGCGTACCTGTGCTTGGCATTTGTTATGGCGAACAGTTGATGGCAAAGCAACTGGGCGGCCGCGTCGAAGCGAGCCCTAAGCGCGAATACGGACCTGCCGTCATTCGCATCACCGAGACGATTGGCCTGTTTGCACCATTTGCGACCAATGAGGAGCTGACCGTATGGATGAGCCACGGGGATCGACTCGTCGAACCACCTCCGGGGTTTCGCCGCATTGCGTTAAGCGATAGCGCACCGCTCGCCGCCATCGCTTGCCCGGAGCGTCGACTTTTCGGTATTCAATTTCATCCGGAAGTCGCCCACACGCCCCGAGGCTCAGAGATTCTTCGCGCCTTCTTGTTTGATGTTTCGGGGCTTGCTCCCACTTGGACACCCGGTTCATTTTCCGAACAAGCCATTGCCAGCATAGCGTCCCAAGTCGGCCCCGACGAAAGCGTGATTTGCGGGCTGTCTGGAGGCGTTGATTCCACAGTGGCGGCGGTTCTCTGCCAAAAAGCCCTGGGTGAACGCCTGGTGTGCATCTTTGTGGACAATGGACTGCTACGCGCTGGTGAGCGCGAATCCGTCGAACACACCATGCGCAGCCAGCTGCATCTGAATTTAATTGTCGTAGACGCACGTGAGCAATTCTTGAATGCACTTGCCGAGGTAAAGGATCCAGAACAAAAGCGGAAAATCATCGGGCATGTGTTCATCGAAGTGTTCGAAGAACATGCACGCCATGTGCACAACGCCAAGTACCTGGTGCAAGGCACGCTCTACCCCGATGTTATCGAAAGCATGAGCGTTCGCGGACCGAGCGCGGTCATCAAGAGCCACCACAACGTAGGTGGTTTACCAGACCGAATGAATTTGAAACTCATCGAGCCGCTGCGCGAGTTGTTCAAAGACGAAGTGCGCCGCGTGGGCGACACATTAGCCATCCCGCACGACATCTTGTGGCGCCATCCGTTCCCGGGACCGGGGCTTGCAGTCCGCTGCTTGGGTGAAGTAACCGCAGCGCGCCTGTGCGTGCTTCGTGCGGCGGACCGCATCGTTGACGAGGAAATCCGCCGAGCCGAACTTTATGACTCCATTTGGCAAGCTTTTGCCGTGCTCTTGCCCGTGCGTAGCGTCGGGGTAATGGGCGATGATCGCACGTATGAAGAAACCTGCGTTATTCGTGCCGTCCACTCCAGTGACGGAATGACCTGTGATTGGGCCCGTATCCCGTACGACGTGCTGGCGCGCATGAGTTCGCGCATCATCAATGAAGTTCGCGGCGTCAATCGTGTCGTGTACGATATTAGCAGCAAGCCGCCTGCCACGATTGAATGGGAGTAGTCATGATCCGATTCGAATTCGGTCACCCGAATTGGAACCCGCGATATGGCTGGATTCATAATCCTTCTGCTCGCAGCCATGAGCTCCCAAGCCTGCTTTCAAACGCCGCGCGCCGTAGTGCCGATGAAATTACAACGCGCGCGCAACACGCCGCGCGACGCCAATGTAGTTGTTGACGAGGAATATGTCGGCCCGTTGTACTTGGTGGCTACGCAAGGTCTCAGACTGACAGTCGGCAAACACCGTGTAACGGTCACACGCGACGGCTATTTTCCTTGGGACCGGTTAGTCGAAGCAGACCGAACGCCCATTGAATTGGCCGTTGAATTGGTGCCCATTCCCGAGTGACGCACGGTCAGAGCCTGCTATAGTCCGGCCGCTTTCCGGGGTGTACCTCAACCTGGTAGAGGGCCGGCTTTGGGTGCCGGTTGTTGTGAGTTCAAATCCCACCACCCCGACCAAACTGCCTGCGGCAGCGGCTTGACAGGCCATTCTGACAACTAATAACAACAACCGGCTCTAGTTCACAGAATTGGGCTCGTTCTTGCGCACTTGGCCCTACAAGTGTTCATGTACCGCATGATTTTGGGATTTCCGAGTTTCTCGCCGGAAACCAGCCTTCCTTGCGCGTTCATGTGCCGTCGGCTATATGGCGCCCGTCCATGTCGAATCGCGCTATTTGGAATGTACGTCTGCGTCACGAGTGGTTACGCAAGCCCAAGAAGGGCAAGCGCTTGAAGAACCGTGACCGTATTCGACTTGGGATGCGCGCCACTCCTCCAGTTGAAACGGCGAAAACTGGGTAGTTTCATTCGGGGATAGTTGAGCAGTATTTCGTGAATTCACGGCGCCTCCTGGGCTACTGCTTGAACGCATCGGACGATTCGTATGCGTAGACCCGGGATAAGCGTTCGTGTCTCGTTCCGGCCGGTCGATTTTGAGAGACAGTTACCGGCACTGATGTCGTGCAGGCGGGCCGAATTCGCGGCAACTCGTTCGCGCACGCAAAAATCCTGGCCGTAGACACCCGTGTCGGTATTAGCTTCCCCAGCAGACCGTAGCCATGAACGCTTTTTCGTACCTTTGTGCCTCGTTTGCCAGCCATTCCCACGCGTTCTCTGATTTCTTTTGGGACAACCGGATGTTCCAAACAGAGCAATGGGACGGAATCATCTTGTTTATTCGTCTCGTGCTCTCGTTGGGCGGAGCATTCTTCCTCGTCTACGAAGCTCGCGCTCGAAAGTTGGGGGAGCCGTTACGCAAGCGAACGATTCGACGCTGGGCGCTCACGCTTTCTGTGATTGCGTTCTGCAGCTATTTCGATTTCTACAACGCACACACCCGATATTCCGAATATTACCATCGCCACGAGCTCTATCACTATTACCTGGGTTCAAAATACAATCGCGAGCTCGGTTACGTTCGACTCTACGAATGCACGGCAGTCGCCGAAGTCGACCTGGGCAGGGGCGCAGAAATGAAGAAGCGCGAATTACGCGATCTGCGCGTAAACCTGATTATCCCGGTGACGGATTCAATAGTATTTAGCAATCCGGGCAAGTGCAAAGACAGGTTTACGCCGGAACGATGGGAGGCATTTAAGAAGGACGTCGATTGGTTCTACAATTCGGCACGTGGCGAATATTGGGAAAACATGCAGAAGGACCACGGCTATAACCCACCGCCGGTCTGGACCATGACGGGCAAGTTGTTTTCGAATCTGGCTCCGGCAGGTGATGGCTTTTTCAAGCTCCTGGCCAGCATTGACGTGTTATTTCACATCGGGACTTTAGTACTGATGTGGTGGGCTTTTGGCTGGCGGGTGGGCTTGGTTACAGCCTTATTTTGGGGAGTCAACGGCCCAGCCAACTTCTATTGGACCGGGGGGGCGTTCCTCAGACAGGACTGGTTGTTGTGTTTTGTGGCATCGGTAGCGTTCGCTCGGAAACGTAAGTTTGCCCTCGCCGGTGCCGCTCTAACTTGGTCATCTCTGCTGCGCGTATTTCCAATGATCGCCTTCGCGGGATGGGGAATCATCATTGGCATCCACGTGTTTCGACGCTGGCAAGCGTATCGGTCAGGCGAAACGCCACCCCTCGGCTACTTTGCCCTGGATACTTGGCTCAAGCGCGAACACCAACGTCTGCTCGCTGGCTGCGTCGTAGCCGCCAGCATTCTCATTCCTGCGAGCATTGTTGTGGCGGGTCCCGACTCTTACAGCGAGTTTTACCAGCACACTTTGCGCACGCATGACAATACACCATTGACGAATCACATGGGTCTCAAGAGCATTATGGCGCACACGTGGGAAAGCCGGATGCGATTCGGGCGCAATGATAATTTGGATGATCCATTTCAAGAATGGAAGCAAGGGCGAATCGATCGCAATAAGGCGCAAAAACCGATACGATTTGCGATTATTGCCTTTATTGGACTTTGGACTGCATGGAGTCTGCGGAAAACCAAATTGCTTTGGGTAGGCCCAATAATGAGTCTGCCGCTGCTGATGTGTACGACTGAACTCACTTGCTACTATTATTCATTCTTTATGGTTACCGCCGCGCTCATCAGGCAACGACCCACCTTGGGACCGCCTCTATTGGCTGTCAGTGGAGCCGGTCAAATTGTTTTGCACAGCTTCTATTGGGTAGACGACAAATTTGTGGCCATGAGCTACTTGTATTTGTTGCTGTCGCTACTGATCCTATTCGCGTACTCGCGGCCTTTCAGCATGGAAAGGCTACGCGCTTGGATTGAAGGCACCAAAGAGCCCAAGATCGCAAACGCCAAACGCGTGCTTAATCTCGCGCCGTAGCACAGTCCGTATCATGAAACCCTGCTGACATTTGACCAGGGATGGTGCTTTGGTCGCAGCGGTAGCTGATTAAAATCGGACCACACCGGCGATTCCATTGGGCAAAGCCCGAACCGCAATATCGAGGTGCTCGGCATCGGTTACGATCGAATCAATCGCCAACAATGACGACAAAACTCCGACGAAACGTCGCCCTCTCTCATCTTTGGTCCATTTGAACACTTTCAGCAAGTCTATAACCAAACGATCATCTACTGCCTCGACAAGTGCCGCAGGACGTGCAGGAAGGTACGCAACGAGGCTCGCCACGCGGGACAAGTCAAGTGTTCCCGAGCGAATCAACGCAGCCAGTGGGGTTTGAATTGATTCATCAAGCAATTTGAGTTCCACATCCTTAAGCCGAAGGTAAACACGGGCCTTTTCGTTACTGAAATCAACTCGTTCAATGTCGACAACGCATGAGGCCCGGAGCAAAGTTCCCATTTGCTCGATCGTCGCCAAGACGCGCAGGCCCGGAGGACTTGGTCGAATCTCTACGTCTTTTGGGCCGCTTGCCGTAGCGGACTCAAGTTCGGTCGCCAGCCATTGCAGCGCCACCACAGGAATCCCGAACCTAAGGCGGGAAGCACTCCACAAATATCGAAGAATCTCCTCGGGATGGCGCCGAAGGTATCGCACACTAGCTATTAGAGCAGCTTTGGAGTCGAACATTACGAGACAACAGCATATCTCAGACGACCAAACTTTCGTCACTCGATTTAGTCTTCCTCGATGTCCGTAAGCCAGGCTATGTATTGCCCCAATGTCGGATCTACATATGGCCGGGCTCAAAGTTCATGTGAACACGTCGGTTCTAACCAAACCCGACGAGATAGCGGCAGCCATAGTCCTGCTCCATGGGTTCGGCGCCCCAGGAACCGATCTGGTGGCGCTCGGGGATATTTTGAATGTTCCGAAGGGAACTGGATTGTTTTTTCCCGAAGGGCCTCTGGACCTCGGTTCCCAAATCGGAGCCGGATACGTCGGCGCACGTGCCTGGTGGCCCATTGACATGGTTCGGCTCCAGGTAGCTATGTTCGCCGGGCAAGTTCAGAAAGCCGCCAAAGAACTGGCCAGTGGCATTGAAACGGCGCGCTCTCAAGTAGTTGCGCTGCTGGATGAACTGCAGTCAAAGTTCAGTTTGGAGCCCGAGCAAATTGTTCTCGGGGGTTTCTCCCAAGGCGCCGTCGTTTGCCTCGATGTCGCGCTAAACAATCACCGCAGTTTCGCGGGGCTGCTTATAATGAGTGGAACAATGGTGAATCCTGAATCTATTGCGGAACTTGCCCGCTTAAAGGTCGGCACGCGTGTGCTGCTAAGTCACGGACAATCCGATCCAATGCTGCCATACTCAATTGCAGAAGAATTGCGTGACCAACTGATCGCTGCCCAGTGGGAATTAACCTGGGTGCCCTTTCCCGGCGGGCACGAAATTCCAATTGACGTACTAAAAGCTGCGTCAATCGTGGTACCCGAGTGGCTGCGTTGATTCGGCCAATCGGCGCGCTGACTGTTGGCTTGATTAGTGCTACGGCCCGCCCCTGGCCCGCTTGGGGGCCCGAAAACGGCACTCTGTTCTAATGAGTGACTCTCAGCGCGATACCACCTGCAAACATAATACTTCCCGCGACATATCGCGGGATTTCGATGCCGAACTATCGCAAATCGTTCACGAGGAGCAAGTCTGTCTCGTTCACGTCATTGAACATGTTCAAAATAGGATGTCAAGGCCTCCAGTTCGAGCCGGATCCGCCTACAGCAATTACGATGCACAACTATTAGCATTACGGGACGAGCTGGCCTCTGCTCGCTTAGAAGACATGCCTCCATTACTCGAACAAATGGAGCGTGTGCAGAGTCTCGCCGATCAGCGACGCAAAGACCAAAACCAAGGGACCGTTGACATGCGATCTCCCTACTTTGGGCGTTTGGTGCTAAACGAAAATGCTCGCCGTCGCGAAGTGTTGATTGGCCGAAGCACTTATCTGGACACCCAAAGCGGCATCCGTATCGTGGACTGGCGCGATGCACCCGTTAGTCGCCTCTATTATCGGTATCAAGAGGGTGATGAATATTGCGAGAATTTCGGTGGACGCGAGATTGAAGGTGAAGTAGTGACGCGTCGCAGCCTTACTATTGCAGATGGTCAGTTGCGACGCATTGGTTGTCCGCAAGGCGCATTTGTTCGTGCTAATCAAGGTGGTTGGCGAAGGCTGGAAGGAGCTTCCACTCGATTGTACGGGGGTGAAGGGTCGGCGATTCGACCTGATTCTCAGGTTAGAGGCGTCCTGGGAGTGACAGATCCTTCATTTAGCGAAGACAAGTCGCTGCGCGAAATCACGGCACTCATAGATCCGCATCAATTTGACCTGATCACCCGGACCGATTCGGGACTTGTTGTAATACAGGGTGGTGCTGGCAGCGGTAAGACGACAATTGGACTGCATCGATTGGCATATTTGGCTTACCAGGATCAACGACGATTTCGTGCTGACCGTATGTTTGTTGTAGTCTTCAACGAGGCTCTTTGCCGCTATATTTCACAAGTCCTGCCATCCCTAGGCATTGAAGGTGTGGCCATTCGAACATACAGTGAGTTTACCTCCAAACTCCGACTCTCCCATTTCGATGACCTTCCGTCAGGATATTGCCCCGATACCCCCAGTTCTGTAATGAAGCTCAAAAAGCACCCTGCAATGCTAGGGTTGATTGACGGCTACGTGTCAGAGCTCGCTGCCGATTTCGAATTGAAACTTGAAGCCGTATTGAAACGCAGTGGCACTCATGATAGCAACATGCTGCTGCGTCGGGCCTGGTTATCAAACACCCAACGTCCACTGCGGCATCGCATTCACCAAGTTCGCAGCGCATCGTCTCGAAATCCCGAAAGCATTGCGCTTGATTTACGATTGGCGATCGAACGTATTGCGACTTTTGCTTTGCGAAAGTCGCGCGATGTCATCACTGCTTGGGCAGACATCCTATCCGACTATTCCCGATTGCTATCACATTTTGGCAGTAATGCGCCGGGTGTGTTTAGCGAATTTGAGCTTTCGCGAGCCCACGAGTGGTGCGCCGCGCGCAGCTCGCGCATAGTTGGCGAAATGGAATCTGGTCGAGATGACGATCAAAACGTCGGACCGCACACAACTGCTTTTGAATCAGATCGAGACGACGACGATCTTGATGATGATGACCGAAATTATGGCATAGACGGGCGCAAATTGGAAGAAGCAACTACGCTGGATCGGGAAGATGACACGCTGCTCCTACGGCTTCATCAAAGGCTAAGAGGGCCACTCATGCGGAGCCTCAAGAGCAAAGAAGCGCTAATCTACGAGCACATGCTGGTTGACGAAGCACAAGACTATAGCCCCGTCGAGCTAGCGCTGCTCTTAGACTTGTTGAGCCCAGGTCAAAGTGTCACTCTCGCAGGTGATACGGCCCAGCGTCTGCTAATGGACAACGGGTTTTCAGACTGGCGTACGGTGCTTGCCGATTTGGGTCTATCGCATGTCGAAGTGGAACCTCTCAGAATTGGTTATCGTTCAACTCAAGAGATTACGGATGTCGCCCATTTCGTACTAGGACCGCTAGCTTCAGAGGAAAAGGGAATCGCAGCGCGCAGCGGAGCTCCGGTAGAGCTATTTCAGTTTGCGCACAGCGGTGATGCGGCAGGTTTTCTGGCTGAGCAATTGCGCACGCTTATGCAAGCAGAGCCCAGAGCCTCGGTCGCCGTCGTCGCGAGATTTCCGGAACAAGCGGATGCTTATTTCGACGTGCTTGAGAAAGGTGAAGTGCCTCGATTGCGACGAATTGCGGATCAAGACTTTCCATTTCGTCCAGGAGTAGACGTAACGGATGCGCGTCAAGTCAAAGGCTTGGAATTCGACTACGTCGTGGTTGTCGAAGTCAATACGGACACATTTCCTGAAGCCGACGAGGCAAGGCATTTGCTGCACATCGCAATGACTCGTGCTGCTCACCAACTATGGATTACAACCACCGGTGAACCTAGCCGACTTCTACCCGTAGAGTTGCGCGAACGTGCATTCTGACCATGATCCGAGAGCCAACTCAACAATGGCGATGCCCTGAATGTACTAAGTCGATAACGATTGATCGCTTCGCTCGCCAACAATTGGGTGAAATTAGTTGGAGCCGTACGCGAAAGCTGATTGCCTCGGGGAAAGTGTCCATAAACGGAATTGCTGTATGCGATATGATGACCCCTGTTCGAGCTGGTGATTTGGTGGAATACAATCCTAACGCCTGGAATGAAAAGAAGCCCCAGCGTTTGACGATTCCACTTATATACGTTGACTCGCAAATTGTCGTCGTGAATAAACCTGCAGGAATCAGCACGGTACCCTTCAATGAACGTGACCGTGGCACACTGCTTGAGTTGGTTCGGCAGTCCCTCTGTCGCCCAAATCAAGGGCGCGCGCCTTGCGTGCACGTAGTACATCGAATCGATAAGGAAACCAGCGGCATTGTCGTGTTTGCGCGCACGCGAACGGCACTCAAGCGTATGAAACAGATGTTCAGGATTCACGATATTGACCGTCGATACATTGCTCTAGTGAATGGTTGTCCATCCGATCAAACATTCTCCAGCAGGCTTGTCATCAATCGAGGCGATGGCAAGCGCGGATCCACTTCTAACCCGCGAATGGGTCGTTACGCCATAACTCATGTTCGCGTTCTAGAATCCCTTGGTTTGGCAACTTTGGTTCAATGTCGCCTGGAAACAGGAAGAACCCATCAAATTCGAATCCATCTCGCCGAGGCCGGTTATCCGTTACTTGGAGAACGAGTCTACGCTCAAGCCACTAAGGATTTTGTTCCAGGACCTCGCCTTATGTTGCATGCGGCACACCTGGCATTTCAGCACCCCGTCACAGGCGTTGTACAAGAGTATTCATTGGATATGCCAAAAGATATGAGCACGGTCCTCCAAACGCTCCGCGCAGCATCAATTCGAAAAAACGAATGAATACCTTAGGTCATCGCCGGCTCAGACCGAAACGCTTCGCAGTGCTTATTTACCTATCTTCGAGCGGGAAACGGGGTTCGAACCCGCGACCCCAAGCTTGGGAAGGAAACCCGAGGAACCGAACGGGCAGGATTTAGTGGGATTTGGTCAGGCCCCGTCCGCAGCGTCGGAGCCGTTCGGAGCCACTCAACCGGGTCAATGCAAAAACTCCGTGCAGAAACTAGGGAGCACTTTTGCCGTCGCAGAAGCTTGGGACAGAGCACTAGCCGCCTACCTTCAAGCGATGGCCACCGAATTGGCCTGCGCGGCATAGGGCGCACGGCGTAGAATTAGAACGACCCGCAGGGTGGAGACCGGCGGGTCGCGTGGAGTAAACGGTGTGAGCAAGAAGATACAGCACGCGGACCCGACGCGCAAGGTTGATCGGGAAGCTATCCGAAAAGCGGAAATCGCTGACTTGATGCGAGCCGATGTCAACGTCGAAGATTTCGCGGAATCGGCACGCCAGCAAAAGAAAGTTAGCGACCACGAGCGTGAGAAGTTCGGTCGATCCGCGAAGCGCGCCAGTAAGCGGGCACGTGTCTGGAAAGACAAAAACGGCCTGGTTAGAATACCGGCGCAACCGCTGCCAGAGCCACCCTACAAGACGCTGGAGGAGGAGTACGAGTACACGTTGGTGACTCCCAGTCCGTGCCATGACGAAATGATTGCCCAGCTTCGTCAGATACTTGATTTGGCTGAACATCGAGAGGATCTCGGCGCACACTTTGGCGAACAAGTCCAAGCTTACATGGAAAGGCATCGGGGCAAGGTGTCTCGCGAGTCCCGGGATCAAATGCATTCGATGTATGCCGTGGTATTCGGCGAGGTCCAATTGCCTGAAAATCGCTGGAAAGATCGGCTCATGGAGGCGGTTGCGCACGCACTACGTGCCCGATATGGCGACCCACGACCAGCGGATTGGGATAGGGCGGAAATCGCCAGCGTAGGGGTAACCCGTGGCTCGGGCGGCACGACAATTCTGCCTTGGCTTCAGAAGGTTTGCCCCTACGTTCCGCCACGGTTGACCGCAGCAAAATCGAAACCGTGCTCAAGGGCGCCACACTGAACCGCCGTGGCGGTGGCGCGAACAAGAAGCGTTACTTTGAAGTACTCGTAAGCGAGCTGATTGCCGAGGTCTGCCAAACTCAGGCGCCCAAGGGTGGCAAGTTTGCCCCGCTCATAAAGAGTGGAGACAGACGGCACCCAAAAGGGAGAAGCAGGCAATGCTAAACGGAATCCAAAAAGTCCGAATTGCGGCGCAAATCGGCCGGTCCGTGAAAACGGTCAATCGCGTATACCGCGGGCTCGGCAACCCGTACTCGAGGGATATGGTGGCCAGGGCCGCGCGGGACCTGAACCTGCCACAGCCGCCAGAGCTACCACAGCTCTCGGAGGACTCGACGCACTTGTTGCAGAGTTAGTCGAGCAAGTCGCCGATAGACTTGAGAGTCGATTAGCAAACACGCTGGCAGAGGCGTCAGAGCAACCCAAGCCACGATTGCATGACCGTCGCGCACTTGCGACTGCGCTCGGAGTCTGTCCCGATACCGTGGACAGGCTACGTCGCGAAGGTTTGCCCGAGCTGACTGTGGGCGACGTGCCGCGTTTTGACCTAGCACTACTGCCGAAAACTTTTCCATGGGTCAAATTTCGTGCGATGGGGCGATATGGCCCAAGATTTGGATGAATTTGCCACCGCCCGACTCCAGCAGTACCTCAACCGTCTCGGTACCCGTTTGAAGGACCACAGGAAGCGGGAATCCTTCGCTATTCACGCCTTTGGCATCCTGGGGGAATCGGCGCGCAAGAGCGTGGAGCCGATTGCCGCACTGGCGTGCCCCGATCCCGGGCTGACCAAGAAAATGCACGACAAATTGCTGCACTTCGTTGGACACAGCGAGTGGAGCGACGAGCAGGTGCGGCTGGAGGCCACGCGTTACATCTGCGAGGTGTTGGCTGAGCAAGAGCCGGTGACGACCTGGGTCATCGACGATACGGGCTTTCTCAAGCAGGGGACCCACTCGGTTGGGGTGCAGAGACAGTACACGGGGTCAGCTGGAAAGATCGCCAACTGCCAGATTGGAGTGAGTCTTGAGATTGCCACTGCGACGCAGCACGCGCCCATCGACTTCGAACTGTATTTGCCGGAAAGTTGGACCAGCGATCCGGCACGTTGCGAGCAGGCCCGCATCCCGGGCGACGTGCAGTTCAAAACCAAGGTCGAGCTGGCGTTGGGCATGATCCAACGCGCCGCACGCGCCAAAGTACCGGGTGAAGTCATTCTTGCTGACAGCGGCTACGGCGAGTCGTGTGAGTTTCGCGCCACGGTGCGAAAGCTTGGCTTCGATTACGCAGTTGGTATCCACTCGACGACGAAGGTTCGTCGCATCCGCGCTAACGGTCGGCTCGGCAAGCCGATGAGCGTGCGAGATTTGGCTCGAACCATCCCGCACCGCAAGCGTCGCAAACTTCGCTGGCGCGAAGGAACCCAGGGCACACTTTGGGGACGCTTCTCTTTCAGTCGCGTCAAGACGACCCACGATGACGGCACACCGATCGATGAGCGAGAGGAGCAGTGGCTCGTTGTCGAGTGGCCATTGGACGACGAGCAAGCAACCAAGTTCTATCTTACAACACTGCCGCGCCGCATGAGTCACAAGCAAAACGTCCGCATCATCAAAGAGCGCTGGCGCACAGAACGGATGTACGAAGATCTCAAGGGTGAACTGGGACTCGACCACTTCGAGGGGCGGTCGTGGCACGGATGGCACCATCACGTATCGGTCGTCATCTGCTGCTATGCCTTCATTGTCGCGGAGAAAGCCCGCGCTTTTCCCCCCTCGGCCAGAAGCAAAGGTGGAGCTGACGCGTTCCCTCTCGCGGCCTGAGAGACACTTCGCCGATTCGTTCATTACATTCCGACTCGCGATCGCCCGCGCGCTCGTTCGCTGGTTGCCACGCTGCCCCCTCTGTCACGAGTTGCATCGCCGCGCCTGCACCTCAGACGAGTCGGTCGTCTCGAGTACACCCCAATGACTCCAAACTTTTCGGCAGTAGTGCTAGAGGGCGAGGTAATTCCCTGGCTTCGGGGGAGGCGGACGAAATGACGCCCGGCGAACTGCGCGCCAAAAAGCGCTTATTTTCGGCTGCGATGTTGGCCGGCGACTTCAAAACGGCAGAGCAACTCGCAATCGAAATCGAGCCATACACGACACCGATCGAGGATGACAACAACCCGGTGCCTGTTCCTGTTTGGGGGTTCGATGCCTGACGACCCGGCAGAAGTCTTGCGACCCGGCGCGCGTGGTGAATTGGAAATTGGTGTCGTGCTGCAACGAAACTTCATTGGCCTGCCCGACGATGAATTCGTCGAGTTGACGGTACTAACAGAGGGCGCCCGTTACATCTATCAATGTTCGAGCGTCGAATCACACATTGAAGGACTGCGACGCGGGCAGCAATTGAAGGGCTTCGTTGCCGCGTTCATGCTCCACAATCGTCCACTCGATCCGAAGCTTGCGGCACGATATGAGCAAGACACTTGGATTCGAGCTCCGCAGCATCGCGCAAGTGACAAGGACGTTGCAACACGGACGACCATTTATGTTGATTGCGACGCGATAAGACCCGCGGGAATTTCAAGCACCGAGGATGAATTCCGAGCGGCTCTGGATGTTTCGTGGAAAGTCAGAGACTGGTTGGCGTCAGAGCTTGGCCCGTATTGCTTAGGCCATGGCATTAGCGGCAATGGTGCTTTTCTGTTGATCGCGGTGGAACCAGAGTCGGACCCACCAGCGTGGACTGCGCGCATTAGTACGTTCTTGAAGTTGCTACACAAGATGTTTCACACCCACTTGGTCAAAATCGACTGCAGCGTGACGAATCCGGCGCGAATTGTTCCTTGTGCCGGAAGCTGGAAGCGCAAAGGAATTGCCTCTCGCGAGCGACCTCACCGCATGGTGACATTCAGTTATCGGGTCAATCCAAACGATGGCGCACCGGAGCGCGTCAGGCTGGCGGACATCGTATGACTCTCGTCGATAAGATGGTGGCCGAAGTAGGGCCCGTGGACGTGAAAAAAGCGGAGCCGCGGCGGACTAACGGCACAAATGGTCAAAGTCCCTTCGCGCTCGTGAATGCAATTCCGATCGAAAATGTTCTAACTCTGTTGAGTGTCGAACACGATGGACGCAACGTTCATTGCCCTCATTGCGGTAACGGATACCCGAGTGACTCAAGCTGCTCAATCATGCACGATGGCAACGGCGTAAAGTGCTTGCATGATACCTGTTCAGGGGCTGGCCCCACTGGCAAGCCAGGGTTTCGTACCTGCGTTGACATGGTAGCGCTGGTCAAGAGCATTAGCGAAATCGAGGCCGTCAAATGGCTCGCTGAGAATTTCAATATCGATCTACCGTCACGCAAGACGGACACCAATAATGCCGATGGGGCAGCCCAGCCGCTATGGGATACGAACGAACCGGTCGAGCCCAAAGGCGATTTTGCGAAGCAGCAAACCGAAAAGCAGGCAGCCAAGAAACCACGCACTTTCAAGGACGTTATTGCCAAATGGCGCAAGGAAGGCGAGCTAGAACGCATTGATACCGGCATTGCCACACGTTGGACCAATTGTGTCGTGGTGGCCTACTCATTCCGCGGCGCGTTGTGCTCGTCGGTGCGCCAAGTCCGCCGGCAAGACTTACGTCGAAATCGTCCTTCGCAAACCGGTTCTTGACGTTGCTCGCTGAACTCGGTTTTCTGGTTGGTATTCTCGCAGTTAATGAAGACCCCTCGGACATCACGGCGCGGTTTGCCCAGATGCGCGGGTTTACTCGTGCCGAACTGGAAGCGCGCGACCCCGCTACATTGGACGCGGTCGAATCCGCATTGAGCGATGATTCGCTACGCTTCTATGACTTCGAATGGCTGATTGACGAAGCCGTCCAGGACCTGGCGAAGTGGTGTAAAGACTTGAGCCGACCCGGCGGCATTGTTCGTTGACAGCGTTCATGCTGTCCGAAGCGTTGCAAGCGAGCTGGCCAAGAGCCCTCGCGAAATTGTCGAGTCCAACTTGAAGGCCCTGAAGTTGGCGAACGAGCAGCACGGTCTGACCGTGATTTGCACCGCGGAAATGAACCGCACCGGTTATGCCAATGCAGAAATTGCCGACAAGGCGAACAAGTTGGCGCTGGCGGCCGAGTCCCGAGCGTTCGAGTTCTGGGCGCAACTGCAAATCACCCTGCAGACCCCCAGGGACTACGGGCACATCATTCATTGTGTTGTCAGCAAGAACCGCGGAGCCTCAAAAGGCGAATTTTGGCTCGAACTGGACCATGAACGCCACGGCCTGACCGAATGCGGCAACCCCGAGGAAAACCCGGCCAACGTACAGCTGAAGGAGGACCGCAAGCTTGAGGGCAAGAATCGGAAAAACCTCGCCGACGCCAATCAGCTGGGGAAGTTCTTACAAGGTCACACGGACCTGAACTTCCGGGGCCTGCGTACGGCAGTGAGTGTCGAGCCCTCGATGGGTTGGGGTCACGGCAGACTAGACAAGGCGCTGGCGGTGCTTCGTGCTGAGCAGACAATTTACAGAGTCACTGAACCAAAGAAGGACGGCCCAGCCGTGTACAGCATCACTCTCGAACCGGGGGTCTACGATGTTTGAGACCTCATTTGCTTGGGTGAGCCCGAGCCCGATTTCCCCCCACACCCCCCTATCGGGCGCACCACGATTTGGCGGATGCGCCCACCATGGGGAACCGCGCCCGGGCGCACCATCAGGCTCACGTGGGCTCACCGGGCTCACTACGCTGGTCGAGAGACGAAAGCAGAGCGCGCCGTTTCAAGCTCGCACCTCCCGGAAATGCGATGTCGCGAACCCGCATAGCGCTCGCTTGCCAAACTCCCCTACCCTGCACGTCGGAGTTTGCCCCGCACTAAGTAGTGTGAGACAGACGTCAGACACTAGTCGCACGTTGACACCGTGCTCGGCCAGCTTGGGGCCACGCAGAGATTTACAGCCTATTTTGCTGCCATTTAGCGTTATTGGGCTCGATGTTTCTGCACCGGAAGTTTCTGCACGACGAACACAGCGATGCGATTTCGGGCACTTGCGCGGATTCACTGGAGGCGACGTGGCTTTGAGAAATGGCCACGGCAACGGTCGCGGCGTGCCTCGCGTTGAGGTTTTGCCGTGCGATGAACAGCCGCTAGCCCAAGCGGCCGGAACGGACCCGTTGTCTACCGGTCGGGATTCCGCGATGCGAGTTAGGACGTCCGCTGCAGCGAGGGCGATGGCGCTACTGCCCCGACGGTCGCGTTACCTGCCCCGTGACATCGCTTGTGCGCCTGGGTTCGAGCCACACAACGCCCGGCGCCTAGAACTACAGCGCAAGCGCCTGGCAGAGCTACAAGCGGCACACGGATATGTGAGCCATGGGGTTGGAGCGATGCTCAATGCCGCGGCTTGGTTGTACGCAGGTGGGGAGTTTGCGGCAGAGCTCGGCGCCGAGACCGGCAACGTTGAGTATTTCAAAGTGGCCAGCAACCTCACATCCACCGCCAGGCAACACGAGCTCGCTGCCTGGGAGCTTTGTTCACGCGAGGCCCGGGCGAAGTCCGAGGAGGCCGACGACTGGGTCTCCGAGATGTGCCCCAAGCCAAAAGGGAACGGCAAATGAAAATGACTCACATCTACGCCAGTAACATCATTCGCGACCTACGCGATTACTACGTTGCTTGTCGCGAATTCCAGGTCTTATGGCGCCAGGCCAAGATGCGCAGCGAGTGGAGTGACTGGCCGAGGGTGGTTGTTGCCTTCTGCCAAGTGCACGCCGACCGGGCGCGATTGCTCCGAAACGTCTGGACCTATTCGGGCAGGTCAATGGAGCGGGACATGTTTGAGATCCCCGAGGAGTTCACAATCCGTCACGACCTACAGGGAGAAATGTCTCGCATGACCGACGAGATTACGGAGCTTCGGTCGCACGTTGAGCACCTAAAGACGGTGGTGCCCAAGCAATACATCACCAGGGGAGTATCCAACTGATGTTCATAGACTTCGTTCAGAAGCAACTCAAGGTCGAGCTGTTTCCAGGTCAGCGCGTGCTGTCGCTGGTGTCATTCGACGGGGTCAGCCCCTGCCAACTTGACGGCGCAGATCGGGAGCTGGCTCGGGAGCTATTCGGGGACGTCGAGACCATTCCACAACAGGCCAGACGATTGGTGGCCTGGGAAAAGGGCGCGCGGCTCGGTGGCACCATGCTGTGCGCCTACGATGCAATATATCTCGGTTTGAGGTGTCCTCTCGAGACCGGCGACGGCGAGCTTGCTTTCAATGTTTGCGTCGCTCCCGACATGAAGACCGGACACCAGTGGTATCGCTACATCACAGGCAAGTTTGAGAGCATTCGATCGTTAAAGCGGCTGGTCCAAGGTGAGATCGGCAAGGACTCGTTCATTATCAGGCGACCCGACGGCAAGCTTGTTTGCTTCGAGGTGTTGGCGGCATCGGCAGGCGGCGCGAGCCTTCGCGGCCGTTCGTACATCACCCTTACGCTGGATGAGAGTGCATTCTTCAAGGACATAGATACTGGCGTCGTGAACGACATGGCGCTGCACCAAGCTGGCGGCCCGCGTGTTGTAGCTGGAGGTCAGGAGATGATCATCAGCACCGTTTGGGCGCGGCGCGGACTGTTGCACGACTTGGTTGATCGTAACTTTGGCAACTGCACGACTTGCATTGCAGCCATTGCCAAGACGTTGACCGTGCGTCCTACCGAACAAAACAAGGCCATCTATGCCGAGATGTTGGAGACGGATGCGGATAACGCGCGCCGTGAATTCGACTGCGAGGCCTTCGACGTTGGCACCTCCGACTTCATGGAGGCCGAGGCAATTCGCCAGTGTACGGACGACGCATTACCGCTCGTTACCTTGCCGACCGAAGGCGACCTTGCCGCGTCTGGCATCGATACGGGATTCAGGCGTGACCCGAGTGCATTGGTAATTGTGCACCGCAACGAGGGCAAGCCGCTACTCGTGGCCGAGTGTATCGAACGTAAGCCGGAGCACCAGGGTGCTAGTCCCAAGATTGTACTAGGCGAATTCAGGCCACGGCTAACCGCGCATGGCGTCAAAACGATTGGCTGTGATCAGCATTACGTACAGACGGTTCGCGACGAGCTATCCGATTTCGAAGTCAAGGAATGCCCGCCGTCCAATGAATTCAAACTGGCCAGCTACACGTACGTTCGTGATCTGCTTCGGTCAGGTGGTGTCATCATACCGGGTGGCAATCGCCGACTGATTAACCAGCTTCGGGACGTTCAGTGCACTCCACTTGCCGGAGGCGGGATGCGAATCTTCAGCCCCCGTAAGATGGGCCAGCATGGCGATGTGGCTAGCGCATTCGTACTTGCAGCGTGGACTGCGCGCAGCGCCATCATGGTCGATTACCGCAACAACGTTCATCCCCATTACATCCACCCCGAATCAGTCCTCCGCCAACGTTACGTTGACCCCTGGAACGTCGCGTCTGGAGACATCGAAGTAACCGCCGACGGCATCGGCCTTTATCGCAGCGCACTGGAAATGTAACATGTGGCCATTTTCTCGCCGAAAGCCCCAACACTTCGAATCAGGCATCATCGAGCTCGCCCCCACGTTGCCGCCCGTTGCGCCTGCCGCTGCACTGCCGCCGTTGGTTGTTACGTCAGCCTGGTCAAGGCGAAGCCGGCACCGAAGTACAACCCCCAATACAACCCAAACATCGACTACCGATTCGCCGAGTTCGCCGGTTACAATGGTCTGCGCGGAAGCGTCAATGGGCAAACAATCGATCGCGGTGATAAGACGGACGAGGCATTCGAGGCCGAGCTGACAGCGGAACTCCAGATTCCCCAAACCTGGGTTCCGTTGGATCAATGGGGCAGGATGGTTCATCAGGAGCGGCCTAGGCAAACTGGCTTGCCATTCCCGGTGTCTGACGAGGCGCGCGATGCCTGGCTCGACTGCCGCCGTGCTGCACGCGACCTGCGCGACCCGAACCCCTGTCAACCGTTCGGCGTTCCCGTGCGCACCCCGACGCTCGAACAGGACGCCACCATGCGACGCGTTGACCTTGAGCTACGTGGCTTCGTCACTACCCGGCCCGAGCCGGACCCAACAACCATCATTCATCCATTTCGCCGCTGATTTTCAGTCCCAATCTGTCAAACTTAACCCAAGGATTTTTCAATGAACCAAGACACCAACACCAGCCCCATTAATCCAGCACGACTCATTGAGGCCGTTCGCAAACTCGGCGCTTCCGACGCGATGGCAGGTCCCATTTGCATCGCGCTCGCGGCCACCGCCGACAACGTTGCTGTGCCTGAGTTCTCTGATTGGCCTGTCGCCAGCCAGTCTATCCCGTCCGCCATCTTCGTGAAAATATGCATGCAGATACTACCGCCGGGGGTCTTCAGTCGCGATGAGTTGGTGTCGGCTCACCAGAAAGTTTGCGACTCGATGCTTGCACTACCGCTCGAGCAAGCTAAGCAAGTTGACTTCGCGGCTGACGTAGCGGCCTGTCTCGCAAGAATTGGCGTGCTCCCCTCCAATGTGACCGCGATTGAGGATGCCATCACTGATTTTCGCGATAATCACCTGTTCGAGTTGGAGACACATCAGCTATCACTGAGTCCTGACGGGCGCGTCCTGGCAAAGACTGAAATAGACGCGATTCGCGCGAATCAAAAAGAGAACGAGCGCCAAATTGCGCGACGCTTCGAGCCCGAGGCGACGGGCGAAATCGTCCACCACGCGTGGAGTCGATAATGTCGGGCGATGTCAATGGTCAGGTTTTTCTCGGTATCTCCGCCGAACAGCTCCATTTGATTAACCCCGCGATGCCCTGCAACGTGACTCATATTTACGCATCGGGCACACTACGCTTGCCCCTCTGGCATCGCGTTGCCGCCGGCATCGACCCCGCGGGTGGTATCGACGCGTCGAGGACGATGCCCAGTTTCTTAACCATCGTAAATTCAACTCCGGATAAGCCGCTCGAAATCTATCAGCCCCAGCGCTCGGCCAGGGCCAGTTATGTTGACGGCGGTGGACGCACTCACACCTTCGAGCCGCCCCCGCCCGGGCCATTACTCGGCACCTTGCGCGGTGGTCTCAAGTCGAGCTGGATTCAACTCCGGTTCGTTGGTGATTTCCACCGAGAATGGGTGCCAGTCGGCATTTTCAGCGAGGATTGGGAACCCGCGGAGGGACCGACCGATGTCTGATTTGAGAGACGAGTTGTCCGCTGCGCGCTCCATGGCCATCTTGACTGCCGCTGCCATTCACGGCGCTGAGAAAATCGCCGATGACCTGGCGGTTGCACTCGTGCATCAGTCCAAAGCAATCGAGCGTTGCCAGCTGGAGCATGCAGCCGCACTGGCTCGCGTCGCGTTGTTGGAGCAGGCAGTCGCTACCGCGCAGCAGCAGGTTCCTATCGCCGCCGCCTTCCATTTACTTCGGATTCGAGCCCGCAATCTCGGTGAGCCAACAACAGCTTCGATCGAGGTTGCGCAATCATGACTTTGGGGCCGAGTTCGCGGGATTATTTCGTCAGACGACCGCTGAGCTCGGCTCCGATTACCTCTTTGTCCGAGCTGTTGCCGCGCGCAAATTTTGAAAGCTTCGTGATGGACGACCGCCTACCGATTCACACGCGCGCCCTAGAGCTGTTCAGGCAGGGTTTCGACAGTGATAGTGCCGCTATGATTGCGCGATTGGAGCTTGAACAACGCCAACGGCTCGATGCGGATGAACGTCCGTCACGACCGCCGGGGCGACTCGTAGGAGCCGAGCGCCATGGCTGAGTTTACCAGTTATCAAACAGCGCTCGAGACGTTGTTCCGGCTGGTTGGGGCGGAACCATTTTCTACGCGCGATGCCGCTAGATTGATATTCCGCGACCCGGCAGCACGCGAAGTTTTTCAGCACTTTTCACCATGTGCTCTGTTTGTTAAATGGGAAGCTGCCGCGTTTCCTTCTCACATTTCCTTCAGAGATGAGACAGGAATGTGGTTTCCGGACTACTCGATACTTGGAACTTTTTTGCATCGTAGTGACCTATTTTTAATAGGTAAGACGTGCTACGCGGCCGTGCGCGTTCGCAAACATGGCGGATGGTGGCAATTCCGGTCGCGAAACCACCGGAGTGCCCTGGTAACTGCGGAGGTCCAGGGACCTAAGTCAACCCAAAGGGAGATTGACCATGGCTAAACCGGCACCGGCCTATTCTCGGCATTTCTGGGCTGTTTTCTTGCGAAATGCGGGATTTTTGCAAATAACCGGCAACGGGCAGAAATGCCGCTTTTCTTCGAGGTATCATTACTAATGATGGCCAAACTGGCTAGCCCTCTCTTAATTCTTCAGGACCGACGCGAAGGTCTGCCGTGGAAATTCTCCGATGCATGCCGGGTCGAAATAGTGCACTTGCCGACTGCGGATTACTCAATGGGCAATGGCTTTTCTGACCGCGTCGCCTGCGAGCGGAAAAGCTTAAGTGACCTCGTGCTCAGCATTGGCCCAGAGCGCGAAAGATTTCTCGACAGCTGCCGGCGCATGATGGCATTCCCGCACCGTTTGCTGGTGGTCGAAGCTGATATCGCGGACGTGTTGGCGCACCGCTACGAGTCACGCACGAACCCGTCCAGCGTCGTCGGGAGCACGATTGCACTCTTCCACGACTACGGTCTCGCAACTGCCTGGTGGCATTCACCACGGGTGGCGGCGGACTTAGTCGAGCGCTGGTTCAGGCGGATTGCCGCCAAGGCCGAGGAGCGGGCGGCGTGAACGACTTTGCTGGCCTTCGGAGGCTTGCGGCAAGTTCCCTTGCGCTCTGGTGCTTCGGCGCCTGTGCGTTTCAACAGAACCCCCACTGGCTTATCCCCGCCATGTTGTTCTCGGCTTTAGCAAGTCGTCTAGGCACCACTAGCGTAGGTTGATTTCAATGGTGACGACGTTCGGTGTACCCATAACCGTGACACTACCACAGGTCGACCCGTCGACCGTATAAACCGGTTGAACCATTCTTTATACGTAGTGCGCTTTAGGTATTGCCGAGCCAAACAAATGGAGCCAAGTTGTTTTCAGACAGGGAGCTCACTTGATGACTCTCACAACCATCGAGCTACTGGCTCAGGATTCCACAATAGGGCGCGCCCGTGTTGCCGACGTCTTGGCCTCTGGCGTGACAGTGAACGAACTATTTCGACTCAGCCGGCTGGGCCTCATTGACCTATTGCCGGCAGCTAGGCCACTTGCAGAAAAGCTTCCGACGGTACCCGGCGTAGATGGCCAGCCCGTTCAACTTGAGTACTGCAACCTGATTTGAGGACACACAATGCAACCACCCGGCAAACCCAACGTCGCCCTTCGGCTTGACCCCGAGGACATGGCGCTACTCCAGCGCGCGTGCGCGGTCGAAAAACTCACTCGCTCGGACATCATCCGACGAGCACTTCGAGACTACGCGAAGAAGCTCGCAGCAACGACGCAAGCTTCGAACATTCAAGCAATCTAACCCACAATTGAAGTGGCCCCGCGTCGTGCAACCGACCGGAACCATGGCAACAAGTCAAAGTCAACGAAAGCGGCCTAGCCGCGGAAAGCAGAGCGCACGATGGTAATGTATCGCAACGACAGCACCGGCAAAGTCCACGACGACGGCAAATGCAAAGAGCAAGTCGTCGGCATTCTCAATATCACCTACGCGGAGCTAAAGGAGCATCTTGCGGAGGCCAAATCCGCCGAAGAGCAATTGTGCATCAAAGACGAAATGGGCCTGTGTGTCTGGCGCGCTTTCATGGCTGAGCATTCGCCGGACATCCAGAATTTAGAACGCTTAGTTCAGGACTTCGCTTTCATCGATAAGCGCGAGCCGCGCGTGTTTCATATTTGTTGGTATGAAATTTTCTTCAGCGCGACCGGTGAAAAGTCGGGCGCATCGTCTGAGCACCTTACCGGCGACTTGCCCGAAGATTCGCAACGCTACTTTGGCCTCGCCGCAGAAGCGGAAGATTCCCGCGCCGAGCGCAGTCCCATCTAACTCAAACAGAAATGGCCCGGCGACGCGTCAACGTCCCGAGCCATGGCAACCCCAACCGTAGATTGGAGTCACGAATGGAACATAACAACCCGCCCGAATCGGGCAACCCGCAACTTAGCTTATTCCACGAAGGCCAGACGCTGGCAGAAATCAGTGTTCCCGCGCAGTCAACGGAAGCAACCGTGCGCGACATTGGCGCCGCTCTCGTAACGTTGACTCGGTACCACTCAACCAAGACGCCGGGACAGGTGAGGTCATGACCGAACCCGTCACCGTCAACGCGCTGGCCTTGCTTGCTGGTGACGTTCTTGCCACGCGCGCCAAGGCGCTCTGCGACGCACTAGCCGCTGGCGACTGGAAACCGCTGGCAGAACTCAAGGACGCGCTAGCAACATACAGCGAGGTCCGACTAGGCTCGACCATTTCAGACAGTGAGCCACCCGCACCGCTACCTACTTGTGAGAGCTGCAAGCACCGCGACGTTTGCAGCGGGCTGCCTGCAGCCGATCGCGATTGCTTTCAACCCATTACATTGAAAGGCACCTGAATCATGACAACCGGCGGAAGACCTAGAACTGGCTCGCTTTACTGGACAAAATCGGGGGCACGCGCGCGCATCACGGTGGACGTTGACGGGGTTGCGGTGCAGAAGTCCTTCGACCTGCAAACCAAAGATCGCGTTGCCGCAAAGGCCAAACTCCGCCGGCTTGTCCGAATGAACACGCCGGAGCCTGAACAGGCAGCCGCGCCCGTAACAGTGGCGGAATATGCTGAGTCATGGCTTGCACGTCGAGAGGCCTTGGGCATTGCGGCCATTGACTACGAGCGCCGCTACTTCGATCGCATTTGGAAACCAGCGATTGGCAACCTGCCCCTTGTAGAAGTCCACAAGACCGAAATCCAGCAAGTTCTTGATGATGTCGCGACTGGCGCAATTCTGCCAAGGCCTCGCAACGAGCATGACATTCCCGAGCGGTACTCAAGGCAAAGTGTCGCGCATATTCGCGCAACGATCGTTCGACTGTTCCAATCAGCATGGCGCGACGAGCTTATTTCTGAAAACAAGGCGTCACGTGCCGAGGTGCCCGACATGGAGGAAGACGGCAAAGCGCGCGCGGTCTTGACCGACAATGAAATCGGACAGCTCGTGGCCCACCCCGAAGTTGACGCGGAAATCAAATTGTTGGTGCTGCTTTCGCGCACGGTTGGAGGGCTGCGCGCTGGCGATTTGAACTCTCTCGACTGGACGGCGTTTGGGCCGGACTTCGCGACCTGCACGTTCGTTCGTCGCAAGACCCGCAAAAAGAAGCCGGCCCCACAAACCCTAGAAGTACCGGAGCCGATCCCCACCTTCCTTAATGTTTGGTGGGAGCGCCAGGGGAAGCCAATCACGGGGCCTGTTTTCCCAGTACGCAAAGGGCCGCGAGCCGGGGAAGCAAAGAAGCGCTCGAACATGAGTTACGCGGACCGCTTGCGCCGTGAGCTCGTAAAAGCGGGCGTCACCCGCCACGAACTTCACTTCGAAACCGCAACGACTCGACCCGTCGATTTTCACTCAACGCGACGCGCGTACTCCAGCGCGCTGGCCCGAGTCGGAGTGAATGAACAGACGGCAATGGTCCTGACCGGCCACAGTGACTCGAGGGTGCACCGCCGCTACGTGGAGCAAGCTACGATTCGAAGCTTACCTTCCGCCGCCGTTCCGAGTTTCAGCATCGCTCATGCTGAAACCATCAAGCGCCGGGAAAAGAAAAATCGAAATCAAGCATCTTTTCCAGAGCGGGAAACGGGGTTCGAACCCGCGACCCCAAGCTTGGGAAGCTTGTGCTCTACCAACTGAGCTACTCCCGCAGAACCGGTCCAGGGAAAGCATAGTCACCACCCCCGAGAACGCAACCAAAAATCCCGCCCGATGCAGTTGAAGTCCCGAGTGCAATGCGAAAGATTATAGACTTTGTCGAGTACAAACTTGGTTCCGAGAGGATTAACCCCGGACAAATTAGAACAGCTGTAATTTAGGCTATTCCGCGGGCGAAGAAGCCACAACCACTTCGCGAATTGTAGCCGAAAGTGCATCAATGCCATAGGGTTTTGCAAGAAATGCTCGGACGCCTGGCAGCGACAAGAGTTCTGATTCCACATCTTCTTCCGTAAAACCACTCGATAGCACAATTGCTGGTGCGTTGTTTTGCAGAAGACGACGAGCGACTGACAACGTATCTTCCCCCGGCAAGTTCACGTCTAAGATTACTACATCTACCGCTTCGCGGGTAACGCAATCTATTGCCTCTTCGCCGCTCTTTACTGTCAGGACCTCGTAGCCAAATTCGCGCAACAAGCCAGCGGTAAGAGTCACAAGCCGAGTTTCATCATCGCAGATGAGCACACGGGTGGGACTGCCGGACGTGGGCGACGACGATGCCTGGCTTCGCATGGTTAGCGGGTCCGCCTCATCATCGTGAACCAGGCCCGACTCATGCGAACCAAGTGCGTCCTCTGTGCCCGATATCTCAAAATTCTCGCCATTCGTGTAGTTAGCCGGTTCCTGCATGATCCCCTCCGCATCTTGCACGTTGGCTCGAGTTCGCTCGTGCCGATCTAGCAGCAAACTAAAGGAAAAACAAAGTGCGACCCGGTCGTCCAACCGAATATGGATAATACCGCTCATTCGCCGAATTGTAGCGAATGCGGCAAATGCCTCGAGGTCTCGTCCCTGTTCCCACCTGCCAAAAGAGCAGATCGGCCCACGACCGAGGTGGGGTGACGTGCCTTTGCCGCTCGACCCAACAGAATCGCCACGTTGAGAGTCGAAAATCGATTGGAATTCCACGAATGGGTAGACGAAATAGCAATACTTTGGAGTGACTCAAGGTGATGCTTGAATGGATTAGAGCGGTTTTCACAATAACGGACCGGGAAACGGAAAATCGCTCTGAATGAATCCGCGAAAGCGGATTTGGGGTGAATCGACGAGCGAAACGAAGAGAGAGGGGGCGAATGCCCTTACCCACAAAAGTAGTGCCCTTTTCCGTACGAAGGGCGCGTCATAATGGCGGTCCACGCCATTGAAAAGGGCTCTAAGCGATTGATCATTTGCAGAGATACAGCAGCCATTTTCAAATAGGACGAGAACTCCGAACGGCACGGCAGCAAGCCCGCCCCGAACCAGCTGGGCAGAATTGGTCAATTGTACGACAACGCAGTCTTCAAGTCTTTTTTCCGAACACCCCCGTCAAGTATTCATAAATTTGCCTCGCGTATGGCGGCAGAAACCAATCTTTTTATCGCAGGGTCAACGCGGCATCTTTGCGACTGCATGATGCACAGGGTGTGGCAGCCGCGGTGTGCTGACATTAATCGAGACCGACCGATCGTCCTGCTGTGGCAAGTGACCCTTTTGGTCAACCTGCACACCAGTTCTTTTACTTGCCCGCTTCGCTCCCGTTGTGGATAGCACTGATTTCACCCAATTAATGGGCGAGGTATGCTGTCAAGCCCAGACACGGCCTGAGCATACGGGCAATTGGCCGACACCCATTTTGGCCTAATGCTCAATGAATTCCGTACCGTTGTTCATACGTGTTGCGTAGGTCTATTTATCAATGCGCCTTCGCTGTGTTGTCAGCCGGAATTGCCGTGGGCTGCCAGGGCGGCAAGCCAACGGTGATGATCGGCGAACTGGAGCATAATTCCGGGTTCACCGTATCGCCTGACGGCAGCTCAGGCGCAACCATTTCGAATGTCGAAGGCATAGACGCAGGTTGCATCTATGCGGAAATCACGGGCCAGCTCAGACCATCGAACCTGCTGTTTATACTTGATCGAAGTGGCAGTATGGCCTGCAACTTGCCTGAAGATGGTCAGAGCAGTCCCGACTGCGCGCAGTTTCCGCTACGCCGGTTCCCAGATTTGCCATCCAAATGGGAATTAACCCTATCCGCCCTTGGCTCGGCCCTGGCTGCGCTGGAGGCAACTGGACGTGTGCATGCGGCGCTCAGCGCGTTTCCTGAAACCGGCTCCGCTTGTGCGATAACGACGGAACCCCAGGTACCCTTCGCATTTCTGAACTCGGTGGCTCTGGCCACAATAAAGAGAACACTGGATTCACTCACACCATACGGAAATACGCCAATGGTTGGCGCAACTATCCTTGGCTATCAGTATATTCTGGATCAGATGCGTGCCGGCAATCTTGATGGTGAAACTTTCGTAGTACTTTTGACGGATGGGGAAGAAACCTGCCGCACGGATGAGGTGAGCCAACTACTCAATGTAGATGCGCCCAACGCGCTACAACTACTCGGGATTCGGACATTCGTAATTGGCGTTCCAGGCAGTGAAAACGCCAGTGAATTCCTTTCGGCGCTGGCCGTCGCCGGTGGAACCGCACGCAGCCCGGATTGCTTTTACGGTCCGGAGCCTACGGACGGAAATTGTCACTTTGACATGACAACCACGGAAAATTTCAGTGTTGATCTACTCGACGCGTTGACAAGCATAAATGGGGAAATCTTAAGTTGTTCGTTCAGCATTCCCGAAACAACGGGTGGAGCCAGCGTAGACCTGACAAGAGTAAACGTAGCGCTCAACGGTATCAGCATTCCATTTGTCGCAAACGGGCCCTGCGCAGGCGGAATCGAGGGATGGCAATACACTCCCGGCAATGCAAGTATCCGCTTGTGTGGCGCGGCTTGCGTGGAAGCACAGCAACCAGGGAGTGCCGTTTCCATTGTCTTAGGGTGCCCTACAAGCATATGGTGAGATGACCGTAATCGCAGTGCGGTTCAGCCATTGCGAGCACAGAACATGGCAATCGCGCAAGGGAGTGGTAGCCGTTGAATGATGCGCCAGCATCAACAACTTAGAAGTTGGATTGCAATTGCAGGGTTCACTCTTCAATCTGGCTCAGACCAGTCGAATTTGTGTTATTGTGCGCCCCAACTGCCGCAAATAGCTAGGCAGCACCCTGTCGCACTTTCCGAATCAGATCTTAACCTGAAATCTGACTCGGAATCGGACACAGACTCCGCGTCGGTTCGGTCAGCTGCATTGGCGGGTGAAATGAAATTTGTCTGGGAGCCTTTCCCTCGACCCCAGTCACGAGAACGTCCCAAAGGCTCAATCAACACCAGTCTTGCTGACGAAGAGATGGCTCGTTGGAATATTGGTGGAAACGGCGACACAAATTACGTTTCAAATAGAATTGGCTACCATCCTGGCACACGCGTGATTGTTGAAGCAGAAGCCAGCCGTGGAACTCCGATTCGCAGCGACAAATCTTCGGTCATTCGGCAATACTTAGCTGAGTTTCGCAGTCTCGGGTATTGCCCGTATCGCATTTGCTTTGAATCAACGGCACGTGATCCCCCTGCCAAAGGGAGTGACACTTGGATGCGCGTGCGTGCCAACCCCCGTAGCCGTTTCGTCACGGCCAAGCTTATTAAATCAGATTTTGATCGGGCACAAATCAACGAGTGCATTTTGCATGCCACTCGATCAATTAGACTGCGTCACCCATTGCTATTTGGAGCATTCTTCACATTGCGCGTGCGCGTAATTCCGGGGGATGCCCCGCTCGCACCCGCCGTCAGCATGACCGAAAGGCCTAGTACAGTTGACCCAGTTGTATTTCGCGAAGCGTTTGGTCCAATTCAAGAGTCAATTGAGCATTGCATTCGTGAGGGTTTCAGGCATGACCCAAAACTCTGGGGCAGAATGGCATTGCTGTTGCAATTCGACCGTGCGGGCCGAGTAGTTAGTGCTACCGAGCACAACAGTCATTTCCCCGACCCATCCGTCGTTAGGTGTTCGACCTTGGCTGCGCACGAATTGCGATTACCAGAACTGGTGGAGCCAGGCTCGATTTTGATAGCATTAAAAGTTGGAGCGCTTCCGCCATCCAGCGACGACTCAACTGGTCAACAACAGGAGCCGCCACAAACTTCGCCAATCTCAGCGACTCACTGAGTTATATTATTGAAATGTTGTCTCGCGTTCGTCGAGTCTTGCGGCACCGGCTGGCTAATCTGTGATTGCAGCCATTTGCCTTCGGTGGGTCGACCCGGATTCGAACCGGGGACCTACGGATTAAAAATCCGCAGCTCTAACCTAACTGAGCTATCGACCCGAATAACAAGCCGACGTCAAGTCAACTCGCGGGCTCGCTGTCTAGCTCGAATTGCTGAAAACGGCCAGCTGCTATCCGCTCTTTCAAGAGACTTCGACCCGGGTTGCCAGAAGACGGTCACTTGTGCGGTCGAAACAACTTCGCCGTCTACTCGGTCGATACGACGCTTTTCAGCTTCGAATTCAAAACTGCTTCGGCGCAGTCCCGCGCGAATCCAATAAACTGGGGAAGAATTTGGTTGAGAGGTTCGCGGGGGTTGAACGCACAGTGATAAATCGCGATCTCTCGGCCGCGTGGTCGGCACACGCATGTCCTCCAGCACGGGGTCTATAATGTAACACCATTAGTCACCACGTTCTAGTCTGAAGTTCCTGGTTAGCGACAACAAGTTGTGCCTATGATTTCAGGGGGTTGAATTCAGATCGGGTGTGGATGTGCTGCCTACACTCCAATGGTTTCGAGTAGCTTGAGCGCCTTGCGTTGAGTCGGATTAGGTGTCGTGGTCGTGGTGAAAGTGGCTGAATCGGGCCCGGCGCCGCGACACCGGCAGGTGTTGCGGACGATGCCTTTGAGGTGGTTCAGTAAGGTTTGCCAGGAGTGGACGACAGAGGCATCGTCGAGCCTCTTGGTGTGTACTTTTTCGAGCGCGGGCGCCGAGCGTTCAGCTGGGGCCACTGGATCGCGGGATTTCTTGGCTTCTTGGTCTTCATCGGCGAAGAGCAGAGGACGCCACGCTTCAGCCATGTGCCACTGCACGTAGTACGCCAGCATGCACAGAAAGAGGTGAGCGCGAACACGGTCTTCAAGATGATGGTGTATGGGGCGCACCATGAGATCGACGCTTTTCAAACAGCGGAACGCATGCTCCACATTGCTGAGTAGCTTATAGCTGCGAACCGTTTGGTTTGCATCCATTGTTGATTTCGGAACGCTAGTGCGTACCACATACAAGCCGTCAAGCGCGGCTTCGGCATCAACCTGCTGTTGGTCGATCTTGAATTCGAACGAATCATCTTCGATGCTGAGTACAAAGTGCTTAGCCATCTTGTACTTGTTGATGACTCTACCCACTCGCACGCCGATCTTGACCTTGCCGTACAGATGACCTTGCTTGGTCTTTTGCTGGAGCATGTCGAGCTTGTTAGCCACAGACTTGATGTGCCGCTGGTAACCGGCAAGTCGCTTACTTACCAAAGCGGTGTTTCCATTGACCTGCCCCGAGATCTCGGCAGCGAGGGATTTGTCATCCAACTCGCAGTCGAAACCATTTTCGCGAATTTGAACCTTGTAGTGTTTGGCAATCCTGGACTGCTCGAGGATTTCGCCAACAGCAGTTGCAATGGCATCAGTGCCGCGTAGACGTCCCTGACCGACCATGCGTCGCACCTTGTCGAGTTCTTCGACGGTAGCTTCGAGCAGTGCTTTGCGCTTGGCGGCACGCCTGAGAGCTAGCTCCGGATTGCGACAGGGTACCAGGCGCTCTGCGGGGAAATCGGGATGTTCGATCTCGAAGAGGTTGCGCTCATCGAATAGTCCTATCTGGATTGAGCCATCCTGGATGAGCTTGTTGATCGCTCCAGGGCGCAGTGCGCCAATCCAGTCAGTGCCATCAATGTCGCGCAATTCGTCAACCTGTTTCTGCGTGATCATTCCGCGATCACCGACCAACACGAAGTGCTTGATGTCGAACTCATCCCGCAGCTTGTTGACTTGAGGCAGTAGAGTCGTGGGGTCACCGCAATTCCCTTTGAAAACTGACACTGCCACAGGGATGCCATGGTCATTGGTTAGCAACCCATAATTGACCTGGAGCTTTCCCTTTTTCTGGTCTCGACTGTAACCCATTGCAGCCAACGGACAGGTGACGCCCTCGAAGTAGCTTGAGGTCAAATCGTACAGTGCCAGCCCGTTGCTGTGCAGGTGTCGGGCAGCCAGCTTCTTCTCAATGTGATTCTGATTCTCGAGCAACCAATCCATAGCCTGGTACAGCTCGTCCTCGTCAACCCTGCCCAGGTTGAGCATCGCGGGCAAAGTCGTGGTGGGCCACCAGCGCGCAGTGGCGAGCTTGGATTGTGGCTCAAGCACGCGAGCCACCACCATTGCCACAACCAAGTCTCGATTGCGAGAGGGACGCGAATTGACAAGACTAGCAAATCCCAAACGTCGCATGGCCGTGAGCACAGCCTCGACGTGGCCATGTGCAGATGAACCATCTTCAACGATATCAAATGCCTCATCGGGCGAGACGAGCTGGTGACCCTTGAGAGAAAGCTGAAGAACTTCGATGGCACTCGATGGCAGATGTGAGAGGTTGGCGAGAGTACGGGTCTTGACCTTGCCGTGCTCTCGATAACCCTCGCGAAGCAGTACGGCAGGAGGAGAGTCACGATTGGGGACGAAGGCGACATACATGCCAACCTAGATACCGACTCTATTCCAATATAGCAAGATAATAGTTGCTACATACCAAATATTTACATGCCAATGCAACAGCGCCCTGAATCCGACCCGCGAAACCAGAAAGAGCCATGATTCTCATAGGTTGCAAGAATCACGGCCCCTGTTGGGAACGGGAACT
>CAWIGY010000046.1:0-235985 GCA_963835565.1 uncultured delta proteobacterium
ACCCGTTCACGGGTAGTTTAATGTCGTTTGTTGCCACACTTTGGGGATCCGTTATGTGTAATAGGTTGATTGTTTTTTCCATGATTGTCGCGGCGCGGCATAAGCCTTGGGGTGAAAGGTGGTTGGCGCGACAAGAAGATAGCTGAGCTTGAAGCCGAGGTTGGTCGCTACAAGGCGCTGCTGAGCGAACGCGACCGCCAGATTGAACAGTTGATGGCTCAAGTCCAAGGGCTGACGGCTCGCGTGAAGACGCTTGAGGAGCAGGCTCGGACGTCGTCGCGTAATTCGTCCAAGCCTCCGTCCAGCGACGGGCCAGCGGCACCAGCGAGGCCGAAGAAGCCGCCGACGGGGCGTAAACCTGGCGGGCAACCTGGACATGAGCGGCACGAGCGCGAACTGTTGCCACTGGAGAAAGTCAACAAGATCGTGGCTTGTATTCCCGAGCAATGCGAGCGTTGCGACAACCGATTGCGCGGTAAGGACCCAGAGCCCAAGCGCCATCAGGTGGCTGAGCTGCCCCAGGCGGAGGCGTTCGTTACGGAGTACCAACAGCATGGGGTGTGCTGTGATAAGTGTGGCCACTGTACGTACGGAAAGTTACCAAACGGCGTACCGACTCGTGCATTCGGTCCGAATGTCGATGCAACAGTGGCCCTACTGATGGGCGTCTATCGGCTGGGCAAACGTCTGGTTCCCGAGTTGATGCAGGATCTGTTTGGCCTGCGGATGTCGCTGGGCGCCGTCATCGACTGCCAACAGGCTGCCAGTGACGCAATGGCTGTACCCGTCGAGCAGGCTAGGTTCTTTGCTCAACAGCAGCCGGTCAAGCATGCTGACGAAACCAGCTGGCGTGAGGGGCCGCAAAGAGCCAGGGTCTGGCTTTGGACGGTCGTAACCAGCTGTGTAACGGTCTTTTGCATCCACGCACGCAGAAACGCTAACGCTGCCCACGAACTACTCGGGCAGGCCTGTGGGATACTCATTACGGACCGGCACGGCGCGTACATGTGGTGGCCTGACCAGTACCATCAATTCTGCTGGGCTCACATCAAGCGTGACGTGACCAAAATATCCGAGCGTGGCGGTGACTCTCAACGTATTGGCCTAGCCATGCTGCAAGAGATTTCGCGGATGTTTACTTGGTGGCATCGGGTGCGGGACGGCACACTGGCCCGCTCGACATTTCAAGTTTACATGCGTGGGCTGCGACGCCGATTCGAGGCGTTGCTTGCTCAGGGCGCAGCTTTGCCCGAATCCAAGACCAGCAAAACCTGCAAGAAGCTTCTCAAACACGCAGAGTCCCTGTGGACCTTCGTTTATGTCGAAGGCGTCGAACCGACCAACAACCGATCTGAGCAGGCGGTACGCCATGGCGTCATCCTGCGCAAAATCAGCGGCGGAACGAACTCTGAAGCTGGCAGTCGCTTCATCGAACGCATTCTGACCGTGCACGCTACGCTGCGCCAACAGCAGCGCCCCATCCTCAAGTTCCTATGCACCGCGTGCCAGGCCGCTCTGCTCCGCAAGCCCGCTCCATCGCTGTTGCCTGCTCCCACTACGACTCAACACATCCGCGCAGCTGCGTAATTGCCGTGAACGGGTACCCCGAAGCAGCTCTGACCTCCAGTCGATCTGAGGTGCCAGGGGTGACCTCAAGAGCTGTCGAAAATTGAGGAATGACCTGAGTGGACTTGTGGGGAAAGTCAGATCGGTTGATCGGTCAGCGTATGCTTGAAGTTTTGCGCCGTCCTGGTCAATTCATGGAAACTTTTCTTCGTCGTCAGTGTCTTTAGCGCGTGACTTCGAAGCAGCCCGTGCGGACCCGTGAACCAGAGCGCCGTCAAGGAATATTCGTTTTTCAGATCCCGGAGGATCAGCTGGCCGAAAACCATACGGCGCGGGTTCTGTGGCGTCTCGTCGAAACTCTGGATTTGTCCGGGTTCATTGAAGACGCCAGGTCAGTGCAAGGACATTGCGGGCGCGATCGACTCAGCGTCAAGATGCTGCTGACCCTTTGGCTGTACGCCATATCGCGAGGGATTAGCAGTGCTCGTGAGATCGAACGACTCAGCAAATCGGATGACGCTTTCCGATGGATCGTGGGTGATCAGACCGTCAGCCACGCAACTCTTTCAGGTTTTCGAGTAGGTTATCGAGCCGCTTTGGAGCAACTGATGACGGATATTCTTGGGGCATTGCTGCAGCAAGGATTGGTCGAGTTGGACTTCGTGGCCCAAGATGGGACTCGCGTCCGGGCCAGTGCCTCTGCTCCTTCTTTCCGAAGCGAAACAGCCTTGCAACAGTGTCTCGAACAAGCGGCGCTGCATGTCAAAGCGGTCATGGCAGAGGCAGACGACCCAGAGGCAACGAACGCCGAAAAGACCGCTCGTCTGGCGGCTGCACAAGACTACCAGCAACGCGTCCAACGCGCTATCGAGGTCGTCCATGAGCTCAAAGCCAATGACAAGAAAAAACCCCGCGCATCCACCACTGACAGTGATGCTCGCATCATGAAGATGGGACATGGTGGATTTCGTCCGGCATACAACATTCAACTCGCTACGGCAGGCTTTCCGATGGGTGGGCCACGCACCATCGTGGGTCTACGTGTCACCAATGAAGGCACTGACATGGGCTCATTGACGCCGATGCTACAGGAGGTTGAGCAGCGCACGGGCCAGACCCCTCACACCATCCTGGCAGATGCCGGACACGCGCATCACGAGTGCATTTGCAATCTGATGGACCACAACATATTGCCACTGGTATCAGTGCCTGAAACGTCCAAGAATCCGGGACCCAACGCCAATTTCGAGCCAAAGGTGGATGCATGGCGAGAGGTCATGCAGACCGAACAAGCACAACACCTCTATCGACACCGCGCTGGACTCTGTGAGTTGCCGAACGCTCACTTCAAGAGTCGCTTTGGCCTGGAACGATTCCTGGTGCGCGGACTCAACAAGGTCACCTGCGTGGTCCTGATTACCTCGATTGCTTCGAACCTCTTGGCGCATGGGCACAAGCTGCTCGCCATGATCGGCTGATCGGGCGAATCGCGATTCATCTGCGCCGACACGTCTGCCATATCAAGAAAGTATTGCTCTGACGTCAAAGAACGACAAGAGCAGCATCCATTTGTTGCGGTCTAACCGTCGCGCCCGCCATGGCATGACACCGGCGTGGCTTCCGTCGATAGGTGATGTCTCGCCAATGCCAGTCAGCAAATTCAATTTTCGACAGACCTTCAGTTCTCATTTCCAATTTCCACGCCATTGCCATGCCCAGCGTCTCGCGGTGTCCTAAACCGTCCCGTTCTGTCCCGTTGACGGCGGACCAACTCGCAACCTCTCGCACCAGGGACATACCGGAAACAGCTGGAATATGTTGTGTTCTTGCGGGGATTGCGTTGGAGCCAACTCTCGGACTTGAACCGAGGACCTGCGGTTTACGAAACCGCGAGTCACTTGCCACCCGCGGTCATTCACCGCGGTGGCGCGGACAACCTGGAAAATGTGCCACTTTTGTCCTCAGCGCCTGCATTGGCCTGTCTCTTCAACGATATTCGGAACAATTGCGTGGACGTTTAGCCACGATTCGAGGGCAGAGCGCGAAAAGCGAACAAGCCGTCGGCCGAGGCGCACATGTGGAATTCGGTTCTGAGCGACGAGCGCGTATAACGTTCCAAGCTTCATATTCAACATTCTTGAGGCATCGGCATATGTGAGCAGGTCTTCCATGGTGGCCTCCTGTGGCCCTTGGGGCACTTGGTACCCTTGGTTTCCCATCGCTTGGCGAGCTGCGCTCCTGCAGCCATAGTGAGAATGGCTGCAGGAAAGCCTGATTTGCCTGTGTGGAGTGTATTGGAAACAGCTTCAAGCCAAGCGCTTGATACCTGGTTGCCGCAGCAATGCGCGGGAGCAATGCGGACTGCGGCACCGTGATGTTCCAAGCGGCATTCTTGGAATTGCCTCTCCACCTTACGCGACTCGCGATTTGCCTGACTTACCCCGACTTACGCACCAATTCGACGACGTTGGCTTCGTATGCCGGAACGTCGGTTCCAAGCCTCGCGTAATCGTCCTTGAACGCATCTGGCGCCAAATGCGCATACCGCATAGTCATCTGGACCGACTGGTGTCCGAGAATCTTCTGCAGTTTAAACAAGTCGCCGCCCTTCATGACCCACAGGCTCGCGAACGTATGCCTCAAATCGTGAAACCGCACGTAGGGCCTCTCCTTGCCATTGCGTTGCACCTTTGGAAACTTCGCGGCGGCAAGTACGCGATGCAGAACCTCCTGAAAAATGCGCGCCGACGGTGCAAACATCCGCCCGCCCATGTTTGTGAATACTAGTCGGCCCGGATGTCGCAGGCGCCATTGACGTAGCAATGGCAAGAGCGGGTCGAGGATCGGCACATACCTCACACGATTTGACTTAGTCGGACCGTCGAAGCTGCGGTGAATCGTGATAATCCGTTGGTCAAGGTCGATATCGGGCCACTCCAGTGCTGCAATCTCCCCCGCGCGCATGCCGGTGTAAACGGCAAGCGCGTAGAAGATGAGCACATGCTCGTCTTCATTGCCGGCAGCAGCAAGAAAGCGCCGAACTTCGTCGTCCCCACGGAGCCATTGGTAGTCGCGGCTAAGAAGAGCGACCTTGGGCTTGTGGAACCAGGGAACAGTTGGAAGCCAGGGCACCTTGAACGTCGTTGCCAGGCGCAGCATTGTCCCAAGCAGCGTCACGTGGTTAGCAACTGTCTTGTCCGAAAGCTCCTCGCCGTCGATCTTTTCGTTGATATAGCTATCAACCTCTTCAGTGCCGACCTCGCGAAGCTTCAACTCGCCGAATGCTGGCCGCAAATGCCTGCGGATGATGCTCTCATCGTCCTTGCGGCTGCGTTTGCGAGGGGCGCGTTTATCGAGCCAGTAGTCGCAGAGCTCACCGAAAGTCCTTTCGGGTGGCGGGGCATTGCGAATGCCGCGCTTTATTTCGTCAACCTCGACTTGGTGCTGACGCAGCTGTGTCTGTGCGCGCTTGTACTCGTCGAATACGGCGCTCTGTCGCTTGCCGTGCTCGTCGAGCCAGCGAACTCGCCATTTGTCTCCGTGCTTGGTGGGCTTGGCCACAACCTTACTCCTTGATTCGAGCAAGGTCGGCTGTCTCCTGCAGCCCTTTGGCGTTCCACTGCAGGAACGCGTTGGTCTGATGCCGCGTGGCCCAAGAATGGCCCAAGAACGAAAAACGCGGAGCGCTCTATTCGAGCTAACTCCGCGCAATCATTGGGTTGCGCGGGAGGGATTTGAACCCTCGACCTTCGGGTTATGAGCCCGAAATTGCACAAAATCGCGTGAATGCAAGATCGCAGAATTACTCGTAAATAACTGAAAGGATTGGATCTTGTGTTATTGCAACATCACGGATCATCACGCGATATCACATCTTCTGAGATCGTTAAGTCAACGTCAGGTCAACGGGACACCCTGCGGGCGAAGCGCCAAATGGTCGGTTCCAAGCACTCCGGCTGTGCGGCGACCATTTAGCCAACACCATTCGCCTGGTTCATGTGCCGCCCCGTCCGCCCGCCCGTTGGTGTTTTGCGATTAGCTCCCGCACCGCAGGTACCAGAGGTTTGGGCACCGTCATAACCGTGTCCGTCGCTCCTTCAGCCGCCGCCTCGTCCTCGGCCACAGCTTCTTCTTCGGACTGTGATTCGTAATGAGACAGCACCCTATTAACTCGTGCTTCGTCCCAGCCTGGAGGGAATGTTCTTTCAGTCATGGGAGTGCTTCTTTCTGCGCCGTCGCCTGAACGCGTCCAATGGTTTGCCTCGCAGTTCGTAGGCCGTGATTACGAAAATACTGTTCGGCACCGGATCGGTGACGTAGATAATTCGAAGGTAGCGACCGCTACGCGTCTGACCGATCGCGACGCGGGAGCCTTCGCGGCCTGCTCGGTCCTCGCTGGATCTTTCGAGAACTTGCTCGACTTCAGATTCCGTGACGTCGTGCAGGCGAATGTGCGCTTGCCCGGTTTCGGGATCGAGATAGAAGCGCAGGTGCACGGCAAAAAGAGTATCACGATATCCGCGGGACGATGTCCCGCTCGGCCAGGCAAGGCGAACCAGTTCCGCTATGAAGGCCTAATAGAAGGGGATTGAACAAAAGATTATGATGTGCCTGGACAATTCGTCCACTCGTTGCGAGAAACTGCTGCGCGGCGGAATCCTTGAAGAATTCGTGGACGTGCAGTGACATCCAAACGCCATGTTCAAGTCGATCTGGTGTCTCATTGGCACCGCCAGCTCAGGGGCAGCGTATCCAGCTCCGGCGCGTTGACCGAGCATTGTGGGTGGTCCTTGTCCAGCCCATAGTCCGCCTGAAAGCATGTTCGCCGAAGCACCCGCAACACTGGCCGTCCGCCCATACGAATCAGGGATAGTTATCGACCCCGCAGAGGGGTGTGTGCTTCACGACCGCTACATGCGGGAAGCGGCATGATTTGTGTGCGGATCGGGTTTTCGGTAACCACAACCCAGAATTGCCTGTTTTCTGCTCGTTTGAGTTTTTGCGCAACACGGGGAGCGGCCAACTTCCGATGAGCTCGAGCGTGGCGTCGTGGCGTTCGATTCGTTTGATATCGCTGAATGGGCCGGTTTGACCGAAAGCCGAAAGTACCACGGAGTCGATTTCTGGCGACGAGCAACCGGTACTTCATGACAACGTTACAACATGCGATCGCTCACACCAAGGTCATCTGCGACTTGCGCACCGTGCGCTTGCCACGGTTTCTCATCAACAGCTCGTCGGAGCCCGGGAACCCGATTGTTCGGTTAGGCGCCGTACCTCAACGCCTTGCTCGTTGTATTCGACTAGGGTTCTTACTTCCACGCTAGTCGAGCCTCTGCCGGATCTTTAAACCCCCTCCGACGCCAGCGTACTTTTGCTTACGTTCGATAACGTAACGATAACCGGCTTTAACCCCAAACTCGAAATAGTGCACCATCCTAGGGCGGATGGTTCCGTTTGCATCTTTGACCGCCTCACGTACGTACGTCATGGCCACATGACAGCCGGCAGATAAATTCATCGTATCTGCGCGGCTGCTGGTGTCCTTGCCATCGATGCGCTGGGCATACCCTTCCAAGATCGCTGCGTTCTCGTCCGCAGTTGCTAATGGGGTACCCGAAGTTTCTGCTGGGGGAGCTGGGACGACGCAGGAGGCAAGAAGCAAGCTTGCCAAGACACCGGCCATTAGCATTTGTTTCATGGGCTCGAACCGCTGATTGTCTCAATTCTGCGGACCTTTGACAACCCAACGCAGCGCAGTGATAGCTGCGAAGTGGTGGAAAAATGGGTTCATCATGTCAGTCAGGGCGGAAATTGCCAAGTCCGCGATGGACGCCCAATTCACAGAACGGTGCTGCTCGTCATTGGGACTCGAGCATTGACCGCACGAGCGACCGCGCTTGCTCAAGCCTTAACTGCGTCCCCAACCATGACAATTCGTGGAGAAAAATGAGACGTCAAAGGTCTCGACTGGTTATTGACATCGCTGTGTTGGTTATAGGCGTCCTCCGCCGCATGATCGTTCAGATTTTCGCTACGCACAAGTCTTGAACTACAAGTGCAATAGTTGACGAACCATCGTCAGTTGTGGGATGGTAAGACGCGCCTCGGTCTTTGCGCATCTTTGCCCAAGACCGGCGACGCAACCTGCATTTCAACGCCACCTCAAATCCTAACGAAGTGGACGGCACAACAAGTTGCGCAAATTTTTCCGATGACAGTATTCGGCGCCACTTGCTGCGGCATCGGGACCACGGCTATCTATTCAGGGACCGGGATTTGGGGGCAGGTAGTTGAGCTGCCCGAAGTCGGTAGCCTTCACCATCGCTGGTCAGACATGGTTGCACTCGCTGCGCCAGCGGCAGATCATCGTAACCGATAACTGAGACCTGGTTGGACACCCGCATCGCACCAAATGCCGAGCCGTCGTTGACGCGGAAAAGCCCTGCCGCGCATAAAAGACAAGATGGCATAGGTTAGTCTCCCAATTCGCAGGTCGAACTGTTCGCGGTTGGCGAGCATCGCACATTTCTACCCGATGTAGGCACGAGGCCGAAGTCCTTGGCTGTCGTCTTAAGTAGTTAGAATAATTACGAAGTCTCAAGATCGCTGATGCTCGGAAGGGCCACAGTCGTATGCAATGTTAGCCCTCAGGCACCCCTTGCTTGGGCGTTGCGAACTATCTCATGAATCCTGCAACTATCGAGATAACTGCTGCCGAAATCCAGCAGTCACGCCATCGACCCTGGTTGGAACAGGGTCGAAGTCGGCCGACCATCGCTGTGTTGACAGACAATATTGAGCGCACGCGGGGTGGATACGAGTACACTCTGCGAATCGGTTTTCAAGGGCGCTGTCGCGAATTAGGTATCGATCTGGCATTCGTCGTTGGAAGACTCCGTGCAACTGGAACCATTCCGGGGTCTCATAACGACATCTTCAAGATTGTCGGTGCTGCGAATGCCGACGGACTCATAGTGCTTGCACCTGGGCTGCAGGGGAATTGCGGGATCGATCTGGAAGGAGCCTTGCTGCCCAAACTTCGCGGAATGCCACTTTGTAGCGTGGGACTCGAGATTCACGAAATTCCAAGCATCGTGCACGACGGCCGCGCCGGAATGGTCCAATTGGTGGAGCACGTGGTTTCGCATCATGCGAGGCGGCGAGTCCTATTTGTCGATGGAATTCCGTCGAACCCAGATGCCATCGCGCGCCTAGAAGCCTGTCGCGAGGTGATGTCACGACATGGGCTTTCGCTCGATAGTAACGCAGTTGTCGTTGGCAACTTCAGTCCCGCAGACAGCTATTCGGCGATAGTGGCGGCGTACGGTCACGGTGCGCACTACGATGCAATCATTACAGCAAACGATGGGATGGCACTCAGTGCCCTTAACTTCTTGTGCGAGCGAATGATTGCGGCGGGTGAGGAGGTGTCCGTCACTGGGTTCGATGACATGCCCGAGGCAAGATTTTCCCAGCCACCGCTCACCACCGTTTCTCAGCCGCTGGAGCGAATGGCTCGAGTGGCTATAGACGTCATCGCTGCACAATGGCTCGGTCAACCAACTGCCGCACTGACTACTATTGAAGCTGACCTTATCGTGCGCGAGTCCTGCGGTTGCCAACGGCGCGAACTCCAACTTCCGGCAAGCACCTGGTCAGTAGGGGACCGCGAACCCACAGGATTGTTTGCGGCTGAATTGGCTTACCTTGCGGCCGCCATCGCGCCGCTATTGGGGTATACGCGCGAAGCAAGTTTGGCTCAAGCGCAGCGATTGCTTTCCGCCGTTGAACTGGAGCTAACGACCGAGTCCGGCACTTTGTCGAAGGTGCTCGGCGCCATGGCAGAGGAGCTGTTGCAGAGAGATATTCCCGGGGAAGGCCTCGTTCAGGCAGTTCGAGCGCTCAAGGCCGTACTGCCCATTGAAGCACGAAATACACTCGCTCGACTCTTGCCAGCACTAGATGCAATAGTGATGGGCACTTCGGTTCGCTATCAACTCGACCAACGCCGGCGTGTCGAGTCGATGTATGCTTCGCTGGTTGATGTCGGGCACCGAATGCTAACAACGTTTGATCGTGCGGCGCTTGCCAGTGCGATTGTGGCATCCCTGCGCTTGCTACAGTGTGACAACGCATACGTCGGGATATTCGGCGACATGAATACGCGGACGAATACGCCCCTTGCTTACATCGTGTCGAACGAACTCGTCGAATGTTTAGCGCTTACCGAGTCGCGAGGTGCGCCCTTGTTGCCAGTCGAAATGAGTGTCAGAGCTCACCAGCACACGATTGTGGTATTGCCGATTGCCAACGAGACGAAGTTGATAGGTGTTTTGGTGGTGGTGCAGAACTCCGAGATGCTCGACTACCAACTTCTGCGTGACCACATCGAGACTGCCATGCGGTTGCTCGCGCTGCAAGACGAGGTTCGACGACAGGCAACGCTCGCGGAGCGAAGCCACCAGGAAAGGTTGGCCACCGCCGAGCGCCTTCGGAGCCTTGGCCTCTTGGCGGGTGGTGTGGCGCACGACCTGAACAATGCGCTCGGATCTTTGGTGGCGCTGTCCGAAGTGGTCGCCCAGGAACTCACGGAAATACGCGGCAATCCTAGCCGCGATACCGCGCAATTGGTCAACGATCTCGCGGTCATTCAGGCCGGCGCACTACGCGCTGCCGACACTGTCAAAGACCTCATGGTGCTTGGACGGCGGGAACAGTTGCCACGGCGAGTGATCGGCGTGGAGCGGCTGGTGAGAGCCGCGATCGAAGATATCAAACTGCAGATGACTCCAGATTGTATCGAACGAATCGTTGTCACGATGTCAGAGCAGAATGAGGCGCTAGCGATCCACGTATCCGAATCGCACGTCATTCGAGCAATTGGGAATCTCTTGCGTAATGCGCTTGGGGTTAGCCAAGCGCAGGATGTGGTGTCCATAGCCGTGGAATCGCGAGTCGTTCACCACGCCGAAGAACAGTACGAGACGATTCCGCCGGGTGCGTATGTTGTGGTCTCCGTCTCCGACAAGGGACCCGGAATCGATCCCTTGCAACTCCCGCGAATCTTCGAGCCGTTCTACACAACCAAGCGTAGCGAGAATCTCGGAGCGTGTGGGTTGGGTTTGGCCATCGTGCACAGCGTTGTCAAGGAGTACGGCGGATATCTCAATGTGCGCAGCCAGATCGGCGTGGGCTCCGTGTTCGAACTATACTTTCCGAGCTCTACCAGTGTGCAAGTTCACTCTTCGCATCCGCCCATCGTGGCAGATCGTCGCGCCCGGCTGCTCGTCGTAGACGACGACCCTACTCAGCTCCGCACGGCGCGCCGCGTATTGGAGCGCCTAGGCTACGATGTAATCACGCTTTCGAGTGGAAGGGCCGCAGTGAAAGCAGTCATCGAAGCCCAAGACTCGACTGAAGCCGTTTCACCGCGACCGACAAAGTCCCCTGTTGACCCAATCTCCACTTTCGACGTCATCGTCTTCGACGTAGCACTCAATGAGGAGAAATCGGGTATCGAATACCTGACGGAAATACGACAGAGCTTACCGCACCAGCGGGCCATCATCACCTCAGGGCACGGATTGCTAGCCTCGGAGCAGGCATCACTTGAACACCGGACGGTCTGGCTGCCAAAACCTTACACAGCCAACGCGTTGGGTCGAGCGGTCCAAAGCTTGATGACTGAGCGACGTACGGATTCTAGCGTCCACCCGCCGTGAGAACACTAGTTGGAGCTAGTAGTCGGTCTGATTCCCGTTCGAGGAGCAATTCGCTAGGGGCTAAGCCGGTAAGTTGCCGATGCACGCGAAGGAACTGAGCATAACTTCCAAAGCCAGCCTGAAGAGCCGCCTCGTTTAGATTCGGCTGTCCAGCTCGCATAGCGGCGAAGAACCGCTCGAGTCGCAGGCGATTGCGATACTCGACCAAGGAGGTTCCCACCTCGGCCCTGAAGGTTCGCGCCAAATGCCCAGAACTTACTCGGAATCGCTGTGCAAGCCGCTCTCCGCTCAATTGAGGCTCGCGCTCCAAATCCGCCAAGACTTTATGGATGAAGCGACTGATCGTTGCGCCCGGTGGGCTGCTCCTATCCACGGGATGCCGAGCGAGTCGATCGCGCGTGTGCCCCGCCAGCAAGCTCGCAAATACCGCCAATTTAGTTTGCTTGGTGCGGTCGAGCGGTGCCCTTGAAATGGCCGTGTCGTTGTAAAAGACGCCCAGGACTTGCTCGGCGCCAACGATCGGCGTGATGGCGAGCCAATCGCGATCTTCGCGTGTCCACGGCAAGCGCCGGCGATCGGTACCATGAGGTTCGAGCGAGCGATACTCCCACAGTTCTCCCCGCTGGTGCATGGCTTGATATGACTCGAGGTCTTCGCAGGTACAAGTATGGGCGAGCCCACGTTCGTCTGTTGTGCAACCGCGGTCACTGGTGCCCCAGGTACCCCGCAGGACGATCTGCGGCTCGGTGGTCTCAACCAGGAAGATGCCGACGCGTTCGATTCCCAGCGTCTCCCGTGCAAACTCGACCGCCTCGCGCGTCACACGATCACTATCCTCAAGCTGCGCGAGTCGATCGGTTGCGGCAATGATCGCCGTTAGATCATTCACCAACGTTGGTGCGCTCTGCGCATTGGCGAACATCGGTTCTGGCCCACTCTCGGGTGTTGTGGACATCCACGCTTTTACGGCAGGGGGCTCAGGCATCTCGAAGAACCGAGGCACATTCTAGCGCGAATCTGGTTTGGGCAATGCGACCAGCGCAAGGCGAGCGACGGAGTTCGTTGCTGGCCGCACGAATGGTCGTCTGGCCGGGCACTCGACAACACGACTCAGTACCGGGGCGCAGCCGACCGAGCGACCCTGCGGAGGGAAGGGGTGCCCGGACATGAACGGAGATCGAAAATAGTAAAGTCGATATCGAGAATGCCGCGGTATCGTCGTCTTCGATGTTGCCTCAGGTCATTCATATCCAGGACGCTCAGAACACTGCTTCAACCGACGAAGTTCTGCGCGTAGCTGACGAACACCCTCAACCAAGCCTTTCGCCGGTTTCACCTGGCGAGGTTTCGTTGCTGCCGGGGCTGTTCGGTGAGCGTCGCGAGCTGACCAAAGCGTACGTCTTACGTCTCCAAACAGAAGACATTTTGCAGAACCATCTGCTCGAAGCGGGTGTTCCAATCGGCAAACCGTACAAGCAGATGCACCAAGGCTGGGAGGCGCCGCATTGTCAATTGCGCGGACACTTTGCTGGCCATTGGCTATCAGCGGTTTCTCACTTCGCCGCCACCGATCACAATCCACTTTTTGCCGCCCGCGCCGCAGAAGTCGTGCAGGGTCTCGCGCGATGCCAGGCACTGAATCATGGACGCTGGGTGGGCCCGATTCCCGAAAATATTTTGCGATCCTAGCGGCGGGAAAAGAGCCAATATGGTCACCCCAGTATGTTTTGCACAAGACGATGATGGGACTTTTCGATGCGTATACTTACCTTGACGATAAGAACGCGCTTGCCATAGCCGAGCGTTCAGCGGACTGGTTTCTTGAATGGTCCGACAAGGTGATTCGTGAAGGATGCGGCAGAGCGGTCTACAGCGGCGAATGTGCTGGCATGCTGGAGCTTTGGGCCAATCTCTACGGCGCTACCAAAAACCCAAGATTTCTCACGCTGGCTTCGCGCTACGCGATGCCGGACATGTTTCGTGACCTACTCTCGGGAGATGACCCACTGAGCAACGCTCACGCAAACGCGAGCATTCCGTGGATCCACGGTGCGGCTCGTTTGTATGAAGTGACCGGTGACCCGAGATACCGCCAAATCGTCGAGCTGTTCTGGGAACAGGCAGTCGAGACCCGTGGCATGTTCGCAACCACTGGCAACAATGCAGGCGAATATTGGATACCTCCGGACCAATTTGGTCGATTCCTGGGGAGCCGGACACAAGAGCTCTGCACCGTATACAACATGATCCGTGTTGCCGAATACCTTTTCCGGTGGACGGCGGAATCGCGGTATGCGGACTACATCGAACGAGCTCTCTACAATGGGATCCTCGCCCAACAGAATCCGAACAACGGACTTGTGTGTTACTTTTTACCCCTGCAGCCCGGGGCAAGAAAGATCTGGGGATCCGAGAAACACGATTTCTGGTGCTGCCATGGGACTCTCGTTCAGAGCCAGGCCATGTTCGAAGACTTGATTTACTATCGCGCCCATGACGGCGTTACGGTCAGTCAATTCATTCCATCTCTAGCCACAGTCGATACTCCCGACAACCAGATCCACATATCGCAAAAAGTGAACGTAAGCCGACAGCTGGCCAATTCGACAGGCGATAGTGAGACTACGCATACCATCATTGAACTGGCGATCACTTGCGACCGAGCAAGCGAATGGGTTCTTCGCCTCCGGCAGCCCAGCTGGGTGGCAGGACTTGGAGCGGTTACCATCGACGACGTGCCTGTTTCGGCTTCCGTTTCGAAGACCGGTTTCCTCGAGATTAGCCGCAACTGGCAGTCTGCGCGCGTAAAAGTCTCGTTTCCCAAGCGGGTCACTCGCGAGCCCCTTCCTGGCGACGCACAGCGCTTCGCTCTTCTGGACGGTCCCGTTGTCTTGGCTGCACTTAGCGATAAAGAGCCACAGCTTTTGACCGACGGAGCCATTACGCCGCAGTATGAACACCAATACGTTGACGGCAGGGAATGGCAGTCGGGTCGCTTCCTGGTTCGCACGCAGCACGGAACCGTGGCTGTTAGACCCCTGTGCGAGATCGCGGATGAAAACTACTGCGTGTACTTCGTAACCCACTGAGGACTGCTTGCCAGTTCCGCGACGGTAAACTAAGCTGACAAATTCCCTCATTTCCGGGCATCGATTCAGCCGGTTACCGTCAGCGGGCCAGGGACCCGCTGACCCACGTGATAAGCAAATCTAGACCTATCCGGTTACGTATTCGCAAAAGAATCGGTACGGCATCTTCGGTAGCCAGGCAGCCGAGAATATTATAATCAGTCAACGAATTTCGAGAGAAGCTTCACGTAGGCAGCTTGGTAGTAAATGGCCGGCTCGGTTAGCGCCCACGACATGTCGTAATCGCGCCCGGGATTCCACGCCGTGTTGAAATCGATGTACGCCTTTTGCGCGGGCTGCTTGCGAAACTCCGAGTTGTGGCACTTATGGTCCTTGTCGTTCGCGCAGTAGCTCTTGTTGGGCCCACCCGTCACATAGCCCGGAGCGGGACCGAACTCGGAGTTCTTGGCGTTGTCCCAGCGCTTGTCGCCGTCGCGAAACCACGTGTGAAAGATCTCGCTGCAACTGCGCTCCGCGCCATACGCGCCCATCTGTGATAGGTACACAAGCTGCATGGGGTTTACACCGTGGAATGAGTTCAGCATGCCCGCCGCGCGATCACGCGCACTTGCGGCCTGTTCGCCGTTCACGAGCTTGTACTGAACCATATCGTAGTTCGTGTTGCCAACGTTCGCGCGTGGTTGGTTGCTGCCCCAGTGGTACGAATACTCACGCATGAAGGCGCGGTAAAGGTCTTTGTCCGGCTTCATGCCGTAGATGTCGACGGTTTCCCACTTTGCCAGTTTGCGATCCAGGATTGCCCTCTTGAGCTCGCGATCCGCGTTCGGCAAAGTGGCATAGAACAAGAACGCGTCGCCCTCGGGAGCCTCGTAAAGGCTCCAGGTATCCTCCTTGAACGGCCGGGTGAGACCGCGGTTCTTCTCGATGAACGCGTTGAACTGCTTGTCCCCGGTGAGTGCGTAAAGATAAACGGCAGCGACGACTGCTCTCGCATCTTGTTCGTCGAGTTTCACGTCCGCATCGCCAGACTTGATAGTCCCGTCGTCACAGGCGTCGCTCTTGGGGTGGCCTCCGTAGTACGCCCACGCGGAGAGCGCGCGCTTGCGTAGATCTTCCGCGTAGTCCTTAAGGCTGTCGAACTTTGATAGAGTGAGCGAGGCATGAGCAAACACGCCCGCCACCGTGATCGTCGCGGACGAGCAGGGTGACGGGTAGTAGTAGCGCTTGAACTTCGACTCCTCGGGGATAGGGTCACCGAAGTCGATGTTGCCGATTTTGAGCAGCGCGCCACCGCCCAGATCCGAGGCCTGCATCTTCTTCAAGAAGTCGAGCTCGTACTTGATCTCGTCGATCAGATCGGGCAGGCCATTGCCGGACTCGGGAATGTTGTAGTCGTCGGTGAACGGACCCGGGTTGTCCTCGTATGCCGAGAGCAGCTGGTGCATCACCGTATAGGTGAACGTGGTGTACTTGTCGGTGTCGCCCGCGTCCCACCAACCACCGCTTAGATCGCGGATGGTCTTATCGTTGTGCTTGTCGAGCACGCTGTGGGCTTCCTTGTCCTGGCCCGGGCCCATGTAGTCCACGCCCTGTAGCCAGCATTTGTCGCCTACGCAGGCGAACGGCTTTTCTTTCGCGAAGTTCGCGCGATTGAAGTAGAACATCCTGACGGCCGCCTTCAGCACGTCGCGGTAGACATCCTTTTTGATGTCGAATGCCACTGACCGAACGCCGTTCTTGCGGTCGAAGATGAAGTAGGACCCGGGCTCGGTCACCTCGGAGAAATCGAACCAGAAACCGCTGTCCCCCGCGTTCGGTTGAGTCAGTCCGTTCATCCAGCGCTCCGGTCTGCCACTCATCACTTTGGCGCCGTCGTCGAAGCGGCGGAGTTCGAGCGTGTCTCCCGGCAAGTACTCGTCGTTTGCGTTCCAGCCTTCTTGTGGGTCGACCAGGATGGCGACCTTCTTCATGTCGGGGCGGTAGCCGAACTGGTCAACGACGATGTACCGGTTTTCAGGTACCTCGGTGCCGTTCTTGGGCTCGCCCACGAACTTGGGCGTGGCGGAGGACGCTCTCCGATCGGGAGCGATGCAAGCCTGGAACACGAGCGCGAAGACGGACGCTGTCAAAATGGATTTATTTGGCATGGCGACTTTTCCTGAGCGACCTTCGATCGTCACTGAAAACAGAGGGTGAGCGACAGGGCTTGTTGCGTAGCGCAGCCCGTTGCGCAAACATCGGCCTGAGCCGCCAAGCAGTTAAACCAGTCCGCCGTCGCAGAATTGCACCCAACCGGTAGCGTAGCGGGCATTGCATCGCACATCGTTGATTTGCACGTTGCCGTGTCGAGTGACACTCCCGCGTCAACACAGCTATTACCGAGTTCATTGCAGTACGTCTCACAAGCGGCCTTCCCGCTTTCCGGAGTCTTATCACTACCGCAACCTACGCCGAGCAAAGTCAGAAGTGCAGCCGCTATACAGATTTGAAAATGCTTCATACTATCCTCCTCTCGAAGATCGCTTCAAGGCTTGGCGTTGCGCCCAGCGCGTAGGGCGAAACCCACCATCACGACGCCAAACAGCAATTGCACCGCACCCCAGGCAAGGTTGATGTTGATCCCGAGCGAGTGCTGATCATAGATCACATGGTCAGACACCATGCCAAATACCACCAAAATCAAACCGAACACGGAGAACATCAAACCAATGGGTAGCCGTACGTCGAGTTTCATGATTGCCCACCTCACTTGAAGATTAGGTTAAGGGCCAAGGCCGCCGAAAGCACGACGATAGCCAGTACTTTCGGCCGCTTCCACAAAGGGTCGCCTTCCTCTTTGGGTCTTTCAGTCAAGGCAAAGACGAGGCCTCTGAGTTCTTCATCGGTCCGTGTCCGGCGGGTCACGAGCGATATCACGATTGTGGCCAGGAAACACACCGACCATGCCACAATGGCCGTCCAGAAGTTCTGAGCCATCTCGCTGGGGTAGGCATGCGAGTTGCTCAACCAACCGCCTTTGAGGCCCGGAGTTGCGCCTCTGGACAGTGAAAGGCCGTGGTGCACCGCTGCTCCCAGGGTGCCAGCCATCAACCCAAAAAACGCTCCGTGCCCCGTTGTGCGGCGCCAGAACATTCCGAGCAAGAATGTGGCAAACAGCGGCGCATTCACGAACGCGAACACAAGCTGCAATATGTCCATGATGTTATTGAACGACGTGGCCGCATAGGCCGCTGCCATGCTTGCCAGAATGCCAAAGACCGTCGTAAAGCGCCCAACTGAAAGGTAGTGGGCGTCGCTGCCGTCCTTGTTGACGTAGCTCTGATAGATGTCGTACGTGAATACGGTATTGAATGCGGTGACATTGCCGGCCATGCCGCTCATGAAAGAGGCAAGTAACGCTGTCAACCCTAGGCCCAGCATACCGGTGGGGAAGTAGTGAGCGAGCAGCGTGGGGACCACCATGTCGTAATCGAGACCTTCCCCCTTGGTGGGTAGCCGAAAATTCGAGCCTTGTGTCGTGTGCAGGCCGATGGCAAGCATGCCCGGCAAGATGACCAAGAACGGGAACATCATTTTGGGAAACGCAGCCAGCAGCGGAGTACGCCTTGCTGCGCCCATGCTTTCGGCCGCCATTGCGCGCTGCACCACCAAAAAATCGGTGCACCAATAACCAAACGACAACACGAAGCCAAGTCCCATGGCGAGACCAAACCACTCGACGCCCATAGGGTTTGCCTGTGCGCTCCCCGTGTGCGCCCAAGAATTAGACCATGCCCCGGCAGCAATAGCCATTCTGGGTCGCCACCACAGAGAGTTTTGCCGTGAGGCCTGACCAGCCGCCGATATCCTTTAGCCCAAGCAGCACGAGCGGCAAGAAGCCCAGCACGATCAGAAAGAACTGGAGCACCTCATTGTAAATGGCTGAGGTTAGGCCACCCATGAAAATGTACTGCCAGCACGACAGCGCCCGACATGACGACGCACAAATGGAAGTTCCAGCCCAGAATCGCGTTGAGCAACTTCGCGAGCGCGTACATCGAAATGCCAGATGACATGATCGTCATGCAGGCAAACGTCATGGCATTGAAGCCGCGGGTTTTTTCATCGAAGCGCAGTTTGAGGTACTCCGGTACCGAGCGCGCCTTCGAGCCGTAGTAAAACGGCATCATGAACACCGCGACGAATACCATCGCGGGAATCGCGCCCACCCAGTAAAAGTGGCTCGTCATGATGCCGTACTTGGCACCCGACGCTGCCATTCCCATGACTTCTTGCGCACCCAGATTGGCACCAATGAAACCGAGCGCGCAAACCCAAGACGGCAGCGAACGCCCTGACTCGAAGAAATCCTTGCTACCGCTGACATTGCGCTTGATGACGACCCCAATGCCGATGACGAACACGAAGTAGGTCACGAGCAGAAGGTAGTCGATGAAGTGGAGTTGGATGCTGTGAGCCATAGGCGACCGCGCAGAGGTTAGTCAGAACGTCACGGGTTCAGCTTGAGCATCACCACGTCATGAGCCTCGATTCTCAGGACCAACTCCGTCTTGGTAGAACCGAGGGCTTGGTGCGTCCAAAGGTTCCGAATCTGATACGTCGTCTTGGTAAAGTCGAAATCCGTCTTCGATACGAGATCTTCGATGCGGTGCGTCCGCCAATCGTAGCGCAGTGAGACCGCGCTGGTGCCACGGTTGAGAAATGTTACCGCTAGGCTTCCGGCCGAAAGCGGCTTGGCCCATACCTCAACGTTACCGAGCTTGTAGGCGCGAAAACCCTGCACACCGAGCCGGTCTTGGTCAACGGCGAGGACCTCCGAATTCGTTAATATCTCTCGCGTCGCCTGGCTCATCCGGGCAAGGTCATTGCCAGCTATCAATGGCGCCGCCAGCATTGCCCAAAGTGAGAAGTGAGCGCGGTCTTCAGCCGTTGTCATACCGTTGCCAACCTCGAGCATGTCCGGATCGTTCCAATGGTCGGGGCCAGCTTGCGCCCGCAGGCCCTCCTGCATGTCCAAGACCTGCAGCACTCCCCATGATTTCCAGGTGCCGTGATCCACGACGCAATCAAAGCAGGCGTGCACGTCGCCCGTCGTCCGCCACAAGTGCCCAACGTCTTTTCCCCACAGCCATGGCTTGCTGCTGCCCCACTCGCATAGGCTAAATACGATCGGGCGCCCTGCCGCAAACAATGCGTTGCGCATTGTTTGGTAGGCCCCTTCGGCGTTGAGCCCTTCCGTGTTGCACCAGTCGTACTTCAGGTAATCGACACCCCAACGAGCATACGTCAGTGCATCTTGAAATTCGTACCCGCGACTCCCCGGTCTTCCGCCGCATGTCTTCCACCCTGCGTCGGAATAGATCCCGAATTTCAACCCTTTGGAATGCATGTAATCCGCTACGGCCTTCATGCCATTGGGAAACCGCTTCGGGTCCGCTCGAATAAAGCCATCCTGGTCGCGACTTCCTTGCCAATAATCGTCAACCACCACGTACTGGTAGCCGACGGCCTTCATTCCGCTCGACACTATTTGGTCGGCGGCACTCTTGAGCGTTTCCTCGCTAACGTTGCAGCCAAAGTGATTCCAGCTGTTCCACCCGAGCGGCGGTGTAGGCGCAAGGCCCGTAAACTTTTGGGCGCTCGCCGCGCCGGGGCCGAGCGCGACGCACAACGCGGCGCAGCCGGATATAATTCGCAATCGCTGTCTGTCGCTCATGGGAGTCTTCTTTCCTTTGGCCGTGGCGGCACGGAAAAGTGAAACCGACGATTCCGTGCCGCTTCAACAAAAGGATTGATTCGGAACCAAGCCATCAAGGTTATTTGCAACTCCAGCCCGTTGCGGAACTCATAGCTTCACGTCCATGCGCAGAATCGACATGGGCGCTATGCTGACGTTGATACTTTGGCCGCTCACGTCGAGGGGCGGAAGCTCGCCGATCGCTTTCGGGTTGGCGCTGCTGTACTCGTAGCGCATCGCTTTTTGCGCCGGAACCGGGGCGCTGAGCTCGAGTGCCACTTTGGCCCCCTTGTTCGCCCGCTTGTTGAGGATCACGAACGAGGCGACGTTGCGCTTAGTGTCCTTGAACACGTATACGCCCACGCTGTCGTAGTCGCTAACCTCAGCCAGGATGAAGTTGTCACCGACGGCCGTGCGCTTTCCGTCCGGGTTTCGGAACATCTTGAACGCGAAGTAGACGGGGCCGTGCTTGCGCGGATCCGCCCAGTACAGGGCGTAGGACACCTGCGTCCGAGCAAAGGCCGCGAAACTTTCGGCCTGGGCCACGGCCGCAGAGATTTCCAGGCCTCCTTCGGGCCCTGCGTAGTCGTACTCGCCGATCCCGATCGGCACATCCCAGCCAGCCTCCTTCATCCAGCGCCGCATCAGCGGCACGTAGGCGACATTGCCCTTCGCCCAGCCCTCCTTGCCCATCCAGGTATCCGGATCGCGATAGGTTTCATCCCAGAACTTGCGCACGTCGCGGACGCGGAATTCCTGAAGCTCGGGGGAGGGATGTGCGAACTCTGCCTGGTTGTCCCAACCGAGCTTGGGCGTCATCGGGTAACCATGAAAGACGAAGATGTCGACCAGATTGTGGCCGGTCTTCTTCTTGTACTCGGCGCAGCGGCGCATGAAGTCGAGCGCGAAAAAGCCGTACTTCTTGAAGTCGGGTAAATTCTCGGCTTGGTCCCAGCCAAGACCATGCTCCTCGCGATAATCGAGGTCGCCCGAGGAGAAGGAATAGGCGGTCCAGCCCCAGAGCGACGGGGCAGCGATCTTCACCGAGGGATCCGCCTGGCGGATGAGCTCGGCGGCTTTCTTCGTACGCTCCCAGTACTCGTCGGCGGTGAAGCCCTTGCAGTACATGTCGCGGTGCGTGGACCGGTAGAGCATGGGCTCGTTGTCCAGGGCGATAATGTCGATGCCTCCCTGATCGGCGCGACCAAATCCGGCATCCTTGATGCAATACTTCACCAGCTCGACATTGTACTCGACGCCCACGTACTTTCCGTTCTGTGTCGGGTGATCCTTACTGCACTTGAGCTCAATTTGCTGTGCCCTCTTTGTTCTTCTCCTTGAGCTTGCCGTTGCACGCTTCGGGTCGGTCGGGGGCGAACTGATCGCAATTCGGGTAGACTGACTTCGGGAATCCGCTGGAAGTGTCGTCCTTGGCGACCCATTCCGATGGCAGGGTGAAGAAGCTCTTCATCCCGTATTTCTTGTCCTCGCGGTGCATGACTACCCACTGGTTTTCCTGCGGGTGAGGCCCCTCTCCCCATTTGCGGTTCTCGAAGAACCAGTCGGCTCCGGCGGAGACGAAGCCAGTACGCCAGTCGTACACGCTCGAGAGGTTGCCGCCCATTCGCCGGACGGCCACTCCCATCTCGTGCAGGGTCTCGGCGTCCCCGTGGCTCACGCCATAGATGTAAGGGCTGACAGACGTGCCGGTAGCCTTGAGGTCAACCTTGGCGGTGACATCGATGACGTCGCTGCCGAGCGGCGCCGGATTCCGTTTCTCGGGCAGGCTGATAAGTGAGATGAGCTTGCGATTGTCGAACCCGATGTTATCGACGAAGACGGTGAAGTTGTGCGGCGTCATCGAGTACTCGCCCAGCCGAAACTCCCACGTCTTGGTGAGATCGAAGTCCTTGCCCTTGCCCTTGGTAAGATCACTGATGGGAACGACGATTTCGTGCCACTTCTCGTCAGATAGGCTGTCGATGTATCCGATCAGGGGCACCGCCTCCGTCTCCAACTTGCCCTTGTTGGAGCTAGCTAGTCCCACCTTGAGATCCTTGAGCTCGGGGGCCCCCTTGGGATCCTCGATCTTTAGACGGATCCAGAAGCTCAGGTTCTTGTACTGCGTGATGTCCGTGCCTGCGTCCTCAGGCCACCAGCCGAACCAATTCCACCCAAAGCCCTTCCAGTCTTTGCCCTCGACGTGCCACTGAAGGCCAATCGAGTTGTTGACCCCGTCACCGGGAGAGACTTTGGCCGAGCTCTTGCACGCATCTTTTAGATTGCAGTTCGCCCACTCTTTAGCGTTACCGCCGTGCTCCTCACCATCCCAGACAAGAGACACCTCGTCGGTTACGTTGACCTTGGCCGCATTGGACTCTGAGGAGTCTTTAGGAGGAAGCCTGATGCAGCTCGATGCGACGATGAGCGGAACGAGAATCAGCCAGGTTCTGGTCAGCGAGTGCGACATGTTAATCCTCTCCACCTGTAATCAGGGGTGACCGGGATACTACACGAAGCTTGGGATTTCGAGCACAGAATGAATCAGATATGCAAATTACATGAGTGGAAAGTCGCATGAGCCCGAAGTAAGTTCACAGTAGATTTGCAATAACTAGGTTGGGCCAGTCGCGACGCTTTGCTCATATTATCACTTGTTTTTCTGACTGAGACCGTGCAAACTCCGCTCCGCCCGATGGAAGGATCGGTCATAATTGCAAATAGTTCAGTCTGAACACGCAGCCGAATTAAGAGCAGATTTGATCTATGCATCGCAGCTGCATGGGCGCGAGCTTTGGGGGCGTCTGACGGCTGGCAAGCACTGGGGCTTTGCGGCGGCCGTGGGATTGGTAGCGGCCTGCGCGAGCACGCCGCACGGTGCCACGGACGTGAACATGGCCAAGGCGCGCAGCGGCTCGCCCAACGGCTCATCCTTGTTCCAACGGAACTGTGCCGGATGTCACGGAGAGCGCGGACAGAGTGTGAGTCGCTGCTCCGCGCATCATGGGGGAGGGCGCGCTGCCCGAGTACCCGCAGGAGCACGACATCAACTCTGACCCCGCCGCTGGCGATGCGGAGTTGCTCAGGCTCCGCGCACAGACTCGACCTCAAGGAGCCCCCTGGCGCGATCCGTTTCGCACGGCGCAGGACCTTTATAGCTACGTGAGCAAAAACATGCCGCTGCCAGTAGAGAAGGCAGGCTCGCTCTCGGCCGAGCAATATTGGGCCATCATCAACTTCATGCTTCTGGCGCATGGCGTGCGGGTCCCGCCCGAGGGTGTCACCGCGCAGAACGCCAGCTCGGTGAAACTATAGGTGTAGACTCCGTGACAAGCTCGAGCAGAAATAGGGTCGGTCTGAGGGGTCTCCGCAAACCGGAATGGGTCTTGGCAGCGTGCCTGCTCGTGCCCGCAGTCGCGCAAGCGCAAATGCAGCAGGATGCGCAAGCGCAGCTGGACGCGCTGAGGAAGCAGGAGGCGCAAGCGAGGAAGGAGGCGCAAGGGAAGGAGGAGGCGCAAGCGGAGCAGGAGGCGCAAACCAAGCCGGGCGCGCAAACGAAGCCGGACGCACCAGCGGAGCAGGACACGCAAGCCAAGCAGGAGGCGCCAGCGGAGCAGGACACGCAAGCCAAGCAGGACGCGTTCAATAGCCTGCCAGGCTCGTCTAGGCCGCCGGGAGTGGACCTCTCTCCCGAAGCGCCGCCCACTCCGCCCGCACCCGGAGGACGCGCGCCGTCATTTGGCGCACCCGCCGATCCAGATGCGTGGACGTTCCGCATAGGAGGGCGTATCTCGGGCTTCGGGCAAGCGGGGATCCGACGCGATTTCTTAGAACCGGATGGCAATCATGGAACGTCACTTCACACGCCTCCGCTAATCGTCGGTCGCTCCCCACTCTGGGCGGGCCCGGGCGGCACGCTGAACTTCCAGTATGGAAGCCAGACCATCACGACGTTCGTGTCTGTAGAGTCGTCGCTGACCGCGAAGGAGTGGCAGGGCTACTACGCTGACCAATACGGGCCCCGCATCAGAACCGCCTACGTTGCAGTCACCCCCGCGCCGATAGGCGACTTGCGTCTGAGGTTCCAGGTCGGAGCCTTCCCCGCGAACTACGGTGCACCTGGACCTTGGGGCTGGGGTGTCTTCGGGCCTGTGCTCGCCATTCATGGCTACGGCGGCACGGCAACGGCCAACTACGACCTGACTCCGCGCACGCAGCTCTACCTCGAGAGCGGCATTGCCGCCGTCCCGGAAGTGGATCAAGCGTTCGTGCGGGGCACGTACACGGATTGGCCGGAAGCTGGCCTTTCCACCATCGTGTACCACGGGCACGCCGGCATCAGCTTCGACAACAAGTATTTCGCCAAGCTGCATCTCGCGTACGCGGACGGCCGCGACATGCGAACGTACTTGGACGAAGCCGTGGGCCCCATCCAAAAGGGTGATGGCCAGCCTGGGCGTCGCGGCGCTCGAGCTCAGGTGGGTCGGGGATCCCTACGGTCAGCTCGGTGTCACTCCTGTCGTACTGGAACTTCAATCATGCCCTTTCCGTGCACAACGGGATCTGGTGGGGGATCGATTGGACGGCGGGCGGTCGTGAGATGACCAACAAGTTCCTCGGGCCACAGAGTAACGGCACGGGCAAGATCGTGGCGGTCAGCGCCGAGTACGACTTCAGCGTTAAGCGTATACTCCTGCTATCCGCAGCCGTTCGACGGTAATGGTCGGGATCTGCGCGTAGCCCTCGCAGTCTTGCCGTTCTGGACGTTGGCGAGCGCGGATCCAGCCTACAATCGCACGAGCGGTTACTTCGTGGGTGCGACCTTCGAGTACGTGCTGCTTCCGTGGTTCAGCACCACCTTTCAACTGTTCGGTGAAAGTCGGGACGCTGCCATGGTGGACGTTTCCGCCAGAGTGCAGCGTGGCAGGTGGGTGGACTACAGCGGCACGGTGGGCCTAGTCCTGCATTCCAACTGGCAGTCCCAGGATCGGATTGTGCTCGCCTACAGCCGCTACTTCTATTCCAATTTCACGGACAGCAACCCGGCGTTGCCGCTGGACCGTGAGATGTTCACCCTCGGCGGCAGCGTCGCTTTCTAGGAAGTCGATCATGGCGTTCAGGATTTCAGTTGTTCGAACCGCGCGGATGTCAGGAAGGTGTTTCATGCGACGCGACCTTGTGGGATGGCTGATGCTTTGCGCGCTAGCCGCGCCCTGCGCCGGCCTTGGCGCAATCACCAAGGAACAAGGAGGACAAGGACAAGAATACCAACTTCCCACGGCTGGGGCTCGATCCAGCGCGAGCCCGACGTGCGGAGTGCACCACCGGCGACTCCGTTCGGAGTTCCTCCCGCCACCTCGAAGGAGTACGTGCTCGATTTTCATGGCTACGTCCTGCTGCCCATGCAACCTCGGGCTGCAAGAGCGAGCGGATCCCGTCACGGGCCAGACCGGCACCGTCCTTCATACCCCACCGCTCATCCCCCAGGACTACCGCCGGTTCCAATACACCGGGGTCGTGCCCAGTCCCTGGCTTCAGCTCAACTTGACCTACGGTAACTCCACGTTGGCAGGCACGGTTATCCTCGCCTCCACCGCCGCCACCGAAGCCGAAGCCTTCTACGATCCCGTGCGCCAGCTCGGCGTGAGTAATGCTTACGTCACCTTAAACCTCAGCAAGCAAGTGGGCACTCTGTTCCAGATCCGGGGCGGTGCCATGCAAGAGCGATATGGGTCAATGGGGGCTTTCGATTCCGGTCGGTATGCGACTCCGCTGATTGCCCGCATCAATTCCGTCGGCGAAACTGCCACCGCCGGCTTCAAGACGGGCGTCGCAACCGTGGTGCTCGAGCAAGGGATCGGTAGCCAGCTCGGCCGAATGCCGACCGGTATGCCGTCGGAGGGTTGGAACGACTTCGGCGATCCGAACGTCGGTGCGAGCTATGTGGGCCATTTTCACGGGGGGCTCAGCCTGGCGGGGCTGGCTTCAGTTCGGCCTGCACTACGCCACGGCCTGGAGCCAGGACGACCAGAACTTGGCCGGCACTCTCGCCAAAGGCCACATCAACGTGCTGGGTGCGGATGCAAGACTGACGGCGGGGCGGTTTGGGCATTTCTATGTCGGCCTTGCGCAGACCAAGGCGACCAACGCGGGCGTCGTCTCGGGCATCATCGAGGTCCTGAACGCCCGCGGTGGCGAGGGGCTCGTGGCGGAGTACTTCGGGCCGAATAGCGGCGGTAACGGCGAGCTCACGACCTTCGGGGCTCAGTACGACCTGAGCGTTGCCCGGATGCTCTACGGCGATGAATATCACGGCAAGAATCCGGACATTCTGTTTAGCCTCTTCGGGATTGGTACCAAGGTCAAGAGCGACGACCCCAACTACAACGGTGTGCTCAAGCTCAAGGGCGGTGCCGAGCTCACCTACACCATGGCTTCCTGGTTCGGCTTTCGGGCCGGTTCGACCACGTTCGCCAGGACAACCAGTTCAACCGTCGGTCGTTCACTATCTACAGCGGCCGCCTGCTATTCCACACCGACTGGCAGAGCCGAGACGAGTTTGCGCTTCAATACTCGCACTTCGTCTATGGCCGCGAGGTGTACGTGGAAAATGGGTACCCGCCGGCGGACAACCCAAGCCGATTCCGGACAGGCACGTGCTATCCCTGTCGGCTACATTTTGGTGGTGATGGCGATGGCTCGGACGACATCCATATTCCTTTGCGGTCTGCTGCTCTCCGCTGTTGGGTGTGGAGTGAGCGAACCGCGGCCGACGGCGTTGGTGGACTGCTCCGTCGCGGACGCTTACGAGTTCGGGAACATCTCCAATTTTCGATGGCGCAGACCCGGGCTGGTTCCAATACGCAGACAACACTCCAGGTGGCGTGCCTGATACTTCGACCAACTCCAATGTGCCTGGGAAGCATGTCAACCCTCCTGGGCGCTGCGGCGACACCGGGATGATTGAGATCCGGGCATACGGCCATAATTTTTATGGCGCTGGCTTCGGTGACTGGGAGCACCAACGACCTAATAGCGGTTCGGGCCGAGCCAATGGGACCGGTTACGAGGGTATCTCCTTCTGGGCGCGTAGCCCTGGAAACATCGACAAGACGTTCATGTTCTACGTGGACGACGGTACGGACCTACGTCAATCACATCCCGTCGCCCGCCGGGGGCCTTCTGCCCGAAGCCACTCCCGGGTTATGAAGGGGAACAAGATCTGGATGGCGACGGATTCGTCGGCCCCGGGGATATTGCCCGTGGCACCGAATGCCGATTACCCCCGATCCAGGCGCTCGGCTATCCCGCTTGCTACTACGGTGGGGTCCTTCCCCCTGGGTCCCCGACACGCGTGCCAGCTCCGGACGAATGTGGCAACCAATTCCATACCTACATAACCACTACCGAGAACTGGCAACTGTTCCTGATTCCGTGGAACCAGCTGGTGCAGTGGCCCTGTCCGAACCGCCTCCAAGGCGGGATCAACCCAGCGGATATCGCTCAGGTCGAGATCAAGCTGCTGCAGGGGACCAACTACGACATCTGGTTGGACAATGTCGCGTTTTACCGCCGGCGTGCTGACGCCGGCAGCTGAGAGACTGGAGGCAAACATGGGTATCAATTTGAGGTTCTTGGGATTGGCAGGTGCAGTGACAGCGCTCGTGGTCATAGTCCACGTGGCTGGTTGCACGACAGACAACACGAATTCTGCAGACGCGGGCGCCGGTGGATCGGCCGCGACCTCGAACGGAGGCGCTACCAACGGTGGGTCTACTGGCAGCGGCACAGGCATAGCTGGCAGTACCGTGGTGGGCGGATCGAGCAATGGCGGCAGCACAGCGGCGAGCGGTCCGGTTTGCGCCAACCCGATTCTGATCCCCAGCACAAAGCCGGCCATCGCCGACTTCGAGAACTATGACGGCGTCTCGAATCTCAGCACCTGGTCGTTTCCCCTGGGCGGGGACACGACCACGGGTGTTTTGGCGGGTCCGTTTGGCTACGGAGACCGGTCGAAGTCCGGGCAATCTCGCAGAAACGTTCGACATGGTTGCTGGCTACAATTCGACGTATGCGCTCAGAGATCGCTGACACGGATGCCCAGAACTACGGCGGCGGCCAGGGGCTCTGGCTCAGCGGGTGCATCAACGCGACCAAGTTCACTGGAGGATTATCCTTCTGGGTCCGCGGCAACTGCCCCACCGGCAAGGCAACGCTCAAAGTATCCATGCAGGAAACCACGTCATCCACGCCGTCATCGACCGGCACCTATGGCACCTGCCCGGGCACTAGGCACTGACCTGCGTTCATCCGACCTTCGCTTTCACGGTGACGGACACCTGGACTCAGATCCAGGCCCCTTGGGCCGGCTTCACGGCGGGCAGCGCAGCTGGCACTCCTGTTCAGCCTGACGGCAGGAACATCACGCAGCTGCAGATCGATGTGGGCTTAACTGGGTGCTGCCCTCCGACGGTGGCACACCTATGTGCCCGTTCCCGCCGCGTACGAGCTGGTGGTCGACAACTGGGCGTTCTACTGAGCCGAGAGCACTCGTCGGCGGGCTCCCGCGATCTTGAACTCCTAACGCTTCGTCTTTCCGTGTGTGACGAAATGCCCCGCGGGTTAGCTGCCCGCGGGGCCGCATAGGGCGAGAAGTTCTTCGGTTCCAGATGTCGATACGGCCAACAATCAAAGATGTTGCAACCAAGGCGGGCGCGTCGGTGGCAGCCGTATCGTTCGTACTCAACGACGCGTCTGGGCAGCCCATTGGAAAGGCAGTCAGTGAACGCATCCGAAGGGCGGCGCAGCTACTGAACTATCACCCGAATGCGTCCGCTATGCACTTGGCCCGTCGCAGCACTCGCCATGTTACGATTGCGCTTTACGAGGAAGAAAATCTTCTGTCTAACTCTTTTTATTCCCGGGTTGTCGAAGGCGCGCTCAAGCTGGCCCTCGAACGCAATTACCACTTGCTGTTATCCTTGCTGAAGGCCGACTACCGGGGACCAAACGATCTTCCGACTGTCATCACGCAGAGGAACACCGAGGGTGTGCTTTTCATCAAGCGGCTAGTGCCGGCCATGGTGGCGGATATCTCCGCCATCGGCATGTCAATCGTGGCGATCGACCATTACCCGCAATCCCCACTAGTGGGTTCCGTTTCGATGGCGAACCGGCGAGGCGGCGAGTTGGCCGCCGAATATCTGGGACAGCTTGGACACAAGCGTTTGGCAGTCGTCGCGGGAGGCCTCGAACGTACGAGCATTGCCGATCGGGCCAAAGGGTATTGTGAAGCTCTACGACGCTTGGGCCTGTTGCAGGGTCGGCGCCAACCCCTATGGAAGAGTGATTCATTGACGTTTGAAGGCGGCTTTGCCGCAGCTATGAAGGGGTTGCGCAAGGACCCCCAAGTCACCGGAGTATTTTGCGTCAACGATGAGATGGCCGCGGGCGTCATCCGCGCGACGCATCAACTCGGCTACCGAGTTCCAGACCAGCTCTCCGTAATCGGGTTCGACGACATCGACATGGCCCGCTTCATCGACCCACCGCTCACGACGATCGGCGTGGACAAGCTAGAGCTCGGGCGCAAAGCCATGAGCCAACTCATCGAACTCATCGAGGGCCGAGCGCAAAGGGTTATCGAAGAGACCGTCGATGTAAGGCTGGTCGTGCGGGGATCGACCGGGAGCAAGCCAGTGCGAAAATCGAAGGCCGCCTAAACTACCAGCCCATGACGACGCAAGCCACCCAAGTAATGTCCAGGGGTCTTTCATGACGTTCACGCATCGCATCCCTTCCACTCATCGAGTGCTTGGCATTTCACTTCTGCTCCTCGCTAGCGCCTGTACCACCGACGACGGCTGGACCGGGCCGGACGCGGGCGTGCAGGGCAATGGAGGCGCCGGAGCCGGCGGCAATTCTAGCGCTTCGACTTCCGGTGCCCACGCGAACGATCACCTCGGTTGCCCCGGTGCAGATCCGGCGGAGTTCGCCTTGGTGCAATCGTGGCTGAACGACACGACGGCAACCGGTGCGCTACCCGACTACGCGTACAGCAACATCGCGAAAAACTTTCCTGCGGGTGCCGCCTTCGACACGCTCGCTTGCTCGATTGCCATGAGCTGCGTCGAGTTTGCGCCGAGCGAGGCGAATTGGCTGCGCAAATGCGAGGCCGTGCTCACCTCCGCGATCGTGGCGGAAAGTTCGTACAACCCGAATTCGGTCGTGATGGACTCGTACTCGACCCGTTCTGTCAACGGAACGACCGCCAACGATCCGACGATCGGCCTGCTTCAGGTCCGCTTCAGCTCCACGGTGCACGACTACAACTACTACGCGCCCATGGAAAAGATCGCCGCCATTGGTTGCACGTGGCCGAGCGAACTTACCACACAAGCCGACGACGCCACATTCTGGGCCACGCAAGGCGGCGCGACCTACATCAGTTTCATGCAACAGGTGCCGTGCAACATCGGGCTCGCGGCTTGGTACTACCTCTACAACGCGACTGGCAACGGCGGCTCCAGCGCGGTCTGGATCTCCAATTATTGCGCGGGTCAGGGCATCGCCGGCAACATGGTGGTGGGCCTGCTTTCGCATCTGATGGGCGGCGATTTCAGCACGGCCCGCCGATGCGCAATAACGCCTTACCCCTGGGGTATCGAATGCTGCGCTTGCGGCAGCCCCGCGAATGACCCCTGCAAATCGCAATGCACTGCTGACGGCTGCACGGGCCGCTTCGCGGCGCTGATGGGCATCGGCACGAGCAGCGCGCGCCCAAGCCCGGATCCCTTTCAAGAAGTGCTCAGCCCGGAGCCGACCAAGTACTGCAAGTGACAGCCGGGGCCATGAATTGCCATGCGAAAATCCCAACGTAATCTGGTTGCAGAAACTTCAATTTCAACCCTGTTGCTGATTGCCGTCGGGTGCAGTGCCACGAGTTCGGGCACGGCCAGTTCGAGCTCGAGATCGAACAGCTCAAGCAACGGTGGCTCGGGGGCATCGGGCGGTGTATTGTCGCAGACTGAGTTCGTGTTTACCGATGCTTCGGCAAATGGAGGCGCTGCGAATGCAAGCGATGGTCAGGTTGTCCCGTGCACGAACGGTGATGATTGCGTTTGCCCGACATTGTCTGTGGCCGTGATTGGGACGCCCGGAGTATGGGGCGCCACCACCGGTGCCGATTCGGATACGGCGTTTCAGAACTGGCTCAACTCAAGCAGTGCGGGTACGGCGCGTGTTGACAACTACATAACGAAGCCAACGCTCACGTCAGACTTTCTGGCGTCGTACAACGTGATCATCTTGGCGGGTTTGGGAGATAATTCCAACACCGGTCCCTGGTGGACGTTCAGCGCTTCTGAGGTTGCAGCATTTCAAGATTGGGTCCAGAACAAAAGTGGAGGCGTAGTCTCGCTTAGCGGTTATGCGAGCGACGGCAACGAAGTCGTTCCCAAGAACACGCTGCTTGCGTTTTCGGGCATTTCCTACAATCAGGATGAAGTTACACCCCCGTGTGCGGATGTAGATGTTAACAACAGTCAAATGTGTTGGTGCGCCGACGGTAGCCTGGGAACGATTACGCAGTGGAATCGAACGGATCCCGTGATCGAGAACTTGAGTTTGGGCGTCAGCATGATCGGACTAGCCAAAGGGCGCTCGATCAACGCGCCGGCGGATGCCCACGTGGCGGCGACTACGTCGAACGGTTCAACCGTGTACAATCTCTTGGTCGGCAAAATCGCTGGCCAGGGTCGGGTGCTCGCCTATAGCGACGAATGGATTACGTACACCAGCCAGTGGAACGGCCAAGGGAACGCGAACTCTACGAACCCAACGTGCCAAGGTTATTTGCCGCAAGACAAATTCCAGACCGCTCAGTTTTGGTACAACATGATCCGCTGGACGCAGCCGAACGCGACGTGTTTCAAGATCGTCGACAGCCAACAACCGGTCAACGTTTGGTAAAGCAATGCGCAGAGCCTGCGCGCGGCGGCGGAAGAGCCGCAGCACTTTTTTACTTGTCCTTCCGTCCTCTGCAAGCAATACCCCTTTCAAGAAAATGCGTGTCCGATCCCCAGCCGGCATAATCTGCGGAGCCTGCGTTGCTGTGTGCTTTGCGGCCTGCACCCCCGCCGCCCGTAGCCCTGTGCCAAGGCCCGTCCCGATCGCAGAGACGGCCATGCCTAACCGGGGCATGGCAGCGCCTGTGCAGAGAACCGCGCCGGGGCGCGAGCGGACGAGCCTCGACCGCGGTTTGCGCTTTGCCCTGGGACACGCGACGGATCCCGAGCGGGATTTTGGGCACGGGACGGGCTATTTCTCCTATCTTGCCAAGACGGGGTTCGGCGATGGCCCCGCGAGCCCGGAGTTCGACGACCGGGCGTGGCGGATCGTCGACCTGCCCCACGACTGGGCGGTCGAGGCACCTTTCGACGCCAAGGCCAAGGCCAGTCATGGCTTCAAGGCCGTTGGCCACGGCTTCCCCGAGCGCAGCGTTGGCTGGTACCGTCGGAACTTCTTCGTTCCCGAGAGCGATTTGGGCCGCCGTCTGCGCATCGAGTTCGATGGCATCTACCGCGCTGCCCGGGTGTTCGTGAACGGATTTCTGCTCGGCGAGGAACCGAGCGGCTATCTGGGTGCCAGCTACGACCTCAGCGAGTACCTCAACTATGGTGGCGACAACGTCATCGCGGTACGTGTCGACGCTTCCGAGGAGGAGGGCTGGTTCTACGAAGGCGCCGGGATCTATCGGCACACTTGGCTGCTGAAGACCGATCCGCTCCACGTTGCTCGTTACGGCACCTGGGTGCGCTCGGAACTGAACGCCGGACGACGCGACGGTCCACGTGGACACGACGCTCGAGAACGAGGGGAAGCAGAGCACCGACTACGTCGTCGAACGCTCGGTCCTCGCCGAGGATGGCCACATCCTGGTCAAGGCAGAACCTGTGGTCGCCACGCTCGGCGCCGGAGCGACCGCGGTCCACTCAGCGACACTGCACCTGAGCGCGCCGCGCCTGTGGTCGCTGGAAATGCCAGCCCTGCACAAGCTGGTGACGGTCGTGCGGCGTAGCGGGCTCGTCGTGGATCGTGTTGAGACACCCTTCGGCATTCGGTCCGCCCACTTCGATCCCGACAAAGGCTTCTTCCTCAACGGAACCCGTGTAGAACTCAAGGGAACCAACAACCACCAGGATCATGCCGGTGTCGGCGTTGCGGTGCCGGACGCCCTTCAGGAGTTTCGGATCAGGCGGCTGAAGGAGATGGGCAGCAACGCCTACAGGACCTCTCACCATCCACCTGCGCCAGAACTCCTCGACATCTGCGATCGGCTGGGCATGCTCGTCATCGACGAAAACCGTTTGATGGGGGTAAACGAGGTGCACACCCGCCAGCTCGACCAAATGATCCGACGGGATCGCAATCATCCGAGCGTAATCCTGTGGTCACTGGGGAACGAGGAATGGGGCATCGAAGGCGACGCCAAGGGCGCGCGCATCACCACTTCGATGCAGGACTACGCAAACCGGCTGGATCCTACTCGTCTCACCACCGCAGCCATCAGCGGTGGCTGGGGCGGAACTTCCACTGTCGTCAAGGCGGCGGGTGTCAACTACATCATAAAGGCACACCTAGACCGCCAGCACGCTGAGTTCCCGTGGCAGGTTATTCTCGGTACAGAGGAGACAACGACGAACGCGACTCGTGGCATCTATTTCGACGATCGCCCGAAGGCGCACCTTGCGCCCCAGGAAGATGGCGACTCCGGGGGCAACGCCGAGATCGGGTGGAAGCAGTACGCAGAACGCCCGTATGCCGCCGGTGTCTTCTTCTGGACTGGATTCGACTACCGCGGTGAGCCGACTCCCTTTGACTTTCCCGCTATCAGCTCGCAATTCGGCATTCTCGATACCTGTGGTTTTCCCAAGGACGGCTTCTACTATCTCAAGTCCTGGTGGGGCCGGGAAGACGTGCTGCACGTCTTTCCCCATTGGAACTGGCCAGGCCGGGAAGGCGAAACAATCGAGGTCCGCGCGCATAGCAACCTGGACGAGATCGAGCTCTTCCTCAACGGAGTGTCGCAGGGCCGCAAGAGCATGGAGCCAAACAGCCATTTGGCTTGGCAGTTGCGCTATGCACCAGGCACGCTGCTGGCGCGAGGCTACCGCTCCGGGCGCCTCGTGCTCACGCGGGAGGTCGAGACGACTGGTCCCGTCGCGGCGCTGGCATTGCAAGCGGACCGCACAAACATCCGCGCTGACGGCACGGATCTGGCTGTAGTGACCGTTTCTCTCCGCGACCAAGCCGGCCGCATCATCCCGACAGCGAACCAGCGCGTCAACTTCGATCTCCAGGGGCCAGGTCATATCCTCGGCGTCGGCAACGGTGATCCCTCCTGCCTCGAGCCCGATCAGTTTGTCGATTCTATCCGCACGAAAGAGCTCGGTACGTGGAAAGCCCCCGATCCGGCCATCACTAAGGGGGAGATTGAGTTCGAGGCCCGATTCGACTCTCCGCAATTCGCCACTGGCGAGTCAATCTCGCTCCTAGTAAACCCGCTCGGACCAAAACAGTCAGTCTTCCTGAACGGAAAGGCGGTGTACGTCGGTGCCGATCCCGCGAAGGCACGCATCGAAGTGCCTCTGCTGAGACAGAACTTGCTTGCGAGTGGCAACATCCTGCGGATCGAGGCACCCTCCCGTTTCGCAGAGTGGCACAAGCGTGAGGTGCTACGGCAGGTCCACCCAGCCGTGATCAGGTTTGCGAGGCCGCCCGAGCGCTGGCATCGCTCCACGTTCAACGGGCTTGCGCAGCTCATCGTTCAATCCACGGGGGAGCCGGGGCCGATCCGGCTCACGGCTACCACACCAGGGCTTTCGCGCGCCGAGCTCACGGTGGTAGCCACGCCACCCGGCAGGTCTCGATGAGTGCCAGGGGTGCTTGGTCCAGGTGGTTCCGTCAGACGCGTTTCCGTGCCGCTGTGGCAGAAAAGCAAAAAGACCTCGTGACGGTTCCGTAGTCTTGCGACTGGAAAGCGCGCCGTTCGAAGTGTATAGCCTTGGGCAAGATGCTGCGGAGTGAATGGCGCAATTGGGTCTGGTTTTGTCTCACAGGGCTTGCGTGCTGTGGCTCGTTGCTGGGCTGTTCGGTGCAGGGAAGTAACCCGCCACCGAAGACGGCTCCGCCTTCGACGGATCAGCCGCCACCGGCGCCGGCAGCGGAAGCGTCGGACGTGCCCGTGCCGCGCAGTATCGAGCAGCCTTGGATGAGCCTCAAGGAGTGGCGCGCAAGGCACGACGCACAACTGGCTGCCCCGGGGCGCACCGAGGCGCAGGTCGCGCTCGTGGGCGATTCTATTACTCAGATGTGGACTGATACGGACGCCTACCGCGAGTTAGCGCCCTACAAGCCGCTCAACCTTGGGATCGGTGGCGATCAGACGCAACATGTCCTTTGGCGTCTCGAGCACGGCAGCCTCACGGGCACATCGCCGAGGGTCGTCGTGCTGCTCATCGGCGTCAACAATCTCGGCAATGGCCACAGTCCCGAGCAGACGGCTCGCGGTGTCTTGGCTGTTGTGCATTTGCTGCAAGAGAAGGTACCCGGCGCCAAAATCTTGCTGCTTGCCATTTTGCCGACGGGGGCAAGGCCGATCGATCCCATGCGTCGGAAGGTCATCGAGACCAATCGGCTGCTCGAGAAGGCGGCGCTGCCAGAGGGCGTCACCTTGCGCGATGTCGGTGCGTCGTTCGTCGAGCCCGATGGGCGCATCTTGAGTGAAACGATGGCCGACGGCCTGCACCCGACCCCCAGCGGTTTTACCCGCCTCACACGCGCCGTGCTGCCGCTCATTGAGCAGGCGATGAATTCGCCCAAGTAGCTCGATTCAGCAAGAACCCACGACGTAGGGTATGGCCGATTTTCGCCCAGCTGCGTCGTCAAACATTCTGGAGCACTGGTGATGCAATTGCACAACTGGCAGTTTTTGGCTCAGAATGCAGTAGTCTTCATGCGGCGATGTCATCGCGCGTAGCGGCTATTCCTCGCTGGCAGTCAGAGCACGCAATGTCCCGGTTGTGCTCAATTCGGTTCCTTCGAGCCTCTTGTCGCCTTTCGGCAAGCTCATCGGGAACAGCCTCGCTACGTCCGAAATACATCTCGTCGGGTGTCTGGCCGCGGAAGGCGCTATGTGGCATCGTTGCATTGTGTTCGGTCACGAAGAACTCGACGAGTTTTCGCAGCGTAGCCATGCGGTCGAGATGGTTCAAGAACAACCACTGGTGTTTCAATGAACGCCACCAGGCCTCGATCAAAGAATTGGAGAAGCTGACATCGATCTGAGCGATGACCCGTTCCAAGATGCCAGCTTCGAGCAACTTGTCCACTTCCTTGTTGAGGTTTTCCACGCCGGAGTCCATGTATACTTTGGTTTCCGGCTCACTCAGACGTGCCGCTGCTTGACTGAGCACGAAGCACGTGTTCATCGGATTGAGCCTCTCAGCAACCGTCCATGCCAAGATCTTGCGCGAGAAATTGTCAATGACTGCGTGCAAGTAGGCTTTCGTACCGTCCAATAGCTTGATGATTGTCACGTCAACATGCCACGCTTCATTGGGCGCATTCGCGCGCAACCCTACTATCGGCTTCGGTAGATGCAGGCGCAACCGAGGTCGACCCCATCCTTTCTCTCGGATCAGCTTGGCCCATGTGCTTGGATGCGCAAAGACTTTGCCGATGCGCTGCGCGTGCAGAGCAAGCCCACGAATTGACGGGCTGCGGACAGCCCAAGGACTCGCAGGGCTGCTGCCAAAGGCATAATCTTTCGCGCCCGCTCAACGGCACTGAGCAGTCGTCGCTTCCCCTCGGCATCTGGAATTCGGATGAGATCGACCTTGAACCCAGAAACGCGCAGCAGAGCCAACACAAGCCGCAGCACCGCTGTGAGCATGGACACTCGCTGCTCCAGTCTCGCAACTCGGTCCCGAAGCTGCGTTTCGGCCTCGCTGTCGTCATCGAGCGTCACGACCTCCCCAAGTCCACGCCGAATCCAACTCAAGGCCGTAGCGTGGGATCTCAAGCTCTGGAAACAGATCGGGATTATCGGCGGCGATAATCTGGGCCTTGACTCGATGGTCGTAACTGCGTCGTTCACGGTGCGTCATCGTACCTGGCCAGCTACTCCTGACCGGCCAGTATGGGTAATCCCCCGTTGGAAGAAAAGTCAATTATTACGCGATGTGCAACTGCATCGCTCGGGCTCCAAGATGTCCAACGACGCAGCTGTGATGAGCCTATTCCCTCATCGGGGACAGCACCAGGTCTCAGCGTGAAGGGATCGTTCTGAGAGCCAAGTTCTCGGCGGTAGAGCGGATTGCAAGAGGATGATCCGAGCAGGCCAATCAGGCCTTCAAGGAATGCCACTACCTTTAGTAAAACAGGCCCCGAGCGAACAAAGCCAACAGCGTCATTGATGGGGTATTGGCGGGGGATGTACGTCCAGCCTTGTCGCTCGGGGCCCAGAGTTTCCAGTTTTCTTGCCAATCCAGGAAACATCGACAACGAAGGTCAAGGCAAGTGAAGATTGGATCACGAAACTCGACTGGCCCACGGTGCCTTGTACGTATTTTCTACGCAAGGTTCGTCAATGATCCACCATTCCGAAATTCGAACAGCCCGACAGTTACCTATGGGCTAAAATGTTCACCACTGACAGGACTGGAAACAACGGCCATGGACGTTCTTCCCAGAATCGTGGAACGGCACAAAGTCCGGAGATGATGAAATGTCCCAATATGACAATGATACCGCCGACAAGGTCAAAACATGGGCCGGGGGCCAAGTGCCTGTTTCAATTTACGAACGCACCCGTCAGGCCATGCTCGTTCAAGGTCTTGCTTGGGACGGGGCGCTCACCGAAGCCTTGGGTCTGTGGCTTGAAAAGAAGGAGGTGTCCGGAGCTGGACAGCCACGCCCAAGTGACGAAATTCCTGCTTCTGCGTCGAGCACCTTGGCTGCCCGTCGGTCTGTTGAGTCTCTTCTGGAGGCGAGCTATCCCCCCGAGTTCTTCAAGCGGGTCAAGGCATTGGCCGATTCAAGGTTGATTTCAATGAGCTCAGTAGTGAGGGTAGGACTCGAGCTCTGGTGCCTAGCCAACGAGCACAAGAACGTCTTCGCAGACACCCTCCACAAGGTCGCCAAGGTACGAAGGGCAGCAAGAGCTCAGGCGGCGCTCGAAACCTCGTCAGGTGTTTCCGTAGGGGGTTAGGCAAGGGTAAACGAATCCGGCTCCGGGTGCTTCTTACTCGATGCCATGGTGTCAAGAGCATCATTGTCGGTCGAGGGGCGGCCTCAGTTCGTTTTAAGCTAGGCCAACTCGGAACTCACGGCGGAACTTCATCGACTCTTTTTGACAGTTCTTGGCAGTAATAGGCGGGTGGATCGGACTGACCCTAATTCAGCTCGTTGCATTCGATTCGAGTTCTTACTTCAAAAAACCGCTAGCCTGACCGAGGCAGTACATTCTTCATTGATTGCGGCATTGACAGGGGACCCGAAGGGGACGAGCCTTCATGAATGCCCACGCCCGATGAGGTTCTAACGTCTATAGGGAACAGTTTGGTCAATGGAGGGTGCATTAAGTCTTTTGAAATACGGGATCATGTAACCAACAGGAAAGTTGAAGATCGACCAGACAGAACCCTTCATCTGACACTCAATGATGTGACTGGCCCTCCGCTCGTCATAAGAAGCCGCCATGATCGGGAACAGAGAGTCTTGACTCTTACGGGAAATGCCTGCCCAGAAACTCAAGTTGATCTCATTGAACCTTGCAGGGGCTTTGACGTGAACAAGAAGCCAACCGTAGCCGTGAGCGCTGCAGTTCGGATCATTCTGGAACACTTCCAAAAGAACCTGGAAAGTAAGCCCGCCTAGAGGATGACTCGGTGCAAATGATCCTTGGTTTGGAAGTTACCTATCCACCTGCAATGGTGGCCGACGAACAACTCCCTTGGGTTGATTTCCAGAAGAGACATTGGGGGCACTAGTCGTTCCAACCGAAGGCCCACGAGGAACTGAATGGCCGGACTTCGCTGGCAGTTCTTGGCAGTGCTATTCATGTGGCTTGGACCGATTATTTTCCCGTCAATTTAGGCTGTCAGCGGTAAGTTGGAAAGGGTTGGCAGACTTGGTCTATCCCGATTTCGGCGGCATTGACGGGCAGGCCTCGTGGGGGCAAGTCTATAAAATGCCCACGCCTATTGAGGTTCTAACGACCATAGAAAATACCCTTGTCACGGAAGGGCACATCAAGGGATTTGAGCCTTCGAGCAGCAACATCAATCCACTTGACATGACCTTTAAGGTCTCACTCAACAATGGCAGCAACCTGCTTCTAAAATGCCGTCACGAGCTGTACAACAACGTCTTGGTGTTCACGGAGGGGGCTTGCGTAGGAATGCAAGTTGAACTTAGGGAAAAGCCGAGGAAGACCATTGTAAAAGGAAGACACGTTGTACCTGTTGCAGCTGCAATAAGGAACCTTTCGGACTATTTCCAAAATTTAGAGCCAGTGCCCGCCTAAGGCATGATCTGGCGTACAAGCACCGTTGCTTTGCAGGGGGCCATCCATCGGCAACGGTGCCAGTGGGTGGCTCTACAATTGGGCACCCCCAAGAACATCAAGGCCGTTATAGTGGGTAACGTCCTCAATTGGGACACTCCCCCGCGTTGAAACCCCGCGCAATCCCTGACATATTCAGCTGGATCAGTTGAAGAGTCGGGCATGGGTTGGCCATTCGCGATTACCCTGGAGCGTTGACGGGCAGGCCCCGTAGGGGCAAGCCTTTGGGGATGCCAAGAACGTCTAGCAAGGTTCTAAAGCCTGTGGAGGTTCTGAGGGCCATTGGGGGCGCCTTAGATAAGGAAGGGCATATCTTCGAGTATGAACTTCGGAACGATACCACCCTCAAGGAATCTGAAGTTCGCACTGACACCACACTTCTTTTCACACTCAACGATGCCAAACATACTCCGCAAACCATAAGAAGCAATCATGATCAGGAACACAATGTCCTGATTCTCACAGGGGAGGGGTACCCAAGAACGCTAGTTGACCTTATTGAACCACACCGGAACTTCAGTCTGAAGGGAGAGTCAGCCGTAACCGTGGGAGTTGCAGTCCGAACAATCTTGGACCAATTGCAAGCTCACCTGGTGTGACTGTGCGCATAGGCACCGATACTTTGAATGGGCCTCTGTCTGCAAATGGATTGCTAGTTGGTAGCCCTAAACATCAAGCCTGCGGAGAGATGAGTTCCGACCGCGGGCTTGGAAAGACCGGTGTTTAGGAGTACCGGCCTCAATGAGAACTACTACCCCGTGTTGGAACTCCGTGCAATCTCACGCATATTCGGCTGGATCAGTTGAAGAAAGCAGCTCGGGTTGGCTACCCATGTTCATCTTCGATTGGGTGCAGCCTGGACCTGAATTCAATCACGTGTCATGAAATCTGACACTACTTGCGCCGAAGCTCTATGGTGGATTGTGCCTAAAGCATGTATACTTACAGCAGGATTCGAACTTCTACCATCAACCGTTCAGTGTGGAGCTACCGCAAAAATATTGCATTAACATCTACTTGAACGGCTAGCTCCTGGGCGCTTGCAGCAGCTCGTGAAGCACCCACACCGTGTTAGCTGAACGAAAGGAGGGACGACGTGCGTAACTTAAGTTCTCTGAGGATTGTACTTCCTCTCGTTGTTGCCGTGGTTGCTACAGGTTGCCACGGCTCAAGCGGTCCTTGTGACAACTGTGATGATGCCATCTTATTCCAATTCGAGCCGGCGATACAGGCCATTCAAGAAGTGGATATGATTGTTGTCGGAGACGACGCAAATTACACGGGAACTTATAGCCGGAGCAGGGAAACGGGACCGGTAAATCTGTACGCCGAAGGAGACTTGGACGATGCTGGAGTTTGGCATCTCCGTGTGTCCGGAGAAGTATTCTTCATTCAGTCAGGTTCATTGTCGGAGACCCCAGCTGTTTTCACTTACACGGTAACGGCAGACAGTAAAGTCGTTGGATCGGGCACCATAACACCGCAGTATCAATCCATTGCTTATTGCGGCCAAGTTTGTAAGAAAAGTCAGTTCACAATCCCAGTGACTCAATAAAGCAAGATGCCGCCGACTCAGATTTCTAACTACCTGCCGTGAAGTCTTGTTCGAGCGGCTCCTCCACGATTCGCGGGAACATTGACGGGCAGGCCCCGTAGGGGCAAGCCTTTAGAAATGCATACACCTGACGAGGTTCTAACACTACTGCCGAAAAGTTTGGAGTCATTGGGGTGTACTCGAGACGACCGACTCGTCTGAGGTGCAGGCGCGGCGATGCAACTCGTGACAGAGGGGGCAGCGTGGCAACCAGCGAACGAGCGCGCGGGCGATCGCGAGTCGGAATGTAATGAACGAATCGGCGAAGTGTCTCTCAGGCCGCGAGAGGGAACGCGTCAGCTCCACCTTTGCTTCTGGCCGAGGGGGGAAAAGCGCGGGCTTTCTCCGCGACAATGAAGGCATAGCAGCAGATGACGACCGATACGTGATGGTGCCATCCGTGCCACGACCGCCCCTCGAAGTGGTCGAGTCCCAGTTCACCCTTGAGATCTTCGTACATCCGTTCTGTGCGCCAGCGCTCTTTGATGATGCGGACGTTTTGCTTGTGACTCATGCGGCGCGGCAGTGTTGTAAGATAGAACTTGGTTGCTTGCTCGTCGTCCAATGGCCACTCGACAACGAGCCACTGCTCCTCTCGCTCATCGATCGGTGTGCCGTCATCGTGGGTCGTCTTGACGCGACTGAAAGAGAAGCGTCCCCAAAGTGTGCCCTGGGTTCCTTCGCGCCAGCGAAGTTTGCGACGCTTGCGGTGCGGGATGGTTCGAGCCAAATCTCGCACGCTCATCGGCTTGCCGAGCCGACCGTTAGCGCGGATGCGACGAACCTTCGTCGTCGAGTGGATACCAACTGCGTAATCGAAGCCAAGCTTTCGCACCGTGGCGCGAAACTCACACGACTCGCCGTAGCCGCTGTCAGCAAGAATGACTTCACCCGGTACTTTGGCGCGTGCGGCGCGTTGGATCATGCCCAACGCCAGCTCGACCTTGGTTTTGAACTGCACGTCGCCCGGGATGCGGGCCTGCTCGCAACGTGCCGGATCGCTGGTCCAACTTTCCGGCAAATACAGCTCGAAGTCGATGGGCGCGTGCTGCGTCGCAGTGGCAATCTCAAGACTCACTCCAATCTGGCAGTTGGCGATCTTTCCAGCTGACCCCGTGTACTGTCTCTGCACCCCAACCGAGTGGGTCCCCTGCTTGAGAAAGCCCGTATCGTCGATGACCCAGGTCGTCACCGGCTCTTGCTCAGCCAACACCTCGCAGATGTAACGCGTGGCCTCCAGCCGCACCTGCTCGTCGCTCCACTCGCTGTGTCCAACGAAGTGCAGCAATTTGTCGTGCATTTTCTTGGTCAGCCCGGGATCGGGGCACGCCAGTGCGGCAATCGGCTCCACGCTCTTGCGCGCCGATTCCCCCAGGATGCCAAAGGCATAAATAGCGAAGGATTCCCGCTTCCTGTGGTCCTTCAAACGGGTACCGAGACGGTTGAGGTACTGCTGGAGTCGGGCGGTGGCAAATTCATCCAAATCTTGGGCCATATCGCCCCATCGCACGAAATTTGACCCATGGAAAAGTTTTCGGCAGTAGTGCTAACTGCTCTTGGGGACGCCCTACTCAATGCTGGGTGCATCAAATGACCCAATTAGCGATTCTTTTCGTAGGTTTGTTATCGACAACCGGAATTGTTGCCTGCAGTAGCGGCAGCGGGAGTACTCCTGCCGCTGGAGGGCACACTGGAACCGGTGGCTCCACGGGCATGACGGGTTCGGAGACTGTAGGGGGTGGCGTGAGCCCCAGCGGTGGAGCAACCACCGCTGGAGGTACCCACACCACGGGTGGAGCCTCAAGCACCGGTGGTTCTGCTTAGAACCCACTCGTCGAGAAACCAGGACTGATTGACCGTAGTCGCCTAACGGGACCAATGCAGAATTCTGGTTGATCTTGCCGAGAAGTATCGGCATTCGAGCATAGATCCTGAGCAAGTTCTAACGGTAGAAGTTGCAGTTCAGAAAGTCTTGAGCCACTATCGAAGTTACTCAAGCTTGAACCGTATCTAGTGAATGATCTGGTGTACAAGCAGGCGAAGTTTGGAAGGGAACCATTGGTAACGGTGTCAGTGGGTGGTTCAATCCGGTAAACATCCTCAGAGACATCAAGACCGCAGGCAAAGGGGTGGATGACCGCGGTCTTGGAAAAGGCTAGCGGGGAACTAGCCTCGGTGGGAACATAGCACTGGTTTGGTCTTCCAGCTATTTTTCGACGTACACTTACACATAGGGCCAAGTAGCATGGCCCGGAAATGCCCAAGAAAAGGCACGAGCATCCCGAGCTATACTCTCACCGGTTCATTCGGCTCGTTTCCTCATGGCCCAACCTTTTGCTCCCATGAACAAGGGAAGGTACCCCGCACCAACTACGAGGCCTATCCAAGGTTTAGAGGTTCAATGAATACCGCTGGCATACAGGCGGCAAGTTGATCTGCTCAGTCGGTGGCACTGGGTAGCGCTGGATTCGAGTGGCATCATGTAAGTCGATGGAGTCATGCGATCGTCAACTTTCGATCTGAGTTCATTGCCAGGCTTAGGAGTCATAACAAACTGGCCGAATTTCCCACCGGAACATCGACGAGAATGCTGGGGGCACAGGGACCGATTCCAGGGTACAATCCCCTCAAGTCTGCTGCTTTGATTGGTGCTGAAATGCGGTGGGCTGAGGAGCCGATCCATGGACAAGCGATGGTACCCCGCAGCAGTTTCAGCAATTCTTATTGGATGTGGAGGATCTTCATTTGAAAGTGGGGGCGCGGGTGGGAAGACCAGTATTGACGCTGGTGCGCCGGCAACGGGAGGCCTAACGGCGCTAGGTGGTGGGGCTGCGTCAGGTGGTATGGAGGGAACTGGAGGGGCCAGCGAAAATGGTGGAACGAAGGGCGCAAAAGGAGGTTCTTCCAACGCTGGTGGGACTAAGGCTACGACTGCAGGTACTTCAAGCACCGGCGGGTCAAATGCTGTAACAGGAGGTGCTTCTAGCAATGGTGGGACATCGTCTGTAGCTGGGGGTACTAGCAGCACCGGTGGAACAATGTCTGCAAGGGGCGGTGCTTCCTCCAGCACGGGTGGAATAAAGGCTGCAAATGGAGGTGCCTCCAGCACCGGCGGCACAAGGTCTGTAACAGCAGGAGCTTCCAGCACTGGTGGGACTAAAGCCACAAATGGAGGTGCCACCAACGCTGGCGGGACAAGTGGTGGGACGAGGGCTACAACGGGGGGTGCATTGTCTGCGGGTGGCATAGCTCCAGTTTATGGTTCGCTCCCTGTCCTCTATGGTGTACTTCCTGTTGCAGGAACTACCTCTAGTAGTGGAGCAAACCCCACGGGTGGCGGCCTGGCTACGGGCTCAATTGACGCAGGTTTTCCCACCGGTGGCACTTGATGTTTAGGTGGTATAGGAGCTGTCTTCGGCGTCATTAGCTCAACTGTTCTGAACTGGCATGTTGGGACGTGAGGAGCAGCAAGCTGCTTTCGGCTGTTGAGTACCGCAATTAGCTCCCTGATCACAGTCACTGAGATTCACAGCGCACTGGTAGCCACGAAAACTATGACGGAGTACCACGACCTCTGGAGAACTTCCTGAGCTTGCCCTCGAGAGCTTGATTACACGATCTCAGGTGCCGATGATGGCCGTCGGTTCCAATCCAAATCATAATCATGTGTTCGGGAGCTTTTTGGAAGTTCAAGCTCCTTTTACGTGGTCTCTGAAGACTTCGCGGACAGCCTTCGAAGGCACCGAATGGCTTCTGTGCTATTCTTGGTCATTATGCTTCGATGGCTCCTCCTTCTTAGCCCGTTCGTTCTTGCCTGCTCATCAGGCTCCGGAGTAGGTAATTGTGGGTACCCGACCCGATGTGTATCCCGTGAGCTGGCCTGGTGCGGGGCACTAGGACATGCCGGGGTCGATCTTGTCGATGCTGAGGCATTGGATGGCGGACTATCCTGTCAGTTCCTGGGTCAAGGCGGTGCAATATTCGTCCCATATGATGCAGGAGATTCAGTGGGGTGCCCGACGACGGAACAACTGGGCGGTTTCTTAAACGGTGAATACGTTTATGGGAACGACGCCGGAACTCAGCAAGGCGACCAATGTTGCTATTTGGTGGGTAGTGGAGGTGGAGAATCTGTATGCTGAAGGTTGCTGACCGTCCCCATCCAAATCCTAATGATTGGCGCCCAAGGACAAATGGAGTCCTTGGTCACAGCAATCTAACCCTTTGACCTCACACAAGAAAGTCGCCGAAAACTCGGTATATACGCGGTCCCAGCCGCCACTTCTCATGTCATTCCCGCCTGAATTGAAATTTTAGGCTTCTGACCCGGCACGGTCGATAGTCCTTCAATATCTTTCAAATTGCATGTCCCTCGAACTTGTAGATGTTGGTATCGCCTTAAGCTCCCCGGTTCGCGTTGATATGCTCCATGCCATGGGCTCAGGTCCAATCACGATGAAAGCCCTCGGTTATGCAGCTAGGGCAACACCTTCGGCCATCAGCTATCACATCAGCAAACTTCTCGAAGCCGGACTTGTTGAAGTAAATCCTTATGGAAATCTTCGGCTGGTTAATTTGAGAGCCAAGGAGCTGCGGTTGATTCTGGCACCGTAGTTTATCAGTGAGTTCGAAGACCGCTGCCGGCTCCGAATGTAAATTCTCAAAGAAACTGCAGCTGACTTGAACTGGCATTGGGGTCTTCGTGCTCTGGGATCGAAGCTTCGGCAAGCTGGACCTAGAGCAGCAAATTGGACGAGGCTCACGTGCGTGGACTTCGACCCCCAGGCATCGTCGGTTATTGACTCCACCACACCATGTTTGCTGGATAGTCTCTGCTGTCGGCCAGATGAAGTTCTCGGAAATGGCACTCTGCTCGACGTGTTTTGAATGGCACCCATGCCGTGCCTCTGATGTATACAGCCCGTGACTCCTTGGTCACGAATTTTGTCCCATGGACACCCGAGCAAAACTTCAGCATGATCTTAACCTAGTCCCCAATGGATGACCTCAATTTTATTGCCGATGACCACGCGTTACTAAGCTCGCAAGTCATTCACTTGGTGGCTCTTCTGAAGGCCTCTGATGAAGGTCGTTTCGAATTGGCCGGTCTGGACAACGAGATACTTCAACAAACCGAAATACTGCAGAGTCAGCTGGCTGAGCACTTTGCCTTCGAAGAGGTTACGGCCTTCCCTCATTTGCTGGCGAGATATCCAAAGTATAGTTCAAGACTTCGAGCACTGTTGGCACAGCATGATGACATCCGCCTCGTGTTTGAGGATTATCGGTCGGCACTGGATGATACACCTTTCCCATTTGACCATGCCAGATTGCTGGCTAAGGGGATAGCCTTCGAGACCGCCTTCGAGAGTCATGCCACTGAAGAAACTCGACTTTTGAATGAGATAGGGTTGCATATTGTTGCTAAGCCGGAGGGGGATTGAAAGCCGGGGGGGCCGAAGCGTCCCAGATCGTTCGACTTTATCAGGCGGAAGTTTGCCTTCGGCAATATCTCACCGAAAACAGCCAGATGCGGTTTGATCCATCGAGCCCAAACAATATAGTCTACCGCTTCTCAGGTTTGGGTTCCTGAACCTTCAACTTGGGACGGACGTGCAACTCGTCCGCAGGGACGAATTCGATCCTCATGCCCCAACCACCAAAGATCCCGACCATTTTAGCGAATTCCGCCAATGTGAAGTCCCTCCCGTCAATTGAGACGAATGGTTCATCCAATTATCTCAGTTCAGGGCGGGCTTCTTCCCATCGTCAAATTATGAGCTGGTCGTGCCGTTTGAAATCCCACTAGGGTTGAAATGAACGGAAATACCCCGTACATGCTGTGATGTCGTATCTAAAGAATTGAGATCCAGGCCATGAACTCGAAGAAGTTGCTCGGCCACCACCGGTGATGCACCTTCGAGCAAAATCTTGATCACGGATCCAGGTGGTGCGTCCTCATCAGGTTCACTCTCAACTCGGACGTGAAGCCCATTAGAGAGGCTCCGCTGATGTTCCTTTACGAGGGCGTAGGCGCCCCACTTGTCTTCACCAACCGTGGCCGTGTCCAGGCTAATTTCATACCCAACTGCACAAGCTACGAAGAGTTCCCCCTCAATCCGACCCGATATTTCTAGCGCTGGCAAATCACGTTCTCGATGGATGTATTCCCTAAATGGTCGAATCTTTAGGGAGTTGCTCATGATCAGCAATAGTAGCCCGCCCTCCGAAGCAGGGCCACCGGTACCTTTGAGAAAGGGTTTCATCATTCACTTGACGAAAGCCGTTCGGTATTTAATCCGTCATCGTGCAAAAAGGTCAATGGATAGCCACGAGCCAATTGATGCTTGTACACCGTTGAACGTTACCCATCACCGGCTGCTTGCTGCGGTGGCACTATGCTTAGGTCGGTGCAGTCCTCACATTATCGGACAAATCCGTCCGACGTCGGCGTAGGCAACGTGCCGATCAAGTCCCGATATCTATCGGTATGTGTCTCGCGTCATTCCCACCAGACAAGCAGCAAGAACTGTTTCTCCACTTCGACACGAGGTCGAAGCTCATCGGTAACCACGTAAAGCAGAAATAGTTTCTAGAGCTGACATTGACTCGGTAGTCATCTAAACTGTCGAGTGGACTCTTGAGGGAGACTTCGGCATGATTACTGGTTGAGCCACCATGGATGATCTGGATTTTCTTGCCGATGACCACACATTGCTGAGTTCGCAAGTAATCCATGTGGTTGCACTTCTGAAGGCCTTTGATGAGGGGAGGTTCGAATTAGCCGATCTGTATGTCGAGATTCTGCGTCAAACCGAATTATTGCAAAGTCAGCTTGCCGAGCACTTTGCATTTGAAGAGGTGACTGCCTTCCCTCACTTGCAGGTGAAATATCCGGAATATAGGTTGAGACTTCAAGAAATGTTGGCGCAGCACGCTGACATCTTTAATGCATTTGAGGATTATCGATCGGCATTGACCGAGACCCCATTCCCATTTGACCATGCCAGACTGTTGGCCAAGGGCATAGTCTTCGAGACCACCTTCGAGAGACATGCCACCGAAGAAACCCGGCTATTGAATGAGATAGGGTTGCTTATTGTTGCCAATCCGGAGGGAGATTGAAAGACGGGGGGGCCGAAACCTCCCAGTTCGTTCGACTTTATCAGGCGGAAGTCTGCCTTCGGCAAGACCTCACCGAAAACAGCCAGAATATAGTTTACCGCTTCTCCGGTTTGGGTTCCTTAACCTTCAACTTTGGACGAACGTGCATCTCGTCCGCCGGGACGAATTCAATCCTCATGCCCCAACCTCCAAAGGTTCCTAGTATCTTCACGAACTCCGCAAATGAAAAGTCCCGACCATCGATTGCTACAAAGGGCTCATCCAGTTCGTCCGACACTACCGAATCAGCTAGAATCTCGCACCGAAGAACATTTCCACGGGGCACCCACTGATCCGCTCGCCCAAAGTATTCAACTTGGGGTTTGCCGACAGGGATTTCCTTAGCCACATACTTGACTCTGTCCCTAAAGTAATCGTGGTTTCGAACCAATTCATTCCAGTAATCTAGTAGCTGCTCATCGTTCATGGCGGCGAGCTTCTCAGCCCCGACGGTGAGGTGAGTGGTTGCAACTGCGTCATCTGCATACTCGATGATGGCAGTATCGCCCTCCCGGGTTATTCGAATCTGATCAGCGGATGCAACGAAGGGATGTTTGGGTAACGGCATTGTGCGGGCATTATATGGCTTAATTCCAAAATGGGAAGTGGGGATCTCCACAAATTAGGTGCTCATCTCTCGAGGTTTGTGGGCGGTTGAATTGAAGTTGCGAGGTGACCTTGAGACACGTGCCATCAAGAAGAGAGATCATGTTGCTTGAGACTGAGGGGCAACGTCCCTTTTTTGATCATCCAAGATGAATCTGGTCAACGGGAACCCAATTCAAGTTTCAAGAACCATGTCATCTTGATCATCAATTTCAGTCACGGGACCCATTGGAGAAAGCGGACTTAGCTGCGCAAGAATGATGGCTCTGGGGTTTGGTGCTACATAGACCGGTAGCTCGATGGAATCGGCACAATTGAACCGGAAATGGACGATTGCTCTTGCCAAGTTCAGAGTTGCTCTCGTGTTCTGCTCGTTGGCGGCCGTTGGCTGCGGTGGCCGGAGTGATATCTCTATGGACGGATTGGTAGCCGGTTCGGGCGGGTCAACATCCACCGTCAACCTAGATTCTTGTTCGAGTGATTCGGACTGCACCATTTGCGCCTGGACTACTGCACCTGCGAACTCAAACCAATGTGAATCGGGTTGGTATTGTTGCTACGGAGTACCACTAACCGTATCGAGATGTAATTCGAATCAAGCTGCTTGGAGACAATACTGTCCTTACAACAGTTATGCGCCTTGCCCATGTCCATCCGAGGTATGTTCCACCGCCTGCGTCAATGGCCAGTGCACAGGCTCGTGCGGGGGGTCTACCAACTAAGCTCGAAGCGGGCACCAATACTGCTCGTGCACCCTGGATCTCAATCGGCCCACATCCCGAATTTCGATTTCCAAATAGATACGGCCCCGAGAGCACGACATCGGCTATTCGAAGGAGAGGAACTAAACAAGACCGAATCGGATGGCTTTCGGGGCCGAAAGGGCATTGCCCTGATCTCCTATTTCGACACGGTCCACGCGAAAGATAAGTGAATTTTGGAGTCTTAAGGTCACCTCCGAGCTAGTTGAACATGCAACAGGAGTACCCTTCTGTTGCATGTTGGCCGGATAATCGGGCACAATTGATCGTATATGCCGTACCTAGTTGAAGTCACGCCGGGGGTGACTGCGATCGAGGCAGTCGGGTTGCTTCAAGAGTAACCCGCTTGCGGGAAGCGTAGCCAGATTTGCTTGCGCTTAGGGCAGACTTGTGATCGATGGGGTGACGGGCAAGGGGGGATGTGCTTGAAATTCCGCCAATGGCAACGTGGGTTACGGACCTACAGCATCTGGTTCCGGAATTCGTCAAGGACGCTCCAGCTCCGGCCAAACGCCGAGCTGCATTCACACGTGAGGTCGTGGAGGCGGCGACTTGCCGCACCTGGAGGGAGCCGTGGATTTCTGCGGTCCCCTGCGTGGCTCGAGTCGGCCGGAGACTGTGTCGAGGTCGCATTCGTATCGTGATCTCGACGCTCGAATCGGTCGAGTGGTGTTGCACGGATTGCCCCGAGAATGGCGTCATTACGGGGCACGTTGAAACACCCTCAGACTTATCAGCATATGCGCCAAAAGGGAAGCTCGTGTTCTGGGGGATTGATGACGCGGAACGCGATTTTCTCCGGGAGCACACCGCCGAGATGTTCGAGCTGCGCTCGATCATTTCTCGTGCACGCCCGCACGTAGACGTGCCGGGACTGCTGCTCATCGACGCGACAGTTGACGAGCTGGATGAGATGTACACTCTCGTCGAGGAACTGACCGACGTTATGCCGCGTGGGCGTAGGCGCGAGTTGCTCGACGGGCTGCGAGCGAGTCTATGCAATTCGATGGACGGGTTCTAGGGTTGAGGACCTATTGCGACATCGCTGCTAGCATCGCCCGGTTCAATTCTGGCAATGATTGGCTCTTTTTGACGGTTGGCGCCAAGCGTAGCTCAGGGTGCATCAAAGCAATTCGGTCGGGAAGCAATTCAGCAAGTTGCTTTTGCGGCCAGCCCTCGATGAGCAGTCTTGTAACGACATGCAAATAGGCGCGAGGGTTGATGTCGTGCCCGACGCAAGTGGCGATGATGGTCAGGATGTTCGCGGTTCGCTCACCGCCGAGATCTTCCCACGCAAAGAGCCAATTCTTCTTTCCGAGAACCAACTTTCGCAGCTCGCGTTCTCGGCGATTGTTGGTCAATTCAATATTGCCGTCCTGGAGGAACAGTATCAAACGGTGCCATTGGCGATGGATATAGCCGAGGGCTCGTCCGTACTCGGACTTGGGCGCAATGACCTCTCGCTGCTTGTCCACCCAGTCGCGCAAGACTTCCACGACGGGTGTCGAGTATTGCCGGCGTCGGTCCAATCTCTGTTCGGCAGTGTCGCCACACAGAGTCGCCCAGCGCTCAATCGCAAAGAGTTGACGAATCAGATGCAGTGCTTCGAGTGCGACGGTCTCGCCCGAGCGAGCCACTTGCACCAGGCCGCGCCGTGCATGACTCCAACAGCCTGGACGGCGTCCGCCAGCGCGTTCGACGAATGCCAGGATGTTGGTTCCATCGCATTGCACGGTGCGCGCGAAGTCGTCACCGAGAAACCGACGTACACTGTCCGAATCGCCTTCGGGCGAATAGAAGAAAGTCACCCAGCGGTCATTTGTCCAACACCAGACCGTGCCGATGCGAATGCCTTCGGGCGAATCGCGATCCAAGATCGGAATTCCCGTAGCATCCGTTCCCAGTAGCCCCGGTCCGCGAGTGCACTCAGCAATGGCTTTGGCGATGGGCTGCAGCCAATCAATGTGTACCGCGACGCTATGACCGAGAGTTTGCGGGGCAACCTCGACTCCAGCGCGCCGAAAGCGACTGCTTTGTCGCTCGATCGGTTGGTGTTCCAAGTACTTGTCGGCAGTGGCTTCAACGATGAGGGTTGTACCCAATACGCCGCGCTCGACGAGTTGATTGGGAGTCGGAGCCGACATGATCGCGTTGTCGTGCGGACAGGCCACACGCTCATCGCGCCGCTGGATGACGACAACGCGAGCTGGAATCACATCCAGTATCTCGCACACCGAATGTCCGACGGTCGTCATCTCGGCGCCACATTGCGGGCACACGCGCATCGGGGCTGGCACCGGATTTTCGACAGTGATGCGCTCAAGGTGTGCTGGCAGCGCACGGCGTCCGGGATGCCGACCTTTGCGGCTGACTTTGGGCTTGTCCGTCGCGATATCCGTCAACCTCTTTTCGGGTTTTGCTTGCACCGGTTGCATAAACGGCAGCGACAACTGTCGCTCGACTCGCTTGAGCGTCTCGGAGCGTGGGCGCTTTCGGGTTAGATGCGCTAGGCGCTTATTTAGCTCGGTGTTGATGTCGCGCATCCGCACGATAAGGCCAATGATGGCTGCGATCAACTCGACAAACCTCAGCGAGGTTATCATCTTGTGCAACCAAGCACGCACCTGTTCCAGGTCAGGAACATGGGCTGAGGTGATCGGCTGCAACGTGGTCATTCAAATTGTAGACACGCCACTTCTCCGATTAATTCCGGGTCGTGCGACGATTTTCGAAAAATCGACTCGACCAGGATTATGCTGCTCGATGCGGCTCCCACCGCGGTCGGCGGTGAGCTCCTTGCAGGTCGATCCCTTCTACAATGAGATTCAATTCGGCAGATTCAATCGCCTGGGCTTGCAGTGGAGCGCCTTGCAAGAACCGTGCGTAAAAACGGCCGCGTTCCAATCTTTTGGACCACATTGCGAAGCCGTTACGGTCCCAGTAAACGATGCGTACCCGATCACAGCGCTTCGAGAAAAACACGTACAGGTAGCCCAAGTATGGGTCTTGGGCAAAAGCATTGCGCACCATCGCGATTAGGCTATCAGCGCCTTTTCGACCGTCCACGGGTTGTGTGGCGATGAACACGCGTACGCTCGGGGGAAGGCCCAGCACAGCGTACCTCTATTCGAGCAATTGCAACAATCGACGCAACGCCGACGGGTTGACCGAATCTGCGAAAAACACCCTATGCCCTGACCGAAGCGTTATCTCAATTTGGCGATCATGCCGGCCATTGTCAGCGGTCCGAACTTCCACAAATGCCGGCGTTGTCGCGGCTCCCGCCGCCAAGATGCGTTTCCACCTATACAAGCGCTCCGCGTCAAGACCCTCACGCTCAGCGAATTTGTTGACCGACAAGCCCGACGACAATTGCTCACCAATTACGCGTCGTGCCTCCTCAGTTGACCAACGAGCGCGGCGCTTCTTGGGTACGATCGGTGGAACACGAGCCAGCGACTTTGGCAAAATGGGCCTCCGCCGTACGGCTTGCCACCAATCCCCTTGACCCTCCATACGCCGCTCGCGGATGGGTTACAAGACTTGTCTCCACTGATAATCTGGAAGGCTGTCCCAAGGGACAACATTGGCGGGTCGATGCCCAGGGTGTCATTGTCCCTCCACCTACTTAAGAATTGGACGCTTCATATTGGGATGACGGTGGCTCTTGCCTCTTAGGGCCGAGACGGAGAACCTAACGGGGGCAGGTCCTCTTTCACGTAGCTCGACCCTAACTATCACGATTGCCTTTGAGATTTTGTGGTGTAAGTTACCGACACAATGTGCAAATGAGAATCCGGGCTCCCGTGCTCTGATTTCCTCTTCCATGCTTTCGAGCGGACTTTGAATGTGGCATCGTCCGGGAACTCCATTTCGTAGGTACGCTTTGCTGCCACCATAGCCGCCGGATTCTACCCCTGTCCCGCCTGCCCTTGAATGCTCAATTCCAGGGATAAATATCATACACCTAGACACCGGCCCGTTGGTTGGAGTAATGATATTGGATATGACCCAATCCGAAACGCGAAACGAAGCACTTCGTCAGAGACTCTCAGCATTCCGTGACCAGCTAGCAGCGGATGGCTACACCTGCGAATTAGTTGGCGGGAACAAAATTCTGAACTCAGCAGAGGGCAAGTTCGGCGAATTCATGCAATTCACGTTATTCGTAGCCATAGCGAAGGTTGGCAAAGCCGCTAGGACTCACTCATCATCCCCTACGGACAACGACAAGGTATAGTAGACAACGCGTTTTCCGTGGGCATATACAGCTACTAGTGGCCTATTCATTCAATGGTACCCTAGCTGGCATCAAAAGTGACGGCATAGGATGACCGTTGCCGCCGCTATTCGCATTTCATCGAGTAGATTCCTGTGGTCATAGTTGACGGCACCGCCCGCAGCTCCGGACCATATCCCCCCGCCGACCCTCGTAGAAAACCCTTTCAAGTCCACGCTCTTGGAGCCAAATTGCTGTCCACGCAGACGCGAGCCCAATGAATGCGGTAATGGTTGAGAGCCGTGTCCCAGATTCCGTCTCAACACCAATGTAAGACCGTCAACAATGTTGTCGCTCACTTGAAGAGGCTGCTGCCATCGGAATACGAGCTGCGATGGAACAGGCCTTCACCGGCAGAAGAGTTAGCTCATCCCAATAAGTTTCAGACCTTCAAGGTTGTTTGCATCTCCAATAACAACCAGATTGAGGCACAGGTATATTCCAACGACTTCAATAACCCCAGTTTCTTTGAAGTGGCTCTGAATAGGTCTGGACTTTCACGCAAAAAGATTCGTCCGAAAACCTGTACAACGGATTTGATGAACGTGGCTATTATGATTAAGAAACTAGTGCCATCTTCCGTTGATGCAGGTGGTGCCTCAACCAAGAAATGATCGGTTCTAAGTAACCCGCTTGCGGGAAGCGTAGCCAGATTTGCTTGCGCTTAGGGCAGACTCGTGATCGGCGGGGTGACGGGCAAGGGCGGATGTGCTTGAAATTCCGCCAATGGCAACGTGGGTTACCGACGTGCAGCATCTGGCTCCGGAATTCGTAGAGGACGCTCCAGTGCCGGCAAAACGCCGAGCTGCATTCACACGTGAGGTCGTCGAGGCGGCGACCTGCCGCGACTGGAAGGAGCCGTGGATCTCTGCGGTGCACTGCATGGCTCGAGTCGGCCGGAGACTGTGTCGGGGCGGCATTCGTATCGTGAGATCGACGCTGGAATCGGTCGAATGGGGTTGCACGGATTGCCCCGAGAATGGCGTCATTACCGGGCACGTTGGAGCACCATCAGACTTATCAGCATATGCGCCAAAAGGGAAGCTCGTGTTTTGGGGGATCGATGACGCAGAACGCGATTTTCTCCGGGAGCACACCGCGGACATGTTCGAGCTACGCTCGATCATTTCTCGTGCACGCCCGCACGTAGAGGTGCCGGGATTGCTGCTCATCGACGCGACAGTCGAAGAGTTGGATGAGATGTACACTCTTGTCGAGGAACTGACCGACGTTATGCCGCGTGGGCGTAGACGCGAGTTGCTCGACGGGCTGCGTGCCAGTTTATGCAATTCGATTGACGGGTTCTAATTCTTTCTGAGAAGCTATTCCGACATCGCCACCAGCATCGCTCGGTTCAATTCTGGCAGCGATGGGTTCTTTTGGACGGGCGGAGCCAAACGCAACTCAGGGTGCAACAAGGCAATTCTGTCGGGAAGCAATTCGCAAAGTCGCTTTTGTGGCCAGCTCTCGATGAGAAGTCTAGTGACGACATGCAAGTACGCGCGAGGGTTGATGTTGTGGGCCACACAAGTGGCAATGATGGTCAGGATGTTAGCAGTTCGCTCACCGCCGAGATCTTCCCACGCAAAGAGCCAATTCTTCTTTCCGAGGACTAACTTTCGCAGCTCGCGTTCTCGACGATTGTTCGTCAATTCAATATTGCCGTCCTGGAGGAACAATATCAAACGGTGCCATTGGCGATGGATATAGCCGAGGGCTCGTCCGTACTCGGACTTGGGCGCAATGACCTCTCGCTGCTTGTCCACCCAGTCGCGCAAGACTTCCACGACGGGTGTCGAGTATTGCCGGCGTCGGTCCAATCTCTGTTCGGCAGTGTCGCCACGCAGGGTCGCCCAGCGCTCAACCGCGAAGAGTCGTCGAATCAGATGCAGTGCTTCGAGTGCGATGGTTTCGCCCGAGCGAGCCACTTGCACCAGGCCACGCCGAGCGTGACTCCAACAGCCTGGACGGCGTCCGCCAGCACGTTCGACGAATGACAGGATGTTGGTCCCATCGCATTGCACGGTGCGCGCGAAGTCGTCGCCGAGAAACCGACGCACACTGTCCGAATCGCCGTCGGGCGAATAGAAGAAAGTCACCCAGCGGTCATTCGTCCAACACCAGACAGTGCCGATGCGAATGCCTTCGGGTGAATCGCGATCCAAGATCGGAATTCCCGTCGCGTCCGTTCCAAGTAGCCCCGGTCCCCGAGTGCGCTCAACAATGGCTTTAGCGATGGGCTCGAGCCAATCGATATGTACCGCGACGCTATGACCAAGAGTTTGCGGAGCCAGCTCGACTCCGGCGCGCCGAAAGCGACTGCATTGTCGCTCGATAGGTTGGTGTTCCAGGTATTTGTCGGCAGTGGCTTCAACGACGAGCGTTGTGCCTAATACGCCGCGCTCAACGAGTTGATTCGGAGTGGGAGCCGAAACGATGGCATTGTCATGAGGGCAGGCCACGCGCTCGTCACGGCGCTGGATCACAACGACTCGAGCCGGAATCACATCCAGTATCTCGCACACTGAATGCCCGACGGTCGTCATCTCGGCGCCACATTGCGGGCACACGCGCATCGGGGCCGGCACCGGATTTTCGACCGTGATGCGCTCAAGGTGTGCTGGCAGTGCACGGCGTCCGGGGTGCTGACCTTTGCGGCTAACTTTGGGCTTGTCCGTCGCGCTATCCGGCGACCTCTTCTCGGGTGCTTGCACCGGTTGCATAAACGGCAGCGACAACTGTCGCTCGACTCGCTTGAGCGTCTCGGAGCGTGGACGCTTTCGGGTCAGATGCGCCAGGCGCTTATTGAGCTCGGTGTTGATGTCGCGCATCCGCACGATAAGCCCGATGATGGCAACAACCAACTCGACAAACCTCATTGAGGTGATCATCTTTTGCAGCCAAGCACGCACCTGTTCCAGGTCAGGAACATGGGCTGAGGTGATCGGTTGCAACGTGGCCATTCAAATTGTAGACGCGCCACTTCTCCGATTAATTCCGGTCGCCTGACGATTTTCAAAAAAACGACACGACTCGGACTATTCCGCTCGATGCGGCTCCCAACGTGGACGCCGTCGAGCACCTCGCAAATCGATCCCTTCGAGGATGAGGCTCAATTCGGCCGCTTCAATCGCCTGCGCCTGCAGCGAGGCATCTTCGGAAAACCGTGCATGAAATCTTCCGCATTCCAAACGTTTTGACCACATCGCAAAACCGCTGCGATCCCAGTAAACGATGCGTACCCGGTCGCGCCGTTTCGAGAAAAACACGTACAGGTACCCCAGATATGGATCTTGGCAAAACGCGTTGCGCACCAGCGCGATCAGACTATCGGCGCCTTTGCGCCCATCCACGGGTTGCGTGCCTACAAACACGCGCACGCTCGGGGGAAGGCCCAGCACCTGCCCCCTACTCGAGCAACTGCAATAGCCGACGTAATACCGACGGGTTGACCGATTCGCCGAAGAACAATCGATGTCCCGAACGAAGCGTGATCTCAATTGAGCGATCATGCCGAGCAATATCGGCGGTCCGAACTTCTACAAATGCCGGCGTTGTCTCCGCCCTCGCGGTCAAAATGCGTTTCCACCTATACAGGCGCTCCACATCAAGACCCTCGCGCTCTGCGAACTTGCTCACTGACAAGCCCGACGACATTTGCTCACCAATTACGCGCTGTGCCTCCTCCGCTGACCAACGAGCGAGGCGTTTCTTGGGCACCATCGGTGCAACATGGACCAGCGACTTTGGCAAAGTGAGCCTCCACCGCACGGTTTGCCACGAACGCCCCACGCCTTCTATACGCTGCTCGTAGATGGGTTACGGTTCTAACCGCCGAGGGCGCCTCTCAATCATTGAATCCTGCCTAATCTGCGCAAGTTGCTTTCCCCTCTCCCGGAGTTACACAGGCTAGGTCGATGGGGTACCGTACCTCGTATCATCGAGTTTAGGATTGGTGTTGAATCGATGAACGGGCACTAACCCGGACAACGGCATCTGGGGCTGTGTCGTATTGGTGGGACAACTCAACCCGCTACCACGTGCTGTCAATCGATCATACCGAGAACCCCAATTGGAGAATATTCTTCTAGCCTCATGACCGCCGCCAACCGCCTTTTGATAAAGGATTCCCTTCCCAATAGTAGAGAATTGCCCCCAATTCTTTCGAACGAACCGTCAGACGTCTATGACCGATGGATCATTTTAGTTAGCGTGGCCTGCCAGTCGGGGTCACGTAGAAACCTTCAAGTCGTCAGTAGGGAAGTGGAGGCCCTCTTCGTTGTTAGGGTCGTACCTAAATACAACGAGCGAGCCAGGACAAGGAAACGAGGCCCGCTAGTCAACCTATTCTATTTTCTGAGTATGTTTCCAAAACTCAACAAGTTCCGATTGGAGCAGAATGTCCAAGTTGCGGCCAAAGAAGCCTCAAACGTACAAGTAGGAGTTATTCGAGCTGTTCTATTCAGGAAGAATCTAGTTGGGGGAGGAAGGACTCACTGCTGCCATTGCTTGGATCGTGTGAGCCCCATGCCCGACCCCAGGATTGAACCTGAAGGAACATTCTACATTGTCGGTGATTTGCAGCACTGGGTGCCCGAAGAGGACATCAGGGCGGACTAACTTGTTGACGTGGGTTGTCCCCGGAGCGAGCCCTAGCAATGGTTCGTTTTTCTTTAAATCTTAATTCGATTCTGTACGGCCCTTGTGGGCCAATGACCGAACGTCAAGTTGACCCTCGATTACTCGCCGTCCTGATGAAGTGAACATTGGCAAGAACTTTCTTGGAAGTGAGATGTCCACACTGTGGAAAGAACGTCAAGCTTGGCGAAGATCAGAAAGGTCGATGGACCACACCCCTCGGGGGATTCACCATTGGAAGTATTGTTGGAGCGGTCACCGGTGCCGGGATTGGATTGGTTTCGGGAGGATAGGGCGTGGCTGCTACCATCCCTGTTGGCTTGGTTCTGGGCGCAATTCTCGGTGGTTCCGGTTACATACTCGGGGACAAGATCAGCGACAACTTCACGTGCCCATCCTGCAAAATGGAACTGAGCCTGCGATAAACTCATCGCGTTGGCTAGTATCCATTCTGTGGACAACACTGTCTTCTTAGGCTGCCAGACGAAGCGAGCCAAGGTGATACCACCAACTGAATGCTCTATTTAAGGACAGCTGACGAATGGACGTGAACACCCTTTTAGAACTTAGCGAATCCAGATTCATGGAGATGGCAGAGGGGTGGAAGGGGTGCGGCTTCAAAGACAACCATCACGTCCCAATCGATCCCGCCAAGGACCGTCATGACATCCGAGCCTTCAAGTACTTGAAGGCTAAGGGTCTGGTCCAACTTATAGACAACAGATCCAAGTGGGGCCTTACGGAGGCCGGCAGGAAAACGGCTCTCAGATTGCTTGAGATGTCAGGCAACATTGGCGGGTTCCAGGCCAAACAGTAGAAATTGGGCCTACCACTTTTCAAATGCAGTAGGCTCTACGCGTTTATTTGGTTCCCTTGATGATTTGGTTACCTGGAGTAACCTTACTACCGCATGATCAGCTTGCTGTAACTGTGCTGCCTCCTACCTGGCACCATCTTCACATTCTTTTTCACATCCATTCTTTTCTTCTGAGCAGTCACGTTCGCATTCATTGTAACGCTCGCGACCCTTGTCCTCATTCTTGCACTCAATAGCGCATTTTCGTTCTTTCTCAACACATCGGCTCTTGCATTTTGCCACACTTTCTTGCTCTGCTGCCGGCATGGTGACACCTGGAGGCACCGCACCGGCAGTAGTGTAGAGAGCCAACCCAACTAGAATGAGGGTTGCAAGTTTTTTCATGTATCGATCTTTCTGTTGCCTTGTGGGCACGTGTAGGCGGTGAGACTGAAATAAGGACCCCTAATCAAAAGAGCCATCACAAGTTGGACAGGCAGACGTCGCAGCCCGGACCTTCCCTACGAATGGGCCGCGATTTTCAATAAGAAAGTCCTTTCAGCCGGTGCCACTGTGGCCACTCGAAGAGCCCTGGTCTCCAATTACCCGATTCCAATCAAGATTTCGACTGTACGGCCTTGACTTGGCTGAGCTCGGGGAAGAACCTTTTCGGATGCCAACTCCTGTCGAGGTTCTAACGGCAATCGGTGACAGTCTAGTGAACGCGGGATGTATCCTATCCTATGACCCACCTACCGAAAAAGGCCTTTCGGTCTTGGTCAAACCGGATGTGACTTTGATTATCAAATGCAAACGTGCCCCCAACCCTCAAATGCTGACCTTCACCTCTGAGGTTTGCACAGGGCTCCAAGTTGATCTTCGTGATTCTCTTCGCCCCTTAGAAAGATTGATAAATGAACAGTCAGTCTTCGAACCGGGTGCGGCTACACAACTGGTTGTGGATTACTTCCGTGAACATTACGGTTGTTGATCTCACGGCCCAGCAGCTCTTGGAGTTGACAAGTGAAAAGCTGATGAGAGGGATTTGACCGCTATGGTCACTCGACGCCGCCGACCGAGAAACTCTCAACCCGTAATACCCCCGTCCAACATTAATTTCGTTATCGGCAAGGACAGAATAAATCTCAGCTGGACAGCTCCGGATGCTCGCCACGAACGGCCTAGGTTAATCCTAATTAATGACTATGGGGCGGCCAAAAGAGGGGAGGACTTTACTGGTCAATGCATCTATATGGTAGGAGCCCACGGAGCATATTTTGAGTGCAGCACGGAGGCCGAAAGAGCCCAAATTATAAGTGTCGTAGGGAAAAGTGAGATATTTGGTACTCTCGTCAGAATCGAGATCAAAGACTAACCCTGGCGAGCCAATACCGCCCGCCAGGCGAACGCCCTCCAGCTTTTTATAGATGTGCTGGAGGGCGTTTTTTATTTCTAGAAGACCCGTCGTCGTTAATGTTGCACCTGTTTATTCGAAGTTGTTCAATGTCTACGCCCTTCTTTGACTCGAATGGTAACCGATGAGGCACACCCTGTGCGGCTTAGCTTGTTGAGTTGGATTGTTCCTGGAGCGAGCCCATAACTAACTAGAATCGATTCGGTTTCTTGGAATCTCAATGCGATCATGGAAACTCGCAATGAACCCTTGCTGACATCCTAACTGGCGAGGATATTGCTGCCAAGCTAAGCTCAAGTTGACCCTCGGTTTCTCGCCGTCCTGATGAAGTGAGCCATGGCAAGAACTTTCTTGGAAGTGAGATGTCCACACTGTGGAAAGAGCGTCAAGCTTGCCGAAGATAAGAAAGCTCGATGGATCACTCCCCTCAGGGGTTTCACCATTGGAAGTATAGTGGGAGCGGTCATTGGTGGCGGGATTGGCTTGGTTTCGCAAGGATGGGGCATGGCTACAACTATTCCCGTTTGCTTGGTTCTGGGCGCAATCCTTGGTGGTTCTGGCTAAATACTTGGAAATAAAATCGTCAACAACTTCACATGCCCATCCTGCAAAATGGAACTTCGTCCGCGATAAACTCATCGAAGCGGACAGCTAGGCTATCAGATGAGGCGAGCCGAGGTGAGGCCACCAAATGAATACTCCACTTCAAGGACAGCCCCAAGATTGCTCGACTTGTCAGTCATAATTGGTGGTTTCCAGACCGAACAGCAGTAATCGATCTGAATAGCCGGTCAGGATTGATTTCGTGCAGCTCAAATGCCTAATAAATCATTCTGGATGGACTAGCCCCTTGACCAGCTTAGCCTTCAGGGGTGAGCCTGGTTGAATGGCAACCTGCTTTGCCGGGCGGATACGAGATTTAAGCGACTTCGTGGACAGACTATTGTTGCACATTGCCGATGAAGCTGCTGACCTGATTGCGGATCATGCCACCGACAAGACTCATTTGGACCCGGTGAGTGGATACGAGAGAACTTTTGAAGTTGAATTGAGCGGCAAGGGAGCGAGAGTAATGGTTTCATGCCGTGTATTGGACGACCGCAAGGACTTCGCTTATGTCCGTTGTATCCCTTGCGGTCAAAGCGGCTATCTCTATTGTACAGTTGCTGGATACGGTACGACCGCTGACATCACGAAAGTCATTGCCTCAATTCGGCAGAGTCTTCGGACAAGACACCGCAGTGGAGCCCCCCAGATATGCTCGGGTTGCGAGAATCTAATCTCCCTGGTGCAATCCGGCCTGAACCAATATCGCTGCAAGAAAGGTCACGAGTTCGTTCTGAAGGCCAAGGCTCCACATCCTAACCCCAATATCCTCTGTCCTGATGAACTTGAAGCACTGGACGGAAGTCTTGAAGGTTGCCCACTCGGGAAGACTTTTGACCCTGACCACGACGTTAGAACTATTGTTGTCAACCCTGCACCTGAATCGTAACTTCCAACTACATCCGGCGGTTTTCGAATAAATGGACAGGCAAGATTGAATGCCTGGGGAGAGGAAGAAGCCGTCGATAGGCTGTTCTTGTCAGTGCTTGTCAAGTGACAGAGGGTTCCATAATGCCTCCCCACCGTTCAAACGTGGGTCTAGAAGCTTTGGGGATGTCGCGGACTACTTCCAGCGGAGACCTTGTCACTCAAAACTTACAATAGAAGAAAAACTACCCTCGAAAAGGTCGTGGAAGCCCCATTGAAATTACTTTCAGGCAGATGAGCTTCTAATCGGTGCCCATAACACTTCAAGCAGGAGCACAGCGGCAAGAACACCATCAAAAACCCAAGCGCTAAAATCTCTTCAGTTTGGTAATTTAGAATGCTCCTTTGAGAGCCCACGACTGGGTCATCCAGTGGTGGGCTCTCGTCAATTTGGGACATTTGTGTTTCCCTCGTTGAGCATTGCCCATCAGCCGGTACGCAGGTTCGGACAATGCTAACGGGCTCTTGACGCTGATTGCTCTCGACTCAGTTCGAACGGATCTTCCAGGACATCCCCCAAAACTAGAAAATGGCCGGCACTCGTGCCGACCATTCCAGGTGCGTGGGGTAACTTCTCACTCGTCGCCCCAGATGTCAAATAGGCACGGACTCGAGACACCATGTCCCGAGCCAATGCTTTTGGACCGTCTACAGTCTGAAAACAGGTTTCCACGCGCTGTCGAGGGTTGTCAAGCTCTAGGCTAATCCGCTGCACCATTAGTGGAATGCACACACACCAACTATCCGGATTGTTTGGAATTAATCAATGCATACCCCAGTCCTCTGCGAGTCCAATTTTGAGAAGAACCCCTGAATAACCTTGTCAGGCCATGTCGCAATGACTGAGTAAACGCAGGGAGAACGTTATGCAACCGCGAGCATTTCAACGAGACTTACCAGGCTCTCCCGAGGCCCGTAGCCCAAATCCCAAATGAATGTTCGATCACTTTTTTGGATTGTAGCCCGCCTTTAGCCGCTGGTGTTCTTCAATGAAGATAAGCTTACCCACCGTTGGTACCAGACCAATGCAAGCACATGTCTTCGTTGAACATTGATCGGGAGTTCAATTTTCGGCTGACCTACCTCTTGACCTAGTCCTCTCGTAGGGAGAGGCTGGGTGAATGCCAGAGATTAGGGTCACCGTGAAACTGCTGGATCAAGCCGAACCCATCGCAACGATAGAGCTCGGTGGCATTCCTTTAGTGGGACAAAAGATCCAGATTAGAAGACGAGGCACTCCAGCAATTTACCTAATTGTAGACGTACTTCACGTGGTTGATGACATCAAAGATGAACCGATTGCACAGACTACCAAAGCACTAATGTCTGGAGAACGTGCGGGAGCAACGACCAAGTCGACCCTCGAAGGGTTCGCAGATAGGCCCACCATGCCAATAGTTATGAAGCCTGAGGGACATACTATTGAACTATCGGTGAAGCCCTACCAAGGACTAGACGGCTAATTCCTTGGTGAGCACGCCGCTGGAGCATGTTGGGGCAGAAGTGATGCCTACGATTGCAGTCAGGTTCCCTTAGGGCCCGCCCTCGTACCCAGGTCCTGTCGACGGAGAAACGTTGTACTTTGGCCGCCGTGGCCTGAACCGCTGCTCGAATTGAGATGAAATGGCGATCGTGATTTCGGAGATTTCGCCATGAACGGTGAGTCGGTCGCACATCCTCAGCTCATGACCAGCAAGAAAGCGAACAGCCAGTGTCCCGCAGCCACCGGCCAATCGGTAACTTTAGGGCTAGGTAGTTGAACGTGAGAAACACCGAAAGACCTACCAATCTTTACTGCGTTACCGGTCAATTAAAAAGCCTCTAAGGCTCGACGGTTGCTGGCCGTTTCAACACTCGTGAACTTCGTATCGTTGCCCATGAAGAATGGAGCATAAATGCCAAATATTGTCCAAATCACGAAGCCAATGCAAGTCTCACATGACGAGCTCCAGAAAGCCGTTCAGGCTTCCCTTGAGGCAAGCGAGAAACCTAGGCTCCACATTTCATTTATTGGGACGGAGCAAGACGGAAAGCGGCTAATTAGGGGCAGTCTGAGTTTCGGAAGTGGCCCCTACGACTTCGAAGCCAATGCCCCTTGCTATGATGACATTGATACCACCGTCAGGACAAAGGGGGAGCAAGCCTGTTCATGTTCGGGACAGCCGCTAAAATCGAGGCCATCGCTGCCGGGATTCATCAAGGTCAACAGTCGAGTGTTGAGTTCGAGTTGACCAAGCAGCAAGATGTTGGTCCAACATTTACCTTTACCAGCCCTGGTGAGCCCAAAATTGATGTCATGCTAACTTTCAGGTAGAGAGGCGGACGGATGGGGCGGTGCCTTAAACTCGGAAGCCGACGGTAGTACGAATCTAATTAGTCTTGCAAGCTGAAGCAAAGTCAGCCCAATCTTACCCCATGGTAAATGGGCCAAACCCGTTAGACAAGGGAGTTCAAGTTTTCGAGGAAGGCCCTGGGTTTCAAGAGGTATTTAATAAGTGGAAGTCAGAAATTGAAAGGAAGGGTGAACTTGAAATTATTGGCAGAAAAAGCAACGATGGAATCTTAACAATAACTTGGAAGGTCTACCATCGAAATTCGGCAATGGAAGATACCGTCGATATGAGACCCTCGCAGGAGTCCGCCGACTTTGACTCGGGGATCGGATTCGATGAGGATCTTACTGCGCCCCTGACACCTGAACAACGAGAATACCTAAATCGTATAGCTGAAGCCTATCTTCTACTTCTAAAGGGGCACGGTTTTGACTGCAATCTCGAACCTCCATCCCCGGATGACCCAATTACACCTCGAAAGATAAGCATTCAAGTCCCAGGAGGGAAAAAGCCGCTTACCGTCATCATGGAAATCCGTAAGCGTGATTGGGCCATAGTGTTACGTGGTTCATTTCCACGCAAGATTGCATTTTTGAAGCTGGCTAAATGTGTTGGGCTTCAGCATCGACTTTCATGAAGAACAAGTGCTTCATGAGCTAACGGAAACGTGAAACAAATTTCACCATGGAGACCGTTGAAGAGCGAGCGCCATTCAACATTCAGAGGCTTGAGCTGAGAATCCGCACGCTGTACATTACCCGTCAGGAGCATTGCAATTACCGCAATGTTGACGATGCTCCGAGAGAGCCCACCGGAACCCCCTCCCCCCCGCTTTCCGGTGGGCTCTCGCCTCTTAACCTTCAGTCAACAATGTTGCAGAACTCAACGTCGATATGGCTCCGAAGGATCTTGACGGACCAACCGTCTTCTGCGAATCTTGATTTATGTCTCATGAGGGGAGACCATCGGCAATTGTGTGGACAGGCAGACAAAGCCTCAATACCGGAACTTTCGAGCAAGTTCTGCAAACCAGTGTCAACGGCAAGAATGTTTCAGTTGCCATTTCCCATGAAGCCATGACCATCCATGGTGTTGAAGCCTGCAAACAGATTGCTGAGCAAAAGATCATTGAAGCGTCGAGTAAAGATGGCCAGCCACCTGATCGAGTGGATGTGACTACGGTGGACTTCCTGTAACCGGCACCCCGTGATAAACCAGACATGGCAGGGTCAGGCGGGCCTCTCTTGGCAGGGTTCTTGGCTCTAGAGGGGCAAACTAGGGCACGTCCCCCAGTGCACTCTAACCTCACTTGAAAAGTGAAGCTTCAAGGCATAGGGGAGCAAATTGTAGCAAATCGTCGGAGAAATGGTTATTTCGATTGAGTAGGAACAGCCCGCCTTACTCGATCTCCGCCAGAAATTCCTAGGAACGTTGACCCCCAAAGATTGACCTTCGATACCACTTGGCCTAGCCTCCGGCAAACATGGCCTCCAAGAAGACCCCAAAATCTACACCTACCAAGAAATCCACCACCAAGCAGGCCCCGTCCAAAGCCGATTTCATCAGGCAACACCCAAGTATTTCTGTCAAAGAATTGATTGCTGCAGCCAAAAAAGCGGGAATTGATCTTAGCGAGAACTACATCTACACGTTGAGATCCGAAGCAAAGAAGGGCACCGCTGGCAAAGGGAAAAAGAAGACCTCACATGCAGCCAAAGCCCCTGCATTGAAGAAAGCCAGCTCCAAAGGACTCGCACCCTCAAAAGCTGATTTCATTCGACAGCATCCTGCACTCAGTGCAATGGAATTAGTTGCTGCCGGAAAGAAAGCAGGTGTCAAGTTCGGTCCCAATTACGTCTACACCCTCAGAAGCGCCGACAAGCAAAAGGGGTCTACTCCCTTGAAGGTTGGCATGAAGGGCACCCGAGCAGCTACTAAAGGCTTAGCTAAACCATCCAACAGCCTCGAAGAGACCTTCATAGGCGCAATTCTGGAGCTAGGTGCCACCCGTGCCCAAGAGCTGTTTGAGAGCACTCTGATCAGGGTCCGGGGTCTAGCTCACCACAAGTAGACGTCTCCTCACCACGAACTGACTTTGGGAGCACCGCTCCCCAGAAAGCCCGCCATGGCCTCCCCCGCTAGGTGGGCTTTCACCTAATTGAGAAAACAAAAGGCCCCGGCACCATTGCCAGGGCCTCCCTGAAGGCCAGTAGAGCACTTCAGATCCTAGAGAACTCTTACACCGGAGAAAGTCTCACAACCATCGTCGGTTGTCAAATAGATACGCGGCCAGGAAACCATCCCTATGCCGCAGCTGCTGAAGGCACACGGGCGTTGCTTCAGGACAACCCATTTCAATGGTATTGATGGACGAGGTGCCGCCGATGCTGGTGGTGCCACCGGTGCTAACCATGGTGCCCATGCCGACTTTACCGCCTGTAGCTGAGGATCCCCCCGTTTGATGGGGCATGGCTGTTTCTTCAAGAGCCGTCCTGCTTCCGCAGCCCGTTGCAATTAGTTGGGGCACGATCAGGAGCACCGACCCCATTTGAGTGCCGGAGCTTCGAGCCATATTTTATCTTATCACCGCGTCGGCCGCAGGAAACCAAATGCAGGAAATGAACTTGAGATCATATTTTTGGGTGGAAGCCTGGATTCAATTTGGCACTACTGCCCGCCAAAAGAGCCGAAAATCGGAATCCACAACACTAGTACCTCGTATGGTGCCAATATTCGAGCGAGCCAAATTCACGCTGCGTCTCTGTAATAGAAGTTGAGGACTCCACCCAATCGTTCGCGACATTTGATGGGGCCTGAATTGGGCGCGTTCGCTAACGTTGCTTCGATCAATCGGTTGTCGAGGCCTTGGTGATTTCGTTCCCGATGATAATGTTCCATAAATTCGGAGACGATCTCTCGAAGATGCTTTTCGCTGAAGGGAATGACTTTGTTCAGACATTCTCGTCTGGCCGATAATACGAACCTTTCAGCGTAAGCATTCAAATTTGGGCTTCTGGCGGGTAGCTTGACCGACTTCACGCCAGCGGCTTCCAATATTTCCACGAATCGACGTGTAAACAACGAATCTCGATCGTGGATCAGGTAGCGCTTGTCACGAAGGAAACCTTCAACAGGATCAGTGAGGTTTCGAGCAACTTGTTCCACCCATTGACCGTACGCCTCGTGGACTATTCCAGCGACATGAACGCGCCGAGTTTTCAGGTCGATAGCAAACAGTACAAAATATCGTACAAGCCCACGCCAAGTCAGAACTTCCACCGTGAAGAAGTCCATCGCTGCAATCGCTCCCCAATGAGCCTTCAAGAAGGTCTTCCAAGTCGTTCTCTTGCTGCGCTCGGGTGCTGGTTCAATACCCGCATCGGCCAAGATCGTGACCAAGATTCCAAAGTGCCCCGCGTATTCTTGTATAGCCCCAACCCGGGTTCGCAGCAGCCATTTGAACGACGAGCTTGGCAATATCAGTCTCGGTTGGTGGTCTACCCGGACCGCGTGCTGAGGAGCCGTCGTACTTCTTGGCGACGAGATTGCGATACCAACGTAGCAGAGTGTCTGGTGTCACGATGCAGGCGATCCCGTTCAGGGCCGAACGGCCCAAGGCTTTGGCACGGACTGCCAGTCTTCGTCGTTGATCGTTGGTCAGGCGTAAGCGCTTCTTCCCAAGTTGTTCACGGAGGACACGGTTTTCTTCTATGAGGTAATCGACAATCTGCTGCTGGCCGCGATGTACCCATCCGGCCAGAGTGGTGACGACAAACTGAAGCAATACGCCGTTCATCGGGTCGAGTATACCGGCAATTTGGGTCGAAATTTGGGATTGCTAATGCCTGCTAAATGGCAAGAATCAAGGGCGATTTCGGCCAGATTTAGTTCTGGCACCAGACGAGGTCGGTTCCCTGAGTGCGAATAGTCGATCGACACCAGCTCGTCGTTTTCTCTCTCGCCCGCGCAAACGTTGCAACCAAAACCCGAAACTGGCTCCAGCGTGCAGCCACACGAAAGTTCTATGCCAAAAACAGTTGTATCCAAGACCGTTGCCAAACCTCGAACTACACCCCCAAAGAAAAGAAGAAAAAGAACGAGCAAGCGGTTGACGTCTAGCCCGACTCATAGTCGTAGTGCGAGAAATTCGCACGCTGCGTGCGAGCGGGCGGGGACTGGAAACGGAGCGACGCGACGGATTGAGGCACCGACACGAGGCGAAAGCCGCCGGCAACAGCTACTCCCCGTTGCATATCGCAACCGCGCCAGTCCTCGACCCTACCAGTGTTCCGTTGACCTGACGTTGACTTAACGATCTCAGAAGATGTGATATCGCGTGATGACCCGTGATGTTGCAATGACACAAGATCCAATCCTTTTGGTAATTTAGGAGTAGTTTCGCAATCTTGCGTTCACGCGATTTTGTGCAATTTCGGGCGATCAGCTCAACGGTACCGTGAGAAATAGAACAAACTTAACCAAACGCAGCCGCTGGGGCCGGGACCCCGGCGGCCAACACGACAAAGTAATTCCCGGTCAAGCTTTGACGCTTGTGTGTGGCACGGTAGCTTAGAGGTTACGACGGCGGCCATAGGTAGTTTTGAAGCCTGCGAACCAGCGGAAGTCAGAATGATGCGGCGTCAATTTGGAGTTTCATAATTAGAAATCATGGTCTGATTTATAACAATGAACGGCTGGCCGAAATCATTTCTTGAGGTTGCGGGAACAGACCGGTCGCCACGAGCGTTCGCAGGGTCAGCCCCGGTAATCGGTGGGGACAGCCCACCGGATGTGCTAGGCAGGCTCCGCAAAGCGGCGGCGCGACCTGGCGGTTGTGCCACCTCTGCCCCACACGGTTTGTGGATGTGGATTGGTTGTGCGTTATTGAAGGTCGAGGTTCTCGAGCATGCATCTGGTCGAATGGCTTCAACGGTTGATGTCCGATTTTGGCGCGGGGTGGGTCATGTGGCTGATGATTGGCCTCAGCGTCATCTCCGTGGCCATCATGCTTGAACGAGCTTGGTTCTTCTTTAGCTTACGCGACGATATCGCAAAATTATCAGAGAAGCTGCGAAAGTCCCTGCGCAATGACGACTTGGACGAGGCCAAAAAGCTCCTCGACGGTTCCCCCAGCGCCGAAGCTGCGGTAGTAAGTGCCGGGCTTGCCGAGGCGGATCGTGGCGCCCGCGCGGCCGATGAAGCCATGAAGGGGGCTGCCGCCCTTCAAAGGATGCGGCTGGAGCGACGTCTCGCCTTCCTCGGCACCGTCGGCAACAATGCGCCCTTTATCGGCCTATTTGGCACAGTCATTGGTGTTATCCAGGCTTTCGAAGCCCTGGGCAAAGAGGACAAGGTGTCGGCTGCCGTCACTGCGGCCGCCGGAATGGCGCCGCAACAGGTCATGGCTGCAATTGCTGAAGCGCTGGTCGCGACCGCTATTGGTCTGGCCGTCGCGATCCCCGCCGTTGCGGCTTACAACGTCTTTATGCGCAAATCCAAATCAATCTTGGCCAATACTGAAGCCTTGACGCGCGTATTGCTTTCTCACCTAGTGGCGCAAACCGACGCGCCCGCTGCGGAAGAGTGAACGAAGATGGCCGCTGCGAGTAACGGCGACGACGATGGCATAATTTCGGGAATTAACGTCACCCCTTTGGTGGACGTAATGCTGGTGCTCCTCGTTATTTTCATGGTGACAGCGCGCATCATCGTGTCACAAGGCATGCCCATGGATCTGCCGAAGGCAGCCAGCGGTGAGACCATTCAAACCGTGTTCTCTATTGAATTGACGGTTGACGGAAAAACGACGGTTGACTCGGCACCCGCGCCCAATGACGACGCTATCGCGGGTTTGGCCAAGCGCGCCAAAGAAAAGAACAAGGATTTGCGCGCCGTAATTCGGGCTGACTCCAAGGTTGAGCATGGGCGCGTGATTCATGTTTTGGATCTACTGAATCGGGCGGGGGTAGCGAAAATCGCCTTTGCCGTCGCGCCCAGCCTAGATAAACCGGCCCCCACTTTGCAGCCTTCGCAATGAGCTTTCTATGTCTTGCGGTGGCGAGAAGTTACAACGAAGTTCCGCTGAACCGGTTGACGGCACATCTCAGGCTGAGCCTGGAAATCTTCAGACGTCCGCCCTGCCTTTGCACAGCGACGCCCGCGAGCTTGTCTTGAAACCCAGCCGATTCCGACCTGATCCCCTAGCCAGAGTGAGGGCACTTGGGGAGCGTCAAAATCGGCTTGGCATGACGGTTGGCCTAGCATTCGCGCTTAGCGTACATGGCGCGGCCGCGGCGCATGGCTACACGGCGCTGATTGATTTGGGGGCTTTTGCGGCACTGGTACAATCTACAGTTCGGGATGACATTCGCGCCACGTACGCCGTCGAGGTGGCACCCGCGAAGCCCCCGCCGCCGCCTCCCGAGGCACCACCGCCGCCAGAACCCGAGCCCCAGCCCAAAGCAGTGAGCCGCAATCCGCAGGCCGGAAGCTCCACCGCCAGCTCCAGCACAAGCCGGCAAAGTGTTGACGGCAGCTCCAGATCCGGATGCCCCCTTGGATCTCACCGGGGATGGTTTTGTCACGGGCGATGGCGATCATTACGTGGGCGGAGTCACCTCAGCCAAAGGCACCTCTACGACCGCGGTCAGACAGACTCAAGCGAAAACCGGCGGCAAAATTGGCAGCCGAGGCAACGGCAAACTCGACAGCGTCGCGACGCAACAGGATCTTTCTCGTGCGCCCAGCCCGCCGATACGAGCTGGAACGATTGCGGCTTTCCCCCCGAGGCGGACACCGACCAAATCAACTTCATGCGCGTCCGCATCATGGTGACAGTTGGCGTAGACGGACGCGCGCAGAAAGTCACGGTGCTCAACGACCCGGGTCATGGATTTGGGCGCCAAGCGCAACAATGCGCGTTTCGCAAAGGCTTCGACGTGGCACTGAATTCCGACGGGAAACCCGTGGTCAGTACTACTCCTCCATTTAACGTGACGTTTACGCGCTAAGGCGACTGAGCGCCTAAAGCGGCCGAGATAGTCCGTTCAGGTTTGAGTTATCCGGCAGACTATCGGTATATTGCGCCGTCTCGATGAATTCCCCGATTGAACCATTGCAGCGCGCGGAGCTATTCCAGGGGCTAAAACCGGCCGCGCTGGAGCTTCTGCTCGCGATTCGCCGAGGAAGAGACCACAAAGCGGGGCAGTTACCTATTTCATCACGGGGATTCGGGCGAGCGCCTGTACCTGATCCTGGAAGGCAAGGTCCGCATCAGTCGAAACGTGGCGGGCATGGGCGAGGAGGCACTGGCGATATCTGGGTCCCGGCGAAGTGTTCGGTGAAATGGCCCTACTCGATGAGTCGCCGCGTTCGGCGGACGCAATTGTCCACGAGTCCTGCAGGCTTCTTGTCGATACCCAAAGACGCATTTGACGATTTGCTCTTTTCCCGTAAGGAACTGGCCTACGAGGTGCTCTGGGGGTTCGTGCGCTGCTCAGCGCCCGGTTGCGCGAAACCAACGACAAACTGACGTTCTTGTCGGTCAGCGGTCGATTCGGATAGATGCGCTTACGACTCGGCCCGCCGCACCCGCCGCTGGCGGGCCAGGTCGGGTGCGAAGCTATCCGGTCGATCGGACAGTTGCCGAGATTTCGCGCCGACTGGCAACGGCCAATCGGTGCCACGCGTGCCCTCAATAATCTTGCGATTTATCGTGCTGCGAATTTGACTCGCCAACACCCGTTCAGTATCCTCTGCCCACTATGCAGGGCTTGACCAAGCGCCAGCTGCAGACGCTGGATTTCATCCGGCAATCCATCAATCAACGCGGGTACCCACCCACGCTTCGGGAAATTGGTGAGCACATGGGCATTCGTTCAACGAACGGTGTCAATGATCACCTGCGCGCGCTCGAGCGCAAAGGTTACTTGCGCCGCGAAGACATGAAGAGCCGCGCGCTCAAACTGGTTGAATCGATGGGTTCCGGCGCTGACGACGAATAGTTCTCCACCCGAAACCTTCGACGCCGCCGATATGGTCGAAGTGCAGGTACTGGGCCGCGTAGCGGCGGGTGTTGCCGCTTTTGGCGGAAGAGAACGTGATCGACACGGTGCATGTCGATCGGGGCTTGCTGCGCGGCGGTCGCGACGTTTTTGGTCTTCGAGTAGCCGGCGATTCCATGGTCGAAGCTGGCATTCTCAACGGGGACTACATTTTCGTTCGAAAGCAGCCTACTGCTGACCGCGGTGATGTGGTCGTGGCGCTGATTGGTGACGAAGCCACGGTGAAATATTACTACCCCGAACGAGACTACATTCGGTTCCAGCCGGCCAATAGCCGGATGGCCCCGATTCTGGTTCGGTCAATGGATTTCAAATCGACGATGCTTCTTGGAAAAGTTGTTGGCATCTATCGGCGACTGTGATCTTCTTGCTTGTTTTCTGTCTGCCTCCCGGAACGCCCGTCATAATGGCGGGCGTTCTTGTACGCGCTTGCGAACCGTTGGCCGGGCAGGGTCCGGGCGGGGCTCGGCGCCGAGGCCTCGTGCTTCGGGATGCCCCGGCGGATGTCGATTTACGCCCTCAGGCATCGGCTGCCTGGTTGACGTGGGTTTTTGCTCGTTGGTAGCGTCTGTTTCGACGATAGTCGGTCTCCGAGGGCCGCATGCAATCCCCGATTGAACTCTCAACCTCATTGAACGCAGCTCTCCGTAAGACGCGCTTTGCGTTTTCGCGTTGCTCATGCCAATTGCCGTGAGCCGACGGGTTGCGGCAATTCGCTTGTACGCGCTGCGTGTCAACGCAGCGGCGAGCAAAGTGGAAGAAGCGCGCAATGCCGGCGCTGAGCAACGTGCGCCCTACGAGTACACGTTGGCGAAAGAACATCTCGACAAGGCCATGTCGGAAGCGGCGGAGGCCGACTATGGTGACGCGTTCACTCTCGCCAATGCGGCCTACGATTACGCCGACCAAGCCGTGCAGCGCTGTAATCAGGCCGCAGGCAAATCAAGCGCAGCCGGTGACAAGGAGACGGCGCGATGAGGGTCGTACTTCGTCGGAGTCACTGGGGTTTGATGTGTTTCGCGTCCGTGCTGATGGCTTGTGCGGAGACGTCACAGATGCAAGGGCAAGTGGCAGGGCTGAAGAACGTTGTCAAGCAAGCCCAGGACAACGGCGCCAAGTACTGCGCGCCCCGGGAGCTAGCCCTAGCGGAAAGTCACCTCGAATTTGCGCAAATCGAGCTGGAGCAAGGTTACGCGTCCAAAGCGCAACGCCACCTCTGGATAGCCGAGCCCAACGCCAATGCGGCGGTTTTCCTGTCGCCGCCCGATAAATGTGCCTACGCCGGCGACCGTGACGGCGACGGCTACATCGATTCGGTCGACAAATGTCCCGACCAGCCAGAGAACTACAACGGCTTTGAGGACGGCGACGGCTGCCCGGATGATCCGGACACCGACATGGACGGCATTCCTGATTCAGTCGATCAATGCGTGCTCGATCCCGAAGACAAGGACGGGTATCTGGATGATGACGGCTGCCCGGATCCAGACAACGACGCGGACGAGATCGTGGATAGCAAGGACAAGTGTCCTAACGAGGCTGAAGATCGCGATGGCTTCGAAGACGAAGACGGCTGCCCGGACCCCGACAACGACAAGGACAAGGTTCTGGACGTTGACGACATGTGCCCGAATGAGCCCGGTCCCGCTGACAAGGAGCCCAAGGGCTGCCCGCAGAAACCAGCCCTTGCCGTCGTGACTGAGACTGAAATCAAGATCTCGCAGCAGATCCATTTCGAGTACAATAAGGCAATCATTCGCCAGGACAGCTTCCCGGTTGTCGATGCGGTGGCCGAGATTCTCAAGAAGTACCCGGACATGAAGATGGAGATCCAGGGCCACACGGACAATAAGGGCGGCCCCGACTACAACAAGCGGTTGAGCGACCTACGCGCTGCCGCAGTCCGGACGTATCTGATCGAACATGGCATTTCCTCCGACCGGCTAACGTCCCACGGCTATGGTCTCGAACGTCCAATCGTACCCAATGATTCCGATAACAACCGAGCTCTAAACCGAAGGGTGCAATTTGTGCGCACCGACATGGCAAAGTGAGGCCAATCCCCGTAACTGCCTAGCGTGACGGGACTGCCCGGCCGCGCTAGCTAATGTCGCCCCAGACTCCGGCAAGGCCTTTCCTAAACTGATCCCTTGGAGGATCCGCAGTGAACCCGAAACTAACTCTTCGAATCGCAATCACAATTCTGTTGGCCGTGTTTTCTTTTTCTGCCGTTGCGGCACCTAAAGACGGTGCTGCTCTAAAGAAGATAGACGAGGCCATTAACGTTCACTACCTCGCCACCGAGTTCGACAAGGCCGAAGCCATGTTGCTCGGTGTCGTCAAGGCTTGTGGCAAAGACTGTAGTCCGGCCGTCGTTGCCAAGGCTTACATGTACGTTGGCCTAGTGCGTGGCTGCGGTAAGCAGAACATGGCCGGCGCCAAGGAAGCATTCGATAAGAGCCAAGGCGGCTGATCCCGGTGTTGCCCTGGACGCAGCGTTGGCAACCCCCGAGGTTCTGGCGGAATTCAATAAGGCCGCGGGCGGTGGTGGCGCCGCGCCGGCTGCCGCAACGGCCAATCCTGCTGCCGGTGGAGCAGAACCCGCCGAGGCCGCAGGGGGACTTTCCTGCACGCCCACTGCCGGTTACGAGATTCAAACGCGTCCAGCCCATTCCAGTGAGTTGTACTCCGCCGGCCGGCGTCACCAAGGGCGAGCTCAATTACAAGAGTGCTGGGGCTGACGCATTCAAGACCGTCCCTATGAAGGTCGAGGCCGGCACGCTGCGCGCGCAAATCCCTTGTGATGGCGTAGCGGACCGCTGGCAGTCTGAAGTGGTACGTCATCGCGCAAAACGCCCAAGGCGAGACGATCGACACGCTCGGGCAACGAGCTGGCCCCCGCTGAGTTCGCTGTCGTGGCGCAGTCATCGCAACCGGCGCCGGCCTTCCCCGGTGGTTCTCCCCCAGCGCGCTGCGGCAAAGCGGGCGCGGCTGCTGTCGAGGGTGGCGAATGCCCGCCGGGTATGCCGGGTTGTAAGAGTGGCGGCGGCTGGGGCGACAGCTGTACCCCGGCGGAGAAATGTAAAAAGGGCCTGTACTGCGCGGGCGGCACTTGCGAGAACGCTCCCAGTTGCGAGACCAACGCCGACTGCGACAGCGGCCGCTGCACGGATGGCTTCTGTCAAATGGGCGACACCGCCGGCGGCGGCAAGTACCGCCGGGTGATGATAGGCATTCACTTTGCGCCGGATTTGTGGGTTACCTCGACGGCCAAAGACGTGTGCGGTTCAGCGCTCCCAACGATAGCGCACTCAAAGGAACATACACTTGTTACCAGCCCGGCAGCTCTACCATTAGCACTGACCCTGAAGGCCCGGATTCGATTCAGATCCGTCCACTGGGTATAGACGGTGGGTGGGCAGGAAACGTGAATTCTGGAATTGCGATGGCAACAGTCCGCGCATTGCTGTCGCTTGACTACGCACTTACGCCCAATGTCACGATCGGTGGCCGTGCGGGTATGGCTTTTCACGGCGGTCCACCTTCAATAAAATACACGGGTGGCGTTCCTTCTCAAACGACGACGTTCTTGCCGGTCCACATCGAAGCGCGGGGGACCTATTGGTTCAAGGCGCTATCGATGCCGGGTATTCATCCCTACATCCATGTAGGTGGTGGCATGGCGCAAGTGGATGGCAAGGTCACGGTGCAGGCCTACAGATACGGGTCACCAAAGGTACTTGTCTCCAGAACAACACCGATCCCACTAAGGAACCCGCTGGTTGCGCGCTGGAGTCAGACGGGGTGACATGGGCCCAGCAGAGCAACAGCATATCATTGGTAAGCTACGACGCCTGGCGCAAAATGGGTCAGGGTTTTGGCACGATCGGTGGCGGCGCTATTTTCCCGCTGGGTCCCAACGGTGGCGTTCAGTTGAATCTCAATATCATGTTCATGCTGCCTTCGAGTGGCACGGTGCTTGAGCCTTCGTTGGGGTATGTCATAGGTTTGTAGTTTCGCCCCTCCCTATGTCCCTCCCCCCGGGGAGGGATTTCACCCACCCCAACCCCGCCCTCGAGGGCGGGGTATCTAGGCGGGATACTTCGGTATACATATTTGAGATCGGGCGAGAAGATTTTTTTGTTGGGGGCTCATGCTGAGGCGGTGATTGGCGTCGTGCGGTGACGTCCCGCAGGATACTGGACGTTGCGTATTTGAGATCGGGCGAGAAGATTTTTTGTTGGGGGCTTGTGCTTAGCGGTGGTTTTTGACGGGAATCATTCCGATATTGTCCGTTGGCTGGGACGAATGATTGGCTGTACAATTTGCCTGTGGCTGAGTCTATCAAGACCGTTGGTGTGCGTGTGGCTCCGGTGCGATCACCGGCGGATGCGCGCGCTTTTCAAGACACGGCGGCGGCCTTGTGCCCTAGTGGAATATCCGCTCGGGGCGTTTTCCGTTTTGAGTCATTCGAGGAGGCAGAGGCTTGGAGAATTCGCGAAGCGGCCCGTTGCTCGCGCGCGCACCGACAGAAGCAGACCTCGTGCGAATAGCGCAGAGTCTCAATGAGCACGGTGTAAAGTACGCGGTTATCGGAGGGTTTGCGATGATCCATCACGGGTTCGTCCGCGCAACCATGGACATTGACCTACTCGTCGCTCCGGATCCTGAAAATATCGAGCGACTGCGTGATGCGTTGTCTATTTTGGAAGACAAGGCGGTGCTCGAAATGACACCGGATGACGTTCGCAAATACACGGTAGTGAGGGTGGCCGACGAAGTCGTAATCGATTTACTCGCCCTTGCGTGCAGCGTGTCGTTGAATGACGTGGCAAGTGATATTGAAATTGCCAATGTTCAGGGAATCGAGATCCCATATCTTTCGCCCGAGGCGCTGCTGCGCACGAAACAGACTCTTCGCGACAAGGATGTATTGGATCGACTGTTTCTCGAGGAATTGGTCGTCGAATCGTTAATTTTCAGCCACCTCAGCCACGCACTCAAGTGCGGGGTATCTGGGCGGGCAACTTCGGTTTGCATATTTCGATGGCACTGACCTTGGCGTTGCGCCGCGTGGTCAGGCGAGGGGACACTGTCATTGCCGCGATGGCCTTTGTCGCCCGGGCGATGACCCTTCTCGTCTTCGTGATTCGTCTTTTCAGGGGCGCGCGACTCCTTCGCACAGGCTTTTCTAGCGGGGCTTGGAGTCGCGCGGGTGATCGCGGCGATGGTTCTGTGAGGTCACTCGAGCGACTGAGGGGACGGGATTCTTGGACGCGGTTTTAGATGGCTGGCGTTTCGGCTTGTCATCGCCTCAAGAGTGACCGAAAAACGACTTGTCAGGAGCATGCTTCGGGTATAACCTTCGTTATACCAATCGATGAAAACGGCCATCTCAATTCCGGACGAAGTTTTTAAGCAAGCCGAGCGGGCCGCAAAACGGCTGGGTGTTTCGCGGAGCGAGTTGTTCACGCGCGCAGTGCAAGAGTATCTCGGTGTGCAGCGCGACGTAGCGGTTACCGCTTCATACAATGAAGCATTTGCCGACGCGGGTCCGGATGACCTAATTGAATTCCGACGGCGCGCCGCGAAGAAATTGCTCTCGTCAGTTGAATGGAGTGACGAGTGAAGCGAGGGGAAGTGTGGTGGGCCGATCTCGGTGAGCCCAAGGGCTCGGCACCCGCGCTGCTTCGGCCCGTGATCATCGTTCAGGACGATTTGCTCACGGAAAGCAAACTTGCGACTGTCATGATTGTTCCCATTACGTCGAATCTGAAACGAGCGACGGCCGCTGGTAACGTGCAGCTTGAGCCGGAGGGCTCAGGCCTAAAATCCCCCTCGGTCGCTTTGGTGTGTCAAGTAATGACCATGGACAAGGCCATGCTCACGCAACTTATTGGAATGCTGCCAAAGCGAGTGATGCAAAAGGTTGACCTCGGATTACGGCTGGCGCTTGGGGTTTCGTTTTGAGAATCGGTCAAGTTCGGTGGCAAGCTTTCTCGCCAGGTATTACTGCGCTGATTCTGTTCCGGGCATCGGATAGCCCTTTCGGAAGAAGTCAAAGGCGAGAGTATACGAACCATCCGACTGCTGCACAGGTTCTGAGCGTCTGAGACCAGCCATTCCCTCGACAAAGAAGGGCAAGGTACCCGCTGACGGCACACCAGCCTTTGCCGGAACGGAAAGCTCAATTTTGCAGATACTCGTCCGGCAAGACAATGCGGTAACTTTGTTGTCTCCATTGTCTCCGGAGCAAGCTTTCGCCGCGTGACGGAGTTGTTCCTCAGCTGCGGTGGCCCAGAATTTGTCTCTTGGCTCAGTTGCCAATCTCTTTTCAATTTCCGCAGCAATACCGGCCTGACGATCTTGTATTTCCTGGTGCATGTCCTGAACGGAGGGCGGCGGTTCCGTATCTGATACAGCAGGTGTGGCACTGGCTTGGACCGGAGCGGTCGCTGGTCTGGCCTCAAGCAATTCAAGCCTCTGTTCGATTCGAGCGATTGCCGACATGATTCTGGAATCATCACCCTGAACACCGGTGTCTGCTGAAGACGCCGGCCCATTCACGACAGCTGGAGCGTTCCTCGCCGTCCGTCCAAGCAAATAGCCACACACTAGAACTGTCACCGCCAACCCTGCGAACAGTAGAAAGCGCTTCATTCTGGTTCAACCTACTTCGCTGCGGCTGACCCAATCGCGAGTCAGCCGCGATCCTGCGGAAGGCCTAAATAGGTTCAACGAGTCTGATTCCAACCGTAGTTCGTAATTATGCCACGACCCGGTATTGTACATTCAATCTCCATGGGCGATTCAGACCAAGATCCAGTCCAATAGTAGTAATTATAATTAAGATTATTACCATAAATGCAACTGCTGTACGAAGTGCACAACAAGCACGCGCTATTGGTTTGGAAGGTACCATTAGTAGCCGATATATAAACCTGGGTGATGTCATTAATGGGAGCTGGTGATGAGCCCGAAGGGCTCTGCGGTGAAAGCGGACAAACAGCGATTCCGGTAACACCGGTATAGTTGTCATTTACGAGTCCGCCATACCAGCGCTGTTCGTTGCTATTGTAGTGGTGATCAGAAACGTTGACTAGCGAGCATGCCGCGCCCGGTACGCTAGTGTACCAAATTGTCGCATGTGAGGTGGCAGCAAACGATATTGCTAACGAACTTATCAAGATTGCAATGAATTTGGACTGTTTCATGAATCGTATTTCCTTTCAGCCTGTTCAGTCGGTGCCGTAGGAAATTTGTCTGATGCGTGATTGAGCTTAGTAATAGTTGCATTTCCCGAGCGCCCGACCGTATCCGCGGCAATTGGTACATTGTTTTTTTTTTCGTCAACAGGGAATCGAATCGAAAGCTGAGAGATATCCCGGGGTTCTCGACAGCAAGCGGCCCCAATTCACTGGAGATTTCGAAGACTTAGCTCAGCATTCGGCAGGCGCAGTTGAGCACCGGAAGCGCCATTCACTTGGCCACCGCGAGGGCTTATCCAATTTGGGCTGCGAAACTACGGTCTACCCTATGGTGTGGCCGTTTTGGATTATGACAAATAAGCCCAATTCGCGACGTGGCGGTCGTTGCGGTGAACGCCGCGGCCCGGTGTTCGCGCGCACCGACAGAAACATATCTTGCCCGATCTAAGCTGCTCGTCACGGTGCGCGATGCAGCACGTTGGTTACCAGACTGTCAAATTCCGCGACTCGCTCCGGAGATTCGAGCGCTTCACTGAACTCTACTAGAATTGCACGAATTTTCGCAATATCCATTTGATCGGCATAAAGCTCTAAGAGCCGCTCGATGTCCGCGCGATCCCGATCGCGCCAGGCTACGGCTTTGTACACCACGAGATCCTCTGCCCGCGCCACTTGAACCTTGATTCCGCGCAGCCGCATTGTTTCGGCGCGCGCGATTGCTTCGTGCTCAAACGGGAGCCATGCGAGGCTCAGATCAATATCCGTATTGCTGGGCGCGTGTCGAAGTAGCAGGATTTGGTTCTGTCGTGCAAACTCAAGGCAGGAATCAATGCGTGGTTCGATGGCCTGCTTCTGAAATGCTTCAATAAGTTTCTCTAAGTCGAGTCCTTCGGCGGCAATCGTGGCGTCAATATCTTGCGTATGCCGAGGTACGCCCCGAGCGATTACGGCGATGCCGCCAATTATCATGTAAGGTACGCCCGTGCGCTTTAGGCCACGCTGCAATGCCGACAATGCCGATCTAAGATCATTGTGTGCCATGAGGCATGCCGCCGGCTTTTCTGAGGCGGGTCCAAGTGGCTATAACCTTCAGAGCCTCATTACTTGGATGCGGGTTCTTCTTGGGCATTCCGCATTCGTCCGCCAAGCGCATAAGCTCTAGGGCTTTAGCAAATGATTCATCGGGGGACATGGGTCGTGAAATGCGAGCTTGCCGGGAGCGCTGCTCCGCCGCTTGAAAGCGGTGAACCCATTCCCGTAGCTCCGATTTCGTTGCGATCACTCGATGGATCATAGCATAACCCGCGAAGCTAAACAGACCGTGGTGAAAGCATATTCACGCGACAACCAGGCCGATTCCGTGCCGCAGCGACAACATAATTCGCCATAACGCGAGATTTTAGTCGAGAAGACTGCGTCAGACAATTACGCAGTCGTATGGTGGCAATTGTGGTAATCTACGGTCGTCCATGCAGCCTATTCGTCCGGTCGTCGTTCCTTACACCTACGCGGAGTATGCAGCCCTGCCGTCGGATGGGCGGCGTTGGGAGCTGATTGATGGAGACTTCGAAGTGAATCCCGCACCCGCGCCTCGCCACCAGACTGTGTCTCGCCGCCTCCAGTTTGAGTTGATGAAGCAACTGGAAGAAACCGGCATCGCATCGGTGTTCGATGCTCCGATAGACGTAATCCTGTCCGAGACAGATGTGCTTCAGCCGGATCTGGCCATTGTACGCACCGGGCGCATGCACTTCGTGACGGATCGGGGCATCGAGGGTCCGCCTGACATTGTTGTGGAGATCCTCTCACCGAGCAGTCGCGTCATGGACCGTCGCGTTAAGCCGCGCACTTACGCGCGCTATGCGGTTCCGGAGTATTGGATCGTGGATGGTGAGCTTGGTTTGGTGGAGATTCACCGGCTCGGTGCTGAGGGCTATGTGCTCGAGATGCGCTTCGATCGCGCTTCTACGCTCGTCACACCTAGCTTTCCGGAAGTCAAACTGGATCTTTCGCACGTGTTCCGGCCCTAGCCGCCGCTGCCACGGCTACTTGCTCAACGTCCCGCCAGCAAAGATTGAAGCCTCGGGAATTGTCAGCTGCTCGCCTGGTTAGTCCCTCAAAGCCCCAAGCCTCGGTTCAGTGAAGCACCAACAACAAAATCCGTAAATTGAGCTCGAATGTGTCAATCGAAGTAACGCGCCTAGATACCCCTCCCTCGAGGGAGGGGTAGGGGTGGGTGAAATCCCTCCCCGGGGGAGGGACATAGGGAGGGGCGAACCCATGACTCTCGACAAATCGAGCCGAATGCGGCAACGTGAGCCCGGCTTTTTGACCCCATGGTGCAAAAATGAGTGACCCTATCAAATACGTGCTCGATGAATCGCGGATCCCCAAGAATTGGTACAACATCATGGCTGATTTTCCTCAACCACCGGCACCGCCGCTCCACCCGGGAACGGGTCAGCCCGTGGGACCCGAGGCGCTTGAGCCAATCTTTCCCAAGACGTTGATTCAGCAAGAAATGTCGATGGAGCGCTGGATCGAAATACCGAATCCCGTCCGCGATGTGTATAAGCAATGGCGGCCGAGCCCGCTACACCGAGCTCGTCGGTTGGAGCGAGTTCTCGATACCCCGGCTCGCATTTATTACAAATACGAAGGAGTAAGCCCCTCGGGCAGCCATAAACCGAACACCGCGGTGGCCCAAGCATTTTATAACAGTGAAGCTGGCATCAAACGCATTTCGACTGAAACCGGGGCAGGACAATGGGGATCCTCGCTGGCCTTTGCGGGCGCGCTGTTTGGCATTGAGATTAGGGTGTTCATGGTGCGCATTAGCTTTGAGCAGAAGCCCTATCGAAAGGCCCTGATGCAAGCCTATGGTGCGACTTGCGTTGCAAGCCCCAGTACCGAGACGGAAATTGGTCGCAAACTGCTGGCGGAATATCCCAACACGACCGGCAGCCTGGGGATTGCCATTAGCGAAGCGATGGAAGTTGCGGCAAAGGATCCTGGCACTAATTACGCGCTCGGCAGTGTTCTCAATCACGTGTGCCTGCACCAGTCTGTTGTTGGTCTCGAGGCTATTGCACAATTCGAACTGGCTAATGATTACCCCGATATCGTCATTGCGTGCGCCGGCGGAGGCAGCAATTTTTCGGGCATTGCCTTCCCATTTCTAGGTGAGCAGCTTCGCGGCGGCAAGAAGGTGCGTTTGATCGCCGTTGAGCCCGCGGCCTGTCCTTCGCTAACTCGCGGCAAGTTTGCTTACGATTTCGGTGACACGGGTCAATTCACACCGCTGCTCAAGATGTTCACGTTGGGGTCCAGTTTCGTGCCGCCGGGCTTTCACGCAGGCGGCCTTCGGTACCACGCGATGTCACCGCTGGTGAGTCATGCGCAGTCGCTGGGGCTCACCGAAGCTGTGTCCTATCAACAAACGACCTGTTTCGAGGCAGGCGTCCTGTTTGCGCGCGCAGAAGGCATTATGCCGGCGCCTGAATCGACCCATGCCATCCGTTGTGCCGTCGATGAGGCGCTCCGCTGTAAACAAGAAGGCACCAGTCGGGCGATTCTGTTCAATCTTTCCGGGCATGGCCATTTCGACATGAGCGCTTACACGGACTATTTCGAGGGCAAGCTCTCGGACGCGGACTATGACGCCAACGAGCTTCGCAAGTCGTTAGCCAAGCTGCCTAACGTGGCCTAGTACCCCGAATCTCTTGAGATGAGGGGTACTAGAAAATCGCGAAGCGATTTTGGGTTTGGGCGAATGCCCAAGGTAATGAGGATAGTAGCGCGATTGGCCGCGCAGCGGCCGGGTCCAAAGGACCCATCGTTTCAACGGAATCGCGCTACTAGGGCCAAAGGGAGCCTCACATCTGCTCGGGTCCTGCCGCGGCGGGTCGATAGAACGATTTGGTGATCAGCGCGCTGGGTCCCAGCGCGCCAGCGTGATGAATCATTCCCGGACTGGCACGGAGATTCATTAGCTTTCGGGAGCGACGGCCTAGCTGACCGACAAAAACACGGGGCCAAAAACAGGCAAAGAGGCCGAAAACTCCGATAGACGCAGTCTTTGCCAAGTAAAAATACCCACAAGAAATCAGCTCGCTGGGTTTAAATTCGGTGTAAACTGACATTATGTCTAGTCTTCGCGTTCGACAGTTTACGCAAAGGGTAGCCGTCGGGCTCGCCTGTGCGTCACTGTCAGCTGCTGTCACCGGTGCTGCGGTTGCCGCGCCTGACAAGGAAGAATTGTCCAAGGCGCGTGCTCGGTTTCAGCAGGCCACTGAATTGGAACAAGCCGGCAATTGGGCCGCAGCCTTACAGCAATTCCGCGAAGTCGGGCAGGTTCGAATGACGCCACAAGTGCGATATCACATTGCACTTTGTGAAGAGAAGCTGGGCAAGCTGGTAGCAGCACTGGGAGGCTTCGAACTTGCCCTGTCCGAAGCCGAATCGCTGGGTCCGGATTTTCATAAGGAAGTCGAAGACAAGACCAACGCACTGCGTGAACGAATTCCAAAGCTAGTCATTGAACGTGGCGAAGGGGCCGAGGCGGCGACCATTGAACTCGATGGCGTAGCGCTCGGTGCCAGTTCAATAGGTATCGAAGTACCACTGGACCCGGGTCCTCACCAAATTGCCGCGCGCTCTTCTGGCTACGAGGCTTACACCGAGACGGTTGAAGTCCCCGAGAAGGAAACCAAGCGCGTCACCGTGTCTCTTGAACAAGATTGCGGGAGGCAGTAGCTCAAACGACAACGAAGGAAATGCGGGTTCGACCGCTCCCGCCGCGCCGGTGCCGCGCCCCTCGCGGGTGGTTCCCTATGCGGTCGGAATTGGCGGCGGTGTGCTGTTGGTGTCGTCGGGCGTGTTTTTTCTAATGAGGCAATCGCAAATCAACACGCTAAATAGGCTGTGCCCGGACAAGCCAGTATGCCCCAACTTTTCGCCGAGCGACCTAAGCAAATTTAACAGTGCTCAAAGCAATCTTAACACGTATGACGCTTTAATGAAGATAACAGTTATCGGTGGCGCTGCGGCAATCGGCGTAGCTGTGGGCTTGATTGTCCTCGAGCCGAAGCCGCCGAAGCCTGCGAGCGCGGGCCTGTTTATCAACCCGGCTGCTCCCGGCGCCGACGTGGGAGGCCTCAGTTTGGCTGGCGTGTTTTGACGACGTGATCGTCCAGGTGTCGATGTTACAAAGATTCTGGCGAAAAACTCAGAAGTCTCGAAATGCTGCTAACAAGGGGCCGCGCGCAGGGTCGGGCCCCTGCGTGCCAACGCGAGTAACAAATCCCAGAATGGCATAGAGATTCAAGTGTTTTTGCAAGTGACGGGCTTAACCCACATACGAAAAACAGGACTACAAAATCTGGAGAAAGACCCACAGTTCTTGGCTAAAACGCAGTAACCAACTAAAACCCTGGATCCTGTTTCCAGGTCGTGACCGGTGGCTTGCTTTTTGCCGAAGCAGAAGTTGCTGGATTGGCGGCACTGGATGGCCCGTTCGCAGCTGCCTTCGGAGACTTTCCCCAAACTCGGCCCGCCTTGTTGCTGAAATCGACAACGGACTCAACCGAAGCCGAGGCAGCTGGTTGCGCAGCGATTGACGCTGAGGGGTTGGGCGTTGCAGATTCGCTGATGGCAATCGTCGAGGCACTGGGTGCGGCCGAAACCGACGCGGATGCCTGAGCAGTAGCCTTCGCCGCTGCCGGTGTCGGACTGCGCGATATGAGCGCTGCCAATAGGCCGCCGGCGAGTAACGCCAACGCAGCAATTGCGGCCCCCATCACTATCTTTCGTCGCGGTGAGGTGAGCCCAACGCCCGTCATCGCTCCGGTGGCATTGGTCATCGTCGGAACGCCCGACACGTCATTCGAGGTGACGCCCGTGCGTGTCACATAGCTTACTTGTGAATGCACACTTTGACGCAGCGGCTCGGGCGTGCTGGTCAGCGGTTGGGCTTCGCGAGTTCGCGCAATTTCCTCGGCACGCACCAGGGCCTCGGACATGGCGACATGTCGCTCCGCGCGCTTGTCACCGAACAAGCTCATCACGAACTTTCCAACATCTTCGTCCGTGCTCGCGCGCATGGTCTGCGGCAATTGGTCGAGCGCCTTGAGTAGCTCGTTGGCGGTCTGGTACCGCTTGTCCATTTCCTTGGATAGCGCCTTGAGCACCACGTGCTCCAATTCCACCGGATAATCCGGCATGACTTTGCGTGGTGGCATGACGGGCTGCGGCGCACAGATGTTGTACATCGTGGCCGCTTCCGACTCGCGGCGAAATGGATGTTTGCCGGTCGTTAGTGCATAAAGAACGATTCCCATGGCGAACAAGTCAACGCGGCGATCGATGGCACCGCCTCTGACTTGTTCCGGCGCCATGTAAGCCACCTTGCCTTTGATTTGTCCCGCTACGGTGGCGCCTCCTCCGAGGGCCGTGGCTTTCGCGACGCCAAAATCTACGACTTTGGATACACCGTCGTAGGTGACCAGGATATTTTGCGGCGAGATGTCGCGATGGACGAGTCCTATCAGTTTGCCGTCGCCATCCTTCAATTCATGGGCGGCCTGAAGTCCCGAGCAGGCCTGCATCGCAATACGCACCGCCACGGGTATCGGAACGCCCCCTTTGGGTCGCGCTGCCTTCATGAGCTGATTGAGCGGCACGCCGTCAATCCACTCCATAACCAAGAACAAAATACCGTGCTCTTCGCCCAGATCGAGAATCTCGACCACATGCGGGTGCCGAATTTGCGAAGCGAGCGAAGCCTCATCCAGAAACATTTGCTCGAACTGCTCGTCTTCACTCAGCTTTGGCAGCATCGTTTTGACGGCGACAATCTTCTGGAATCCGCGCGAACCCTTGAGGCGGGCGGCCCATACCATTGCCATACCGCCAGAAGCGATGGGCAATAGAAGCTCGTAGCGTCCGAGGACGTGACCGGGGCCGATCTCACCGGCCTGTTGCGATAACGTGGGTTCCAAGGCCGTATTCACGCGTCAATTCAAGAGTTTGGCTCGAGTCAAGCTTTGACTCAAGCGGACAGTTTCGGCTGTTGTTGCCAGCCATCGCTCAGTGACAGCATTTTGGAGCCGCCACTGCCATGAGAGACGGCCAAAATCAGCGCGCACGCTAGCTCTATTGTGCGGGAAGGGTCAATTGAGAGAGCACTTCCAAACATTCGCAAAAGGGCAAAAATTGGATAGCCGGAATTTCGGTCCGTGCACCTACCGAGCCCTGGCGCGTGATTTCGCAGGTATGCAGAAGTGGGATAACTCTGATCCTGTCGGGGGCCAGTCCTTTGCATGCTGGGATCCGCCGGTTCGTCTCCGGGACCGGTACCTGGCACTATCGGGGGTGAGAGCAGGCTAGCTAACGGGGCTTTTGCCAAATCTCGTTATTAGCTTGTCGAAGAGCGCGTCCAAAGCCGCATCCACTTGCTGATATTTGGGATTGTTTTCGTAAAATGCAATGATCTCTTGTGCCCCTCGCGCAAAGGGAATGGTGGCGACGTAATCCGGGACTAATCGACGCAGCTTAGTATTGTCAAATACAACACTGTGCGTCTTATCTCCCAACAAACTATCGCCCCAATCCTTGTCATAGTCGGCAATCCGCTCAGAAGGTACGGGCACTAGTTTGGCGTTCGTCCCCATGGCGCGTCCCAAGATTCGTGCAATTTCGTTCCAAGTGAGCAATTCGTCGGAGGTTATGTGAATAACTTCACCGATGGCTCGATTGTTCCCCAGCAGGCCCACGAAGCCCTTCGCAAAATCCCGATGGTGCGTCAAAACCCAGAGGGACGTGCCGTCGCCGTGCACGACAATTGGTTTTCCTTGGCGCATGCGTGCCAAGTTGGTGTAGCCGCCATGAAGAGGAATCAATCGAGCGTCATAGGTGTGCGATGGCCGCACAATCGTGATGGGGAAACCTTCATCTCGATAGGCGCGCATCAGCAATTCTTCGCAAGCAATCTTGTCGCGAGAATACTTCCAAATTGGATTATAGAGGGGGCTTGATTCTGTGATGGGCAACAATACCGGTGGCGTCTGATACGCCGAGGCAGAACTTATGAACAGCAATTGCTCGGTTTGGCCCCGGAAGACTTCGACATCCCTTTTCACGTGCTCTGGGACAAATGCAATAAAGTCGGCGACCGCATCGAAGTGTTCACTGCCAATTGCCGCCTTAACGGCGGCTGTATCGTGAATGTCAACGCGAAGCGTGCGCACGCCTTTCGGAGAAGGTCGATCCGAGATGCCCCGATTGAGCAACGTAACTTCTAAACCGCGCTCCACAGCCAATGCGACACAAGCTGAGCTAATGATGCCGGTTCCACCAATGAACAATACTTTCACAAGAATATACTCCGACGCACCCTTACACCTAGACGTCGGGATTAGCTAGAGGCCAATGCAGATACTTGACTTGCTTACCAAAGTCGGTTCTGACCTCTAGTACTTTTGTTGCGACATTTTTGCAACGATTGCGGTTTGTTTTATCGCACAGGATTCTTTCTGTCACATCGGCACGGGTAAGCCCCTGCTCCCAATGGTTTCAGAATTCCGTAATAACGGTTATTTGAGTCGCGGATTTTCCTGATCCGCGCGAATCTACGGCGACCGATACCGCACGTGACGAAGGCCATAAACTCCAAAATGCAAGGCTCGCGACGGCTCCCACGCCCGCAGAGACAAAGCCCACCGTTTCCCACCGTATCGCTGAATCCTTGTCGCTCCGCGCTTTGGTAAGTTCCACCGTGCAATTGCTTGGCGAGTCATTACAAGCGTTAGCGATTCCGCTATAAAGTGAAATTCGTCCTTGCGCATCGTGCCGCCGCACTGCCGAGACGATTCCTAGCGACACTCCAGCAGCGGTTACGCCGAGCCCTAATCCAATACTCACAGTTTTCCAAGGAAATGTGCTCGACGGCGTCGCTGACGCAGGAGCAACTTCCTTAACCAAGGGAGATAGCCGAACATCAATCTTCAAATGTTCGGCTTGCGCGACGGTGATCTGCCGTTCCTCGGGCTTGAAGCCTGGGGCAGCAATTACCAGCCGGTGTTTACCTGGGTCAACTAATAAATCGCCGTCCGGTACAGGTTGTTCTGCTTCATCATCGAGGCGCAGCCGAGTTGACGGCGTATCTCTAATCACTGCGATTCGTAATCTAGCCACATGTTCAAGAGCGGCCTGCTGGGCCGGTGGCAATAAGGTTACGACATCCGGGGCGGACGCCCCGTCACGCAGCAAGGCTGCGGCGCGCTCATAGTATTGTATGGCAAGGCGATAATGTCCCAGCTTAGACTCACAAAACCCGGCGTGATACTCGAGCCCTGGGGTGTCCTTGATTGTAATCGCTTGGCGAAGCCTTGATACCGCTTCTGCATACATGCCGGCTTCACGAAGGCTTGAAGCTTCTTGAAATAGTTCCTTGGCGCGTTCGATATTCTGCGCGTTTGCCGGTTGACTCCGTGTCAACCCGCCAACGATAAGAAATATGGTCAGAAGTCGCATCAATTGCCTAAGCTTGACAATGCTTGTCAGTTGACAGAACTTCGCAGCTCTAGTTGATTCGACTAGCACAGTTGAAGCGTCACGATGCGCAGCTTCGATAAGGGCATTTATCATCACTGACTACCTACGCACTTTAGATTCGGTCGCAGATGCGAGCCAATCGCCTTTTTGGAATTGCTTAGGAACCGCGAAAGTTGAACTGCGATGTCAAAACACCAAACTATCGCCCTTAGCCGACGAAGGTTTCGCTTGTTTGGTACCGCGTAACCGGTCGTGGACCTTCAATCCGGGCGTCTTCACTGGCGCGATTAATCGGGTTGAATTACTGGGTAAAGTGGGAGCTGGCGGCGGGGCCGCGAGCATCTGTGAGGCAGACCAATCGCCAACCGGCAGCGAAACGGCGCCGGAATCCAACAATGTTGACGGTGAAGTTGCGATCGAGATGGTTGAGGCGCCAGCTGCGGGATGGGATTCAATGGAGGAGCTGTTTGGCTCACGGGGTCCAGCAAGCGCCGATTGCGGCAGTCGAGTCGAAGAAGTTCGTGCAATTCCAATTATCAGCGCGATTGCAAGACCAGCAACGGTCGCCGTCAGCGCCCAGCGGTATCCACGATTTTCGTTGCTTTCGCGATAGGCGGGTCGGCCAGAGGGCCTTCTTAGGCTCCGCGCAGTTCTCATTTTAGCATCGCAATCGGGCACGACGTGTACCAGCGGTTCATTTGCGCGAAAGTCTTGCCAGGACTCCGGTGGTTTCATGGGCGGGAAGTAAAGGCGTTCAATTATTGATTCGCGACTTGCAGTCACCTCGCTGTCAATGATCGCTTCGGCTCTGCTGGCGTCTGCCGGCAAGGGCGTTGAAGCAGCGCGGGGGCGGTTGGCTTGTCGAACTCGCGCTGATGCAATGGGCTCTGCGGGAGTATCTTTCGCTGCGGGCTCCCTCCATTCTTCGGTCGATTCTAAAGCAATCGTATCGGGTGTTGGTTGGCCTTTTAGTTCAGGATCATCTATGCCAATGACGATCGGCGAAGGTGTGATGTCAGGACAGCTAGGAGTTTTTCCGCGAACTCCCGAAACCGGGGGCCAAGAGGTTGCGAGTGTGTCGAATTTTTCGTCGAGCGCTAGTCGGGCTTTTAGAAGCGCCAGGACGTCCTCAGGCTGCAACGGAACTTTCGGTACTTCATCCGTGTCCAGTCCCTCCACCGGTGTGACACAGAATCCATTTACCCGGAAGTCATCAGGATGTCCCGATGCCGGACCTGAATTCGAATGGAGGCGAGTGAAATCCGCCAAGCGCATTCCTCAGCGCATATGCGCCCCATTAAATACCGCCGCCAACCCAACAAATATGCGCATGGTGTAATTTTTCGTCAAATTGCGACATAAAGTCAAGACGCAAAGCACCGTTCCGGTCTGGGGAATGATCTAGAATCGTTTCCAGATCCGTCCTTCGTGCCTGAAATAGACTTAGCAAAAGGCCGGGTCCCAAGGACCCATCATTTCAATGGAACTGCGCCACTAGAAAGGAGAAGAGAATTGTGCGTTTGGGCAAGCAATCAACTTTTCCCGATGTCGTGTTCCGGGTCGGGTCCCGGAACACCAACACAATCAAAAAATAGGAACGAACTTGCGGGTAAGAAGTGAAACCCTGACGCACGGGCTGCCGACGTCTCCATCTGGATGGGTGAGCCCAACGGCACCGGATGGGAGGAGTCCCGCTAGGATTTTGCAATCCGAATCACCCCGGAAGCCCGACGTGGCGATCATGAGCGTCCATCCAATTCCTGCCCGCACCGATATCGACCAGTAACGGTATTGCCAGGTCAATCACGGATTGCATACTTTCGCGTAGATTGCAGAAGGCTTCCTTCTGTTCCTCTTCGGGAACTTCGAAAACAAGTTCATCGTGGACGGTGAGTACCATTCGCGCGCCTTTGGATGGTGGCGTTTCCAAGCGCAGCATTGCCAATTTCAACAGATCCGCGGCTGTTCCCTGAATTGGCATGTTCATGGCCATTCTTTCCGCCGCCAACCTCACTGCGCGGTTCGAACTGGCGATTTCGGGCAGTAGACGCCGGCGACCTAGCATCGAGAAGACCGCTTGACCTTGCCTTGCCTGATCCAGGACATCGTTCATAAAGCGACGTACCCCTTCGTGTTGCTGAAAATATGTGGCTATGAACGAACTCGCCTCGGTTCGCGGAATGCCTAACGCCCGCGCGAGACCGCCTTCCGTCTGGCCATAGATTACTCCGAAGTTGACGGCTTTGGCCTGATGCCGCATCTCGGCGGACACCTCGTGGGCGGCAACACCGAACACCGCCATAGCCGTGCGTTGATGGACGTCCGTGCCGGACAGAAATGCATCGAGGAGCAACTTGTCTTTAGAAAGATGAGCTAGGACGCGTAGTTCGATTTGCGAATAGTCTGAGCTCATTATCACATGGCCAGGCGGCGCAATGAAAGCCCGTCGGATGGACCGTCCGAGTTCGCTGCGAATTGGGATATTTTGTAAGTTAGGGTCGGTTGATGATATTCGGCCGGTTGCAGCAGTAACTTGTTCCCAGGAAGTATGGACGCGGCCGGTGCGAAGGTTAATCAGAGCAGGTAATGCATGAACGTACGTTCCCTCGAGTTTTGCGATATGCCGGTGTTCAAGTACAATAGGAATTAGGGGATGCTCGTCCGCCAATGCCTCCAAGGTTCGAGCGTCTGTCGAGCGTCCCGTTTTGATGCGCTTGATGGGCTTTAGACCAAGTTCGTCGAACAACAAGGTCTCGAGTTGACGGGGTGATTGTACGTTGAAGGCATGACCCGCCGCCAGATGCGCCTCAGCTTCGAGTCGAGATATTTCAGCACGCATGTGTTTACTGAGCGCGGCCAAGTGAGCCGAATCGATCTTTACGCCATTGCGCTGCATTCGAGCTAATACCCGCGACAGAGGCAATTCTACGTCAGCATATAGTTTTGCAAGCCCCTCGCCCTTCAATCGATCCAATAAGGTTGGGACCAGACAAAGCACGGAATGAGCTTCTGCAGATAGCACGAATTGCCAATCATCGAGTTTGTCGGGACTGGCTTTTACTCCTTTTCCATTGGCGAGCAGGCACTCACGACCCAGCAAGCGTGAGGCGACGTTTGGCAAATCATGCACTTGCTGGGAATCGAGAAGATAGTCGCCCAATTCCACGTTGACACCGATAGGAAACTGTTCGATACCTTGTTCAAGAAGTCCCAACCAAAGTTTCTTTGCGCCGTGCGTGTCGATCCTCAATTCTGGAGTTTCGGCCAGGCGCAATAGCTTTTCCGCGACGATTTCTTGCCGCATGGGCGCCGGTCCCCCGAGGTTTGTCGGATTCATAGGCACGTTGTAGGCGCATCCGGGTTCGAACGACAGCGTCAACCAAGCCCACGGGGAATCCGTTATTGAGTCGTTGGTCCGATGCAACACGATCGCAACGCGCGGCACACGTGACGCCGATTCCAAAACATCAGCAAGATGGGCCTCCGAAGTGATCCAGTTGGATTGCAGGGTAGGCTTTTCGGAGGTGGCCGGGTGATCTAAACTTTGATCCGGTATCGTGCTATTCGCCTGCGACAGGTCGTCCAGGGAACTGAGCAGCCGCTGGAATCCCAAGGCCGCGTACAGTTTCCGCAGCGCCTGGAAATTGCGACCAGACCAACCTAGCGTTTCCCGTGCCAGCATCAAGCCGCAGTTTTCGTGCAGCGTTACAAGTTTGCGACTTAAATAGGCTAGCTCTTGATGCTCGACCAGCGCTTCCCGGAGTTTCTTCCGGCTAATGTCTTCGAGGTGCGCGTAAATGCCCTCTATGGTTCCGAAATTGTTGGAGCAGATCGGCGGCCGTTTTAGGCCCTATGCTGGGTACCCCCGGTATGTTGTCGGAACTGTCTCCGGTTAAGGCTAAGAAGTCTCGCACTTGATTCACGGTAACGCGGAATTTTTCCTCAACCTCCGGTTGTCCATACACTTTGTCGCGCTGTGGATCCCAAAGTCTAACGTCATCCCCAACCAATTGCGTTAGATCCTTATCCGCGCCAACAATTAGTACCCGTAAGGCTAGAGCTCTTGCCTGCCGCACCGCGGTGGCAATGATGTCATCGGCTTCGTAACCCGGATATCGCCACACCAAATGACTCATCGCCGAGACAATTTCCGTGACGCGGACGAGTTGCGAGATCAGGTCCTCCGGGGGCTCAGGTCGGTTTGCTCTGTACTCAGCATACAAATGATGTCGAAATGTTGGACGCCCCGAATCAAGAGCGAACGCTAACATCTTTGGCGGGTATTGCGCGAGCATGCGCTCAAGCATCGTGACCGTCCCAAACACGGCATGCGTGGGTTCACCCGTGGGGCTTGAGAGAGGCAGTAGGGCATGATAGGCTCGAAACACAAACGCACTTAGATCGACGATGACCAGCACGTCCTCGGCCCCCTTTTCGAACAATGGAGTGGTTGCAGCCCCTCTTTTCTTTTCATCCTGGCTCATCACGCATTGACTAGTGCGAGTCAGGTTGAAGCTCAAGTATGTTCCGGCTGTACTGGCTGAATACCGGCATAGGACGCGGAGATTTTTTGGTCCAAGCACTAGCGATCAAAGAATCCAAATGCCCCGCGTGCGCTAGCAACACGGCGCGCGTGGTCGTTAGCTTTTTGCGCAATAATATCCAGCGTTGTACCTCGAACCAGCTCGAAAGCTAGCGTTGCGGTAAACGCGTCTCCCGCACCCACTGAATCGCCTCGATCGTTGAGCAAAGGAAAGCCATCATGGTCGAACCTGTCCGACGGCGTGTGCAGGGTGCACCCGCGTTCTTGTCTGGTGACAGAAACTATACGCGCTGGATACTGGGCAAATATGTGCCGGACCGGATCGCTCGTATCAAGAAGATTCGCTACCAACTGAAGTTCTGTCTCATTCATCTTTACGGCGTCAGCGAAAACCAGGGCCTCGTGTATCAGCGACTTATTAATATGAGGCGGGCGCAGGTTCAAGTCGCATATTGCCCAACATGACGCTGCGCGCGACTGCAATAAGTCCCTCAAGGCGCCTTGAACGACAGGAGTCCGCTGGGCTAGTGTTCCGTAAACAATACCGTCGATCCCTTTTAGGAGTGCTGATAGCTGGCTGTCTATTTCAATGCGGTCCCAGGCGGATTCGGTGGCGATTGTGTACGAGGGCTCATCGTTACTGAAGGAAACGTCCACGGTGCCGGTCGGCGCCGTCCAATCCCTCTGAATGTAACTGGTATCGAGGCCATAGTTATTTAGCCGCAACAGTGCTGCGTCGCCAAGTGCATCCCTCCCGATTCGGCTAACCAGCAGAGGTCTTGCCCCGAGCCGATGCAGGTTGATGGCTACGTTTGCCGCGGAGCCGCCCAGCTCAGGCCCAGTGGAAAATAAATCCCAGAGCAATTCTCCCCAGCAAATGAACGTCAACTGGCTTTGAGGTGCAGGAAAACTCGAAATCGAATTTCCATTGGTCACGCTATCGTCCTGGGGGCGGCAATGTGACTGCCGGGCGATGGCTCAGGCAACGATCGATCGTAGAATCAAGTTCGGATGGCGCGCCTTTGGGCAGGCGCGGGCGTCCCAAAACATTTGTAAACATGCGATCGAATGTTGGCCAGCCGTTGCTTCCTAGACTCAACCAGACAAACAGGGCGCGCCCCTTAATGTTTTCGAACGGGGCGCCGGCACCAAGGTTATGATTCCACGCGCGCGAATCGGCACTGTTGTTTCGATTATCACCGAGTACCCAGACTTCACCGGGTGCCACATGATAGGGCCCTTGCTCGATTTCGGCGTGACCTTCTTCGTAGATGGTTAGATACGAGTAGTCCCCCAGAAACTCGACGTAGAGTTCGCCGCGGCGAGGGAAGCCTTCCCCTTCTTCAAAATTGTACGTGCCCGCCAAGCAGGAGGGTATTTTCCACCCGTTGATGTTGGGGTGTCCACCTTCAACCACCAGGGTGTCGCCAGGTACCGCGATAACGCGCTTAATGTAGTCCTGCCGCGGATTTGGATCTGGATCCGGATATTCGAATACCATTATGTCGCCACGAAGTGGGGGCAGCCCGTTCCAGAGGCGGGTTTTCGTAAACGGAATAGTCGGGCCATACGCGAGCTTGTTGACGAAAATATGATCCTGCAATTGCAGGGTGGGAAGCATTGAGCCACTGGGAATCTTGAACGCTTCAACGACGAAGGCCCGCAACAACAACGCAACCGCAATAGCTACACCAATTGACTCCACGTATTCGAGAAAATCACTGCGCTGCCACTGCTCCAAGTGGCGGGCGACGAGCGAACTTACGCGATTGTGTGCATTGAGAAACGCGTCTGGCGAAAACGGCTCACTCTGCATTATGGCGCGCAGCTGCTCGAGTGACTTTTCGATCTCTTCACGATTAGAGGCGGGAACTTCGCGTTGTATAGCTCGACGCTTGCGCGTCATCAAATGGCGAATGTCTTCAAGAAGTTGACCGGCTTGTTCGAAATCGTTTCGCATATGCGCCGGCAGTTCGGGCGGCCCTGCGAATCCGCAAAGTTGGGCTAGTGGCAATCGATGGCGTGCCGCGTATAACGTCATCTCGAAAAGCGTAAAAAGCACGATCAGCGCTGGTACAGGTTGATCCTTGACCAGCTCACGGAGGCGCGAAAATAGGCCACCGGCCAGAGCATCCGCACTCGGCACTACAAGCCAGAGTGTCAGCAGCGCTATCGCTGCCGGTGCAACAATGAACCAAAGGGTGAAAAACGCGTAACGGAGTGCCAAATTCTTCGACACGATTTTAAGATTCCTTTGGCAAGGTGGCACCAGAGTCATCGGGACGCGACCCGATAATGGCTTTCGGCGTCGTCACCCATCGGGACTTACCTGCAGGAACGCGTATTTCACGGTCACGAATACTACGACACGATAGCGTCGTTTCACGTACGATGGGGATGAATAAGGTGGGCATTTTTCGAGATTGGGCCGGACCTCATACCCTTCTCGGCGCATACGAGCAATGTGCGAGAGGATGAGAGTCGATTTAGCGGGTAAAATGCCCGGCTAAGGTGCATCGACCACCTGGACAAGATAGTCTACCTTCGCGGCGCGATCATCGCCGATGGTGGTCGGAACTTGTGCGTTTGGCCCTGACGCTTGGTCGAGCAACAAGAAATAAGTGCCAGCCGCCACTGGCACCGTCTGCTTCCAAATTGAGCCGTACGCGATGTTTTGCGTGAATCGCGGCGGCTCGACCAATGGGGTCGCACCCGGATTATGTACGTAATGGTCCAGGAGCTGTTGTGCTGCCGTCGCAGAAATGACCGCCAAGTTGACGCCCGGTGCCCCATCGACGGACAACGCGATTGACAAGGCCTTATCGTTTCCATCAACGCTGAAGCCACCCAAGTAATCTTGTTGACCAGTATGAACTTCGGTGCGTTCATTCGCAAGTATCGGGTTCTCGCTGACCACGTTGAACGGATGAAATGGGTGCATTCCCAATGGCACCAGGCCGACGCCATATTCAATTTGTCCTGTTCCCTCGGCTCGAATGACTGTGAAGCCCCGGCTAACTTGAGCTTCTAGAATTTCGCGCCCGATTCGGTCGGGGTCCGTTCCGGTCAAGACGGCTGCCCCGCGAGCGATGCTGGACTCCACCAAAACGGTCTTCATTTGGGTCGTTTCAACGCGACGAGGCCGAAAGTACACGTACATGGACTTATCGCCAGCAATTTGAAAATCAGGGAACATTTCGACTGAACCCAGGACTTCGAATCCCACTCGCTGGGTCACGTTTGTCCACACGTAGCCGATTCCCGAAAACTTAACCATGAAAGTTTGCCTCGACTCGTCATTGATGACATCCGATCGGCAATCTCGACCAAAAAAGCGTCCGGCCACCGGATGATCGTCGGAGAGTTTAAGGGCGACACCGCGAGTCAGCATCTCGCTGCAGAAACTGCCGAGACCGAACTTCAATATGTCAAATCTGAGGGACTTATTCCTCGGGTCATTAATTATTCCCGGTCCGAGAATTGTTAAGCTTGACGTTGATGCACAACCCAACAATCCGGCGATGAATGCCAGGCAAATACTTGGGCGCCAGGCGAAAGATCGCAAACTTGGTCCAACTCTTTCCGTGGCTTCAGCATCATTCATACCGACCCCAGCATATCGCTTGAGTGGGGCAGGCGAGCAACTGTCATTGCCGGAGCGACTTAGTTACTTTGCGGCGAAAGACTCGTAAATCTTGAAATATGCTCAGCAATCTGCTGCACGCCGGGTCGGGCCCCTGCGACCGGGCGGCCTTCGATTGACAGAGTCTTTCGGGGGGATCAACGTCGAGCGAAACTATGTCTCACATGGCAGTCATTGGCGCAGGAGCCTGGGGAACGGCCTTGGCTCGAGTCCTGGCGGCTAACTCGGGTAGAATTACCTTATGGACCTGGCAGGTCGACCATGCAATTCGCATGCGTGACACCCGAGAGAATAGTGAGTTTCTTCCCGGCTTTTCATTGCCCAACAACATAGAGCCCACGGCCGACTTAGAGGAAGCGTTGAGTGGCGCTAGCCTAGCCCTGATCTCCGTGCCATCTCAGGTAGTCCGTACCGTGCTCAAACAAGCAAGTCCTTGGCTTTCGAGCGCGACGTATTTAGTCAGCGCTACTAAGGGAATTGAGGAAGATTCTCTCAAGTTGATGAGCGAAGTGGCTGCCGATGTACTCGGGGAGTCTAAAGCCCATAGGCTGGTGGTGTTGTCGGGGCCAAGTTTCGCCAAAGAGGTTGCGCTGGGAATGCCAACCAACGTCGTAGTGGCAGGAGCGGAGCCTGAAGTAGTGTCGTATATACAAAACGTATTCTCCGGCGAGCGAATGCGAGCCTATACCAGCGACGACGTGTTGGGTGTGCAGCTGGGCGGAGCACTCAAGAATGTGATTGCCATTGCGGCGGGCGCCTGTGATGGTATTGGTTTTGGAAATAACACTCGAGCTGCCCTTATTACTCGCGGAATTGCGGAAATCACCCGTCTTGCCGTGCGCCGCGGAGCCAATCCCTTAACCTTGGCGGGATTAGCGGGCCTGGGCGATCTTGTGCTAACTTGTACTGGGGATCTGAGCCGCAATCGAACTGTCGGATTGGAATTGGGGCGCGGCAGAAAACTGGCTGAGGTGCTATCCTCGTTAGGACATGTTGCCGAAGGCGTACATACGGCCAAGAGCGCCTACAACATGTCCAGAATCTTAGATGTAGAGTTGCCAATTACCACACAGGTTTACCGGGTCCTATTCGATAACAAGGATCCCCTGCAGGCGGTCAGAGACTTGGTGGGTTCGACCTCTTCGCCGCGAATTGGATTGAGAAGAACACCGTCGATCATTTGCCAGCCTCAGGGACGGATTTGCTTGATTCGCGATTGCGAATTGTGTAGCAGAAGACTAGGCTGCGCGCAGATGGCAACGCTTCGCTATTTTCCAGCTCATCGCGAACCCGTACTTATTTTAATTGCGAAGCCGGTTACTACGCTCGGTGCTGAGCCAGGCAACGATGTAGCCTTGGACGAACCCGACGTATGCGCACACCACGCTCAGATCATTTTCGATGGGCGTGACTTCCAAATTGAGGAAATCGACCGGCAGGGCGAGATTCTGATTAATGGAAAAAAGAAGCGCCGTGCCCGACTGGTTAACGCCGATCGCATTCAATTGGGTACCGCCCAATTGGGTTTCTCTGTATTTAGCGATAATCCATTCGAAGCTGTAAACGGGGATACCAAGAACGATCCAGCTGACGTAGGTGGTTTGAGACGACTGCAGACTTTTAGCGAGCGCCTGATGACGCGAAGGTCGGTTGACGAGCTACTTGAAGCTTTGCTGGATGACATAGTTGAGTTGACTGGGGCCGGACGAGGGCTCGTACTCTTGGTCGATCCGGCGGACGTTGACAATCGCGTGCCACACGTGCGCGTTTCGAGAAATATTCGCCGCGAGGCCATCGAAGGCGCTTCAGGGACCATTAGCGACAGCATCGTGCGCCAAGTCTTGGAAACAAAACGCCCGTTAATCGTCAGTGATGCGCTCAGCGACACCACGTTTGGCAAAAGCGAGAGCGTTATCGCGCTAAAGCTGTCCAGCGTAATGTGCGTACCGTTGCTTAGCCAAGGTGACGTAATTGGTGCTATCTATGTTGGAAACGACGAGATCAAGAGCCTGTTTCACAGAAAACAGCTCGACCTACTGACTATCTATGCGGCGCAGGCTTCGCTTATTCTACAGAATGCCTTACTGGTTTCCACTTTGCGTGCAGATAAGGAAAAATTGAGTGCTGAACTCCAGGATAAGCGATTCGGTGAAATCATTGGCAGTTGCGCATCGATGTTGGAAGTGTTTCGCAAGCTTCAGAAGGTAGCGACAACCGACATTAGTGTGCTTATTACAGGCGAGACTGGAACTGGGAAGGAACTAATTGCCCGCGAGCTGCATCGTCGTAGCCATCGCGTGAAGGGCCCCTTCGTTACCGTTAATTGTGGAGCCATTCCTGAGAACCTCATAGAGAGCGAAATGTTTGGCCATGTTCGGGGCGCATTTACTGGCGCTGTGGTTAGCCGAGGGGGCAAATTTCAGCAGGCGGACGGTGGTAGCCTTTTTCTCGACGAGGTTGGCGAGCTGACTCCTCAGCTGCAGGTTAAATTACTTCGCGCATTGCAGGAGAAAGTGGTTTGTCGAGTCGGCGACAGCAAGCCCGAAAAGTGCGACATTCGCATCATTGCCGCGACTAATCGGTCGCTTGAAGAAATGATAAAGACCGGTGAGTTTCGAGAAGATCTCTACTACCGCCTCAATGTAGTTAATTTATGGTTGCCACCACTACGCAGTCGCGGAGACGACGTCTTGATTATTGCGAAGGCACTGCTCAGCAAATATGCGGAGGAGTTTGAGAGCAAAGTCAGAGGGTTTTCTCCGCAGGCCTTTGCAGCAATTCGCAAGTATTCCTGGCCCGGAAATGTGCGTCAGCTGGAGAATAGAATAAAGAAAGCGCTCGTATTGTGCGATCGACCCCTGATAACTCCCGAAGACCTCGATATCGTCGCCGGGGAGACGCCTTCGATTCTGCCGCTTGAGAAGGCAAAGGAGGATTTTCAGCGCCGCTACGTGCATGAAGCGCTGGAGAGGAACAATGGAAATCGAACCCAAACGGCTCGGGACTTGGGTGTGGATCCACGAACTATCTTTCGATATCTCGAACGTGATGCGTCTAGCCCCTCGTCGCCGGGCCCTGTAGTTCGAGACTCGCAACACGATGATGATCGGGACTGATGGAGGGTCGAGGCATGCCTCGACCCTGCTCGGAATTCTCAATGCGTCGCGCCGACTAGCCAGGCGAAAGCGGGAACCAGCACTTCTTCGGGGCTGCAGCCGCCGTGGCGCGCCGGAGTAGCCCAGTTTTCATTCGGATCTGTCAGAAACCCATGGTCACCGAAAACTACGGCCAGCGTGCGGGGCGCAAACTTCAATAAAGCGCTCGACAAGGCTAGCGCGACGTCATCGGCAAGGGAATCCAGACCCTCCGGCGACCCGATGCCCGGCTCGGACAATCGCGCTTCGACCATATCCAACTTCATGACATCGCGGACGCCGGTTCGCACACGTCGCAGCATTGTCGCAGCGCGACCGTGAGCCACGAAAGCATTGGTTTCCGAAGGGGGCTCGAAGTCTTTGAGTCCGTCTGGACCTCGTCCAAGCAATTCCAATTGGGTTGCGGTGTTCGACGGTAGAGCGCTCCAAAGCAGGAGCCGCTCGGTCATGGCTGCCTGCTGACCCAGGGATTTGCGCATTCGATCTTCAATGCGCAGACCTAAGTCGAATCTCAAGCCATCGACTAGGACCAATTGGACGCTGCGTGCGCCGTGCAGGCGTGCCAGGCGAAGAGCGACGTCGGCAATGTCAAGGACCATCATCGGACGCTTGCCACGCAATCGAAGTGCGTCGAAGGCGTCGCCGTAGCTGTGCGCGAAGCTTGCTGACCAGGTGCGCAGGACTTCTAGAGCCTCGGCAGCGGCGATGCCACGGGCCACGGCATCGGCCAGGGGCACATAGGCATTTACATATAACTGTTCGACGACGCCTAATGGTTTTGGACCGCGCGCCTGGTCGAGCATGCGCATCCAATCGCGCCAGCGCAGCGCTGCTTCGGGGTGTAGAGGCGGTCCGGAGACGAATTCAACCCTATCGAGCTTCGGTGGCGCAGCAACGCACTCAGCCACCGCGGCTGCTTCGGCATTCGATTCACAAGCAGCAGTCTCTGTGCTGCCCTGCGTGGGTTGAACCGCGGACATTTCTTGATCGGAAGTCGATGCGGCCGGCTCGCAAAACTCGGCTTTTGCGAGCATCGGCGGTGCAGAGGAATCTGTGTCATCGAATCGGGTCATCGGTTGCATCGAGCGAATGCTCGCGTCCATCTGAGCATCAATGGGAGGCGGTGTGCTCGGGCGCAGATCTTCTTGTTCGGCGTCGCGGACGAACGTCCCCAAATGAGTGGGCGCGCTGTAGATCCCCAGGGTTTCATCGTGGGAATCGAAATAGAGCCGCAGCGGGCGTTCCCGTGCCGTCATGACCCACCAGCGTAAGACTGCGCTGTCTTCGGCATCCAGTGCGCCCGCCTGATTGGCGATCGCTTCGAGCCGCTCGATGGCCAGGGCCAGACCCGGCGCGCCGAGCAAGCGTGCGCGATACAATTGGTCACTGAGTGAGGCATCACTGTCGGAGCAAGCGGTGATCCCCGGCGGGCATGCCCCACGCAGTTCGAGAACTTTCTCGATGGACTCTTCGAGCACTACCCCCAACCGCCCTCGGCCGTGCGTTCCGGGCATCGACACCCGAACTGGTAGCCAGCCCTCGGCGTCAGAACGCTTCAGGAGGTTTTCGCGCAATTCCTTCCCCACAAAAAAGACGTTTGTCGTTGGGCTAAGCGGAACCTCTTCAAAACCGGCCTCGGACATCATGGACGCATGGTTTGGACCAAAACCCATTGCTTGGCCCAGTTTCTGACCTGTCCGGCCAGGTGTTTTTCTTGGCGTTACGGCACGCGGACAGCCGTGCTTCCTTAGCCGCAGCCGCAGGTTGACGGCCCGTCTGGCTTTCCGTACCTTCAAGATTGTTCCCTCTGTCGAGTTCGCCAGGGCGTGTTCAATGAATCCCGAACAACCTCTCGAACCGGGGAGCAAATCCGCAATGGAGCGCTAGGCTCGGACCACTTCACCGAGACAGCCAGAAGTCGCGGAGAGCTCCCCACCTAGCGTAGGCTAGGGGTTCGGAACACAAATATACCCAGCGACTCAAACGGTCAGGAACCCATGAACGGGCCGAAGGTGCAACACACCGCGGCCCGTTCGGCTATTCCGCGTGGACGCTCGGCTCGCCGTCAAAGTCGGAAAATTATGTTTTTGCTGATTCGTTTTCGACCACTTTCCCATCTTGTCACCTGGTCTTTGCGGACGAACGCTTTCGTCGATCGCCGCTCTCGGCTACGGTCACTCCGCAATATGAGAACTACCCGTGACACTCGCTGGGCGCGCTTCGGAAAGACTGGATGGTCTCGAAGAATACAGGTGTCTTCACTCGGTCTGCTATCGGCGCTTGTGGCAATCAGCCTCGCAACGCCGTCTGACGCGGCCAAAGTCAAAGGACTTGTAGTTGGATTCAAGCTGCTCCGTAATCCGGTGTGGGTGGAGGCGCAGGATGCCAGTCGCCACGCATTCTCATTTCGCGAAGCGGTTCCGACTGTGCCCGCCGAAACTCGGCAGCTCTATCCATTTATTCCCAAAGAATTGTGCGTGGCTGCTCTAGCTTCGGAAAAACAGGCACCACCGCCGCCGGTTCTCATTCGCATCGGTGGGGGTCGCACCGCGCCCGTTACAATTGTGGTCCCGCCGCTGACTAAACTGAGTTTTCAAAACACTGACCCGTTCCCGCATCGACTCTACGGCTTCAATCTGCCTTCGTTTGGACCGTCAGATACGGGCCGGGGCGCCAATCGCGATTGGACGGTTCCAGCAGCGGGCGTATTTGAGTTACGGGATGAAGCAGCGCCCAGTTTGCGCATGTGGGTTATTGGTGACGACAACGTGGCCGCCATTGCCTATCCATCGCTCAAGGGGGAATTTCAGCTTTCCATCGGTCAACCCGGTGAGTATCAAGTACAAGGATTTTTTTCCGGCAAAAAGGTGGGCGCTCCTATCACCATCAAGGTGACGGCGGCGGACATCGATCTGGCTAAAACACCTATCGTTGTGGCGAAGAAGGACTCGAGTGGCGCAAAAGACAAGGACAAGGACAAGGACAATAACGACGAATCGGACAAGAGCAACCCCGAGGTTGAAGGCAGCCGCGCAGACGCTGGTGTCAAACAGTGAGAGGACTTGAATCATGCTCCTGACTCGGTTTTGGAATGTCCTATTGGCGCTATTGCTCGGTGCCTCAGTGTTCGTCTTGTATCTTGCGGTCAGCATGTACAATCGCTCAGGCTCGCGGACAATGGCCGAGCGTCTAAGTTCGGATTCCCAGGTCGTTTCCTGGTATCTCAAGGAGGATGCTCGGGAACGCGCGGCCCAACTCATTCAGTTTGCGGTTAATCCAGAACTTGCACGCGCTCTGCAAAAGTCCAATGAATCCGAGGCTAAAGTCCCCCCGCAAAGCGCCGAGAAAGTCCGCAAGGAACTTAGAGTTATCAACGAGCGAATTCCCACTGAGTTCGCTTTTGACGCGGTTTTTGCCGTTGATCAACTGGGTCGAGTGGTCGACCACCTAGGCTATGAACAAGCCTCTGGAATGGAGGAATTTGAACTGGGTGGATATACGGTGGTCGCGGACGCGCTTCACGGATACATCCGCGATGACATCCTGGTCCTGGATCGCATGTACCGTGTAGTGGCCCGTCCCGTGGAGCTTGAGGCCGGGCAACCCCCGGTTGGCGCAATTATGGGCGCCCGGATTGTTAACGATCGATTTTCTCGCGAGCTGTCCAAGCGTACTAATGCTGCCATTGGGTTTTTCGCCCGTGGTCAAAGAGTCGCATCAGGCGCACCTGACAACTTCGATAAGAGCCAGCTTGACCAAATTGTCGGCGATCTTGAAGAACTCGATCGCGACCAGGCATATCGCGAAATGGGGCGCAGCAAGGTTAGGACTATATCGGGCACTTTGGGCGTGCAATATGCGCGTTTACCCGGAGAAGCATGGGCCTTAGGGGCCGGCTACGTTGTGGCACGCAGGCCCGATCAAATCGAAAATCCATTTGGTTTTTTCCAAAAATCCGACGACAAGGACAAAGAACAGGGCCATGTGTTCGTGGCGATAGCAATCGCAATGGGCGCTGCGTTGCTCGGAATCTCTATTCAGCATTTTCGAACATACGCGACCTCTATTGGTGCTTCGAGGCGAAGCCATAAAACTTGCCAAAGGTCAGCTCGATCAAATGCACCCGAGCAAATTTCGTGGCATTTACAGAAAAATTGCCAGCGATCTGAACGATGGTATTGACCAAGTCGCTGCAAAGGGTGGCGTGCCGCGCAAAGCCGCCGATTTGAAACAGGTCCTCGGCGATATACCCGATCAGCCTCAAATGAGTGCTTTCTCATTTCCTGGTGAGGCTTCGTCCCCTTCCGCTGCGTCGAACCCGATGGCGGCTAAGCCGCTGCCTTCGACACCCCAACGAAGCTTACCGAAGCCGGCGCCGTCCAACGTTGAAGCAGCCAGCCCTAATGCGCCGCAGCCTCCGGCGCGACGCCCGCCGCCGCCGCGTTCCCACGAACAACCTGTTGGAGGTGCTGAAACCAAGGAGGAGACTTGGCGGCGCGTATACCAAGAATTCGTCGGAGTCAAACAGCAATGCGGTGAAAAGGTTGATGGATTGACTTACGAGAAATTCGAAGTCACGCTAAAGAAGAACGAAGATACATTAATCCAGCGGCACGGCGCTTCGACGGTGAAGTTCTCCGTCTATGTTAAGGACGGCAAGGCGGCCCTGAAAGCTAGCCCTGTGCGAGGCCGTTAATGCGGGTCAGAGAACGCAGAAGTCCTCATGGCAGATCCCGATATCCGCGACGTATTGATAATAGGTTCTGGCCCAGCTGGGTTGACTGCAGCGATTTATGCGGCCAGGGCTAACTTGCGACCCTTGTGTGTTGAGGGGTTCAACGCCGGCGGGCTGATTCCGGGTGGACAACTAATGTTTACGACCGATGTCGAAAACTTTCCCGGTTTCCCCAAATCGGTTCAGGGCCAGGAATTAATGGCGTTGATGCGAGAGCAAGCCGAACGACAAGGCACGACCCTCATCACATCGGATGTGCAGAAAGTCAACTTCTCGCAGCGGCCATTTAGAATCTGGGTCGGGGAAGGGGAGGACATTCTTCATCTGGCGAGGACCGTAATCATAGCCACTGGAGCGCGGGCCAATTACTTAGGGCTTCCCCATGAAGAGGCTCTGAAAAATCGTGGTGTTAGCGCTTGTGCTGTGTGTGACGGCGCTTTATTTCGCAATCAAGACGTAGCGGTGGTCGGTGGCGGCGATACAGCGATGGAAGAGGCTAGCTACCTTGCCGGCTTGTGCAAAAGCGTCACGCTCTTGCATCGTCGGGAGGAATTTCGTGCCTCCAAGTCCATGCAAAAGCGCGTCGAAGAGAATCCGAAAATCCGAATTCTTCGCAGTCACATTGTAGCGGATGTGCTGGATGTTTCGCAAGGTAGCGTTACGGCCATTGATGCGAAGAATCTCCGGACACAAGAGGTTACGCGAATTGATGTCCAAGCATTGTTTGTGGCCATCGGCCATACGCCAATGACGGACCTGTTTGAAGGTCAAATTGAACTTCACCCCAATGGGTACATCAAGGTCGAAGCCGGCTCGACTCGCACGAGTACGCCCGGAGTTTTTGCAGCGGGTGACTGTGCTGATTGGGTGTATCGACAAGCCGTGACAGCGGCGGGTACGGGCTGCATGGCTGCCCTCGACGCGGAACGGTGGCTTGCGTCGGGCGGGGGGCATTAGTACGTGCCGCAGCCCGTGCAAGACCCGTTACTACGTGCAGATATAATTGACTGGATTCAGTGTTTACGCGAACAACTGGAGCATCAAGCACGTTGTGGAACGACTGGATTGCCTCGCGACTCACTGAGCAGGCAGGGCGGCGCTCAAGCTGCCCCCGCGCTCAGCGAACCACCAGCCAGTTTGGCGCCGCCTGACCCTCACCAATTGATCGAAGGCCCGACCCCGGTCCTGTTGAATTTGCCAGAGTCGCACAAGCTGGAAGAGAAGGAGGCCCGACAAGTCTTGACGCAAGCTGAGAAGATCGAGAAATTGGCCGCATTGCAGGAGAGCGTAGCAGGTTGCACTCGGTGTCGATTACACGAGCAGCGAACTCAGACTGTTTTTGCGCGGGGTACCGGCAAGTGTGGTCTTTGCTTTATTGGAGAAGGGCCCGGCGCTGATGAAGACGCCCAAGGTTTGCCATTTGTCGGCAAGGCTGGCCAACTGCTTGATCGAATGATTTTGGCGATGGGCCTTTTGCGCGACGACGTTTACGTTTGCAATATCGTCAAGTGCCGTCCACCGGGCAATCGTAAACCGATGCCAGACGAAGTGACCGCCTGTCAACCATTTCTGGAAAGGCAATTAGAGTTGTTGAAGCCGGAAGTCATGGTGGCCCTCGGAGCAACCGCGGTCGAAGGTCTCCTCGGCATAACCGACGGAATTACTCGACTGCGCGGCAAATGGAAACTGTATCGGGGGGCGGTACCTGTAATGCCAACCTTTCATCCAGCATACTTGCTACGCAATCCAAGTGCGAAGCATCCGGTATGGGAAGACATGTGTGAAGTATTGCGACAGATGGGGCGGTCCGTGCCAGAACGCGCCAAGGGATAATTGGCACGCAGGACCCCGTCCCCGCGTGCGGCAGATTGCTGAGCATATTTCAAGATATCCGTGTCCTTCGCCGGACGCTACCTAACGAGCAACAGGCACTTTAGCGACCTTAAAGCCCAGAACTCATTCATCTCGTGTCAACTTTTCGGCAACGCGGTTGGCTGGGCCGGGGCCCAGACGACCAAAACAATGAGAACGTCGCAACGAACCGGAGTGAAAAAGTACAGCACGCTGTACATTTTCACGGAGGTAGACGGTCCTCGCGCAGCGAGGAACGCCCGAAGGGCGTAGTGAACCTGCGGGTCACCAATGAAAACCAAACGTACGGCGTGCCGGCATTTCAATTAGAAATAGCAAACATGGCGTCACCGGCTGGAAGGGTTCCCGTTAGCCCGACTTCCACAGTCGAAGGGCTCAATGGGAGAAAAATCGGGTCATGTGCGACGAAAAGGCCAATGTTTTTGCGAGGCGTATGCTCGAAAGGCTCGATGTAGTGACCAAAAGTGATCTGGTTGAGTTGACTCAACATGCGTGTTCGTGAGCAAGTAGTGCCCGCGAAGCATGTATGTCCGTAAGGTGATCTCCTCCCACGGCGGCAAACGCTACGTCAAGTTCGTGTTGGTAGAATCGGTGCGCACGCCCCAGGGTCCGCGACAGAGGGTGGTTTGTTCCCTAGGCGATTTGCATCCACGACCCGCTACGCAGTGGTTGGAGTTAGCGCACAAGGTCAAGGCTGCTTTGGGCGAACAGTTGTCGCTGAAGGGGACGAGCGATCCGGAAGTTGACAAGGTGGTGCGAAAGATTCATGCACGCGACGAGCAAGTGCGATCACAAGCAACCGATGGGACGAGCGCGCGGCAAGAGAGCCTGCCGTGGATTTTGATAGATCCGTTACGGGTAAGTACCGAGCAGCACCGCGAGGTAGGTACGGTACACGTTGGCTATCAAATGTGGAAGAGGCTGGGTTTGGACGAGATCCTCACTGATATCGGAATGAATCAACGCACGCGTGAGCTATCCTGCGCGATGGTGCTCAATCGCTTGATTGCTCCGTGTTCAGAACACGCGATGCCACAGTGGATTGAGCGCACCGCGCTTGGGGACCTATTGAGCACGGACTTTTCGTCGCTGATCGATGAGGCGCTGTACCGCAACCTGGATCGGCTCTATCCGCAGCGTGTCGAGATCGAATGCCGGCTTTCGGCGCGCGAACAGTCGCTGTTCAACCTTGACCAGTCAGTACTGCTGTACGACTTGACTTCGACTTACTTCGAGGGACAGGTACGGCAGACCCCGAAGGCCAAGCGTGGCTACTCGCGCGATCATCGTCCTGACTGCAAGCAGTTGGTAGTGGGCCTGGTACTCAATCGCGACGGGTTCCCGCGAGCCCACGAAATCTATGAAGGCAACACGCAGGACCGGGCCACGGTAGGTACGATGCTCGACGTGCTCGACGCGCGTGTCGGGCTCAAAGTGGGCCAGACGGTGGTGGTTGACCGAGGCATGGCGTTCGATGAGAACCTGCAACAGATCATCGACCGCAAGCTGCACTATGTGGTGGCCGCGCGACAGCCTGAGCGGGATCGATGGCTGGCGGAGTTTGACGATGAAGAGCAGTTCGAACCTGTGATTCGTAAGCCTTCACCGCGCAACCCGTTGCAGAAAAAGAGCCAAGTGCTTGTGAAACTGCGCCGAACCGACAATGGCACTTATGTGCTGTGCATCAGCGATGGCCGCGTACAGAAAGACCGAGCGATCCGCGAGAAACACGAGACGCGCTTGCTTGTGGATTTGCAGAAGCTTCGTGTGCGCATCGAGAAGGGGAGTCTGCGCAAAGCGGACAAGATCCACGAAGCGATCGGTCGGCTCAAGGAGCGCTATCCGCGTGTCGCGCGCTACTACACCATGCAGTACGAAAGTGACACTAAGTGCTTTAGCTACACGCTTGACACCCAACGCAAGCAACGCGCCGAGGCGCTTGACGGAAGCTATTTGCTACGCTCCGATCGAATGGACCTGTCCGCTGACGAGGCATGGCGAACCTACGTGTTGCTCACGCGCGTGGAGAACGCCTTCCGGGCGATGAAGAGTCCTCTTGAAGGACGACCGATATTTCATCATGTCGAGCGACGCGTTGAAACGCACATTTTTCTATGCGTACTGGCCTACCACTTGCTCATTACAATCGAGAAAACGCTGCTTGACCGCGGTGTGCATACCTCTTGGGAAAGCGTGCGTGAGACGCTCCAAACCCATCAGGTCTGCACCATCGTGTTGCCGACGAACCGTGGGCTCGAATTGCGAATCCGGCGTGCCTCAACACCCGAGCCGGCGCAGCGCCAAATCTACGATTGGCTCGCAGTGCCACATCAGCCAATGCGCCCCACCCACCAGTGGTCAGCCACAAAGCCGGGCGCGGAATGTAGTGACCAGAAAATACGCAACCCCCCAAAAATACAGCACTACGCACCCTAGACTGTGGAAGTCGGGTTAGCCCAGAGGATGGGCAACAAGTACAAGCAACGCCCACACAAGATGCGCAACTAACGGCGCCAGCCATGTTCGAAGGATTATTCGCTGCAACGTGAATAGCATGCCAAGGCAAATGGCAAAGCTAACTAGCAACGGTGAGTTACTCAATGCAATCGGCACAGCGTAACTTATGGTCGAAATAGCTAGTGTGCCGACCACCGTTAATCGCTTTTGCAACCAAGCTACCAGTTCACCACGCCAAACTAGCTCTTCTGCAATCACGGTCAAAACAAGAATCGGCATTGCATTGATTGGACCCGGGGGTCTGTGCAGGATGCCATAGAGTTGCCTCAATTCGGTCCCGAAAGAAGGTACAAGTCGAGCGGCAATGGGCGCGCCTATCCAGCTCATGATTGCCAGAATGAGGCCTAGAACCACTCCCGATAGTCCCGCCCCTTTTGTCCAATTGGCAGTGTGATCGATTGAACCAAAATAGAATGCCGCAGCAAGGCTTACCGATCCCAAAGCCGCATGGCATAGCCAAGGGCTGTACTTGGGAGTTAGAAGCCACGCTAAGGCAACTGCAATTGTTCCAATAATCACGACAGTTGGTGCAGATGAGTGCTTGGAACCTTGTCGTGTAAATTTCATGCGGTAGCCTCTCGCAGTTTATCGACGCGAAGAGCCAACCGTTCCCGTGTGGCTATCGAAGGTTGTTGCAAGCTGGTTTCGTCCGCGATGGCATTCAAGATTGCTTCAGTGATCGATCGGCTCGGAAACTCACCCAAAAAATCCCAAAAACTAGGCCCGTGTGGCGTAAGGTCCGAAGGCAAACTAGCGGTGAGTTCTGCCACAACTTGAGGGGATTCGCGACCGACCACCCCGAGTAAACGTGCGGTTATTGCTGGAGAAAGTAATGAAAAACGTCGTCGGAGAATCCGCGTTCCGAGCATAGCCGAAAGTCGTGACAAGAGCTCACGATGCGTTATCCATTCTGGGCCCGGCAATTCAAACCAGGTGGACGCCGCCAATGGCACCAGGAGTGCTTGGATTAGTGCGTAGGCAACGTCGTCAATTGCAATTGGGCATGAGCCATTGTCCAACCAAGGTGGTAACGCAAGAATAGGAAGCCTTACTGTGAGATCTCTGACCAAATTGAAGCTTACACTTCCGTGGCCAATAATCATAGCCGCACGCAACTCTAAAGATAAGAGGGAACTAGCTCTGAATATCTCTCCAGTCACCCGACGACTATCAAGATGTCGCGAGCCCTTTCCCATGGGAATCACGCCACCCAAATAGATGAGGCGCTTGATGCCTGCGCTCAAGGCGGCATCTCGGAAGCTATATGCGGCATTCGCTTCTCTAACTTGGTACCCTTTGCCCGAAGCCAAGCCATGGTAAAGGTAAATGACTGATTGACAGCCATCGAGCGCGTCCGCAAATGTCGATCGGTCATTCAGGTTGAGATATACCCAGGAGTCACCGGCCGTCTCTGCGTCACGAAAATCTCGTTGTGAAGTCGCCCTGCGCGTCGAAAGCCCGGCGGCATTCAACGCAACGCAAACGTGACGCCCAACGAAGCCCGAGGCACCAATTACAAGCACCGGCGACACATCCACGGTTCAAAGGTAACCTCCAGCTTCTTGAAAGCAAAAACCAATAATGGTCGGTTAGAAATGGAGGGGAAGCAGGCCCACTGGTTCATTACCTTCTGCTGTGGATCTCGCAGTGGTGACTGGGTAGTCAACGCTACGACGGGAGTGGAATCGGGGGACTTGACGGCAGCCGGCCAATTCCGGCGCGAGGCGGATATTCAAATCCATACGAAATATTCGGATTCGTTGCCGAGTGCGTTTGAGCCAGTAGCATTCGAATCGACTTCTGGGCTAACCTTGGACGAGTGTCTTTGCCTGACCCCGTCGCATTGCCCCCTGTTGAACTGGTCGCTGATAAGTATCGACTCACGCGACTCATAGGTCGTGGCGGAATGGGTTCTGTGTGGGAAGGCCTACATATCACGTTGGGCAATCGCGTTGCGGTGAAGTTCATTGAGACTGACTATGCGGAGAGCGATGAGGCCCGCACTCGTTTCGAAAATGAGGCCAGAGCGGCCGCTCGACTACAAAGTAAGTACGTAGTCCAGGTTTTTGACTATGGCGTAATGCCAGACGGTCGCCCATTTATTGTGATGGAATATCTGGCGGGTGAGTCGTTGGATGCTCGCCTGGAACGCATGGGCAAGCTGAATGTAGAAGATACCACGCGAATCATAACACAGGTCAGCCGCGCACTAACCAAAGCCCATTCTGCCGGCATTGTGCATCGTGATCTTAAACCCGAGAATATTTTCTTGGTCAATGACGAGGAAGAGGCCACTGACATTGCCAAGGTTGTAGATTTTGGCATCGCCAAGTTTACGGACACCTCAATGGGAGTATCGTCGTTAACTCGTACCGGTTCCGTATTGGGGACACCGTTCTATATGTCGCCGGAGCAAGCCCGGGGCTTGCGTACCGTGGATTTTCGCTCCGATTTATGGTCGCTAGGGGTAATTGCGTTTAGATGTCTTACGGGTCGTTATCCGTTCGAAGGTGAAGCTATAGGGGATTTGTTGGTTAAGATCTGCACCGCACCACTACCAATACCTTCAAGGCTAGCTGCCTTGCCGCCGGGATTCGATACTTGGTTTGAAAAGGCCATGCAGCGTGACCCTCTTCAACGCTTTTCAAGCGCGGTGGAGTTGGCTGATCAATTAGCAAGAAGCTGCGGAATCAAAGGGGCTCGCGCAATGCAGCCCTCGGCGCCACACAACCTTGAAGCGCAAGCTCGGCGCAATGAGGTAGCAGCGGTTCGCGGCCCAAAAGACGAAACGGGAGTACCGCTCAGCCGGACTCTTGGACACTCAACAATGAACCGGCGCAGCGGGCTCGCCTTAGCGGCCATAGCCGCGACCGTGTTCTTGGTAGGCAGCATTGGTGGGATCTGGTGGTTGTTGTCCCGGAGGACTGAACCAGAACATGCGGCGTCTGCCGTCCCGTCTGTGACTCCTTTGGACGTTAGCAGCGCATCGAGTAAGCCCGTTGTTCCGAGTGCCACACCCGCTATTGCTCAGCCGAGCGTTTCGACCGAGCCAAGGATTGTTCCAGGCGAGCCAAGCGCGAGCGCGGCCGAACAGCCGGTTGTCCCTTCGACAGGCCGTTCTTCCGCCGCACAGGTCCGGCAGACTCCGCAACAACGTTCCGCGCGGCAAGCGCCGCCGGGCGATGTAAGACCTCATTCACGTCAAAACGCCCCTGCGGACCTTGGCTACTAAAATCTACAACGTCCGAAATAAAAGTTGGACAGTTCAGCGAAGCGTTGCGCAACTCGTTCGTTTTGCAACAAGCTATTGACAGTTGACGCCGCATCGGTGAAGCGTTGTGAATATGAGTAGGTCTCGAGTTAGGCTGCGGCTTTGCGCATTGCGGCGACGTCAAAATAAGTGGGCTGTATTTTTGGCCCCGTTAATATTGGGCATTGCGGCAAGTGCGGTAGCTTGGGGACAGCCGGCGGCGGACAAGGCTACCGCCCGTCAATTGGCAACCCAAGGGATTCAGTATTACCAACAAGGCAAACACGCGGACGCGCTCGACCTGCTTCAGCGAGCAGAACAACTCTATGATGCGCCGGTTCATCTTATCTACATCGCGCGAACTCAGGCTGCCCTGGGAAAGTTGGTAGAAGCCTCGGAAACCTACCGTCAACTGGTTCGAACGGACCTTGCAGCGGGAGCACCACAGGCATTTAAGGACGCCGTTGCCGATGCTCACAAAGAATTGCAGCAATTGGAACCCAAGATTCCGAGTCTACGAATCGAAGTGAGCCCAGCCGACGCCAAGGGGTTACAATTGAAGATCGATGGCGAAGTCCTCTCATCAGTTGTGATTGGTATCTATCGCCCAACTAACCCTGGAAAGCACAGCATTGAAGCTGCGGCCGCCGATTTCGACGCGGCTACGGCTCCCGTCGATCTGACTGCCGGGGGTAAACAGACTGTAGCGCTACAGTTACGTCCAAGGCCCGGGGCCCCTGCAGCGGCGTTAGGAACTAGCCAGGGTGCCGCGTCTGTGGCCGAGCTCCCAGCTGCTGCAAGCGGCCAGCCAGCTCCTCCTGCGGTGTCCAGAGCGCCTTTGCCAACCACCGAACAACCAGGCACGCCTTTCGACAAACCGCCACAAATCCTGCTTGGAATACGTTGGGCCGGGGTATTGCCTGGCGGAAAACTTCGTCTTGGCGGAGCGGATGCGACATCGCAATCAATTAACGGAGGCACGACTACTAATCCGAACACTGAAGCCAAACTCGGCGATCGGTACGGCGGGGGCGACGGAGTCGAGTTGGTCGCGGGATATCGCATGCCTATGGGTAAGCAACTGGCGTTGACTCCCGCGCTAGCATTTGACGCTTATTGGTTCAACAAAGGCACCTATTATGCACTTCCAATTGGTCAAATCATTCAGAACTACGAATATGCTTCGGCTAATGGCCTCTCATCCGTGCTTCAGGTAACTCCTACCGCGCGCTCCGTGTTGCTCGGGGCAACGATTGAGTTTCCACGCGCAGAACGTAGCTGGTTGCCGACTTACTACGCGGAGCTGTTTTTCATTCTCTATCACGAACTCAAGGCTTCCGGAACTGTCTCGACAGGTGGTAACACCTGCAATTTCTCCGACAAATACACCGGATCGGGTGTCAGACTAGGCACGGGAGTCCTGCTTTCTGCCAACAAGTTTCTTAGGATGTCTGCAGGAATCGCCATTTCCGTGGCGTCGGCATCCACCCGCACGTATTCGGATGATTGCGCTCGGAGCACCATCAACAACTCGTCGGGGATTACACCAACCACGATTGACACTTCTACCGACCACCAATTGCACACGATTGCCGGGCTCAACTTGGGCGGCGACTTCCTAATCGGCCTGTAAGTCGGTTGCGGGCCATCTGAGATTTCCAGCGCCCATGGGCCTACACTTCACTGCAACGAATTACAATTCGATGACGATTGGGGTTTATCCCGATGCTAGGCCAGCGCCATAAGCGCATGCTGATTGCATTTGTTGGGTTGTATTTCGCGGTGTTGCTGCTGCTATGCACTTACGGTCTTCACCGAGCCCACCTAGTATATTTGCTATGGCGACATCGGCAACAAGTTCGATTGGCCTGTCAATTGACTCCGATTGGAGCAGATGAGTTTCCTCACGTCACCATTCAGCTGCCCCTTTACAACGAAGCTACGGTCGTTACACGCCTTCTAGGGGGAGTTGCAAGCATAAACTACCCCCGTAATCGATTGGAAATTCAAGTACTGGATGATTCGTCGGACGAAACGCGGCACATCGCACGTCGCGCCGTGGACGAACTTTGTGCCACTGGATTTGACGCCAAGTATCTGCGCCGCGAAAACCGATATGGTTACAAGGCTGGAGCGTTGGATTTTGGTTTGAAGTTAGCCAAAGGTGAATTAATTGCTATTTTTGATGCAGATTTCATTCCGCAATCTAACTTTCTAATGGCTGTAGTAGGCCATTTTCGCGACCAATCTATTGGTATGGTTCAGACTCGTTGGGGACACCTCAATCGTGAAGCGGGGTTGCTAACGCGCGTCCAAGCCCTGATGCTTGACGGCCATCACCTCGTTGAGAACCAAGCGCGGTTTGGCTCAGGATGCTTGTTTAACTTTTCAGGGACTGGCGGTGTTTGGCGCCGCACGGCGATAGACACGGCAGGTGGATGGCAACACGACACCCTTACGGAAGACCTAGATTTGTCGTATCGGGCGCAACTTATGGGATGGAAATTCGTTTATCGACCTGACGTAGTAACGCCCGCTGAATTGCCAGAAGACATGGCGGCGCTGCGGGCCCAGCAGTTCCGCTGGGCCAAAGGTACTGTTCAGACTGCGCGCAAGCTATTGCCCGGAATACTACTGAGTTCGCAATTAAGCTTGCGGCAACGAATTGAAGCTGCGTTCCACATGCTTCCTCATTTTGCATATCCGCTGATGCTGCTCTTAAGCATCCTGCTTCTGCCCGCTCTTATTCTAATGCCTGCAACAGACCTTCGTACGATGCTCGCGGTCGATCTTCCTCTTTGCGTCGGTGCGACCGGGTCGCTTGTAACATTTTACGCGATGGCGGAACGCGCACAAGGCCGAAGTGCTTGGCAAGCAGTAATGACGATGCCCAGTCTAATTGCGCTGGGCGCTGGATTATCGCCGTACCTTACTCGGGCTGTGATAGAGGGTTCGAAAACCATGGCGGGTGAGTTCGTGCGCACCCCTAAGCGAGGCCGTGACGCGTCGCGGTATCGTCAATCGACAAGGTGGCCCATAGTGGAGTTGACGCTGGGTTGTTTGAGCGGTGCAAGTGTCGTTGTCGCCGCGCAAACGAATCATTGGCTTGCGCTGCCGTTCGCTGGCCTATTTATGATTGGGTATTTTTACGTCGCAACACGTCTAATTGGCGAGCAGCTGCTCGCACCGCGAGACTCCATGGTGCCCGCGGCAGACAGCGGCATTGACGTCGAGCCGTCGGCAATGGCCCGCATTGCGTGAGCAGCTGACAGGCCTTCTTTTCCCAGCCGCAGGCCCGATACCCTTCCTCTGTCAATCTGCGGATCAACGACGGTGAGCCCAAAATCGCTGTTTAAGGGAAAGTGCATTCTGTGCTCTGATTGCGTTGCTTATCTGAGCTCGGGCCAGCACACAGCCATTATGAGAATCTGACGGTCGGCACGTAAGTGTACTGATCTACACAGGCTTATTGGCCGGTTATGAAGATCCAGGTACTGACCCCGGACGAAATACGCGAAGCCTATGGACTTTCTGGGCCTAGGGCGTAAGATGTTGAGGGTCCTTGTCGGGACAATCGCGTTTTTTCGGACAGCCCGCTCGGACTTTTGTGAGGGGACCAAATGACGAAAGCCGACATTGTCCAAGCTGTCCACAATCAGTTAGGGGGCTTCTCTAAAAAGGAGGCAGCGGATCTCGTAGATCTCGTCTTTGAGACCATGAAGGAAACGCTCGGCCGGGGCGAAAAGATAAAAATTTCAGGTTTCGGAAATTTTGTTTTGCGAGACAAGCGGCAGCGGCAGGGCAGAAATCCCCAGACTGGTGACCCAATCGTGATAACTGAACGGCGAGTCCTCAGTTTCAAGGCCAGTCAGCTACTTAAGCAGGCGCTGAATGATGGGGAAACAGTTCCAAGTTCCGGTCCTGGTCTAGCGGCGGCCATCTATGCGGATCGGCCGTCCGCTTTGCGCCGCAATGGGTCCATTTCGCACGAATAGTAGATGTCATGCCAGATGACGTTCCCGCGATTCCCCTGAAGCTCTATTACAGAATAGGCGAGGTTGCCGGCATCGTTGGCGTTGAACCCCACGTTATACGGTATTGGGAGACCGAGTTCCGTTCAATTCGCCCCCAGAAATCTCGATCGGGACAACGAGTCTATTCCCGCCGAGATGTTGACAAGTTGATTAGGGTACGAGACTTACTTTACTCACAAGGATTCACCATCGCCGGTGCGCGAAAGAAATTGCAGCAATCGGGCCAAGAGCCCGCGCAAGGCCGCGAACCGGCACTGCTCGCGGCGCGAGCAATTCGTGAATCATTGCTCCAGATACGCGAGGACGTGGTGACGTCAATTCAGCGGCTTTCATGCCTCACGTCGGACCCTGAGCAGCCACTCGGGCAGGAAATTGACATTCCTGAAGATGACTTCGCTTAAACATTCGTAACGCTTCAATTGTCCACAGGCGGAGCTGACGTCCAGCATCTTTATGGTGCGTGGCTTTGTAGTTTGCGGCACGTGCAGCCACCTGGTCGGGAAATGGGATCCCTAAGGCTTGACGTGCAGGCCTTAAGCGACAAAAGCTCACGGCTCGCTGGAGATTTAGCGGTAAGGAGCATTTATGGCCGATGGTTTGAACCGTGTAATGTTGCTTGGCAACCTGGGTGCAGATCCCGAGCTCCGCTCGACATCTGGGGGACAAGCCGTATTGAAGTTCCGCCTTGCTACTTCCGAATCATATTTGGATCGGAATCGGACCCGTCAAGAGCGTACGGAATGGCATAATGTGGTGGTTTGGGGCAAACGAGCAGAGGCTTTGGCCAAAATATTGAATAAGGGTTCAAGGCTATTTGTAGAGGGCTCACTTCGTACATCAAGTTACGAAGATCGGGAAGGTAACAAGCGATATAAGACAGAGGTGACTGCGCTGAACGTTGTATTGTGCGGGGGTCGCAGTGGACCAGCTGCCCGCGAAGGCGGATCGGAGTTTGAGGAAGAGTCCGGTGGATCGGCTGCGCCGTCGGGTGGCTATGACGATTCAGGATTTGGTGGGGACCGCAGCGGTGACGACGAGTTCCCGTTCTGAGCGCAATCGTGCTCGCTATGGGTCACAAGACCTAGAGGAAGCGTTACAATTTGGTATTGCGGTGCTCTGTCTTGGCGCAGTGTTGACTTGCGTACAGATGCTGCCTCATCAATTGGTTGTTTCCGGTGCCGGCATGCAAGCTAGTAAGTCATTGGATGCTTCTGCGCCTGTGAGCAAAATTCCTGAAGGCTTGGCGAAAGGCACGCGAGGTGATGTTTCGCCGCTCAATTCCCTCACGCGTTTCAGAAGCGCCTTGTCGAAGTTGGCCACCAGGAATGCGAATGAGCCATTGCGCGTGATGTGGTTGGGTGACTCGCACACGGCGGGAGTCACTTGGCCGGCATCCGTCGAATCAATATTGCTGAATAATGTGGTTTCCGGCGGTCCTGGATACTTGCCTTTGGGTCTCACTTACGGCCGCTACCACGGAGCTCACATTTTGTCTGATGGTAGCTTTGATATCGCACCTCACCCACCCGCAAAGCGAACACTGGAGGACGACGGTGTATTCGGATTGGGTGGAACCCGAGTTACGCCCCGCGACAAGCCACTTGGGATAACGATAAAACTCGACTCCACTTTGGCAACTGGTGGTGTCACCTGCCAGCTGTTATTTCGATATCAACGACTGCATGACCGTTTGGCGGTCATTGTCAACGGAAAAAAAGTCGAAGTACCAAGAGATGCCGAAATTGTGTTTCCGCAGGGATTGAACTTGTACACTTTCAATATGCACGCGCAGGCTGCACTGGAGATTCGGACGATTGCTGGAAATCCCGAGTTATTCAGCCTAGTTGTCGAAAACGAGGCTCCAGGATTGGTCGTAGACGTTCTTGGCATCAACGGAGCGCGATTCGCTACCCCTCTGGCCTGGGATGAAGAAAGCTGGAAGTCATTGATCAAGTGGCGCCATCCAAAACTTGTGGTGATTGCGTATGGCACCAACGAAGTGTTTGACTTGGCAGTTCCAAATCGTTATCGGTCTGACATTCAACGCCTCATGGACCGAATTCGCTCGGCAATTCCCGAAATCGACTGCATGTTGGCGGGTCCAACGGACGTAGGCAAAGGTGGACAAGTCGCTGAAGAGCGCGCCCTGGCCATTGACCAAGTTGAAAGTCAGGCAGCGGGACAATTAGGTTGCGCTTACTTCAGTCCGTATCAAGCGATGGGGGGGGCGCAGGGCTTTGACGAATGGTTGCACGCGACACCGGCGTTGGCGGTGCCCGATCGAATTCACCTTTCCAGTGCTGGCTATCGCAAACTGGGTCAAGCGATGGGGAAACTAATTACCGGCGAGCAGTAGAATTTGCATCTGTCATCGCAGATTTTCCAGCATAGCCCTGTATAGCCAAGTGCCAATGATATCCGCGCCAACTGCAGTCGGATGCGTCAAATCGGCCTGACCTAGGCCTCGCCGAACCCAGCGGGGCATTGCACCTTGCCCTCCCATTGCTTGGTACGTGTCAAAAAATGCGCACCCGACCTCCCTTGCTACAGCCCGTTGCTCATTGACGAGCAGCGGAATGAACGATGCGCTTTCGAGTGTATCGCCACTGCGAACGGCCCTATCCATTGCACCGACCACCAAGCAACTTGATTCAGAGATCGCGCTCTTCTGCTGCAGCAGAACACTCTTCATAGTACTGTGAAAATCAGTAAGCGAGTAGGCAAGCCCATCGGCACTCTCATTGGCTCCGAATTCGTATATTACTAGATCGGGATTTCTCCAGCGGAGTTGCAACGCGTAGTGTGCGTCATCCTGTTGATCCAAGAACCGTAATCGTGCTCCTTGAATTCCAATGGCGTCCAATACCACACCTGGAACATCACGTTCGAGCACTACGCCAAATAATCGGGACGTGCCTCGTATAGTGAGCAATTCTAACTCGTGAGGTCCCTCGGGCACCTTCCACTCGGCTGTCTTGAATTGCTTCTCCTCGCTCTGTGTGGAAAGTTCACCGGTTATCTTTTCGTCGATTCGCACGCGTATCGAACCTCCGCCCGGGGCGGCAACATATGCGAGCTCAAAACGTGAAACCCGTCGCCCAATGTCGCCGCGTTTTGCGGTTCCGATGCGAAGGAGTGTGTTTGGCGGTGCCCGAAAGCTCACACCGCCCAGGCCGTACCAACCGTCGCTTGCGTAGGGCCCGACAACGCGGCTGACAAGCCAGCCGCTTGTGGCGTAGCGTGAAACTCCTTCGTGAAAATACGAAGGCCATGCATTGGCGACGAGCGTAAATCCATGTCCGGCGTCACCAAAGTGCCCTTGGAGCAGGCGGCGCAACGTTCCTGATACATAGTCACTGGCGACCAACGAATCACCAAAATGTACAATGCGCGTTGTCGCCGAGCCTTGATGCGCTGCCGTCCTTCGAAGTGCAGCGTAGAAATGACTCATTCCTTGGTTGGAAAAATCTTCAATGTGCACTGGTGGCGGTTTTGTGTCGGTCAACTCACTGCCAAAACTTTCCTTCGTCGCCGTTGGAAAGACTCCTTCACCTATTATCACCGAGGATGCGGGGTTCCTGCCCCGATCATCTTGATTGGTGCTTTCCTCGGATAGCGTAGTTTCGCCCACGGATCGCACAACCAGCCTGGGGCTCTTTGCCGAAAGTAGGTTAAATCTTGCATGACTTCCAACCAAGTGTAACGGTTGCCATGCTGGAACAAGCTGCAAAGCGGAAGCGAGGGCAAGCATGAATATAACGGCAGCCACGGGTCGAGATAGCAAGGGCCTAGTCAACCCTATTTCGATCCCAGGACTCGCGTGACTGGTTACGTCAGCACTGCTGTCGGTGGACATGCGTTGCGAGTGCCTTGAATTTAATGGTGATGACAGCATCAACGCGAACAACTCGTATCGTTAAGCTGGCGACACAAAGCTCGCAGCAGCCGTCGTTCCTGGTCCGTAGCTGTGCCGGCGGCAACCTTTGCGCGAAGAGCATTTTTTTTCGCACGCTCCTGAACAAGTTCCATACTAATTGAAGATTCGGTCGAATCATTGCGCGACTGTGCCGCTGGAGACACCGCCATCGGTGAAGACTTGGGTTGTGCGGACCGGCCGTTATTCGCAGTTAACGACGCCGCTGACGTTGCATCTCGCGACTCAGCATTGATGGTTGAGCCTGTACCGTGATTGTCCCTTGTTCCGTTAGGATTTGTTGCTCCGATTGCTGAGTTTATAATGTGAGCCGACTTGGTTTTGGGTAGTTCATCGACGGCCAGGACGTTGTTGTGAAGATTTGCCAACATGTCTTGGGCTTTAGCATGTCTGGTTACGTCCAAGCTTGATTCATTGACGAGCGTATCGAAAATCGCCCGTTTTTCCTCTGACGTAGTTGCTCTCGCAGCTCGTTCGAAGAGAGCATCTGCCCATTGACCTTCGATTTCGTTAAACGCCCTGTCGCGCCGTTGTGGAGCATTCGCCGGAATCTTCAACAACTGAGAGTGTGCTTCTTCGTACTTTTCTGCGGTCGCAAGTTCCTTTGCTTCTTGGAGTAACTGAACGTTTGGATTCGGCGGGTAAGCACCTATATGTAGCATCCCGACCGCACGACTTGTTCGGCCCGTTGCGACAACAGCTGCAAACATTAAGACTACCAGACAGCTAAGGACTGTCACACCCCAGCGCACGGATCGGGACATGCTCGACCAGGCTAATTTGAGTCGCATCGAATGACTCAAAACGTCAGTGTTTTCGCCTACGCCCAGCAGGGCGGCGAGCTTCAGCGTTTCATCAGGCGTCGGGCGATAAATCTGACCTGCGGGAATGAATTTAAGCACCACATCGCCAAACTCAACCACATCCCGGGCTTCAACTAGACCTTGACGTAGCTCGACTCCATTAATTCTGAGACCATTTGAGCTTTTCTTGTCGATGATTTCGTAACAATTGTCCTTCAAATAGTGAATTTCGGCGTGCACGCGACTGACCGATGCATGATTGACTGTAATATCGCAACTATCACCGCGTCCTAGCGTTTGGCGCCCGTCGGTTAGAACATATTCACGCCCAGGCGTAGGTCCAACCACCATGACAAAGCGATCTTTACTGGATGTCGATAATGGCCCCGGTATGCCTGAATTCAGCGTGTCATTTCTAACGTCAGCGGCAACTTGAGTTGGTGTCTCGTCAGTAATGATTTCGAGACGATAGTCCCCCAATTGAATGAGATCTCGCGGCCCAACTGGATGGGACTCGCCAGCCCGAATGCCATTTACAAAGCAGCCATTATAGCTTCCGAAATCCACCAAGAACCAATTTCCACCTTGCTTGACCAGTCGCGCATGCCGGCGCGAAATGTTGCGCTCCGTCAGTCGAACGGTGTTTTCTTCACCGCGCCCGAGCGTGTATTCGCTACGCGCGAGGTGGACGACGGTCGTTACACCTTGGTCGTCCTCAATCGACAGCTTCCACATTACAGTGGCTAATCCTCGCATTGAACCCATCGACAAGCCAATGTGCGCTTTCTGTCGATTCCGGGAAAAGTCACAGAACACCTATGATTTCAATAACTGGCCTGGCGGCCAATATCGCATCTTCCGATGAGTATCCAGATTGCCTGGCCCGAGAATCGAATTGTCCATTCACTCCGTGTACGCTCGTCAACCAAAAATCTTCGTATCAACCGGGAAAGGCGCGCCAACTTACCTGCCGTAGTGGTTAGCGTCCTTAAGGCCCAGAACTCATTCGTCTTGAGTCAACTTTTCAGAATGCAGTTGTCTGGGTCGGGACCCAGACAACCAACACAATCAAAACGTCGGAACCGGAGTGAAAAAGTGCAGCGGGCTGCACTTTTTCAAGGAGGTAGACGGTACTCGCGTAGCGAGGAACGCCCGAAGGGCGTAGTGAACGAACCTGCGGGTCACCAATGAAAACCAAACGCACGGCGTGCCGGCATTTCAAATAGAAATAGAAAACATGGCGTCACCGGCCGGGAGGAGTCCCCTTAGAGATTGGCAGGGCAAGCAGAATTGTTAACGACGGGAGGGGCTCATCAGATCCGGTTTTTTCCCCGGAAAATCGCATCAGTCCAGTCGAAATAGCTCGTCTACGTCGTCGCGGGTTAGACGCTTGGCGCCTCCGGCGTCCTCGGTGAGAACTGTAGCAACAAGATCCTTTTTCCTTTGTTTTAGCTGAAGGATCTTCTCCTCAATCGTGCCTGCCGCGACGAGCCGGTAAACTGTGACAATCTTGTTCTGACCGATACGATGTGCCCGGTCCGAAGCTTGATCTTCAACAGCCGGATTCCACCACGGGTCAAAGTGAATTACGGTGTCCGCGCCGGTGAGATTCAGTCCCGAACCACCCGCTTTGAGACTAATCAAGAACGCTGTACACGTCGAGTCGTTCTGAAATCGATCTACCCGTTCGGCGCGATCGATGGTACTACCATCCAAATACTCATACTTGATTTTGTCTTCGTCCAATGCTTCCCGTACGTACCGCAACATTGACACGAATTGACTGAATATGAGCACTCGGTGACCACCGGATTCGACTTCGTCCACCAATTCGCGAAGGGCGGCAAGTTTCCCGCTGTCATCATGGTCAAACTCGCGTGGCAATCCTAACAAACGCGGGTCGCATGCAGCCTGTCGCAACTTAGTCAAGCCTGCCAGTATGTGAAGCTGGCTTCGGGCCACACCTTGACGATCGACCTCTCCCATAACCTGAGCTCGGACCTCGCGCAAAACTTGCAGATAAATGGCCTTTTGATCGGGTGCCAGATCGATGAGTTTGTCGACCTCAATTTTGGGGGGCAAATCGCTAACCACTTCGGATTTGGTACGTCGCAATATGAATGGGTGAATGATCGCGCGCAAACGTGCTGCTGCCTTAGAATCACCCTGATCAATTGGGCGTCCAAAGCGTTCTTCGAATCTCGGAAGTGGGCCTAGTAAGCCGGGACTTACGTACTCGAAAATGCTCCAGATTTCGCTCAGTCGGTTCTCGATTGGAGTGCCCGTGAGAGCCAGCCTTCGATTCGCCGGCAACTCTTTTGCTGCGTGGGCGGTCGCACTTGCCGGATTCTTGATATTTTGCGCCTCGTCCAAAATTGCGTAATCCAGCCGCAAATCACGCAATAAATCGATATCTCTTCTAAGTAGGGCATAGCTCGTAATGATGACATTAGCCTCATCCAGCTCCCGCCGATTTTCTTTGCGACCTGCGCCATGCCATAGGGCTGTTGTAAGCGAAGGTGCAAATCTTTCAATTTCGCGTTGCCAATTGGTGACGACACTGGTTGGCGCAACAATCAGTGAGCAAAGTGGTTGTTCTTTGCTTTCCTGTTTGAGTAACAATAATAGGGCAATGGTCTGAATTGTCTTACCGAGGCCCATGTCGTCAGCGAGAACACCACCCGAGCCAATTTCGTGAATGAACCGAAGCCAAGACAGACCTTGTTCTTGATACGGACGAAGTATGGCCTTTAAGTTCTTCGGCTTTTTGGCGGGCTTGATCGAATCAATATTCGACAAGCGGGAGAAAAGCTGCCTCGCGCCGGTAGAAACGATGCCTTCGTCAACTTGCTCCAATAACTCCTGGATCCGTCCGACTTGTGACAGTGGCAGTTTCCCGGTTTTTCCCGAAGCAGCCATCACTTCTATTTCACGATCGATCAACTGCTGTACGCGATCAGAATCGAAAGGTGCAAAAGTGTTGTCGGAAAGGCGAACATATTTCTTCCCTTCGCGTAGGCATCGTTCGAGTTCCGTACGCTCCACGCCGATTCCTCCAGCCTCCCAAACGAACTTGACATTTAACCAATCTACGCCACTGGATACACGTGCTTGCATCATCACTGGTTGATTTCGAACTTGCGTTCCCACAAATTCTTCGGGTATGTACAGGCGCCAACTTTTTGGAATTTGCGGGATGCCCTCGGACCAAAAGCGTATGGCGCGTTCGCCATTTGCCACAAAGGATTCGCCGGTGTCATTCGGTATGAGTCCGGCATCTAATAGAACTTGAACCGCTTGTTGTTGTGCGACAATGTCGCAGCGAATGCAGCGAGCGAGCTTTTGTCCTTCGGTAGGGGGGAAACACAAGAATTGGTGGAGATATTCCATCAGCGCGAACTTCGATCTCGGTGTCACCGTAAAGTGCGCGCAGCGTCGCATTCGCATCCGTTAATCCACCGCCCGCTCGCAACACGAACTTTGGCTGCATGTCAACGACCAGTGCGACTTGGGAAAGATCGGGTAATTCAGCCCCAATTTCACTCGCGACGCGCGGCACGCCCGACGTGATTAGACCGACCAATTCATTGGTCAACTCCGCGATTGTTGGACTACGCAAAAAGCGCCTTAAGGGCAGCCGGAGAAACGCGCCGATCGATGGCCCGCGCGATTCCCTCACTCGTGTCGATATGCCATCCGGGTGCACCTTCAAACCAACCTCCATTGGCCAATGAAAAGCGTCGACCGTTTCCCGGACGTTCAAAAGTTAGTTTCGCGACCAGAGTATCTCCGCCTACCATTTCAAGATCGATACGAGGTCGCAATACGTCGTCTGCGAAGCGCAGTTGCATTAACGCGGGCTCCAGAAGCACGCGTCGCTCTCTAAGTAATGGCAATAATTCGGCCGTATCTTCACCCCGAATATCAACGGCGGGATGTCGCGGATTTCCACTTTCGAAACGAGCCAAAACTCGCAGTGCATCGCGATCAGGCGTCGGACTTAGAGCCTGCCATCCGAGTGCCACGCTCGGTAAGAGGGGAACTCGAGCTTCAGTGTCGAGGACGGTGACCGTAAGTGCTCCTGCGCGGACGTGTACTCGAAATTCGAGGTTCAGTGTCTTTGCGGCTCCAGGCGGTGGTAGCCAGGCACCAATACCCGTATGGCGAATTGTAGAGTCAGGAATAATGGCGGGCTGCGGTGTGCCAATGGGTGTAATTGCCGGCGCAGCTGGAGGTCGTCGCCTACGGTCGCGGCGTCGTGAACTCTTCTGTTCATTGATTTGGTTCTGCTGCGACGTGGTTGCGGGGACGGGAGCAGGCGCGGGATCACGACGCGGCAATCTTGCACGAGCTTGATTTCGCACCGTAATAAGCAGCGCCGCCACGTGCTTGCAGTGTTGATTTGTTTTTTGAAATGCTGGGCACGTGCAGCGTGAAGTTATCCCCTCGCCACCCAACCGCATTGTCACCTCGTACGGATCGGGATCGGAGCCTTTCACTTTCCCACTCGCGGAATCGGCATCGATTGAGACTTGCTCTACAACCCTGCGCTTTTCGTAATCAAGTCCTCGCAAAAATGTGCGGGCACCGAGAAGTCTTCGAAGTCCGCGGTCGGATAGTGTGGAAAGGGCGTCTGCCAATGAGGACGACAACTTTATGCCTCGAGAAGTGGATTGATCAGAACATGTATGGGACGAATGTTAGTGCGGCTATGACAGAAATCTTAGCTAGAAGTCTCACTGCCGGCGTGGCATTCACCGCCAGGTGATGCAATGCGCAATCACGCGCAGAAACATCGGGCAATGGTAAGGTTCGCGACGAACGCGCACGCATAGTGCTGGCGAAGTCGCTCGCGACCTCAAATACGAAACCCGCCGCTAACGCCGCAACGGCAACCTGACCCAGATACATTGCCAGCGCTTGTCCAACCATGCCAGGACTTTTCGTAAGCCAAACTAACGCCAGCCCGAATAGCAGCGAGGGTGCCACAACTGCAGTGGTGGGAACAGACAATTGCCTGGTAGATTCACGCGCTGCGATGTCTACGCAGGTTCGGTAGCTGGGGGTGAATTCGGCGGGAATGCGGGTGATGCCTAAATCCTTCGGAAAACCGCCCAGTTGGCGGCGGACTTCGTTCGCAAGGACCTTGGTAGCCCTTGAAGAAGCACAGAAACCAAAGGCCACGGGTAATACAAATGCGATGGAGCAGACAGATATTGACGCAAACGATTCAGTTCCGAATGCTCGGCTCCCGGAGTCCTTGGCCAATACGCCAATTCCATAGGCAGCGAGCAGTGGAAAACCGACGCTGCATTGCGTTTGAACCGAAACCGCCCATGAGGACGCAATACGAGCGGCCTCTTCTAATCGGATTAGCCGTCGATGACCTACATCGTCGCGATGGTTTGGCACGAGAAATGCTGCGCGTCGGGCCAGGACGATCAGGGGCAATGTTGACTGCAACGTAACTGTAAATGGTACCGCGATGTTCATTCCCAACAAGCAAACCATTATCGCAAAAACACGACCGTAGTTAACCAGGTACAGCTGCTCCAACGTGAAGGACGAAACCTAGCAAGGCCAACAGTGTTAACAGGGGGACGGCTAGCCCCGCCATGCCCAAAAAAAGTCCCATATTCCACGGGTTCTCAGGCGCCTGCACGCGAGGTTTTCTTCGCGTGAACCTGGCGCTTTACTATCCAACTTTGCCAATGGCTCAATGAAATTGGGAATAGGAAGCCCAGCACTCCACATAACGATACGCGTAGGCTGAAGTCTGGCGTCAGCCAAATACTGGAGCCGCAAATGGCTCCGATAGCCACAATAATATATACGGCCTGAGCCCTCAAGAATGCAGGCGCAGGGTTACGCGACTCCAGAGATCTCGCCCCACCCGTACCAAACACGTTGGCAAGAGAGCCGAACGCCCGCATAACTACAGGCACCAGGAGATACGCGTGTTCCGTAGAAAGGCGAACGGCGCCTACGAGACGCCACAATACGAATACTATCAAGGCATTTGCACAAAGCACCGAGCAAAATGTGTCGAGTATGTGGGGTATCAGCTGACCTAATTGTATGCCAGCAGTCTCGGCGATGGCTGAAGGATTCCGGGGATCGATTTCAGCGAGATTGGCATCCAGCGAGGCAACAGAAGTGCCAACTTGAGCGGCCATGCGATAAGTAATACCGGAAGTCTGAAGCGCAAAAGAGACCAAGAGCGCGCCGACAGTGAAGTTTGTCAGAACTTGTATCGTGTCGAACAATACAGTAGCTGTAGTGCCACCGGTACTGGAAGCCGACGGCTGCAACGACCAACAAATGGCAAATATTCCGGCGCAAACTGCGAATCCGGAAACTTCTATTATCAGAGTCAACAACAATGACGAGCGAAGAACAGTCAGCCAGCAGCCGATCGATATTCGAAAATGCAGCAACAACGGTCCGTAGTGTTGCTGATTTGGCCCAACGAACTGCAAGATATGCTGTAACGATTGCAGCCGCAGCCCCAAACAACTCAGCAATTATGCTGTAGCCAACCTGATAAATATTGGAACGAGTTACCGATGTCGGCAAAGTGACTAGCCTAGCGAAGGCCCAAGCGACTATTGCCAAGCATATTGCCCCCAATGTTGCTCGCAAACACCTGACTAGTCCTGCACCTGTCGCACGATATATCGCCAGAAGTGCTCTGCGCGCGTCGTTGTAGCCCAGCGCACCTGCTACGCGAACTGGCCACACGAGCAGGCCCGACGCGAACAGGCACACAACGTAAATCGCAGAAATGAGACCGATAGCTGTCACGTATCCGCCAATGAAACGCTTCCGACGCACTCTATCCGGGCGACCGTCAAAGACACCCGAGAATGGCGACTGCAACTTTCCCCTTAAGAACCGTTTCCGAGAATCGCCGGCCAAAGACTGACCGCACGTTCCCCCGGCTTTTGGCACCATCTCAAGGTAGAAAGCCCAAAGACACGCATCGCCTAGCACGGCGCTGGACAGTGGCAAGTGTTTCTATCGAGATACGAGCAATCTCGGGCCCATCCCAATTACATATATAATCAATAATACCGAGTACTTGAGGCACTGGTTCTCCAAATGTCTCACACCTTCGAGCTTCAAAGGTTGACTCGCAGTTGAAGCGGGACAATTGCGGAGCGAGTGATCGCGTTGGCGATATGCGACACGCGCCATCTCCAGTAACCCAACGGGAGCCCTCCCAGCCGGCTATGCCATGTTTGCCGTTCCTATCTGAAATGCCGGCACGCCGTGCGTTTGGTTTCGTTGGTGACCCGCTGGTTCGTTCCGACGTTTCCTTTTCTGCGTGTTTTCGGGGCCCTCAACCCCGAATACTGCATGCTGAAAAGTTGACTCAAGATGAATGAGTTCTGCGCCTAGTCAACCTAGTGAGGTATCTCTTTTCCTTGCATTACCATCATATGATACTTGCCAAACTCGTTTTGACCCAGCGTAAATAGAACTTCAATCAGCAAGCGGTATGGCGTTGTTCCGTCCGCGACAATAATTGCATCTGAAGTGGAGGCATCCAGCCCTTTCGCTTCACGCACACGCCGATCGATTTTGCGTGCGGCCTGCAACGCGTTTCCAAGCTTGACGATGTATACATCATTGGGGCCGCTTCGCTTTTCCTGAGCGCCGACTCCTGTCTGGGCTAGAGATTCACGTCCCGGCAATTCTAGGACCTTCTTGTCCCCCACTAGGATTTGGGACTTCGAGACCGTGACTACGACGCCTTCTTCACTCGGCTGCGAGTGAACAATCGACTTGGGAAGACGCAAATCATCATTTTGCGGAACCGACGCGCTCGATTCTCCCAGGCTTTTCAGCAAGAAGACCAAAATGATGGTCATCATGTCGAGCATGGCAGTAATGTTTAGAAAATTCACTTCCTGTTCGGCCGCGTTCCTGCGTATTGCCTTCCGAAGCTCCGCCTTGTAACGGGGAATATTGGACCCAACCGGAGTGCCTGGAGTTAGGGAACTCATAGGGGCACCTTGAATGCGACGTCCGTGAATAGAGTCTTTGGTCTTGTCGCGTTCGTCGACCCGCAATGCGTCGATAACACTGATAATTGTCTGGTAATCCGTCCCAGGGTTCGCCGTTACGTAGAACTGGTTCTCATCGGCAAAGTCCGGGGACGCGGACTTCAATTTGGACGCGCACGCGTTGAGTGACTCATAATCGTATTGTCCCGACTTCTTGGGAATGGCTATTCCAACCCCGGCGCCCGTGCACCCGGGAGCCACGTTGCCGCCGGCGGCTTTGATTGAAAACCCGTCATTGACGATCAAAATGGTCAAATTCAGCGCCATGCTCTGAATGTCTTTTCGAACACCTTTGCCGCCGCTGGCCGGGGGTGTCGTGTCGATCGTGGCAGTGAATGTGACAGCAATCGTCGCCAGCACGAATATGAGAATGTTGGTGATGATATCGAGAAAGGGGATGATATTGAGTTCGCCCCCTTCGTCATCTGGCGATAACTCTTGGGGCACAACGAGGCGACGAATTTTTGCTCTTTGGGCGGCAGTGAGCGACGTGCTCTGTTCCATTTGGCAGGCTACCGGCAATTAGTGCTGTCCAGAGACCTTCTGCAACGTCAACAAGTTGAACGTCCGTTCCATGACTGATTCGAGGTCATGCTGGATGGCCTTCGAGCGCGTTTGCAAAATTATGTGCGTTACCATGCAAACAACAGCAATGCTTAGACCCAATGCTGTGTTGTACATGGCTTCTGCGATGCCGTTTGACAACATGGCTTGCTTGTCTGACTGCGAGAGGCCAGGCGCCGCAATCGCCGCAAATGTCGCAATAAGCCCGCTTACTGTGCCGAGCAGACCAATCAAAGTCGCAATGTTGGCGAGCGACCAAAGTGCGCCGATACGCTTTTCAACCTGGGGCTTAAGCTCAGATAGTTTTTCACTCAATGAAGCGTCGATTTCGTCCGGCGATTTGTTTGCGTGCGTGAGGCCGGCCCTTACTAACTGTAGTACTGGGTAGTCGCTGGCCTCACATAGCTTGATTGCCCTGTCGATATTTCCGGCGGTAACCAGCTTTCTCACTTGGGCGAAAAACTCTTTGGAATTGACCCGGTACCTCGTCATTTGGAAAACGAATCGTTCGGCAACGATCGTGAACACAACGGCCGACGTAATCAGATTAAATACTATAAACGTCGGATTGTGTTTGAACGCCGAAATGAGTTGACTTGACCGGCTGGTTCCTTCGGCTGCGAGAAGCAGAAGCTGCATTCCCCTGTCCCTTTCGTACTGCCATCAAGGCGTTGAGGCTCGCTCCGCGCAATGGCGCGGTAAAGCGGTAGTGACTATAACCGCCGGACAATTACGAACGCAAGCAGAGCTTCTTCAGGGGTCGCGGATGCTTTCTTGAAATATCGGCATTGGGGCCGAGTGATCGAGAGCGGTCACATGACGAAACGGCGTATAAATGCACCCGGAGTTCCAATCGATTTGGCCGTTCGGAATTCACTTCTCAAGCGGCTATAGGGTGAGCACCACGGTCGTTGCGTCGGATTCCAGGGCCGGAAAGGCTCATTGCCCATCAGATTGTTGAATAATAAGCTTGCTGCGAACTCATGGGTCAAAACACTACACAATAATTGCCGGATCTTGCTAATTCCTCTGCATAATTGCCCAGAATACTGGGGGACAGCTCCCGAGATCGCGAGAAATGCTCAGTTTTTGGGACGCCACTCCAAAAGATGCCGCCATTACTCCGTTTCCGGCGGCTAATTGCATTGCTTGTACCTGCCATCCGGCTATCTGAGCTATAAAGCGACCCGCAGTCCGGTTAGCTAACGATCGGAAAATCCTGGAAATTAGAAAATTCCCACTTTACGCGAATATAGTATCTGTGTTCAAAGGCACTTGACGGGGGAGAGCTGATTTCAGCAAGATGCAACAGCTCCAATTCCAGCCCCTCCCGGGCTAGGGGCAACTGAGCAACACCATAAAACTGACTCGTTCGAGGCGTGCCCCCGCAAATGGGTTGTCGCTGAGTGGCGAGCGGGAGCACGGAAGGTAAGCAGCATGTCTAGTATGTGGCATCACTTTCAGATGGGCGGTTGGGCGATGTACATCATCCTGTTTTGGATGATTTGCGCAATTTCGGTCATTGCAGAGCGCGCCGTCTATTTGTACGGCTCATCGATCAACAAGGATGTCTTCTTGGCGACAATGCAGAAGTGCATTCTCGCCGGCGATGTCGCCAAGGCCGTGAAAATGTGTTCTGCGGCAAACGCCCCGTTGGCGCGCATAGTCCAGGCCGGACTCGTAAAGGTCAACCGACCTGACGAGGAGGTTCAGGCGGCCATGGACGAGGGCGCTCTCAAAGAGATGCCCAAGATCAACCGGCGCACGGGTTACTTGGCAATGTACGCCAACCTGGCGATGCTTTCGGGACTCTTTGGCACGATCGTCGGCCTAATCAAGGCGTTCGGCGCGGTCGGTGGCGAGTCCGTCGATCCCAGCCAGAAGGCAAGAATTCTGGCCGAAGGAATTTCAGAAGCCATGAATTGCACGGCTTTTGGCCTACTTTCGGCTATTTGCGCTCTGGTGGGATTCGCTGTTCTCAACGGCAAGACACAAGCGCTAGAAGACGACATCAACGAGGCTTCCGTACAGGTTCTGAATCTGGTGGTGTCGAACCGTCAGAAGGTGAATCTCCAGGGCATCGAGTAAGCTACCTTGCGTTTCATCTCGCAAGCCTGGGAGCGTTTTGATTTTTATGTGGACGTGACGGCGCGCGCAATACCATGGGTAGTGCGCCCGCCGGCTCGGCACGAGCCAAGAATGGACGACGTAGAGGAGTAACTATGGCCGGTATCGATGTAGGCGGCGGACACGGTGGCAAACGCAGTTTGAATCACGAGATCCCGTTGATCCCGTTCATCGACTTTCTGCTTTGCCTGGTAGCATTTCTACTCGTCACAGCAGTCTGGTCGCAAATGGCACGAATCAATGCAGACGCAAAGGTTCCTGGCCCGCCAAGACCGGACGAGCCCGACGAAATCAAACCGGAAAAGGAACTACACGTCGAGATGCGCGGTGAGCACAAGTTCCAGCTAGTCTGGAAGGAAGGCGCCACCGTGGTCAATACGATTGACGTCGAGCGCAAGCCCGTAAACATGGGCACCGAAGGCGATATTACTTTTCCTGCCTTGGCCGAGAAGGTCACCTCTGAGTGGAAGAACAACGGTAACCACCGGGCAGCCAATGACAAGAAGTTTGATCGTGCCGTGCTTCACACAGACAACAGCACGCCATTTTCGGACGTGATAGCCGTGATTGATGCCGTCTATGCGCCGCAGCGTGAATTCACGTTGGGCGGTAAGGCGCAATCGCTGCCAGCCTTCAACCTCACATTTGCGGTCAATTGAATCACCCGAGAGTCTAAGTAGGGCACCATGTCTGGACAAAAGGCACTATCCCGTTTTCATCAGCCAATAGCGGCACCAGGGCGGCGGCTGATTCACCACGTACCTCTGAAATTTGTTGTAAAGAAGGCAGTCGGTGTCGGTCAAAGACCGGTCAATCAAGATATTCCGCTGATTCCGTTTATCGACTTCTTGCTGTGTATCGTCATCTTTCTGCTGATGAGCTTTTCTGCGACCGGCGAGTTGCCGATAGACAAAAATGTTCGCTTGCCCAAGGCCGAAAATGTCATTGACATGACGGAAGCGCCCATGGTGGCAATCACGGGAACGCAGATTCTGGTGGATGGGACCGCCGCGGGTAGTACCCGAACCATCGAAGATGCCAATCGCATGCAGCGTGTCGATGAACTTTTCGGCATCCTGAAGAACAAGCGCGAATTGTGGAAACAGGTGAATCCTGGCAAAGAATTCCCAGGAGTTGCCGTGCTTCAAGTCGATCGTCGAGTCACCGCGTTGGTGGTAAAGAGCGTATTTCAGACCGCTGCTATGGCCGGATACCCCAGTATTAGCTTCATGGTAGGTCGGCTGGGCAAGAATGGCGGCTAGCCCGTTGTGGCTGTTCCTGTAGGCATCGTCGGTGCCACCGACAGGTGTGCATTGGCGTGTGCATTTGATTAAGGAACATTAGGTTTGGCTCGCCGAATCCGCCAACACGAACGTGGGCTCCCGTCACTCAATGAGGCGCGGGCTGAGCGGCGACGTGCGTTCACGCTGGGAAAGGTCCGGCTACGCGCGATGCCGCCCCAATTCTGGCTGTGGACGTTTTTGGGCATGGCCGTATTTGGTGTTGTCTATTGGCGCGTAGCCGCTGGTCAACTTGAGAGCCAAAAGAGTGCCGTGATGGCCAAGCAACGCGCAGTTGCAAAGACACTCGGCCCGCGCATCGTTCCATTTGTGGAGCGCATCGAGCAATGGTGTCATGACCTGTCAGCGCCCTGGCGCTCCGAAGAAATCAGCAAAGATGCCTTGTGGGACTCGATTGCGCATAAGCCCGGCGTCTACCTCCGGCTTAATCTTGAAGACTCGAGCGACAAGGCGAAAATTGAGCGGGCTGCCACTGCTTCTTTGCACGACGGATTCACTTCATGCTTCTTTGTCGGAGATGCAAGTTCGGTGCAGACTGAAGGTCCGAAGTGCCAGCGGAACGCAGATTGTGCTCCCGGCCTTTTGTGCAACGATTGGGAAGTATGCACCCGACCGCCGCGGCCTTATAATATGAGATTGACCTATCGCGCGCTGCGCGTGCTGACCAATGACTGGACCCAGCAACTTTACAACGCTTCAAATGATCTCGAAGTGCGCGCACACGAGCGTGACCTGGAACAAGTGACTCGAGTCGACGTGCCCGTGGCAATCGAACTATTACAGCAGGCAAAGTATGCGACGGTCGTTCTGGATGAATCGCCCGCCCCCTCCGTCATGCAAAGTAACGGCACACTACCCGGTGAGAGTGCCGAAGCGCGAATCCAAAGATTACCCCACATGGCCCGGGTCGGAATTTGGGACCTGGCCGACGGGCGTCCAATCGTGCGCTGGCGTGGCCTAGCACAGGGTCGTTTGGTGTCCGCCGGAAAACCGGTTCAATTGGGTCCGGAAACCTCAGCGTCAGCGGCTCGACAAGCCAATAGCTGCATGCTGGCCTGGGATTTGAGAGACCGCTTGAACGCGGGCGACCATCCCGATGTTCAACAGCCTAATGTCCCTGCGGCCGCTAAGTCGATTCCCCAGTGACGGGCGAGATTGCAGCCGATTCCACGTGCCGCCAAAACCCAAAGAAAGTCAGAAATATTGCCGGCATCTGCGATTTTGGGGCTTGCAAGTTGCCGTTTAATGCGGGATAGAAGGCGCCCCTTGTCTAATCCCACTGAAACAGTGCTCTGTAAATCCCTCGAGGTCCAAGTTGGCGACAAGGGCATCGAGCGGGCAATCAAGCATTTAAAGCGCAAGATGGCTGCAGAGGGTATTTTGCGCGAACTCAAACGTCGGCGGCACTACCTCAAGCCGAGCGTCAAACGGCGCAAGAAGATGAGTGAGGCCGCTCGGCGTCGCCGAAAGCGGCTGCGTACGGGCCAGGAATAGGCCGTTTATTGGCCATTATCTCCGACGTCGTCTAGTTCGGAGAGGTGGCTTCAGTAAATGCACTCGCGAGCCCGGCAAACGGTCGCCGATCTTTCAGATTGCGCCATCTGCTCGGGGTGTTGGTTTGTGCCATGGGGGCGTTTTGGGGGCTTCCAAGGGCCCGAGCGGCATGGCGCCTGCATGACCTGGCGGTGCTTTTTGCGGATTACGGCTTGTGCATGGGGGGACCCACGGGCGCCGTGTTGTTGCGTGACCAGCCGAGCGAGTTCTGGAAATTGATCCGGCGCCGATTGGTCGCTGCACCGGGCAACGAGTGCGTGTTTGCGAAGTGTGCAACGCTGGCGCAACGACTGACCGGCCTGAACAGCCTTGGGGTTTTGCATGGAGCACAGGCAAAGGAGTTTGCCGAGTGGGGAGTTCCGAGCGCAACCCTGGGCCTGCAACCTTTGCGACAAGCCATGCCCGATCTCTCGGACTTGGCAGAAGGTGCGTGGCCGTTCTTGCGCTCGAGCGTGGCTGTACTCGTCAAGCCGAGTCTTGGCGCAATAGAGGCCATGCATCCCGTAGGGACCGCGCAACCTGGGACTTTGGTCGGATTACAATTAGAAGGAAGGATATTCCGCTCCCGGCGCGTCACCGACCGTGGTTGGTTTGTCGTGACGTCCAATGGACACGATACCCGTGCCGTACGCTCCCGAGATAGGGGTCGAAAATGGACATCGACATCGCCCTGGCAATCGGCCTTGCAAGGCACCGGCGACCGATGCTCTAGCGATGGCAGTGATCGCGCATTCGGATTGGATGAGCATCGCCCCGGTTCGGGTCCAAGCATCGTTTACTATGATCACGACACAAGAACTGGACAATCATGGTTGGGCGGGCCGAATCATCAAGTGATAAGCCTGGGCTGCGACGAAAACGCTGGCGTAGCAATAACCCAATTTGACAAGGGTAATTTAGGCATTTGGTTATGTATATTCGACCAATCATGCAAGCCACTACCGACGCCACCGATATTCGAAGATAGTTCAGCCGGAGGTATCGATGTGGCAAGAACTCGTGGATCAATCGTCATCGCGATTACCCAGGGATCCGTCGTTCGCGTTGTTTCGTCGCGGGATGATGGTCGATCGTATACGCCTTTTACGGTCGTGATTGACCACGATGAGTGTTCATCAACGCCACACAGCGATTATTCCCCGGCAAATTTGCTGGCAATCGCCGGAAACCTCATCTTAACTCAGGAAGCAACATCCGACAAAATACATACGCTTGCAATCGTATCGAATGATTTCGGAGCCAGCTGGCACGCCTTGAATTAGCTAGTTCTCGGCGAATAATGCATTTCTCCGGGAATTTACGGAACCTTCGCTGATTTGTTGTTGTTCTATTTCTCACGGTACCGTTGGGTTGATCGCTTGCAGAAACGCACCAGTCTCCGCTCCTTTCTGGGAATGTTTTGTCGCGTGCCGCGCAGGGGCCCGACCCTGCGCGCGGCTCTTTGTTGAGTATATTTCGAGACTTCTGAGTTTTTCGCCGGGAACTAGCTAAGTACTGATGCAAAACTGCTCGACAAAAGCCTTGCGCAGCGCCCCCTGCGTCGTTCGCAAGTGAGATATCTACGATTGAATTAACTGCGAACGAAGTTGCAAGAATCCATCTGACACCGAGAAAATTGTCACATTTCGCGCTTCAGGGTGGCGATTGACCCATTTAACTCGTTCGAGCGCGTTATCCTTGGGTAAAGGCGCACTGCCCATTGCCAACGCAAGTGCATCGAGTGCGTTTGCAGGGTTACCAAGCGCCAACAACGCAGTGCGCGATCCCCACTCATTGACCGCCTGGCCCAACTGGCTGGCTCGATTGCCCAGCGCCAATACGACTTCTTGAGCCAAAGCAGCCATGTCATGCGTGTATGCATCGGCGAGCACGCTTTGCATATTCTGCTTAGTTTCGTCAAGACGCTTAGCATCAACCCCAGTGGGCTGCCAGTTTGGCAGAAACAAGCCCAGATAGGCTGCCAGCAGAGGCCAAAGATCAACGGGTGCGGCGCGTGCTAAACAAGAGGTATTCGTCTGCAGAATCTTCATGGCTCGAACCAGCAAGAAATCTGTGGTTATGTCTTGCTTCGAGTCGAGCAATTCTTGGCCCAAGACCAATACCGGCGGGCGAGATTGAACCGGTATGCAGACGTGCCCAATCGCAGGTGAGACCCAAATTGAAAGCCCAATCAGGTCGAAATGGCTGGCCAAATCCTGAATATATTCGTTACGTGAGGCGTTCGCATCCCCCAGCGTAGCGGCCTGAAGGGCTCGCAGGTCCAAGGGTAAAGCGGCATCCAATGCCCAGCCGGTGCGCTGAAGCATCGCCCGAAGTGGCAAATTTAGCAGTTCAGGAGCGAGTATTTCGTCAAAGCGGGTGTTAGCCGCCACCATGCCGACGCCAGGCAAATCCGTAGGACTGCCGCGCAATGCGGAGGCAATAGCGTCCGCTACGCGAGAGGGCTCCTTCTGCTCGCGGAGGCTTGCAACGGTCGCTAAAATCTCGAAAAACGCAATTTCAAATCGTCCCGTATGCAGTGCGCGTCGAGCCTCCGTAGCCGAACGATCAAGCAGCACTTGCAAGGCCGAGCCGTCGCCCATTCGTTGATAAAATTCGGCGAAAGCCCGCAATATAACACTGTCATTTTGCCACTTGCGGCGAGCTTTCTCCAATATTTCTTCAGCTCGACGACGATCATGGGCCGAGTTCTCGTAGATTCGAGACAGTTCGATGAGACTATGCCGTTGATCCAGTGAGTCTTCCGCAAGCTCGACCAGCCTGGTTTGTAAGCGAATCGCGTCAGTGGTATTCCCGCGAGTTAAGTATAGGCGTACCAATGCCGCTAGCGCTCCGGAATCTGTCGGGAGAAATTCCAAAATCCGATTGTACGCCGATTCGGCGGCATCGTGCTCTTCCGCCGATCGCTCGTATAGCTCACCGAGCTTTCTATAAAATTCCGCTAGCTTATTGGTATCTGTCACCAGTTGCAAGAGACGCTTGTACGTATTTTCTGCCTCCTGCCGGTCGTCAACCGCCATAGCAATATCCGCTTTTACCACCAACGCGTCGATATTGTCAGGGAAGGCATGCAAGGCGGGCTCAAGCGCTTTGTCGGCGGCAATGGTTAACTCGAGAGCTAAGAGACAGCGCGCTCTTTCCACCTGAAGCTGCGAGCGATCGAGCGGATCTGGTGTGTGCTCAAGCTGTCGCTCAATTAGCGCGGCTAGACGGTCATAAGCACGCGAGCTCCTGTATATCTGGGTTAAGCGCGAGGATGCCGATCGGTTTAATGGATTGGCGGTCAGCAATTGCTCCAGCGCAAACTCCGCGCGCGATTCGTCTCCGACAGAAAGCCACAGTTCAGACGCTCTCGACAGCGCGGCTTCGCGGTGGCTCGGATCGGCGCAAGTCTGAGCGAGCTGTTCAAATCCGTCAGCTGAGGCAGCGGTATCTCCTCGTTGTAATTGCCACGTGGCCCACAATGACAATGCGACAACGTGGTCTGGAGTAAGCTCGAGTGCAGCCCTGAGTCGTGCCAGTGCGGTGTCCCATTGTTTGAGCTGACTGGCGCTTTCGGCGCTTCGAACGGTAAGTGCCGTCGCGTCGCCCGCGTAACTTGCGCGCTCGGCCAGTCTGGATTGCACCGAGTGAACCATTGCCCATTCACCTTTAGCCAGTGTATAAGTGAGTTGTCGGCGGAGCGACCAAAGCGGCACTGGTTCCTGTCGCGCGGCCCAATCAATCAAACGCTCACCACTGGCCCAGTTTCCCGTGTAAGTGTGCAAAGTTGACGACAGCCACGAATAGCCAAGTGCTTCGTTTCGATCCAACAGCTGCATCAGTTGTTCTGAGATATTGGCCAATTCAAGCCAGCGGCCACGGCGCGCCATGGATCGCTCAAGACCTCGCAACGCAGGCAGGTTACCTGGGTCCCTCTCTATAATTGCGTGCAGCCATAGATCTGTATTGCCCTCAGTGCTGGCATTGGGATCAAGGCGAGCCAGACGCTCGTACAATTCTCTTTGAACAATCGGATCGTTCTCAGTCCTGGCTTGAGAAAACAACTTTTCAAATAACTTTGAATTTCGCTGACTAATTGCAGTTGGGTGCTCTGCCCAGAGCGCTCCAACTGTGGGCGCGTCGATTTCCGCTAAAGCAATGGCGGCATCATTTGCAGCGCTCCAATCGCCAAACCAGGCTGAACGCGCTGCAGATTGACACAAATGCTCGATTCCGGATTTGTCGGATGGTCCTAGCTCAAGACGATCCTGCCACTCGGCTGAGCTTGAACTGGAAGCTAAGTGACAGCGAAGCGCGTGAAGAGTGACGTCATTCGGCGCCTGTTCAACGGCCCGAATTGCGCAAGTTTCTGCTGCGATTGCATCTTCATCCGTCAAAAGCAGCGCTTCTTGAGCCGCCAAGAGTGCGGATTCAGTAGAGTCATCCGCTAGTTCGGAGCGCTTGCTCAGCCAGTCGAGGGCTGCGGTAGTATTCCCCCCGATTCTGGCCAAGTCTTCACCCATGGTCATAATCAGCGCGAGATCCGGGCATATGGCATGAGCCTGTTCGAGTAGGCGCTGTGCATCGTCCTTACTTGATCCCTGTGCAAGCAATGCGGCTTCCAACAACAGCCAAGGCGCTCTTTCATCCTGCAAATCCAATTGATCAGCGTATTGCTCAAGAATGGCCTGTTTTTGATCGTCAGCCGAGACCGCAAGGACTGCGCGCACCGCTGCCTCCCGGGAGTTTCTAGCCTCTTGAGCAAGTTGCCACGCAGCACGCGCTGAAGCTGTTTCGCGCCCGGCCTCGAAGAACAACGCAGCAAGTGACTCTCGATCACCGGGGAGCCAAGGTCCCGAGTTTGCGTGCGCGACTTGGAAAAGTCGCGCCAGTTTGCCCCAATCGCGAAGTTCGCGTGCTTCCTCGAGTTCAAACACAAACTTCAGTGCGGAGAATTCGTCGGAGTCGGTTGGCGATTGACCCAACCGAGGCAGTAAGAAGTTTACGGACGGCGATATGTTTGCAATCCATCGTGCCATCACAAGTTCAAATGTCGTTTGGGGATCGACCTTCTGGAATTTCGTCCGAACTTCGATTAGTCAATCCCAAGGCTGCCATGGCCAACGGCCTCATCGATTCTTCAGCTGCGACTATTGCGCATAATTCTTGAATCCTTTGCGGTGACCCGGAGGCTAGGACCAACAATGTTAGTTCATCAGCCGCATGCAACGCTTTAACGTCGTTAGATTCAATGGTCTGCAGCAAACGCTTCGTCAACTCTGCATCCCCAACCTCGACCGAGCGTTCGAGTAACGTACGCAGAACCTCTGGGTCGTATTCAAGTTGATCAAGTTTGAGCAATTCATCAATGGCGCTTCTACGCGTTTCCTCAGTAGCGGCCATTAAGCATGCTCGCAGCCAGCGTATTGGTTGCTCACAGTTGCGAAGGGATGTAAGTCCGCCCATCCAAAGCGCCGCCGTTGATAGGTCCCCAGCTGATAGCGCGGCTGCCGCGTCAAGCATTATTGCCGCTGGGTGATTGATGTTGGGGTCATGTTCGATTAGGTCTCCACGAAGTCGCGCTAGGGTGCGAATTGAATTGATGTCTGCAATAGGCGATGAAAGTGTATTGAACCAATCCAGATAAGAGGAATCGCCACTTGCAAGTCCATCAAGCAAGCGCAACAAGCCTACTTGACTATCTGATGGACACTCCGAGTGCGCACGGGACAATGCTTCGGCCGATGCTTGCCTGTCGCCTATGACCAAACGCATGTATTCCGAATGCCATAAGTGCAATTGAACTTTTGATGTTGCATCGTGTAGCGAAGTAATTTCATCAGCAACGAGCGAGTGAATCTTTTCGGCATCTCCTGATTCTGTTGCCAAGTGACGAACTTGAAGACGTGCTAGTCGTGAGGTGGGCAACGCTGAAATTGTGCTTAACGCACACGACAGCGCGGCTGTCGTGTCTCCTGTGATTGCAAGTATCTCACTATTTACGATGGCCAGTTCTGATTGTTTTGATGAATCACCAACTGATGTAAGTTCAGAGCCCAACCGATTCGCAATACCGCAAAATTCGTCGACCAGACCAAGTTCTGAGAGGTACGAATAGCCCGGCCTTTCGTCGGCGAGCGAAATGGGAGGAATTTCGGATTCCACAACGGTTGAGGGTTCCTCGTAGGCTTCAAGCGAGGCAAGCACATCGTCGGGATCAAATTCCAAGTTTCCGAGTTCGGCTGCAACATCAATTGCGGGGATGCTTCGTGACGTAACAAGGGGTCGTTCCGATATGCCCAAGTCGGATTGATTCTCGTTCTCATCCATGAAATGGTTGGGATCGTTGCTGTTGGGCGATTTTGGTGTTGTCATTTTACGCGAATTCCCAAGCGATCACGTAAGGACAAATATTGATTGGAAAAAACAAATCGAAGTAATCGTTCCTGGCGCTCGCGCAGCGATTCCTTCACTTCCATTTGACAATGAAAGTTTCCTGGTCCAAGAACGAGAGATATGTCACCTGCTGCGACAGCAGCCATTCGATCTATGCTGCTCGTAGCAGCCGCGTGCCAATCGAACGCATCCACGGGCGACTCGGCTACTTGCGAGCAAATTCGTGTAAGTGACTTGCGAACTCGGCGCGGTAGCACGGAACTTAGCAGTCGAGAGAACTCATCGACCAATGCAAAGGCCGGAGCGGATATTTTCACCTCAGCCACTCGGCAGACTGCGACCAAGAGCGCGGCAATTTCTGCTGGCGTGCGATGCCGCAAAATGCTTGTTCCACGGCGAATTGCGTAAAGCTCACGGGCTACAAGTTGTCGGTGTTGTGGGACTAAGGGTGCATGTAACGCGGTGCCGATTACGAGCGAAGGGGTTTCACTTGGTATACCGACAACATTGTCCGGTTCGACCCCGCCAACGTAGACATCAAATTCGCCCAACCCCAGGGCTCCAGCCCAGGCAGCAATTTCATTACGTACGGGAAGCCCCGAGCGCGGATCAACTCGTTGTTTCTTTGTAACGCCAAGCACCGACAAGCTCGGGCCAAGAGCTTCGGCGAACCAGGGTGCTAATTGTGCAAAAAGTTCGGAAAGGGGTCCCTCATCGCCAACTTCTGCAAGGTCGGAGAAACAATCCTCCATCTAGTGCGATGCTCGGTAAGCGGGCTGACCTAGACCCCAACATAGCCAATTCTTGTACCATATCCGGCGTGCCGGCGTCTAAAGACACCAATGCCCCCAAGCAAACTTGACGCAGCGGGGCGTCCTCAAGAATCGCAGCGAGTACTGCCAATCGATCAATCGACTCCGCGTCAATGGGCTCCTCAAGGAGGCGCAAACGCAGTGCATCGCGAGCCTGTTCGCACAATTCTTGGTTGTGCTCCGGCGAAAATGGCTGTTCAGTGATAAACTCAATCGCCTCTGTGTCGCCTGGAATTTCTGAGAATATTCTCTGAATTGCCAGTAACGCTTGTGCGGGTGTCGAGAGCCTATCGCGATATATGCTGAGCGCGAGCCGCGCGGCTTCCACGCGTCCGACGCTTGACTCGCGAGTCTCAGCGAGACCCGTCAGGATTTCTCCCGCGAGATCCCAGTTCTCCGAACGCGCTGCCGCTCGCGCCAATCGTTCACGTACCGCAAGCGTTCCCAACTCGGCGCCATCGAGCACCAGTAGTACGGAAACCGACAATTCCGGCAGATTGAGCTTGCTTTCGTAGAGATCTGCAGCAGCTATGCCACTCATGAGGCGCTGCTTATTGGGTGCAGACTCCAGTCGCGCCAATCGATTTAGGCACTTGGCCGCTTCTGCGTATCGATTTGATGCAATCGATATCTCGGCAGCAAGCGCTAGGGCACCCACGTGATCAGGCTCAAGAAGGGTGACATTTTCCAGCGCCAATAAGGCAGCGTCACGATCACCAATGGCTCTAAGCACTCTAGCCCGTTCCCAGTGCAGCTTTACAAGTTCTTCAACATCATCGCTAACGTCCAGCCGCGCGTCAATCAGTTCGAGCAAACGCGGTCCGTCGTTTGTTTCGCGAACCCGGCGAAAAAGGCGGTCGAATGCCGAGAATCTCTGAATGTCACGCTCAACCGATAGAGCTAAGGCGCGCTCACCGCGCGACTCATCCTTTAATTCGTCAAGCCAAATATTGGCAGCCTCCTCAAAAAACTCGGCCGCAACGCTCGGATCACTGTAGTTATTCGCGAGCGCTTCGCAGGCTTCCGCCATCCACTTGAAATCGTGACAAAGTCGTGCGGCCAGGCGCAGCCCTTCCCAGGCGCCAAGATTGCGAGGATCAATGGAAATAATGCTCTTGAAAAGTCCCAGCGCATCTTCGATAAGACCGGCGGTTAAACCATTAAACGCGATGAGAACCTGAGCAATGCTTACGTCCGATTCGTCGAGCAGTGGTATGAATTCGTTTAGTGAATGACATCGACGACGAGGATCGCATCCGGGTCTAGACGCCTCCAGATTGAAGATGCGCCCTTCGACAGTGCGAGACGGCAACAAAGGTGTCGTTATTGAATCAGCAAATAGACGAGCACGTGAATGCGCCAGGTCAATTGGGAATCGATTCACGCTCTCAGTTCGTTGCGACAAGACATTCCAGGCATCAAATTCATATTCCAATCTGCGAGCTGCACGCGCCGCGCACAGATACTCCAGCGCCGGAACGATCGTCGTGTCTACCTTCGTCCAATTATGTGTTGCATCTAAATACTCTGTACTTTCCAAATGATAGGTAGCCAAAGCGTGACGCGATCCAAGCACTGCAGCGACAGATTCAAAGGAAGGTACCAAGGACACCAGCGTGCTGATAGCCTCCAGGTTAGTGGCAGAATCTAGCAATACCTTCGCAAATGCGACTGCAATTCCAATGGCGGAATCATTCGGGACCAAGTCTTCCAAGGCTAACCCGGCCGCCGCTAGATTTTGACTGAGCAACTCCAGTGCGAATCGTTCCAACGCAAGTCGATCGTGCAAATGTACCTCTGAAAGAGAATCTAAGAGTTGACGTCGAGCAGAAGCGTCGTTCGGTAACGTGCGTCGCACAATCCACGGCTCGATCACGCCAGCTGCTGCTGGAGCACTGGAAATAGCGCAATCGAGTGCCAGCCGCGTTTGCGAAACATCACCGATTTCCGTCGCGAGAAAGGCGCCCTTGATTGCGAAAATACCGGCTAAATTTGGATTGTCGATTGTACTTGCACCCGAGCAAAGAATCTTTGTGGCAGCCCCGCGCGCGCCTTCTGCCAGTTCTAGTTCACTAAGGGTTGCTATAACCAGTCCATCAGAGGGATTCATTTCGGCTAAATTGCCGAGTTCCTGGATTGCTGATGCACGATTGCCTTGACGCAGCTCTCGAACTACGTTGCCTATAGAAAACGCACGTCTAAATACCGCGTCAGGTGCGAGAGACGCTAAACGCAATAATGGCTTATCAGGCTCCGACAACGTACGAACGGGCTCAGGTACCAATGAGGTAGCGCTGGCCTTCGTTTCGGGAACTTTTGCTGATCTTGAATCGGGTAAACGATACGCTTCGAATGCCCCGGCTAACCAGGTGCCCAGGTCGCTGGCGGCAAGACCAGCTAACGCATTTGCAAAACGCTCCGGCTGATCTTTTGCAAGGCGAACTCGCACAAGCTCAAGCCACAGCTCGCACTGCTCCTCGATATTACTCGTCGAACTGGCAAGGCGCCGAGTCGATTCATCATACCAAGCTGCGTCGCTAAGTTCAGCCGCAAGCAGCCTTGCAACGCGGTTGACAACGCGAGGTTCAGTTCCAAAAAGCGCGGCCTGGGCAAGGGCAGCGCGCGCAGACGTAGAATCTTGCGTTCGACGTGCGTAAATTTCGGCAGCGGAAAGGTAATAGCGCCCTTTGGCGATGTCACTTGTGAAGACTTCGGCGCATGTCTCAATTGCAGATGCGAGCGCAGCTGAGTCTTCGCTGGTTGTCAACACGTGTAATTGGAGGGCACGTAGTGCTATTGAATGCGGCGACACGCCTAATCCAGTGGATGTTGCGCGTAATGCGGCGTTTGGCTCGCCTCGTGCTAATTCGGAGAATGCAACTCGCAGCCAAGCGGAGCCTGCAGCATCATCTGAGGATTTGGATGCGATGTTCTTGGCGAGCGAAACTGCAAGTTCGAAGTCTTTGCGCTCTTCAGCGCAAAGTAGCGTAATGTGCTGTAAAATCAAATCATTGGGCAGAAGTGCCAAACTTCGCTCAAGCAAGGTTGCAGCTTCACCGGTGTTGCCGGCCATACGGCGGGCAATGGCTGCACGCAGGAAGGCGTCAGCCACATGCGGTTCGGAGCGGCGCCAACGTGGAACACCGTGTGCATCTCCGACCGACGAATCATGTACCGCGCGTTCGAGAAGACTTGCTTTCGACACCAAAGCTCGTGATAACGTTTCATATTGATGGTGCGAAAATGACACACGCTCCAATGCGTCAAGAGCACGCAATGTTACTGGACCCGCAGCGTGAATTATTTGGTCCAACGACTCCGATGCCGCGTCAAATTGCCCGAGTTCATCTTGAATCTCGGCAAGTTCGATCAGCAGCAGGCCAGACCAAGAGGCATTGTCGCTAAACAAAGCCCGTGATTTTATGGTGCGTTGAAGTAGCTCAGAATCATGAGACTGCTCGGCAACAAGATTAAGTAAATTCCATGCAATTGCACTGGCTGGAACCGCCTCAATCGCATCAAGTAGAAATTGCTTCGCTGAGCTGGTATCGCGCTGTTCAATCATTGCGTGGGCGGCGCGCTCCAGTAATGCTCGTTCACGCTCTTCAATGGTGTTGGCGAGCTGGCTAAGACGTTCGACGACCCGACCAATATTCTTGAGAGAATGCCTTTGCTCGAACAGCGCTAACAGTCGCTCGACTGGCTCAGCAAGACGCGGATCAGTGTTGACAGCCTGCAATTGCAAACGCGCGGACTCGGTTACATTTCCGGACTGCTCTTGCAAAAGAGCGGCTTCATACAGTAACAATGCACGTGTGCCGGTGCTATCGGTGGCCGCAATCTCTGCCTCCAGCCATCCACTGCCCGTGTGCAAAGCTGTCGGTTCAAATCCTGCCGGCGACCGGTCTGAAGGTCGAGTCGTCATGCTGGGGTTACTCTTCAAGCGGTGAACGACTTTAGGCGACGGCGGCGCTTGTGCCTAGCTCTACTGAACGAGCCCCCACAACACAGCACAGTTCGTCTCGAATTGGCTCTGATTGCTGAAAGTTCGGCCGACTGACGACTCTGATGAACGTACGGTCACACGCCAATTGTCCGCGTGAACTCCCCCAAGCTGGGTTCTCTGCGAGCAATTGGTTGGAGTTGGTGTATGTGAGCATTTTTGCAGAGGTTTCACTCGACGGTACCGTGGGAAATAGACAACAATAAAGCCTGCAAATTCCCAGCGAATCGCATTTTTGCGCCGAGAACTGTCTGGGCGCCCAATCGCGTGAAGGTTTATCGGATCCGTCGCATTATCCAATATCCGCGCGGAGTCTCCACTGCTTCTGGATATACACTGCCCTTCTCGAGCGTAAATAATGCGTATTCGAGCGCAGGCTCAAGAATTCCTCGGCGAATTGACCCGGCATTTGCTGTCGATCCGGGATCACCTTGCTTGGCGGCCTCTTCGAAATTCCCTTGGGCCATTGGAAGCAATCGCCTCGCCAATTCCTGTGCAGCGGACTTACTCCTAGCCTTGTTTGGCGCGCCTTGAACACCCTCGAATGTAATCAAGATCACGCCAAATACCACATCGTTTGGTGCGCTTGCCGGTAGCGGGGGCAAGGCTTCTGAACCGCTGGGCATTTCGCGGGGTTCCGTCGGATGTCGAGCAGCCGTGGCTTCCGAGCCAATCAGGGCCGGCACATTGATTTGGGTCGTCGCGCCGGCGTCTCTGTCGAGCATACGGGCGTCACGCATCTGGTGCCTAGCAAGGCGAGAAAGTCCTACAATCAGCCCAGTAAGCGCCAATGCCGTGGCCAGAATGACCCACTTCCACTTGTGCATGCTGGCAATGCCACTAGCACGAAACCATGGTGCGGTGGGGTAGGCGGTTGGGCCATGATCAAAACAAGATTCGTCCGCCAGTTCCCCCGAAACCCTGATAAACATCGGGAAGCATTCTATGTTCAATGTTCAGTGCCCCGGATGCAGCGCACCGTACCAAGTCGATGAAAGAAGGGTACCCGCGAGTGGATTGCGGATGCGGTGTCCCAAGTGCGCAACGTCTTTTGTAGTTGAAAAACCGGCAACCGAAGCGACTTCGTCGGAGGACGGCAATCAGGCATATCCAGCGCTGGCGCAGGGCTCCGAGAAGGCAAGACCTCCCAGTCCGCCGAAGGCCACGATGATTGGCGTTGCCGGGCCGTCCTTGACCGGCGAGAATTCTCGAGGCGGCCTGCAAGCCAATCTTCGGACCGGCACGGCTGTTCCGATTAGGCCTGACGATTCTCCGCCTTCCCAAAGCAAGGCTCTTCCAGAACGTCCAGACCTACCTTCTGTACCGCGTCGCAAGCCGCCCCCGCCAATTCGCGCCGGTTCGGCGACGGAGTCCGATTTGCCCGCTGCGCTGTCTCCTCGCGCAGGACCACGTGCGCCGCAAATGCCTCCCTACGACGCATCGAAAGCTGCTCAATCAGTTTCGAAGAATTCGATCGACTCAGCAGAACGCGATGAAACTTGGGCCCTTCCAGAGCTAGCTAAGGAGCCACCTTTAGTTGCTCCAGCAATCTCGAGTTCCCGGGGTTTCGATCTTGATTCTCCAATCCCGCTGAAGGCTCCGCCACGGCCTGTTTCCTCGGCATCAAGTTCGATAGATGTAGATTTGCCAATTTCAAGAACATCGCAAGACGTCAACACGTCCCCACAGCGTGAAGTCAAAGTTTACGATGATCTTGAAATTGACCTTCCGTCGCCTTTTGAGGCGATGTCTGACTATCATCCAGATAATTCTTCTGCTGGCGCGGTTCTCGACCTGGATTTGCCATCTCCGTCCACAGACGCGGCGTTGCCTTCTCCTGCACGCGTCGATTTGCCGTCTGTCCCCAAGTCCACGCTACCTGCATTGTCACAAAGCAAACCTGGTCATGTCGCCACCGGGAAAAAGCGTTTTGGAGACGTGGAGTTGTTGCCGGACATTGATCCATTGAAGGATTCGAGACTTCCTGCCGCGGTTCAGCAGCCATCATCGTTAGATTCCGATTTAATACCTGATCTTGACGCACCACTGGGAGCCGATACCCAGTCCGTAAGTGCGCCTGGGGAACCAGTACTTGCAGATATTTCACTCGAACCGACCGGACTTAGACTCCCAGACCTCACTGATGCTTTGCTGAGCGAATCAGTACCTCCGAAAGGTACGGCGCAAGGTTCTCTTCGGCCAACCGCCGCCACGTCAGGACCGCCGCCACAATATGGATTGGAATTCGGCGAATTGCACATCGATGGTCCAGGCGACTCTCGCGATGCATCTAAAAGCGTTACTGAGATTGCAGCCAATCCTGCAGCAACCATTGTTCGTCAATCGGGTGGCGGCACTGACTTCGGTGAGGTGAGTCTCGACATTGGAGGCGATAGTGCTTCTGTCATCGGTACGGCTGACGATGGATCTCTTCATAAGGACAAGTCAGCAGCACCGGATTTGGAATTCGGCGGCATACAAGAAGAAGCCGCCGGGGTTGCGACCGGCAAAACTGAGTCTGGCAGGACCCCCGATGCGAAAGGGGCCGTCGTTGCTCGGGCTCGTCCAATCGCGACTCAAAAGACGATGCGTCATGCCTCAAGTCGCAGGGCACGCTTGGCTCTAATTGGGGTCTTCGTGCTGCTTGTGGTTGGCGGGTCGTCTCTGTCGATGATTCCGGACGTGGGTCTGTTCGGTTACGCGTATATTTCCGACCAGTTGCGAGGGTCCGAGTACGATCGGATATTTTCACAACAAGTTGCTACGATCCACCGTGCGTTATCCAGCGACACATACCCCGAGGCGGTTCGAGCTTTTCAGAACCTGGAAGGGGTTCAACGATCACATCCGCGCGCTAAGAACCTGAGGGCATATCTTGGATTCCTTGGGTACGCCGTGGATTTGAGATTCGGGGCAAGTCCGGAACGAAACTCAAAGGCCAAGGTGTTGTTGGACCAGTTGGTTGAGAAGAAAGGAGTATCCGGACTCGACTTAGCGCTAACCGCTCGGGCAGCGGCGGAAGGGAATTTGGCGCGGGCTCACCAGAAAATTGACGATATTCGCCGAATTGAGCCAAAACACATGGAAACGTTCGTCCTTTCGGCCCAGATCGAGATGCTCGATCGTCGTCCGGGCCAATCATTGGTGTATTGGCGTGAAGTTGAGTCTATCGAGCATAGCGCGCGGTCCGCATTCGGTAGTGCGACGGCCGAGATGGCTTTGGGACAGGTTGATGCAGCAGAACTAAGCGCCTCAATCGCGATGAGTCGTCAGCCTAATCACGTTGGTGCACGTCTACTACTGGCTCGAATAGCCGTGGACAAACGCGGGGATGTGCAGAGTGCCGAGAAAATGATCGCCGATACAATCAAGCATCAGGGCGACGCCAGCCCCGCGGAACAGGTCACAACGCAAACTCTGTTGGGTGATCTCAACTTGGCAAGGTCCAGAATAAGCGTTGCTGAAATGGCATATACTCAAGCGCTCTCATTTGATCCGCGTAGTTCGGCTGCCCTGCGCGGTCTTGGTGAAGCGCTATTTCGAGCAGGGCGTTATGCTGAGGCGCTTGCGCGGTACGAAGCCGCCGTTCAGGCAGACCCAGACGATACAACTGCTGCTGTAGGCGTTGCAAAAACACAATTGTCGTTGGAACGCGTAAGAGAGGCTGCCGCTCTGCTTTTGAAACTAAAGGCTTCACATTCGCAATCATTCTTGGTCAACTATTGGTACGGGGCTGCTCTCGAAGCGACGGGAAATCGTGATGAAGCTGAAAAAGCATACTCAAGTGCTGTTGCATTGGGAGGAACTGAGCCAGCGGCGATTGACGCTTACATCGCGCTTGCGTTACTAAAGAATCAACAAGGACGCCGAGAGGAAGCGCAGAAGTTATTGGAGACGGCCCGTCAGAAGCTGCCCCTTTCTCCGAAGATACTGGTTGCAATCGGACAGTTATCTCTGTCGGAGGGTCGCTACGAGTCAGCAATTTCCGATTTTAGGCGCGCATTGAAATTGGATCCAACGGATATTTCGGCCAAATTTCGCCTAGGCGTGGCTCTACGGAAAAATCGGCTATTTGACGAGGCGATGTCAAGTTTTGACGATGTCGCTAAAATGGACCATGAATACCCCGGCCTGGCGCTGGAGCGCGGCTTACTTTACGAGACTTCCGGGCGTACCGAGGAGGCCCTCAAGTCATTTGAGGATGCTCTGGCCAAGGCACCCAGCGATGCGGATCTCATGCTCCGTGTGGGTTGCGGTAAAGTCGCCGCTGGACGACCCAAAGAGGCCGAGACATTGCTTCGCAGAGTATTGGAGCAACGTCCAATGTCCGCTGAAACGCACCATTGTTTGGGAAGGGCGCAACTATTAGAAGGCACCAACCTCGCTTTGGCTTTGCGCACTTTGGAGAGGGCAGTGGAATTGGACCCCTATCGTCCCGAATACTATCTCTACGTGGGTTGGGCCGCGAACGAGGCGGGTCGAATTTCAGTGGCCGAACAGGCGCTAAAAAAGGCCCTGGCTCTCGACCAGGGGCTAGGCGACGCTTATTGGCAACGGGGCGTACTGCGATACCGTCAAGGGGCTGTCAAAGACGCAGTTGCGGACCTGACCAAGGCGATTGAATTGCGGCCGAGCCGGCACGAAGCGCATGCCGCCCTCGCAGAAGCGTATTACGAGCTTGGTTCGGAGGTGAAATCTCTGGAACAGTGGCGAATCGCCGTACAGGCGCAACCAGACAACGCGGCATGGCATTTTAGTTATGGGAAGTTGCTTCAAGCCGCCTCTCGGGACGGTGAGGCACGCAATGAATTGGAGAAGGCATTAGAACTCGGAGCCCGTCAAGACCCACCACCACGATGGACTTGGGAAGCTCATCGCCTCTTAGCTCGCAGTTTAGGATTTCAGTCTGCCGCAATACCGCATTGGCAGGAATTTCTTCGGCTCGCACCGCTTGATAATGCATATAGAGATGAAGCCAAACAGGCTTTGGCTCGACTGGGTCAACCGTGGGAAGACACGAAGTAAATAATGTTACCCCGCAGAGCCTTTCGAAAGCGCACACTGGTGATGACTTAGCTAGTTCCCAGCAGAAAAAGATTCTGGAGTCCCGGGAAAATACGCAACTACAAGCCGCGCGCAGGGTCGAACCGATTTGTTGATGGGCTTCATACTGACCGCAAGCGTTATGCCTGCTGATCCAAGCCGACCCGTTAACGTCGTGTAGCCCGGGCTGGGCCGTCGGGCCGTCGCAAGACGAGGGTCGTTCCGACATTTGATTATATGGCATTCGGGGCCCCGACCCCGAATGCCGCGTGTTTCGGCTAATTCGGCTAAGGTTCAGCTTTCGATAAAACTCTTGAGTTGCTTTGAGCGGCTCGGATGTCGAAGTTTCCGAAGTGCCTTGGCCTCAATTTGACGAATTCTCTCGCGGGTCACCTCGAAATCTTGGCCGACTTCTTCCAGTGTGTGGTCGCTCTTTTCGCCAATTCCGAAGCGCATGCGAAGCACCTTTTCTTCGCGTGGTGTTAGTGTCTTCAATACACGACGCGTTTGCTCGGACAGATTCATGTTGATTACGGCCTCAGCCGGACTCACAACACTCTTGTCTTCTATGAAGTCACCTAGATGGCTGTCCTCTTCTTCGCCGATGGGTGTCTCAAGACTGATTGGCTCTTTGGCAATCTTTAGAACTTTTCTGACTTTATCGAGCGGTAGCTCCATCTTTTCTGCGATTTCCTCAGGGGTAGGTTCGCGACCAAACTCTTGAACGAGATACCGCGAGGTTCTAATAAGTTTATTGATGGTTTCTATCATGTGCACGGGAATGCGTATCGTCCGTGCCTGGTCCGCAATAGCTCTAGTGATTGCCTGCCGAATCCACCAAGTCGCGTAGGTGCTAAACTTGTAGCCCCGCTTGTACTCGAACTTGTCCACCGCCTTCATCAGGCCGATATTGCCTTCCTGAATCAAGTCCAAAAACTGAAGGCCCCGGTTGGTGTATTTCTTCGCAATGCTAACCACCAGACGTAGATTTGCTTCGACTAATTCAGCTTTGGCGCGCTCCGCTTTGCGTTCACCTTCGACAATTCGGTTGTAAGTCTCTAGTAATTGGTCGGCGTCGACACGGACTTCCTCTTCTCGACGCTTGGTGGGCGGCTCGGAAGTTCCATCCGATGAAGCTGCCTCTTCGCCTTCGTTCGGACTGCGGTCGCTAAGGTCTGATTCAATATTCGGGGCGTTACGGGCTTCCCTGAGCAACTTGCGAAGTTCACTCTTGCTTCCCGCGATGGGGCCATCAAGCACAATTGGGCGCCCTTGAGCGCGAAATACGCGCTCAATTAGGCTCTTCAACTTGAGTACAATCCTGTCAATCGTCTTCTTATTGAGACGCATTTCTTGAAGCGATTTGACGAGCTCCCGTTTGTTCTCAGATATCTCTTTGTCGATTTGGCGCTTGCGTGAATCGGTTGCCCCGCGCCGTTCCTCCGACAATTCGCAGTTCTTCTTGTCCATTCGTTTGACGCGGTCGACCAGTCTAATCACGCGACGATCGGCTTCTTCCTCGTCAAATTCGTGTTCTTCGTCCTCGGCATCGCGGATAATTTCCTTGACCCGAATTTTGCGGGCCTTGAGTTTCTCGCCTATTTCGAGGATTTCGCGCACCGCTACCGGGCTATTCAATATTGACTCGAGGATCTCATTCTCACCCTGCTCAATGCGCTTGGCGATTTCGACTTCGCCCTCGCGCGTCAAAAGCGCTACGCTCCCCATTTTGCGCAAGTACATACGCACGGGGTCATTGCTCTTGTAGAGTTCTTCCTCGCCCTTGGGAGGAACGCTCGTTGGAACGACGCTGGGCCTTTCCGGTGGTTCCTGGGTCTCCGTTCGACGCCCAATACCCATGTCCTCATCGTTGGCGTGACGATTCCGAAGCTTCAGTTCGCTGACGTCATCGACTACTTCGATGCGCTCGTCGTCGAGCGCCGTCAGCATATCTTCCATTTGATCGGGACCGACGTCTTCGCTGGGCAAGGCTTCATGGACGTCGTCATAGGTCAAAAAGCCTTTCGTCTTTCCAAGTCGGATCAATTGCTCTTTGACCTTGCCGTTTGTCTTTTTCAGCAAAGGTGGCACTGACGAGGACGACACCGGATCAAAATCCTCGTCGTCACCGTCAGGAGGAATTGACGGCGACGATTCAGCAAAATCATCTGGGATACTCACTGGCGGTCACGGCTTTGGACTTAGCAGGCTTGGCGTCAATCGCGGCCTCTTTGGTCTTGGCAGTGCTCGATGCTTTTGGCAAAGCTGCAGTCCCGGTTCGCTTGTTCCCGCTTTCAGGCTTTTTTGCTCCCACCGCTACCTCTCTCCCACGCCGTGTCGTTCCCGTGCTCGCCGTTCGTGCATTCGCAAGAGTGCGTCTTCCGCTTCGATGTCGCCGGACGCTGCCGCACGCTGAATCGCTTCGAGGTCTTCTGGCCTACGTCGGTGCTGCTCAAGTCGCTTCAATTTGCTGACATCTTTCAGAAGCACTGTTCTTGCGTCCTCGAGCCGGTTGTGACTGGGTGCCGCTAGTCGACTGGCCGCGAATGCATGGATCGACACTGGTACCTTCGCAAGGAATTCTTCCACAGACTCGGCTTTTTGGCCTAAAAAGGTGCGACGCGCCAGCGCTAGGGTCAGCGCAATGTCGCCTTCGGTGAGGCTCAACGCATCTTCCACTTCGGCGTCCTGCAACAGTTCCGGCCAATCCAGAATACATCCAAGCACGTCAAGGGCGACGGCATCCCGCCTATTCGGACCCTGGGCCTGACGCTGAGTCGCCCCGGCGGGAATCGTCTTGGTTGCCGCCGACGAAGCAGCCTGTCGAATGCGCCGTTGCAGGGCCTGAAAAGTGCGAGCGTCCGAAATGTCCAGCCGTGCCGCAACCGTATCGGCATAGTTCTCTGCCAGCGCGCGCGTTTCGGGGTTTGTTTCCGTGGAAATTAGTTCTGCGACTTCTTTGATTTTTGCGGCACGGGTAAGTGGGTCGTCTTTGGTGAATCCGCTATCGAGGCAAGAATCAATCAAGTGTTCTAAAAGACCGCGTCCCGACTGCACAGCGCGGAGAATTGCTTCTGGGCCCGCCCGGCGCACGAGTTCATCCGGATCCGTGCCGTCGGATAAATGGGCAACGCGGCAGCCCAGGCCTGCTTCGCGAACCGCTTCGCGAGCGGCGCGCACGGCCCTGCGACCCGCCGAATCGCCATCAAACATTAGCGTTACTTCAGGAGTCAAGCGGCGCAATAACTTCGCCTGCTCAGTTGTAAACGCGGTTCCCAGAGGGGCTATGGTCTGACGCAGGCCCCGTGCGTGCAGGCTAACAACATCAAAATTGCCCTCCACCAAAATTGCCTTGCCTTGTTCGCGAAGGGCCTGCCTTGCCTGATATAGACCGAATAGTGTCTCGCGCTTTTTGTATATTGGAGACTCAGGACTGTTCACATATTTCGCTTGGGTCCCAGACGTATCGGGTTCCGTTGGCACAGCGATACCGGCTTTCTTCAGTTCGTCCGGCTCAGGCTCCGGTAACGCCCTGCCGCTGAACGCGATTACACGTCCCTGCAAGTCCAAAACAGCGAACATGAGCCGGTGGCGGAAGCGATCATAATGCCCATTGTTCGTCCGACGCGGTACAATAAGGCCTACGCTTTCCGCAGCGCTTATCGAAAAGCCCAAGGTTCGAAGGTGTCGCAACAGCTCATCCCAGCCGTGTGGAGCGTAACCAATTCGGAACGATTGCAGTGCGTCCGCAATTGAATCTGTGGAACTGCTTGGCTCAAGCCCACGTCGGGCCAACTCGGCCATTGCTACGCGGCGCAGGGGGTGGTCGCGTAGCGCTTGCTCGAAAAACGAGGCCGCCGCGTTTCCAACCTCAAAAAGTTCCATCAAACGGCGGCGGGACTCGGCGTGGACCCGGCTATCCTCCGCCGAACGCTCTTCGACAATTTCGATACCGGCTCGATCCGCCAAGTCGTGAATTGCTTCTGCAAAAGTCACCCCTTGCATTTCTTGCACGAATCGTATGACATCCCCGGAGGCTTTGCAGCCGAAGCAATGATAAAACCCACGCTCGTCGTTTACGTGAAAACTGGGGGTCTTTTCCTTATGGAAAGGACATAGACCAACAAAACTGCGCCCCCGCTGTTGAAGCCGGACAACCTGCTCTACAACGGCGACCAACGAAGTTTGGCGACGGACTCGCTCGATCGTCTCTTGCCCGAGCACAGTCGCACAGGCTTACTCCAATTCTGCACATCGCCAAGGTCGCGTTGACTGGTTGGCCACAAGGGCTGCGTGTTTCGGCCGAAGGGGTGGGTCCTTGCAACGGCCATAAATGCATTTGAGTTGTTCTGGAGAGCAAAGTGCTCGTTGGCAGCGAATCGGCCCCGTGGTAAACGCGGGCAGCCGGTATTTAACCGTACCTATCGATTCGCGCGAGGGCAGATGACTCAAAATACAAATCTTTTTGGCAATTCACAGTCACTCACTTCGTCGCCATCAGGAGGCGCAGCGATCGGGAAAATCACTCAAGTGATTGGTCCAGTTGTGGACGTTGAATTTCCGCCTAATCGCCTTCCCAAAATCCTTAATGCACTGACGGTGACTAATCCAAGCATTTCGAACGAAAAGGATAATCTCGTGCTTGAAGTTGCGCAGCATTTGGGTGACTCGGTCGTGCGAACGGTCGCCATGGACTCGACCGATGGTTTGGTACGTGGCGCCCATGTTACAGATTCTGGAACTTCAATTAGCATGCCGGTGGGAAAAGCAACGCTTGGGCGCATTCTAAATGTTGTCGGCAAGCCCGTGGACGAGAAGGGTCCAGTAATCTCTGACCGGCGTATGCCTATTCATCGGCCAGCACCTGCTTTCGTCGAACAAAGTACAAGAGTGGAAGTTTTTGAGACAGGTATCAAAGTTGTGGATTTGCTCGCCCCCTATAGAAAGGGCGGGAAAATAGGCCTATTTGGTGGTGCGGGGGTCGGGAAAACGGTCATCATCATGGAGCTAATCAACAATGTTGCAAAGGCTCACGGCGGGGTGAGCTGTTTTGCAGGTGTTGGTGAACGAACACGTGAGGGCAATGATCTGTATCTCGAAATGACTGAGTCCAAACTCGAAACTGGAGAGCCAGTCATTTCCAAGACGGCACTTATTTATGGACAGATGAATGAGCCTCCCGGTGCGCGCGCACGCGTAGCATTGTCCGCTTTAACCGTGGCCGAGTATTTCCGTGATGAAGAAGGCCAGGATGTCTTGCTTTTTGTCGACAACATATTCCGATTCACGCAGGCTGGCAGTGAAGTGTCCGCGTTGCTCGGTCGAATGCCGAGCGCAGTCGGTTATCAGCCCACGTTAGCAACCGAAATGGGTGCGCTTCAAGAACGGATCACTTCAACTACCAAAGGGTCAATCACTAGCGTACAAGCCATCTATGTGCCGGCTGACGACCTAACCGATCCCGCGCCAGCCACCACATTTGCACATCTTGATGCAACAACGGTGCTTTCGCGAGCAATCGTCGAACAAGGTATATACCCTGCAGTTGACCCCCTCGATTCGACCAGCACCATGCTCGACCCAAACATTGTTGGCGATGAGCACTATCAAGTGGCTCGTGGCGTTCAGGGAACGCTGCAACGGTTCAAAGACTTGCAGGACATTATTGCGATTTTGGGTATGGATGAATTGAGCGAAGAAGATAAGTTGGTCGTTTCGCGCGCGAGAAAAATGCAAAGGTTTCTTTCGCAGCCGTTTTTTGTAGCCGAACAGTTTACCGGGCACAAAGGCAAGTACGTTGGGCTAAAAGAGACGATTGCCGGCTTCCAGGAAATTCTTTCGGGGGCACTGGACGACCTGCCCGAGCAAGCATTCTACATGGTTGGCAATATTGATGAGGCGAAGGCCAAAGCTCAGCAACTGCGTACGGCCAGCTGAGTGGGGAATTGCCGAATATGTCTGATAACGCGCCAATCGAATTTCAAATCATTACGCCCGAAGGTGCCGTACTGCGAACCAATGTCGATGAACTAACCGCACCAAGCGTTGACGGAGATTTCGGTGTGCTCGCAGGTCATCGTCCGCTGATTGCGGCGTTGCGAACAGGTATCGTGACCTATCGCAGAGGCTCTGAGCATGAGCAAGTCGCGGTCGGGCCCGGCTTTGTTGAAATTGCCAACGATCGCGCATTGTTGTTGACGAGGTTGTTTTGCCGCGTTACCGATGTGGACTTGGCAAACGTGCGACAAGAGCTCTGTGAGGCCGACGACGCTTTGCTGAGCTTTAGTGGCGTTTTAGGGGGGCCGGAACATGGCGTGTTGATTACCCGAGAGCGTTGGGCCGCGACGCGGCTGGAATTGTGCGGTGAGCCACCACCCGCGACGATACTCACGATACACGAATTCCAGACGTCGGCGCATGGCAACTACGAGATCGAGACAAACTCGGCGACTGAAGAATAAGGAGGGGCCCGACTCTGCGTGCGGCAGTTTGCTGTACACATTTCAAGACTTACGAGTTATTCGCCGGAAACCACCTAAATCACTAATCGTCAGTGGTGTTGGTTGTTCTAGATACTACCCGGATGGATCTGCTCAATACCGAAATCCCATTGACGAGCACTTGCAATTTCCATTCGCCGACGCGGTCATTGTCAGCAAATGGAATGAGCTGATCAAATCGATTGGCGCCAGCGGGGACGGTGACGTCAAACGAAGACGTGTTAGATTCACCATGAAGCGAACCGTGCCTCTTTTGTTGAGCCGCCGGACGAACAATTTCCCACGTGACATGGGCGGGCTCGCGAAGTACCTGCCTAAATTCGAGACGAAATCCTTGAGTTTGCCGGGCCCTGTCAAGTACGAGAGGCCACTCCGATCGGCTTTGAATTTGACCGCCGAAAAAAATTCCAACCTGAGCCTTTACCTGCGTGTCAGGTGCCGAACCATGCCGAGAGCACGCCGCGAAAATACATGCCCATGACAGCGTGAATGCAGTAGTTTTTCGAGCACGAGTCATAACGCAAGTTCATCCGCAAGACGTGCAAAATCTTGCACACTTAAAGTTTCACCACGTGCCTCCAAATTAATGCCCGACCGGGTGGCGGCAAATTTCAATTGAGGCTCCGATACATCGCTCAAGCAGCTCCAAGCGTTCTTCAATATCTTTCGCCGGTGCCTGAAGGCAAGTTGAACAAGCTCGCGGAACATGGGTGATTCCTCCGTGACGAACGGATGAAGCGGAGTCATTTCGACGAGGGCAGAATCGATTTTGGGTTGCGGATAAAAAGCACCCTTCTTTACCACGTAAATACGTTCTACCGAAAAACATGCCTGCACGAAGACGCTCAGTGCTCCGTAGGACTGGTTTCCAGGTTTGGCGCACAAGCGTTCCGCCACTTCCAGTTGAACCATGAACACGGCGCGCTCAATGGTGCTCGCAAGTTCGACGGTTCGGCGCAATAAGGGTCCGGTTAGCTGATACGGCAAATTACCCGCAAGAATGTGGGGTGTGGGTCGGTTGCAAAACAACGCAGCGTAATCAGTTGTTTTCGCGTCCTCTTCTCGAACAACCAATGTGGCGTCATGGATTGGTTTCTCAAATTCCTTTAGCAGCAGCGGCACCAAATCACGATCTCGTTCAATTGCTACTACTAGGGCTGCACGTTTCAGCAATGCGGCCGTAAGCGCACCGAGGCCAGCGCCGATTTCCACCACCGTTCCAAGCTGATCCTGCACTATGCGATCGGCAATCTTTTCGGTAAGCTCGGAATTGCGTAAGAAGTTCTGACCAAAGTGGTACTTAGCCTTAAGATTCCATTCCTTGAGCAATTGCTTTGGAGAACTCGAGTTCATAGCAATTCCCTTCGACGCTGCCTGACACTTACCTTGGGCGCTTGCTCAATTCCAATTCCAACGCGTTTCAATCTTGTAATGAATCTCGGTACAGTGCTGGCCATTCTCCACCGAATAGCGTCATTGACTACACCTTGAACTGGCGCAGTTCCTTTAGGCAATCCAGCCGCGGAATCGACGCGAAGCCACGACATTTTGATTCGATGGTGGGCCAGCCTCCGACGCAAGTTCACTATTCCCTCCAGGAGTCTCGCGTTTGGTTCGACCGAGCACACGATAATTCGCGTGGGTCTGTCGGCGACACAGCGCTCCATTGCTGATAGCAGTTGTGCGTCACTGAGCCGCCTCTCTGATTCAAGTCTAGGCGGTGAAGTCAGTCCAAACGTTGAGGCATATTGCCGTAAGATCCGGTCGCGCGGCGTCGAGGCAAACACCTCCGGGATTTCAAATTCATATCGTTTGATGATCAACGAGGCCGCGCGCGCGATTTGATCTACCTGAGCAGGCGCCACTTGGCTTACTGCCATTGGGTCCAGTCGACATAAATGTTCGAAAACAATTCGAGCAACATCTTGCTCGTCACAGCCCGAGCGATCAGCATCCCAAAGTTGGCCTGCCTTTAGCAGCGCGCTGCGCAATCGCGTAAGATGAGTTGTGCCCGTTTCAGGAGGTATCCATGCAAGCACGCGCGCAGAGATAATTCCCAGGCCGACATGGTCACCCAGAGCGACATACTTATTCAGGAGTGAAGCGAGCTGATCGATTCCTTCGTCTAATGGTGATTTACCGATCACTCCCGCCCAAAGTTCCAACGAGGCGTCCAGCAGCACCCACAATGACTGCCGTTCCATCAGCTCTTCATCCCGAACCAACAGAGTTCCGCGTCGCGCTGACGCCTTCCACGCAATTTTGCGCAGCGCATCACCCGGTTGGTGAGCGCGAAGCTCTCGGAGTTCTACGGAATCTCCCGACATGTGTCCGGTGCGTTCCGCGTCGGAAGGGCGAAGGCTCAACCCGCCCAATGAAGGGCGTACGGTCCTATTTACTGTTGCCGGATAAACCACAACCTGGACCGGATTCACGAAGATCAGAGGTGCTTCGAATGCACCGGAAGCCAGTACCGCTCGCAATGAAATGCCGTGTACTGCGTGGCGGCCCACGCGCGCCGCTACACCCCGCAATGTGAATTCAAAGCTTGATCGCGCGTCGAGTTGCGCATTTTCCAAACCGGCCGACATGGTGATTTCCGGGGAAGCCAGAACCCGGAATTCGCGTAAACGTAACGGGACCGTTGAACGATTTCGCAGTACGACGTCAAGAGCGAATAATTCATCCCGCACAACACTATACCGCCTTAGGTCGGCCTTGAAATACATTTCGAACCCTTGCCGTCGAGTCTGGGCGAGCTTGAGACTTGCCACGGCACGAGTCGCTATCATTCCGATCAGAATTGAACCCAGCCACAACATTGCGATAGGCTCGCGAATAATGGCAGCCGCTATTACACCTATTGCAGCCATTGCAATTAGAATACGTGTTGTAGGAGTGGAAACTAGGTACAACGGCGCCCGTCCGGTATGAGCGAGTGTGCGCTGGCTTTTCGTACCTTGCAAGCCACCTCAACAAGTCACAGGGCTTCAGGTCGCCCAGGCATGCCCGCTGAGGCCGCGGAAGGTTTACGCAATGGGAATTGTTCGACGGAATGACTGAAAGTTCCTGGTGAACGTAGATTCTGGGCCTCCACGGCCGCTCGCCACCTAACGAGTTCTATAAGTAGATTCTGCAATGTATCGTCGGCAGACATTGTGGACTCTGGGACACGGCTGAGGATAGCGCTGAACCTGACGTCGTCGCGACTTCGGTCGGCGGCCAAGAGGCCCATTATCCACGCAGAAATATTGTTGGAATCCAACGCAAGAATCAATTCAACTTCGTTGAGCACGACGCCGTATGCCCCCTCAATTAGCGCTCGTCGCGCTAATTGCTGTGGATTTATGCCCAATAGCGTGGCAAGTCGCCGCGTTTCCGGGGTATCGTTCTTTCTGAGCGCGGATTCGAATTCCCGCACCAATTGTAGGTTCCAGGCGGCTCGTATTGGCTGGTTGCTATCGGTAGATGTAGAATATAATGGAGGAATGGCTGACTCGGTAAGTGGTCTCATCCTTGCGAGTTGACGTGCCGCATAACGCCGCTCCGGTATAGGCGTGTTCTTCAATATGAATATTGCTTGCCATAGGTAGACATTCGTAGGATTCATGGCAGCGGCGCCTAATAGCCATTTTAGTCCGTCACGCGGCTCATTCAGATTTGCAGAGATAATTGCAATTAGCGATGCTGCTTCGGCTGATGAGGGCTCGAAGCGAATAGTCAATTGGGCGAATCGCAGGGCGAGATCAGGTTGATTGTGCTTGAGTTCACAGCGTGCCCTTTCCAGCCAAAGTTGAGGCGACTCAGGTTCCAATTGCTCGGCTTTTTGCCACGATTTGGAGGATTGCTTCGGATTGCTCAGGCAGTATATAGTTCCTAATCGGATCCAGGCTTCTGCGGCCTCCGGGTCGATCGATAACACAGTTACATATTGCGTCGCTGCACGAGTTAGCATCGCCTTGCGCTTCATAAATGCGACCGCGCAGATAGGCCGCGTACGCCTGCGCGTCGATCGAGCGCTCATCGTAGGACTGACCCGCTCTAATTCGAACAACCCGAGTAGGCGCACAGCTTGCAAAGAGAATCACGAACAAGAATGTTGGCATGGCGGGGTGGATCGCAATGCGCCGAATCTTTGCAATAACTTTGACCGAGCAACGGCTAGACTCCATTGAATTTCTCGAATTGACTAGCCACTGATTGCTAGGCCTTAGGCTCAGAAAGGAGAAGTTCATCTCACGCCGGCGAGCGCTTCAAGAAGTCGATCGTTTTGGGTTGCAGTACCGACGGTAATGCGTAGCTGGTGGGCTAGGCGCCCACCGCGTTCATGGAAGCTCCGCACAAGTATTCCTTGACCTCGTAGTGACTCAAATACGAATTCTGCAGGCTGATCTGTCCGGACCCAAAGAAAGTTCGAATCACTTGGCGTCACGGAATAACCTTCCAGGTTGCCAATTTCCCCAAGCAGGCGCTCCCTCTCAGATATCACGTCGTACACAAGTTCGGAGACGAAAGAACTTAACTCAGTTACGACCAGCTTGGCTAGGTTCTGATTTGGACTGGCCAAATTGTAGGGTTGTCGGGCCTTGTCAATTTCTTGCACAAGGCCGCGCGGTCCGATGAGCCACCCTACACGAAGCGCCGCGAAGCCGATCTTGCTCAGAGTTCGCAGAATGACCAAGTTTGGAAATCGCTTACGAAGGTCCATGTGTGTGCGATGGGCGTAATCAATGTAGGCTTCGTCAATGACGCATACGGTATTCGTGGCAGCTTCAAGTAGGCGTTCGAGTCGGTCCCGACTCACAAGATTGCCAGTCGGGTTGTTGGGGCTCGCGATAAAAAGCAACTGGGGGGGAGCCGTGTTTAGTGCACATATCAGGCTTTTTTCCGCGAGATCCCAGGCTTCATCCAACGGCACTTCGATCACTCTAAAACCGCGCACTTTGGCGGAAATTTTGTACATGACAAAAGTGGGCGAAATCGTTAGCACTGTGGGCGGATTGTGAGAACTCGCTGATTGTGCCAATGCCGTAAGCAGTAAACCAATGAGTTCATCACTTCCAACGCCGACTAGTACTTCGTCGGTCTGGGCTCCACAGCGAATTGCAAGGGACTCGCGAAGCGCCAGCGCCGTCGGATCGGGATAGCGTTCCCACGTAATATTGGCTGCCGCCTGTGCCAACTTCCTGTAGACATCCTGATTTCGAAACGGTGGCGCCTCGTTCGCGTCTAGCCGAATGGGATAGGCTCTTTGGTCTGGCACGTAGGCTTTCAGTTCCGATAACTCTGGACGCAATAGTGTCGAAAACGGAACATTGGGGGCGAACATTACTGTTTTCCTTCCAGATCTTCCCGATGCATGTGCATGAGGATCAATTTCGCTGCGGCTTCGTTGATCTGGCCGCCAACAACCAGCAATTGCGCCACTTCCTCCACTTCGTTTAGACACGCACCGGCGCTGACCGCCACGCTGCGGGCATGCAACGACATGTGGCCGTGTTGGATACCCTGCGTTGCTAATGCGCGAAGCGCGGAAAAGTTGGTAGCGAGCCCGACGCAGGCAGCAATTTCACTGAGCTCCGACGCGGACAATACACCGAGCAGTGAGAGCGCCCACTGGGCGGTCGGGTGCACGCGCAAGGTGCCACCAACGATACCCAAGGCTAACGGCATTTCAAGTTGGCCAATCAGGAAGTTATTTTCACAGTGCCACTGGGCTAAAGGTCCGTATTGACCACCGCGGGCTGCCCACGCGTGGGCGCCTGCTTCTACGGCGCGAAAGTCATTTCCCGTTGCAATTAATACCGAATCAATGCCATTCATGATTCCTTTATTGTGCGTAGCCGCTCGATATGGATCAATCATAGCAAAGTGCGACGCCTCCTCAATTGCAGCAGCGACTTGCCGCCCAGAGGCATTTGAATTGGGAGTGGCGGCACGCAGCTCCTTCGATTCGACTAGGTCGGAAACTGAGATTCGACACGCCGCCTTCACTCGACGGTGATCACACAGGTTGGTGAGAATACGTAGGCCCAGGCGTCCTTTGGTAACCCGCGCGATTTCGGGTCCAATCGCTTCAGCAATGCCATTGACCAAGTTGGCCCCCATTGCGTCTTTGCAATCTACGTACACGTGCACGACTAGCGTGCCTCCACCTAGGTCACGCGCCTCCATTTCTCTAGCTCCTCCCCCGCGATTTACGAGACCAGACGCGTGAGCATTGGCCAACTTGAGCAAATGCGGTTTAGCTCGGGTTAGCAACATGATCGATTCCGGAGCGTCTTCAATTCCGCGCACTTCAATTTGTCCCGTCATCCACGAATCAATCATCGAAGCCAAGAAACCGCCGGATAGTCGCGCCAGCCTAGCGGCGTTCGAGGCCGCAGCAATCACGCTGGGTTCCTCCACTACCATGGGAACCATCCGGTCTACGTTGTTTACGCGAAAATTCAAGGCAAGGGCAAGTGGTAACGCATAGGTGCCAATTACATTTTCGACCGCACTGTCGGCAATTTCAGGTGTGAGTCCGCCGGCGTCGAGCAACCGGTTCAATTCATTGAGTGGTGTTTGCGCGTGGCTGGCGACCAGGTCGCGCCTTTGCGCCAACGTTAGGCGATGGAAACCAGGAATTCGGCTATCTATTGGGTTCACGGTCACTTGGATTGTTAGCACTCAGCGCCCACCCCATGCACGCCCCTAGCGCCCAGTGTGACGCCAATTGCTACGTGTTCGTGGCTAATCATTAATCTCCGAAGCTCGGCCGAAGGTGGTCGGAGGCCCGCAAAGATTGCTATATCCCCGCCCCCGGCTCCGGCCGGCAATATCGCCGCTGATTCCTTGGCCGCCATGTCGGCAAGTGCAGACAATTCACGCGTTACGATGTCCAAACTTGCGTCGTGTCCAAGTGCTTCCAAAGCAAATCGCTGGGCTGTCAGCGCAGATACGAGCGCACCAGCGTCCTTCAACTTTGCTGCATTCACAGCTCGTTCGGCGGCTTCCGATTGTTCTAAAATGCGGCCCGAATAGCATTGGGTGTGATTGCGCCGGAAATCATGCAGTTTATGTAACATGTCACGGGTACTGCATGAATTCGGGGCGACCCAGATTTCTATGAACATTGCTGCCGGAAGCTCAATCGAACGGTGAGCCACCGAGCCACCGCATTTTTTAGCCAGTCGAGTACCTCCAAAGCAGGATGCCACGACATCAATTCCGCTGCCCAAAGGTTGTGCGATAGCGTGTGCCTTGAGGGCCACCGGAAATATCGACTTAGCTAACGTTTCGTTGTCGAGATTACCTTCGCGCTCTAATTTGTCCGCGGCTAACGATGCTACCAGGATTGCCGCACTCGAGCCGAGACCTAGCTTTCGGTCCTGAGCTCGCAACGCCGTCGCATCGAACCAGGGAATGCGGGCAAGCCCAGCCGCTCTCACCTCTTTTGTAATAAATTCGGACGTACGCCTTGCGTCGGCAACTACGTAGCGATCCACAGCGGATACTATGGCGGTCGAGCCTTCCAGGACCGCGTAGGCCCCGGATAAAACAACTTTTCCGGGTGCTCGGACTCTCAAGACGCCACGCCTTCAATCGGGTGCGGCAAAATAAAAGCAGCGGGCCCGGGTTTGCAAATCACGACTTGCTTTACGCCTGGCAATCCAATCAGCCAGTCCTTTACCGTCGTTGCGTGTTCCGCCGAAGTTAGCACCTTCACGTGCGGACCGGCGTCGGTTGTAAAGAATGCTGGGGTGACGCCGCTGCGACGCCGCTGGATTTCATTGACGACGAGCATCGTTGTCGGCGAAATGTACACGACGGCGGGAATGGCCGTAAGCATAGTTGCATGCATCATCCAAGTACTTTCCTCCATACATTGCCCGAGATTTTCCAAATCACATTGGCGCAGGGCCTCGCAAGCACGCGAGAAGAGTGTTGGGGCCACTTCAACCCAGGCAGAATAGCAAGGGCTAGTGGCGGAAGAGCGATTCATTGCTTCGGTAGATCCCACGGCTTTTGGCCCACAATCCGTGACTGCAATAATCAGTGCCACTTCCCAGTTTTGTCCTGAATCGAAGCGTTCCGCAAAAGTAGCTCCGGCTTCCAGAGTCACCCAGCCCCCATATATTGATCGGGCTGCAGACGCTGAGCATGCCCTGGCCATTGAACTTACAGCGGCTGGCGTCAACTTCAATCGAGCTGCATGTGAAGCCGCCATAGCTAAAGCGGCAAACCCCGAGGCGCTCGATGCAAGTCCGGATGCAGTCGGAAAATTGTTTGAGGAAACAACCTTGGCAAAGCAATTTAGGTTTGCCTGTGCTCGAACCGCATCAAGCAAGCATGGTGACACGCTCAAGCGAGTGGCCCAGAGTATGCGTGCCGTTGATCTCGACTTCATCTTGGTTAAATTGGGGGTCGAACGTAACTTGCGTTCGAGTACTAAACGCATCCACGGTCAACGAAAGACTGGGTACTGCCGGGTAGTTTCCGAGCTTTCTGCAGTTTGCCCCAATACTTAATCAATGCAATATTTGAATGGGCGATGGCGGTGGCGGTAAGTCGGAGGGTCATAGGTCAGGTGCGCCTGGGTTATCGTGGGTAATGATTGCGGAAAAGCATGGTATTCCCTGGCTCTTCCAAGCACTCATCACCGGCTCCGTGCTTGACGAGCATAAGGCTGCCACGCAGCCCCCGCCTCCACTTCCTGTGAGTTTGGCGCCTAGCGCCCCGGCATCTCGCGCGTATTCACAGGCATGGTCCAAGCGAGATGTTGACACACCAAGCTCCTTCAGTAACTGGTGATTCGCATCCATGAGCGGGCCCAGCGCAGCAACAGAGCCTTCCAACAGGGCGCAATGCAGCGGACTTAACCAGTGACTGTATCTGTTCAAAGATCTTGATTGACCCCATCGGAATCGGCTTCAAGTCGTTTGGCGACATTGGTCACGAGTGTCCGCGTATCGGCGGGCGCATCAGCGACCGCAATTGCTAAGTGAATTGGCTGGGCAAGCTTAATTAGTTGCGGATCATGATTTCGAATAAATACAAAACATCCACCCAAAGTAGCTGCGGCTGCGTCTACTCCTGAGGGTTCGCCGTGAAATACCCTTTCCCAAGCGTGCGCAGCCATAAGAATTCGCTTTTGACGGGCAGGCGACTCACGTGAGGCAGGTTCAATCACGTCAAAAGCTGCTCTGGCAATTGCAACCGCAGCAGCTGCTGACGCGCCGAGCCCACACCCGGGGGGGATTTTCAAGGTTACGTTGGCAGAGATCGGAGGCGTATTCAGCGAACTCATCAAGGCACCAAATGCTTTGCCGAGTTCGCCTTCGCCAACGCGAGCGTGACGGCTGCCGACGTTTATTGAGCACGACCCATCGATGGTGACAAATGCCTCTGCCCCCTCGCTGATTCCGGCTACGAGTGCAGGATGACCGTAGACAACGGCATGCTCGCCGAGGAGGATGACTTTTCCTTTTGCTACAGCCAATTTACGGCTCCAATTCTTGAAGGAGCTAACACTACACCGATCGCAATACTAGCGCAGTCGCAGCTGATGCCAAGAGCTCTCGGCCTTCCTCGTTGATTGGCGCCAGTCGAAGCTGGCGATTGGCAAGCTTTAGCAGACTCGCTATGCGCTGCTCCACTAGTTGTTTCGCACCAACGGATTCAAATACTTGGACGGCGTTGCGCAATTGTCGATTCGAAGCTTGCGGGTTTCCAAATACCCCGGCAAGAATTCGACGATCCGACCCGCGCGCCCGGCTTATCGCGTAGATTGCCGCTGGCGTGCGCTTACCAGCTCGCAAGTCGCTTCCAAACGGTTTTCCGGTGTCGGTTGTGGCTCCAAATAAACCGATCAGGTCATCGCGCAATTGGAATGCAACGCCAACCGGAATCGCAAATTTTCGAATGGCGCCCAGTCCTGTGGCAGTGGCTCCACTCACAAGGGCACCCAGGGCTAGCGGGCCTTCGACCGTATAACTAGCTGTCTTCAATTGGTACGTGCGCTCGATGTCGCTGTCCTTCGCTAAGATATCGCGCAGTTGACCCCCGATGGCAGCGCGTTGCATTTGAGAAAAGGTTGACAGCAATCTTGCCAAGGTCGGACGTGGCAAAGCCAATTGACTCATCCAGTCATTCGCTACGGCAGCACCCCAGTCACCGGCGAGTATCGCTGCCGCATCGCCGGCGGGCTGCCCATACAAGCGCCGCAGCAGTGCGTGGGCGCTCGGCCCACCTCGTCTAACGAGATCGCCGTCCATCCAGTCGTCATGGACCAGTAAATAAGCGTGCAACAGCTCGACTGCGGCACCTATCTCAATGAGCAGCTCATCGTCTTGCCGAAGACGGAAACATCGGGCTCCAGCAGAAACCAGTGCCGCTCGCAGGCGTTTTCCCCCGCGCATGCAAACGTCCGAGAGTGCTGTACACGCGGAAACGGCCTCCGGTCCTATGGCGTTAAGGCCCCGAATCTCTGTGGCTAGACGACGCCGAAGACGCGTCTCAACTTTTGCTCGGACCCCGTCAGCGAAGGCCAAGAAGACCGAATTCGGTGGAAACGATGCGCTTAGAGCGACCGGGTACATTTGCATGCGACCTTGTTTTCACGCTGGAGCTGCAGGTTAGGCTTGAGGCAGAAGTTCGTCAACCTTGCCTTCTGGCATCAATTCTTGGTTGTAACCTGACATGGTATAGCTAAGAGTCGCACTCATACCCAATGGCCGACATTGCAAGTCGCAAGAATGACCACTTGGATCTGACGATTGGCGGGGATGTCGGGTTCAGAAAGACACATTTGTTCGAATGCGTCGAGCTGCTGCATGATGCTTTGCCCGAGCTAAGCTTGGACGAAGTCGATACCAAGATAGAGATACTTGGCAAGACACTGCGCGCGCCGATCATCATCGCCGCCATGACCGGAGGAAACGAACGTGCTCAAGCTATCAACTTGGAGCTTGCCTCGATTGCAGAGGAATGCGGCTATGGATTTGGCGTGGGCAGCCAACGTGCCATGCTATTGAACCCCGATAAGCGAGCGTCGTACTCAATTCGCAGCGTGGCGCCGAATACCCTGGTACTAGGCAATCTCGGGGGCGTTCAGGCTTCGAAGCTCGACTCTGGCGCGATAGCCGATCTTGCTAATTCGGTGGGCGCGGATGGATCTATGCATCCATCTCAATTCTGCAATGGAGTTGGTTCAACCCGAAGGTGATCGCGATTTTCGGTGGTATTTTGGATACATTGGAGCGACTGACTTGCGAGCTATCTCTGCCCATTTTGGCGAAAGAAACCGGCTGCGGAATATCTACAAGCGTGGCACGTCGGCTTTTTGGTCGAGGAATCAAGCACGTCGATGTATCAGGGGCTGGCGGAACCTCGTGGGTAGCCGTTGAAACTGAGAGGATTGAAGCTCAGCACCGAGAAGCGGTACATGCATTTCGCGACTGGGGAATTCCGACTTCTGCCAGTGTGGCATATTGTTCCGCTGCAGGCATGGACACGATTGTCGCGACCGGCGGAATCGCAAATGGCATCGAAGTTGCCAAAGCACTAGCATTGGGCGCGCATGCTGCTGGATTGGCACGCCCAGTATTGAAAGCCTTTCACGCCGAAGGCAGAAGTGGTGCTTTACGATACCTTCGTCGTGTCGAAAATGAGCTAAGAATGACAATGTTGCTTACAGCGGCGCATGATGTGACATCACTTCGCAAAGTGGAACGAAGGATATTGGCGCCACTTCGTGATTGGATAACTTAGTTTTCTTAGGGCGCAAAACTTGTCCGTCTTGAGTCAAGTTTCCAAGGTGCAGTTGTTTGGGTCGGGGCCCAAACAAACTCAACGGTACCGTGAGAAACAGAACAAGAAAAGTCAGCAAAAGGCCCGAAAGTTTCCGCATGTACGCAGTGTTCACCGAGAACTAGTTATTTATTGCGAACTGGCGGCGGATGATGCGAATGCGACACCGAGGATTGGCCTTCCGCGTAGGCCAACCTGGATGCCTCCTGGAACAGGGCGCGCGCTCCTGGCCAGTTCGGTTGACGCCTCATCAGCTGAATGAGTTTTTGCAGCGCCGCTGCTGGAGCGAGCGAGCCCTCAAGTATCGCCAGGTTCAAGCGCAAAACGGCATAGGCTTCGTCATTGGCATCGGTCGCGTCCAATATTTCTCGGGCGTTTTCCAAGTCTCCCGCTTCGAGCAGCCGTTGGATCGCCTCAAAGTCCGTTGGCATTTCCACGTCGGCCATGGGCTATCATCATCATAGACCGTTATGCATTGGCGTTGGGCACTCATACGCCGGGGAATTCCGCTATCAAGGCGCAAATTCCTCCAAAAGTGGAATTCGTTGTAATGCCGGCCGGCCGAACTCAAGTACTGAGATTTCTGAACTGTTCGATTCAATGCTCAATTCTCGCGCGGCCACCCCTCGTGATAGCGTGAGATGTCTGGCGCTAGATTCATGCCCATATCCGCCTTGTATGCCTGACTCCAATCACAATCGTTCTGGCCCACCGAGCGATCCTGCGCCTACGGATCTGCACAAGGAGCGGGAGCATCTTCTTCAAAGTTTTAGTCGTGGTGCGCGCCTGACGGAGGAAGTTGTAACGGAGCACGAGCGGCTGGTGTCCCATATTGCCGAATTGGAGAGAGATAACGCCGTTCTTCGAGCCAAAGTAGAGGCTGATGACGCGGTGCGTGAGCTATTGGCCAAGATCGAGCGTTTGGAAAACGAGAAACAGCAACTTTTGTCTCACGTTCGCGAAGTGGAAGCTAACAGCAGTCAGTTTAGCGAGCGCTTTCAGCAGGTTGAGACTGAGTTCTCAAACCTGGCCAATCTCTTTGTTGCCAGCAATCAATTGCACGCCAGTCTATCGCCGCGCGGCGTGATGCGTCGCATTAAAGAAGTGTTGGCCCAACTGGTCGGCGCCGAGGCCTATGTAATTTATTTCGCAAATTCGGAGGGGACTGAACTCGTTCCGATAGCAGCGGAAGGCGTTTCCGGTGATGATCTCGTGAATCAGCCTATTCGCACGTCCCGAATAGGTCAGGTACACCAGAGTGGGGATGCCGCAATCGACGAGGAAGGCGATCCGAGCCAAGGAACAATAGGAAATCCTCCTGCAATACTGCCGCTGTCTGTTGATGAGCGCGTAATTGGTGTGATTGCGATATTTTCGACGTTGGCGCAGAAAAACCGCTTTACTACTCTGGACTACGAGCTGTTTACTCTTTTGCGGCGCCAGGCTGCGGCCGCATTAATCAGTGCCAGCCTATTCACGGCGGCCGAGCGCCGCATTCCCGGACTTGAAGCATTCATGGACCTCAGCGTGTGACTTCCAATATGGCCGAATATTCTTGTCTAATCGTCGAAGATTCACCCATGATGCGGCAGTTGCTCGTTTTTGCGCTGGCGCGAGTTAAGAACTTGCGTGTCACAGAAGCTGACGACGGCGTAGACGGGCTACGCAAGCTGGCATCCGCCCGCTATGATATAATTGTCACTGATATCAATATGCCCATTATGGACGGTTTGAAACTCGTCAAGCGTGTTCGAAGCGATCCGTTTCACAAAGATACGCCGATCATTATTATAACGACGGAAGGCTCGCAGGAAGACCGCCAAAGGGCATTGCAACTTGGTGCGAACGCTTACATTACCAAACCCATTCAAGCACCCCAGGTCATAGCTACCGTAAAAGAACTCCTGAAGATTACCGTGAGCAAGATCTTGATCCATGTGGATTAAAATCTGTGGTATTTGTGATACGCAATCCGCATATAGTGCCATCGAGCTCGGTGCTAACGCGATTGGCCTGAACTTCGTCAATCGTTCGAAGCGATTTGTGACGGTTGAACGGGCCCAGGTCATCGCCGATAACGTCCGTGATTCGGTCGAATTGGTTGGCGTAGTCGAAGACATGTCATTGGAGCGAGCTGCGGCGCTACGGGAACACCTGGGCCTGAACCGAATTCAACTTCATTATGGCGATAAGGGAACCACTTGATTTCGAGTTGCCGACTTGGGCATATTTGGCGATAGGCATCGGCGAGCCCGCCGATGTCCGCAGACTCGAAGAGTGTTCGGGAGATCCAATACTAGCTGATGCAAGCGTGGCAGGACAATCGGGTGGCACTGGCAGCGCCTTCGATTGGAATTGGGTTGTGCACGTTGCCAGGCGCCGCCGTATTGTGCTGGCGGGAGGATTGACGCCCGACAATGTGCATGACGCCATTGCATTGGTGCGCCCCTGGGGCGTCGATGTCGCCAGCGGCGTCGAGTTCTCGGGCGTGCCAGGCTCAAAGGACCCCGAACTCGTCAGTCGATTTATTCGGTGTGCTCGCCAAGCCGCCGAGCTGGGCCCCGGCCCAGACAGCTGCGTTCTGAAAACTTAACTCAGGATGAATGAGTTCTGGGCCATTAGGTTGCTAAAGGGACTCCTCGCAACCGGAACCGCTGAAATTGCTACACCGAAGGACGAGAATTATCGCTCAGATTCGCAAACTCGTTCAATTCTATAAGCGTGCTTTCTCCCAATCACTGGAGCAATTCCACATGATATTGCTCAACGCTCGTGGCAAGTTGGTGGCTGGTGATAACTGTCGCGTAGGCGATACCGGGAGTCGGTGCTTCGCCGACGGACCCAACGCCCACAATGCGCAAATCACCGATTTGTCGCTGGAAGGGGCTGTGACTGCCTCCACAAACAATGATATCAGCCGGATCATCACCCACCAGCGCCATCATTTCTTCATCGGATTGATCAAAGGTGAATGGTTCCGAAGCGTCGGCCGGCGACCCGTGAACCACGATCATCTCGTGTCCTGACTCCAATGGCAGTCGGGCAATTGTTTGAAGTTGGCCCAAGCGCGCAACTATAATATCACCCAATTCTCGGCGCGCGCGACGAAATTGATCAATCCGTTCCTGTTCTTTGGGAAAGCGATCAAGGAGTCGATCCGGGTCCAATTGCGACAGAGCCTTGTCGGAAAGTCCTTGCACGCACAATGCATTACACTTAGCGAGAATTTTCCAGACTTGTAAAGGGTCCGGGCCTGGGAAACATAAGTCTCCGCAGACTACAACTTGATCGTAACCCCAATGCTCTGCTTCCGCGAGCACTTGCCGCAAAGCGTCAGCCCTGCCGTGAATATCGGAGATGCACAGGAATCGCATTTTTTAGGAGCTTCCCTTAGCATTTTCCGGTATCGACGGTCAGCAGCGGCGGAGTGCGCAATCAGGGCTAAGATATCCCCGTTGTCGGATATTCGTGATTCTCTGCTTCAGTTCGGGTGTCAACTCGATGCTAATACGGCCATGCAGCTCGCTAGTGATTTTGGTCGATCAGCTGGCTCGGCGGTGGCTACCGTAATTGGAACCGCTTTCCCGCCGTTCTATCCGCGGTCGGAATGGCAGCGCGTTGGGCTCGCTCAAATTGAGCGCGACGGCTGGCGTGTGCCACGGACACGCGCGGACTATCTTGCTCAGCTAGTGTCGCGGCTAAAAGATCCTGGCGACCGGAATGATACTCTTTCAGCGTTACGCCAAGTTACCTGGATTGAGCAGGCACGTATTGCTCTGCGAGAATTGCTTCCGCATACCTTGGGGGGTGCGCCCTTGGTAGTGACGGCACGGGAAATCTCTTGGCTTGCAGAAACACTATTGGAAATCGCATGTACGGAAGCGCGCGAACATGTCGCGCGACGATTAGGTTTGCCTCGAACCGCCGATGGATCACTGTCGGAATTCGTAGTGCTTGGAATGGGCAAGTTGGGCGGTCTTGAGCTCAACGCGGGTTCCGATATCGACCTTTGTTTTCTCTATGATACCGATGAAGGCAGCCAAGAGGCCACTTTGCACGAGCACTGGTCGCGGGTAGCCCGTCGCGCCGTACAAAACATAGAGCTGCCAACGGATGAAGGTAGCGCCTGGAGAGTCGATTTGCGCCTTCGTCCTGAAGGGTCGCGCGGAGCGATCGTGAATTCGATAGCAGCTAGTGAGCGTTATTACGAGACCTGGGGTCGACTGTGGGAGCGCTCTGCTCTGATTCGCGTGCGGCCAGTCGCGGGTGATTGGGACTGGGCTCCAGGTTCATCCGCGAAGTTGCGACCCCTTTGTGTATCGGCGCGAAGTTGACCCGTCAATTGTGGCGGTGCTTGCAGAGCTATTGGCCAGAGCTCGAATCGAATTGCGATCAGATTCAATACGTGACCTCAAACTCGGAATAGGTGGGATTCGCGAGGCCGAGTTTTTTGTCCAAGCGCTGCAACTTGTCTGGGGAGGAAGGGATCGATCCTTGCGCGTTACCGGGACATTTGTGGGGCTGGACCGATTGCGCGGAGCGGGTTTTGTCACCGAGCGTGAGGCGCGGCTTTTAGCAGAGGCTTATACACTATTGCGCTCGGTGGAACATCGAATCCAATGGCATTCCGGTATCCAAACACATTTATTGCCCAAGAGTGTTACCGACCTAGATCTGTTGGCTCGATCGCTTGGCATGAAATGCGCCTCTAGTTTGACCATCGAGCTAGATCGCGCGCGCGCAATTGTCACTGAGGCATTTGCTAGTCTCAATGAGGGTGGCAATTGGCCGAAATCGCGGCATGTTGCGCTGTTCGCTCTTATTGATCGCGTTAACAATCCCTTGCACGTCAACGATTCGCAACACAGTGAAATTACTCCACCACCGCCACTCAGCAACGAGAACCGCCAGTCCGGCGCTGCGCGCTCGGCGCCTCCCGTGGCAAAGGACATTGAAGAAATTGGTGTTTCCGTGGACCTGCTTGAGCATTTATCGATGCTAGCTAAGCGCCCCGACGGGCTTCTTGGTGGGCTTACCCGCGAACGTCATGCCAATTTAACGGAAGTCGTGCTTGATGCCATCGCGCAATCGGCCGATCCAGAGCGGGCGGCCCTAGCTCTGCGATTGGTATTTGGTCGCATCAATCACCCTGGTGCCTATTTTGCCGCCCTTTCCGAGGATGAGCGCGGAGTGCACAGGCTAGTAACGGCACTGGCCTCAAGTTCGTTTATAGCTGACACATTGGTGTGTCTTCCCGACTCACTTGATATTGTCATGAGTGTGGGTGGTCGAGTAGAAAATCCGAAACGCATTTTGGCACGTGAGCTTCGCGCAGCTGCCGCGGAAAGGGATAGTGATCGTTACGAGCGATTGGAAGCAGTGGTAGCCGCACTGCGCCGCGCCAAAAGTCAACTTTTCATTGAGGTTGTCATTGCGGATCTGAGCGGAGCTATTGAGCTGCGTACTGCACGCCAAATACTAAGTGACTTTGCAGACGCGAGTTTGGAACAAGCTGCGCGTCAAGTATTTGAAGGCGAACCGCGCGGTCTAGGAATTGTGGCATTAGGCAAGCTAGGTGCTCAGGATCTTGGATACGGCTCGGACTTGGACGTCATCTTTCTCTACGATCCCGCGCGCGCACCCTCACCCCCGGAAGCTCAAGCGTATTTCATACGCCAGGCTCAGCAAATCATCAGGCTCGTGTCAGCTGCTCACCCGGCAGGGCCAGGCTACGAGCTCGATGTGCGCCTAAGACCCAGTGGTTCACAAGGCATGCTTGTAACATCTCTGCACGCATTCGGATTATATCACGGTGTCATATCGGACTCTGCCGGGTCTAAACGTCCCGCTGTAGTCTCAAGTGGAGCCCCTTGGGAGCGTCAGGTATTGCTGAGGGCGCGTGCCTGTGCTGGCGACATGACTGTGGCAGGCCATGCGGTAAAAATCGCTGTCACGGCCGCGTATGCCAAGGGGCCGCCAGACGTTGAGGAGCTGCATAGACTACGTCTGCGTATGCAACAGGAGCTAGCTCGGGAACGGGCAGGCCGCTTCGACCTGAAAACTGGATACGGTGGCTTGCTGGACATCGAGTTTGCAACGCAATGGCTGCAGATGGTTCACGGACAGGATATTCGCTTGCGCACGACCAACACTGAAGACGCGCTAAGCATTCTGTTCCAAGCCGGTTACCTTGCGGGGCGACATTATCAAGTGCTAAGAGATGGATATGTTTTCTTGCGGCAATTAGAGCAACGTCTGTTCATCACTTATGGTCGCGGGTTAACGGCTTTTGACATGAAGTCGAGCCATTGGCCTCGGTTAGCCCGCCGCATGCGCCTTCAGGATTCTCCGCGTGCACCCGCAGCGGAATTGCTTCGAACTAGGTACCAGGACGTTACTCGGGCCGTGCGTACGTCATACTTGGTTGTACTAGGGATTACATGACAAATCCTCCAAACACCTATCCGAATTGCAAAAACTCTGATAAAGCTTCGGTGATACATGGCAGAAGGTCTTACGCTCGCCGGTAGGTACCGATTAATAAGTAAGCTGGGTCAAGGGGGCATGGGCTCTGTCTGGCGGGCAGAACATTTGACGCTCGGCATTCCGGTTGCCGTAAAACTAATTGACGCTTCAATTGCGCAATCTGAGGAGGCGTTGGCGCGCTTTCGACGGGAGGCACAAGCCGCCGCCGAACTACGCAGCGCTCATGTGGTCCACATCATTGACTACGGGGTTGAAGACAGCACCCCCTACATCGCGATGGAGTTGCTCGAGGGTGAAAGCCTCTCGGCGCGGTTGGAGAGGGTAGGGCGCCTGACCCCAGCGGACACCGTGAGCATTCTGTCGCAGGTCACTCGTGCACTTACACGAGCCCACCAGCAACACATCATTCATCGTGACCTTAAGCCAGAAAACATTTTTATTGTTCAGGAAGGTGACGATGAGGTTGTCAAGGTGCTTGACTTCGGCATCGCAAAAAAGTTGGGCCTGGACTCGACCAGCAGCGGCGTAAAAACGCACACGGGAGCGATGCTGGGTACTCCATATTACATGAGTCCAGAGCAAGCCAAAGGCCATCCTAACGTCGATCATCGAACGGATATCTGGTCACTTGGTATCATCACTTATGAATGTCTAACCGGCGTACGTCCATTTGAGCGCGAAACATTGGCCTCGTTGCTGATCGCGATTTGTACAGAGCCTCTGCCGATTCCTTCACAAATAGCCGCCGTGCCCCGTGGCTTCGATGCCTGGTTCGCGCGCGTAGCTTCACGCGATGTATCAGCACGCTTCCAATCGGTTAGCGAAGCCATTACACAGCTGCGCGAAGTATGTGGAATTTCCGCAAACGCACCGTCACTGGAGATTACGGGCTCGCCCGGCGCAACAGCGGACCACGGTTCAGACCTGTCAGCGCTCGGTCAAACCGGTGATCCATCGGCCATTACGATAACCGGAGCCAAGACGAAAAGGCTTCGAGGAGCTGCCCTTCTTGTGGCGGCAGCAATCCTAATCACGGTAACGGCCGTTCTGGCAAGGCGTGCGTTTTCCAGGCGTGAAGATCACATTACCAGTGCTTCGACATCCCCAAGCCTTGCTCAGTCAGTCAACACTTCAGCGTCAATCTCCCGATCGGCCCATGCCAACGGTCGTTTGGCCCCGCCGGCTACGGAAAGTCAGCCCAAGGCTACCGCTTCGTCTGCGCCTCTGGAAGAGACGGCCAAAATCGAAACTGCCGCGAGTGCAGAGGCCGTCAACACGCAGAAATCAGGTGCGCCGGTCCATGCTAAACACGCAGCGGGTAAGGTTTCCCAGCAGCCGGCGCGGCGCGATTATGACAAGTCCGTGGGGTTCTGAACGACAAGCGAGTTATCGACTATGACAAGGAAATTACTGTTGCCCCTAATTGTGGCGAACCTCACAATATCGATGACTGCAGTTGCGAGCGACAAGGCCGTACTATCCACGGCGCGTGAACTCGCCAAGCAGGGGCTTCAGGCCTACGACGCGGGGCGATACGATGAAGCCGTCGAGAAACTTTCCAAAGCCTATGAAGTCGTCCACGTTCCAACTTTGGCCGTAAATGAAGCGCGTGCCCTGGTGAAGTTGGGAAAACTTGTGGCAGCCTCCGAGCTTTACTTGGAAGCTGCGCGCATTCCGAAAGACAAATCGTGGCAATCGACTCAAGAGGATGCGCAGCGGGATGCCGAAAAGGAAAGGAATGAATTGCTCTCGCGCATTCCCCGTTTGAAAATCATCGTCAAAGGCGTTGGCGCGACTGACGTCTCGGTCAGTATTGATGGAGCTTCAGTGCCGCAAGCGCTGCTGGACGCAGAACAATTGGTTGATCCAGGCCAGCGTAATGTTGAAGGCACTTATGGCAACGAAGTTGTAAAGCAGAGTGTTTCTGTCAAAGAGAGCGAACATGCGCAAGTGACGTTGCCGTTTACTCAGCTGAGCGCAGCCTCGACGCCGCCCGTTTCCAACGTGCCGAGCCAGCCAGAAAAATCATCCCAACCCAAGGCTGTTTCGCCTATGGCTCCGCCTCCCGCGGGCGACCAAAATGGTGGCAATAGCCAAAAGCTATTCGGTTGGTTGGGCGTCGGCGTGGGTGGGGCTGGCCTTGCTGTAGGGGCGGTTACCGGCATAATGGCAATCTCAAAACGCTCGTCGTTGTTGGACTCGAACACTTGTTCCGCGGACAAGCTTCACTGCTCGCCGGCCCAGGCCGGGGACGTGAACGCGTACAATAGTTTACGAACAGTATCCTCGGTTGGGTTCATTGCCGGTGGCGTCTTTACGGCCGCGGGTGTGACATTGCTTTTGACAGCGCCTAAGAAAGAATCTCAACCAAGCGTCGGGCTTTGGATGAGCCCCAGCGTCGCAGGCGTTTACGGAGGATTTTAAGAATGGCACGCAACCATCGCTTGATTATTTGTATTGCCGGCACATGGCTTACGGGTTGCGCATTGCCGGGGATCACAGCCGACTATGATGCGGGTACTTCTGGAGTTGGTGGGGCGAATGGTGGCGGCCCCCATTCGGGCGGTTCCTCGAATGCAGGTGGCGCGTCGAATGTCGGGGGCAAGTTGAGCACCGGCGGATTGAGCAACGCAGGCGGAACCCAGAATTCGGGCGGTTTGGGGGCGATCGGTGGCGCATCCCCTGCAGGTGGCACCGCCGCCGGCGGTATCACGAGCAGTACCGGCGGCAGCACGCCGACGGCAGGAGCTTCGAACTCAGGCGGCACAGCGAGCAGCACGGGCGGCGCGACTAGCACCGGCGGCTCGAAGCCCACGGGTGGCACGACGAGCGCAGCAGGCACCGCTGCAACGGGTGGCGCCAGGCCCACGGGTGGAGCAACGGCCACCGGAGGCACGCCCTCGACAGGTGGTATCATGAGTTCGGGTGGCACCAGCGCTGGAAAGCCAATTCCGGTCCAGATCTCAGCCAGTTATCAGCACACGTGCGCATTGCTTAGCGACGGTTCGGTGTGGTGCTGGGGCGATAATGGGTATGACGAGTTAGGCAATGCCACGACGGTAGGGTACAGTCAGGTGGCGGTCAAGGTGACGCTATCTAGCGCAGCCGGGGCCGTTCAGGCAGTTGCATCAGGCTCATATCATAGCTGCGTGTTGTTTAGCGCGGGGACAGTCCAATGCTGGGGAACGAATGATTACGGACAGCTAGGAAATGGCAGCACAACAAGTAGTACATCGCCCGTGAACGTAATGGTGAATGCCACGACACAACTTTCGAACGTTGTGGCAATAGAAGCGGCCGATCAGTATAATTGTGCCCTGGTTGTTGACACATCGGGCAACAGAAACGTCAAGTGCTGGGGATATGGTCAGTATGGCGAACTTGGCAACGGGGTAATGGGGACCGGCTATTTTAGCTCCTACGCGGTGACAGTCATTACGAACACGACGACTAATACGCCGCTTGCCAATGTTCACTCTATTTCGATGAACTATATGCACAGTTGCGCTGTTCTCAATGACAATACTGTATATTGTTGGGGCGTCAATTCCAACGGCCAATTGGGAAATGGCACCACAAACGATAGCAGCCTGCCGGTATCGGTAGTCTCAACATCTGGACAAAAATTGTCAGCAACCAGCGTATCTACAGAACAAGGGAACACATGTGCTCTGCTAACCAACTCATCCGTTCAATGCTGGGGCTACAATGATGACGGAGAACTGGGCGACGGCACGACCGTCGATTACAACACGACGCCGGTAACGGTTAATTTCAACGGCAAGCCCATAAGTCTTGCCGCGGGTTACCAAAATGCCTGCGTCGTTCTTGATAGCGGAGCCGTTCAATGCTGGGGCGACAATTCATACGGACAATTGGGGCAAGATCCTGCCAAGTTCCCGCTTTGCAACGCTAATTCAGCCGGAACCAGTTGCAGCAACTTGCCCATTAATGTGACATTTCCCAATGCTGCCGAGGTTAAGCAAGTATCAGTTGGTGGCGACTATGTATCCTTGCTAGGTACCGACGGATCAATATACAGCGTGGGTTCCGGTTGGAGAGGAGATCTCGGAAACGGAAACACCGCAGACACTTATTCAGCTGTCAACGTGAATGTCACTTGGTGATTGAAACGGGCCCTGCACCTCGGGGCCCCGTGGCACTCCTTACTCTCGCAGCAACCGTGCGGCATCGATGGCACCGTACGTGAATATGATGTCGGCCCCTGCGCGCCGCAGACAGACCAAGGACTCGAGTAAACAGGCGTCATAATCGAGCATGCCGCGCTCCGCGGCGGCCTTCAACATCGAGTACTCGCCGCTTACATGATAGGCGGCAATCGGCAGCGTCGAAGCTTGTCGAACCGCACGAATCACGTCGAGATATGGGATCCCCGGTTTGACCGTTAACCAGTCAGCTCCTTCATTGATATCGAGCTCTACTTCGCGCAAAGCTTCCCGCACGTTGGCGGGATCCATTTGATACGTCTTTTTATCTCCTCCGCGTGGCGCCGAATCGAGGGCGTCGCGAAACGGCCCGTAAAAAGCTGAGGCATACTTGACGGCGTAGCTACAGATCCCAACCTGTGTGAAACCCTCTGAATCTAGCGCCTCTCGGATGCATTGCACGCGGCCATCCATCATATCCGATGGTGCTACCATATCGGCACCCGCACGGGCTTGAACCACAGCCATTTCCGCCAATATCGGCAAAGTCACGTCATTATCAATCTGGCCATCTATAACAACGCCGTCGTGTCCATCTGAAGAATACGGATCAAGCGCGACGTCCGTGATGATCACGAGTTCGGGGAGGGTATCCTTGAGGGCGCGAACGGTCTGACAGAGCAGGTTATTGCTTTCGGTACCCGCGCTGCCACGGGGATCCTTAAGCGTATCGTCAATCTTGGGAAATAGCGCGATCGCAGGCACGTTCAGAGCCAAGGCTTCTTTGGCTCGCTCTATCAACTTTCGAATTCCATATCGAGAAATCCCCGGCATGCTATGGATGGGAGTTTCCGAGTCAGGCCCTTCTTGAATGAATACCGGCCAGACTAAGTGGTCCGCCGTGAGTTCAGTTTCGCGCACCAGGTTGCGGACGAATTTGCTGGTTCGGTTCCTTCGAGGTCGCTTTAGCATGGGTAGTAGGCAGGATACCTCAAGCGAATCCGTCATTCAAATCCCAAGTAATCCAGGTATTCCGTCGTGGTGGCTGCTGCATGGCCCCGCCGTGCCCGGCTCTTTTGACGCTTATTCCATTCAACGACCTTGGTCTGATAACGGTTCAATTCGTCTTCGGTTCGCCGGTGTACGCGATAAAGATTACGAATGTTGGTTAAACCGTCAGTGTCGTATGGGCATTGGGTCGCTTCGATAAGCCTCAGTCGCAGTAATTTTCCGTGCCGATTGAAGTCGGGATCAAAAGGAAAAATACGACATCCTAGTGGCCGCACATCATAGACGTTACAATGGTTGTTGTCGCCTAGGAATCGGCAACGTCCTTGCTGGTGACGCAGCACCATTACGCGTGAACCACAACGCAATACGGCGAAGGACTCAGGTTCGCCGGGAAGATCGATTCCCCTGCGATCGATCCATTTTACGAGGTGCTTCGCTGGCAGGCTTGTGTAATCGACCAGACGCTGTAGATCGCTATCCGTTATGGGAAGAAGGGGGTCCCGGCAACAGTTACCACAACCGGTGCAGTGAAATTTCAAGAGACGTGAACCTGTAGCCATGATGGATGCTCAGGTGTGATAGCGAACACTTCCGTCTGCGTCGAGCTTGGCCTATAAATCGACACTATGGCTGACAACAAGCCAATCGACGGTTCGGACGTGGCAGATCCGAAGACTTGGCTATCCCGATATTCCGCCCAAGGCTGGATTAAGCGTTCACTCAAGGAGTTAGCCTTGGCGGAGCAGGCATTTACGGAGCATCAGCCGTCCACGGCCGCGGCCGCAATGAAGCGAGCCGCAGGCATGGCCCTCAACGGCGCGCTCTGTGTAGTGCCGCGGGATGATTGGGGGCGCAGTTACGTTGATCATCTAAAGGCGATAGTAGCGGACGGCTCGGTGCCTAAGGTCGTTGCTGAGGCGGCCGAGGCGATTCTGCATTTCACGCCCCAACCGGGGCCGCTTGTGCTCCTGAGAAGCCCTCGGCAAGACGATCAGCTGCTTGAAGCGACCCGTACAATTATGGCTCATGCCTATGCGGTCGTGATTGGTACTGCGGGGCGAATTGCGAGTCCCGAATCTTCCGGGTCCGCCTAAGCCTCGACTTCCGATCTGCAGATTACCGACCACACGGCGGACAATAGGATCTCAGTGCAAGACCTGGACTCTTGGACGATGCTCAACAAGCGACCGCGCGCAGGGTCGGGCCCCTGCGCAGCAACGTGACCAGCTCTTCGGGAAGAGCACCGAAACGTAAACGTATTTGCAAGGGATGGAACGCAGCAGAGGCATGAAAAAACATGGCAAATGAATGAAATATGGCAAGATATCCCAACAATACTTAGAGCTTGCCAAGCACTAATCAAAAATATCATTCACATAAATTGCGGAATCAATCAAAGTCAAACCTAATGAGCGACGGTACCACTACCCCGAAGACCCCACGCAGCGACCAACCTAGTGTGACTGGGGTTGACGCAAAGCAAAATGACGTTCGGAAGATGTTTGGTCTTGCCAGTCGAGGTTTTCTTCGCGATGAAGGCTTGTACCGCGCCTCGGCGTTGGCATTTGATACCGTATTGGGCCTGGTTCCGTTCCTCGCATTCTTGGTGTCGGCGCTTAAGGGTTTCGGCGCCTATCAGGCGCTAATGCGGGAGCTAGTTCGGCCCGGTATCGTATCCACTATGATGTCGATGGGGGCACAACAAAACAAGCAAGGCGTTGGGTTGCTCGGGGTGTTCTTGAAAGTGCTAGATATCGTGGAGCAAGCAAGTTTCGGCACGATTGGAGTATTCGGGCTCATCTTCTTGCTATACATTGTCGTGCTCCTCCTGGTGTCAATCGAGGAGACCATGAACCACATCTTCGGGGTGGAACGCTCCCGCAGCGTAGCACGCCGCCTGGCGGACTATTCGGCAATTCTATTTATCACTCCGGTTTTTGTGATTCTGACGGCTGGGGCTCTCACCGGTTTTGAAAAGTCCGCGCTGGTCCAAGGCGACATGCCTTGGCAATCTTTGGCGGCACTCGTAATGATTGTGGGACTAACTTCCCTTTATTGGGTCATGCCGCATCGGCGAGTGCGCTTGCGTTCGGCGGCCTTCGGTGGAGTTGTAGCGGGCTTTTCGTGGTATCTGGTGCTAAGTGTGCATGTACATTTTCAAATTGGCGTAGCCCGATACAACGCTCTTTACTCTACATTTGCGGCGATCCCCTTGTTCTTGGTTTGGCTATTCATAAGCTGGATTGTAGTGCTCTTTGGCGCGGAACTGGCGGCAGCTCATGACAATCCGATGCAACACGCGTGGCGAATTCAAGGCCAAGAAGTGGATCATGCCTCGCGGCTATTCATTGCTCTGGGGGGGCTTGTTGTCGTTGCTCAACGTCACTTGGCGGCTGAGCCTCCCCTGACGCTTTCAAAGATTGCTACCCAGATGAGTCTCCCAGAGCCATTGCTTAGAAATGAACTCCGTCCTTTTGTAAAATCGGAGCTCATGGTCGTAGGAGAGCGTGCAGGCGAGCCAATTTACACTTTGGCTCGTGACGTTGATGCTGTACACCTGGGTGAAGTACTTCGATTACTCGAACAGACGTGGACGCAAGTTTCTTTGGTCACTGAGAGCGGTCGAAGACTCAAAGCGTTGCTTGAGGGGCGCATCCTAGTGCGCGACGCGGCTACAGCCGAACTGTCACTGCGCGATTTGGTCAAGTATTGGGAAACCCGCGATTATACGCGTCCAGAGAGCTAGCGGGAATCGTCCCAGCCGGTGAAGCATGTTTGCTATTGAAATGCCGGCACGCCGTGCGTTTGGTTTTCATTGGTGACCCGCAGGTTCACTACGCCCTTCGGGCGTTCCTCGCTGCGCGAGGACCGTCTACCTCCGTGAAAATGTACAGCGTGCTGTACTTTTTCACTCCGGTTCGTTGCGACGTTTTTATTGTGTTGGTCGTTCAAGACAAATCTCGTCGCGTTTGGGGGTGGGGCCTCAAATCACGGTGCCGCCGGCGGTATGGGACTTCCCGCATCCATGGGCTGAATATTGGCTGCGGCTCCTCCGTGGCCATCTTCCATTTTTCGCAGAACCACTTTTTGAAGAATATTCAATTCGCCGGTGCGAACGCGCACGTTGGCAGGCCTGTTGCTGGCAATGCTTCCAGTGAACGCGGCTAGGTTCCATTGTGCGCCAGTTTCTGTTGCGTCGTACGCACCATTCACTAGATAAAGGCCAGGCATGTCGAAGGTGTGCCGTGGACACATTTCAGCGAGTTGAACTCGAGAAGGAACGTGAGGCGCCCGGTCCCAGAGTGACAAATGCTTCGCGGTCGGGAGCCCGAACATCCGGTTTGGGGTCGCAGGTTTGAACTCCTGCGGGTCCAATTATCTGATAAGTTACAAATTCGCGTCGAAAATACAAAAGCAATCGCCGCCTTGATCGATTGTGGAGTGTAATCTGCACTGTTGCATCGTGCTCTGTGCGTGCATCCGAACCTTGAACTAAGCGAAGCTCCAACGGTGATTCTTCAGCGCTTTCGTGAATGCCTTTGGGTTTGGCCGTTGACCATTCCGCGTACGTATCTCTCAGCGTCAGCTCGGGGCCCAGTAGCTGTTTATCGACTCCGGCCGGTAGTGGCACGCCCAGTGACGCATTAGAAGGACGAGCTACACCTTTTGCCAGGTGTACAGATTTTGCCACTTTGAGTGCCGTGCTGCGAGCCTGCACGGCTGCCTCGACATCCAATTCATCATGGTGCGCAACATAAGGGGGAGGCTGAGGCACAGGCGAGCTTACCTTTTTACCCTTGATCCAGCTCGTCTTGTTCGGCAACTCTGGCCAACCAAGATGCGGCAATACGCGCGCTCCAGGTACCAGCTGTTTCTGATCGCCCGACGCAAAACAGTACAGCCTTGGATCGATCAATTGCGCGACCGATTCCCCTGGCAAGAGCTTCAAATTAAGACGTGGTTCGGCCTCCTTGGGTAACAGGTCAACCGGAAGTCGACAGTTTACGGCTTTTTTCGAGCCCGGAACTGCCACATCCAGCCAAAGCAGTCGGGTGTCTGCTACCAGCACGGCGGGTGCGTTGCCTTCGTTGGACACGCCAATGATCCATGGTTTGTTGGGTCCGCGCTCAGCCACGTGCAGAACAAGACCAGAGGCACCGAGTGGCCCCGCGCTGTTGGGCGCAATGACTTCACGTTGATCGGAGTCGTTCAATAATCGTGAAGGATCCGAGACTCCCGCATCATAGTGAATATCGTTCGCGCTTAGTGACGCATCAATGGCGACTGCGGCATCACCAGCGTCGGGGTGCGATGCGTTTGTCTTCAAATCCGAACTTCGTCCGAAGGTTTCGCTTGGCCCCGAAGGCCGCCCTGCGCAGCCAATGATGATCAGCGAAAGAACCCAGGCAAGACCGAATCTCGTTGGCACCAAGCAGGCCATGGTGAGTTCGTAGCACAGCGTGATGACTTTGGTCCACAAGCCGTATCTGAGGCCGGATTGATTGCTGGCTGGCGGTTGCCGGTTGCTGGTTGCCGAAAATTTAATAGGACCAAGTGTGTCAATCCAGGATAGACATTTCAGGATGCTGCATTCGGGGTCGGGCATGTGTTTTCGGACGCGACAATCGCAACAGATGTGCTGAATCGGAACAAGTTTCGAGCGCGCATGAAACTCGAGGAGTAATCACACGAGGCCGGGTCAGGATAATGGAAAATAGCCGCCTTTATGCCATCATAGACGTCAACATTTGTGATGCCTACGGATTTGGCGTCTTGGACTTTGCTAGCCAAGTATGCTTGGCGCGTCCTGGCTTTGTTCAACTACGCGCTAAGCACAGCACGCCTAGGATTACCTTAGAATTGTTGCGTGGCCTGGTGGCCCTGGCGCATCCCTTAGGGATCCAAGTTTTCGCCAATGACCGTCCGGACTTGGCAAGCCTGGGCGGCGCGGATGGAGTGCACGTTGGCCAAAATGACTTGCCCGTGTCGCGAGTGCAAAAATACGCCAAAAACTTGCGCGTTGGCGTGTCAACTCATAATGAAGCAGAGTTGCGAAAGGCTCTCAATGCGAAGCCCGACTATATCGCGATGGGTCCGATATTCGCGACAAATTCGAAAAAGGATGCTGAAACCTGCGTAGGCATTTCGGGTTTGGTTTCGGCGGCCCAATTGGCGCGGGCTGAGAAAATACCACTGGTGGCCATCGGCGGCATCCACAAGTACCACGCACAGGAAGTGGCAAAATACGCCGACGCGATTGCCGTAATCAGTGCGCTCGTGCCAAAGAGTGGTCGCCTGCAAGACGTCCAGTCGCATGTTGAAGAGCTCATTTCGATCGTGGCTTCTGATCGATCGTGAATCGTCGCGCCGGCTGCGGCCAAAGAAGCCTGAAGTTCCAGCGAGAACACTACAAAAGACTGCGCGCTGGGTCGGGCCCCTAGACCCGGCGCAGCCTGGTCACCATGGCTTCCATGGCCAGCGCCGGATTAGCGTTGTGCTCCAGATCTGTCATCGTGGAAAGAACGATTGAATAACGGCGAGCATCGCGCAGAGCCAGATCTGGAGCTTCAATGATTCGGTCACGAGATGTTGCCGCTAATTGTTGAGCGTACCAGCCGAGTTGATCTCTGAGTTCAATGCGATCGTTCCCTTTGACGTCTAATTGCGAAAGCGCCGTGGCAAGGTCTAGTGCTTCGAGACTGCCCGACATCGCCGACACAAAAGCCTGTTTGGCGGAGAGCCGCTTCGCGTCGGCTAATGCCAGTGCCAGCGACGCGCTACCGCCGGCCAAGGGAATCACGGCCCGGGATGCCCCATTTCGTTCGAGTATGGTACCCAGTACTTCGTCGGAGAGGGGTGCAAATCGCACCGCAAGTGTGCGCGAGCGAATCGTGTCGAGTAGCCGATGCGGACGGCTTGTCAGCAAAATGACGTGGGTCTTTTCGGCCGGCTCTTCCAGTGTTTTCAGTAAAGCGTTCGCGGCATTCACATTTAACTCATCCGCACGCCGGATGATAAATACCAGTGCGTGGCCCTCGTGGGGCGGATACCCGACGCGGCTCTGCACCAGTTTTCGAATTTGGGGCAGGTTGATGGTGCTGGTTTCGGCGTTTTCCGTACCCAGGATCGCGGCAGGATACAGGCCGCGTTCTAGCAACACGACATCGGGATGCTTGGGAACTTGGGGAGGCTCCTTACATAATGTTGCGACTCGCTGGCAGGCGCTGCAAGCGCCACAGGCGAGTGTATCCTCGGGCTTTTCACACTCCAGACACTGCGCGAGCGCGAAAGCGGCTTTTTCCTTGCCGACGCCGTCAGGACCTTCGAATCGGTAAGCATGGTGCACCTTGCCGGATTTCATTGCCCGGGTGAGCGTATCGATGGCGGTAGGTTGGCCTAGAATATCGGTGAACGGCATTGGAGTAGCATCACCTCGTTCACTCAGTATCGGGCGAATCCAGCTCGCCATTCCGGATTGGCCAAGCTTCAGTGTAATGCGAGGGTTGTCCCGGCATAGAAATGTTGACCCAAGAGACCGAGCCGCGCGTGGGTTCGCGCACGTCCACGTGCACGAATGGTTGGTTGGGGTAATAGCCGCAGCCCGCCTCATGCAAGGTCCGGCAGAAGGCAAATAGCTGAACATTTGCCACATTGTGCAATGCGATATCCAAGGCGCGGCCGCGCAAATGCGGTGAACTGCTGCGCGCGTCGCGGCGGTAGCCGCTGTAAACTGCCACGCCATGACCAGGAAACGCTGACGTTATTTGTTGAATCAGACCCAGTAGACGAGGGTGCAACAGCCGAACCCCGTCCACCCATTCACCGCGGAATTGCAGATTTGTTTCAGGCGATAGCGGCAATGGCAGCGGCGGTATTGCTGTTCCAGGTTGACGTCCGACGACGCTCAAACGATCGATGGCATCTGCGGACACCACACCGTCGCAATCAACGAGGGCAAACCTATCTCCCTCGCCGGCCAATCCAGAAAACGCAATCTTTTGTGGAGTCCGCCAGACGGGACAAGCCCCGCGCGTTACGACGGGTATGATCGTGGGCTTCGGTGCAGTTAAGAGCGGCCCCAGGCTCATGTTTGGCGCCCCATCGAACGGTTCACGTAGCCCAGGGCTCGGTACCAATGGGCCAGCGAAATCTGGAAGTTCTTCCCCGCTGAGCCAGTTGGATTGCGGTGAAGTTCCGTCCAAATCAGGAACTTCATTTTCGTCCACGTGCCAGTAAAGGTCAGAGACCCAACGGTTCTTGACTGCGAAAATTGGCTCTTGCGATGGCCAACTTTGCCAACCAAAACGTTGAGTTGATAATTGAAACAAGCGAAATGGATCGGCGGAATTGCAACCAGGATCTAAATGGAACAGTTTACCGACGAATACTCCGTGGGACCACCAATCAGTGGCGGTCGTTTGCCGTGGGCCAAAAAGCACTGAAATGTCCGGTAATCGCGCGGTGCTTCCCCAACGATAGGCGCCGCTAACATCGGCGGCCTGAAACGCCGTAGTCAGCGCCAAAAAAGCCGCTACGGCCCAGCGACGTGACGCGCGGACCCGTGCCGTAACAACCCACGAAAATGGTGCCCGACTTCGCGTGGCGAAAGACCGCGCGGCAAGTCGTGCACCATCCCAGTGAATGTGCCGAATCACTTCTTGAGCGCTTGGTCCAGAACGTACAAGAACGTCTCGTACGCTTTCTTGGCTTGGACGCCTTCGCCCTCGACGCATTCGGCAATCGACAACCCGTTGAGCACGGCTTGAACCAACGTCGGCAACCCTTCCAGATTGGGCCGCTTGATGACGTCGCCTGCTGTGTTCAAGGCCTCGTCGATAATCTGACGAGCATCTTGTTGCAGCGATGCGGCGCGACGCTTCAGTTCTGGATCGCGGCGTGCCGCGCTCCAGACTTCGATGTTCAAACCGGTCGCCGTTTGATCGGCTTGCAATGCGTCCCAAAGCGCTTCGAGAGCGCGTCGGGCGCGAGCTGCACCGGTGCCCTCGTGCGCCGCACCTAAAGTAGTGCGAACGCGATCGAGGAATTTCCGATACGTAAAGCTTTGTACCTCGTGAATGAGGGCGGCTTTACTGGCGAAGTAGTAGTGTACAATGCTCTTGCGAAGCCCGAGTTCCTTGCCGATTTCAGCAAGGGTCGTCGAACTGAATCCGCTTCGTGAGAAGCATTTCGCTGCTGCGGTTAGTATCGCCGCAACTCGCGGGTTTTCCCAGTCAACGGCGCGTGGGGACGTGCCGCTATTGCTGGTTTCTGCCGAATCCATAGGTGCCTGGGGAACGTTGTCTGCTGTGTTCATAGTACTTGTTGGGAGCCGGCCGACCGAAGTCGTTGTTTACCTGTTTCCTCTGGCGCTACCGCCGAGCGGAAGTACCGGCCCTCGGTGCGGCGCGTTGTGCCCCCTAACAGACTCCGAGTCAAGGGAAAGGGTGGACGTCCGGTCAGAGATCAGCAAAATGTATCGGGTTTTTGGCCGGATTCTGCATTTGCGTTTTTTTCGTCGAGCGTGGCCGACCGTTCGCCTCGAGGGGGGTTGCGCTCGAAGCGCTGCCGCAGATGGAGGCGAAATTCCCAAGCCGGTGCGATCAGTATTTCCGCTTCGCTGGGCTCCACTCCCAATGCTCGTCCTTTGGCTTCGGCGATTTCGAGATAGGCTTGTGCCACATCTAAACTTGGATCTTCTGAGCAGAGTACAGCGGCCACCATGCTTACGCTTCGGCTCATGCCCGCGGTGCAATGCACCAAGACATTTCCGCGTCGTCGAGCATGACGAACGAACGGGATGGCTAGGTCGCAAGCGGCCTCAAACTCTCCGTCGCCGGACCCGCCATCCGCAATAGGCAAATGCAGCCATTCTGTATCTGGATTGATTGGCCTGATGAGTGGGTTTGCGTTTTCAATCGGCACGGGGCAAAGCGATACGATACCCGCAAATGGTTGGCTATCACCCTCCGGCTCGACAGGAAGCGCTTGGCCCAGCAATGCCTGCTCTCCCGACCAATAATTGCCCAAGTACAGACGATCGCGGATTTTCCACACGTTGACCCAATTAAGAACATAGCGATACTTCCACGCCGTTGTGAAGTGGGTACTTCACGATTTAGCTTGGAAGTCCCCGAGCCGGCGCGAATTCCAGCTGTAGTCTTCGGTCGAACCCTAAATTCGTCATAATCCGGCCCACGAAGGCTCAGCCGTTGCCCCTGCGCGGCGCAGTCTTGCCAGCACGATTCGAATCGCGGTGGCGGTCCTCCGAGTTCTCTCGAGAATCCCACTGAGGCATTTTTGCTGCTCTCGTCCAACCCGGCTCACCAGTTTTTCCCGGTTCACGCAATTCGATTGATTCGCGTCCAGACGCGCTGTCGCGCGTCGCACTTTCACCCAGGTCAAGTCCCTGGGTGATGACCAGTAGCTCGTCCGCCATGTACTCAGGGTGCGGGTCGTCATGAATCTCGAGCGAACTTTTCGGAACATCGCCGGTTCCCAACCGAATTATCTGCGGCGTTGGTGGATATTTGTCGATCCATCTCTCGCGTACGGCGTGGGCGCCCAAGCGGACGATGCGATACCTTGTGACAGTGAATCCCGGAACACCTCTTTGACCGAGGGAGCGAACCCCGCGTGGGAGCTTTTCATCCGGTCGTTCGAGTTCTTCGTACGGCTGCACCGCCGTAATGCGGCGTATGAGCGTGACTGTCCTCGCCCTTTTCGGCCCCAAGACTTCCGCACGAACGATTCCGTTCTTTACGGTTTCATGAAGCACAACGGGAAAGTCAAAGGGATTCTTGAATCGAAAATCAATGGTCGGGTAGACGACCGTCGCATCCAAACCCATTTTGATATAGCCGCTCGGACGCGTGTGCGGAGTTCGTTCCACAATATCAAGACCCGCGAAGAAGATGGCGCCATGTAGCGTCCCCGAGATTTGGCAGGTTCCGCCACCGATCCCGTCGACCAGTTCCCCTTCGGCTATGACCGTGGCAACCTTGTACCCATTGATCTCGTCCCTAGGCCCTACCGTTTCGTTGAAGTCAAACGTCTCGCCCGGCAAAAGCACGTGTCCATCCAATTTGGACGCGGCAAGTCGCAGATTGAATGTACGGTCGCGGGCCTTTTCCGAACGATCGTAATGAGTCTCGAATTCACCAAGCACAGCATCAAGCTTCACATCGCTCAAATCGGCCAACCGGCGCTTAGGTTCAACGCGACGAAACACCAGTGGTACGCGACGCACCCCGCGCTCAAGACTTTCTTCAATCGCAAGCCTGGAGGCGTCCACATCAAGCAACGTGCCGTCGACTTCAGGCAGGACCTTTCGAGCGTCCAGATCCATTCGGGCATCGCAGGGGCTGCGATCAACTGAATCCTTAACGCGCAATAAGTGATTGATAAGAGCCTCGCCATCGAAGACCACGGGCAGGCCAAGCTCGATGGATTTGCCTTGACCGTGAGAGAGCCAAGCTTGCCGAAGCGAGCTCGTCGGGTCGCGGGCTTGCCGCACGAGGGAGCTCAACCGAAGCTTGTCAATTTGCACCCCAATTCGACCGAGGGCGACCGGGCTTACTGACCCATCGGGCTGCACCAGCTCCAATTCCTGCGCCACGAAACGTCGAACCCGATCGAGTGCAACTCGCTGAACTTGGTCGTTCAGGTTCAGAGCCTGGCCGAGCAGAAGAACTTCGGGCTTGGGACCTTCTGGGTCATCCCGGGCCCGGCAAGTCTCGTGGCGAAAGCACATGCGCCACGGCCGCGCCGCACAAAACAGCGATGCTTATCGCCTGCGTGCCGCGGTTGCGGCGGCCGACCGTTCCGACCCAGCATCTGTCCTTTTCACTGCTAGTCAGCAACCAATCCGGCCGGGCCGAAACCATCAATTCAGTCACCGCTCGCGGCTGGCATCTTGAAAACCCGTTGAACTTCCGTCAAGTGAAGGCAGCGCAGCCGATGACTGAAACACCGACGCCGCCTGCCGAGTCCTCGTCCGAATCCGCGCCTGCTGAGGTTTTGGAAAAGCTCGATGCGCTGCCCCCGAAACCGGGCTGCTATCTGTTTCACGACCGTCAAGGCTCGGTCATTTACGTCGGCAAAGCCAAGAGTCTGCGCGCGCGTGTTCGTAGCTATTTTGCCGCGAGTCAAAGCGATGAGCGCGCCTACCTGCCTTGGCTGCGCAAGAACATCGGGGACCTTTCGACCATTGTTACTGGCACCGAAAAAGAAGCAGCGATTCTCGAAGACAGCCTTATCAAAGAGCACCGGCCCAAATACAACGTCAAACTCCGCGATGACAAAAGCTACTTGTCGTTGCGTCTCGCATCGACGCATCAATGGCCCAGGCTCGAGCTCGTACGCAGACCTTCCGTCGATGGCGCCCGCTACTTTGGTCCTTACCCCAGCGCGACGGCCGCTCGCCGAACCCTGCATCTGGTAGAAAAACATTTTCGTTTGCGAACCTGCTCCGACCGCGAACTTGTATCCCGAAGGCGGCCCTGCATTCAGCATCAAATCGGGCGTTGCCCGGCGCCTTGCGTGCTGCCGGTGGACCCAGAAATCTATTGCGCCGAAGTGCGGGCTGTGTCGCTTTTTTTGGATGGTCGTCACGACGCGCTTACGGAAAATTTAGGTGACCGCATGCATTCGGCCAGCGTCGCGATGGACTTTGAGCTAGCGGCTCTGTTGCGTGATCAACTTAAAGCCATCACGGCGCTTCGTGAATCGCAGCGCGTGGTTTCGGTCAGCGATGCGGACCAAGATGTAGTGGGCCTGTATCGACAAAACGATCGCGTCGAGCTGGTCGTAATGCTGGTGCGCTCAGGGCGCGTGGTGGACGTTTCCGCGTTTTCGTTGCTGCGAGTCGATGTACAAGATGACGAAGTCGTGGCCGCTTTTCTTCGCGAACATTACGCTGCAAGTGGACCGGCTCAGGTGCACCTGCCGGACGAGATTCTCGTGCCAGTCTTGCCCGAGGGCGTCGAAGGCATCAGCGATTGGCTCAGTGAGCTCCAGCAAGCGGCAGGGCAGCGAAAGAAATGCCGAGTCGTACACCCGGCGCGCGGCCCCAAGCGTCAGCTGCTTGGCTCTGGCTCAGGAGAACGCGCAGCATGCCTTCGAAGAAAAGAAGCGAGCCGCCGAAGACGTTCAGGTGCGCCTGGCGCGGCTGCAGAAGAAACTCCGCTTGCCCAAGCTTCCAAGCCGCATCGAATGCGTGGATATATCGCACTTAGGCGGTAGTGACACGGTGGGTGCTGTCGTATCACTGCTCGATGGAGCTCCGGACAAAGCGCGATATCGAACCTATCATGTACACACCGTCTCAGGCGGTGACGACTACGGCGCGCTGCTGGAGGTGCTCAGGCGGCGCTTTCGTCGCGCAGCTGAGGTGCAGCCAGGGGCTAGCGACGACACCTGGCAATTGCCCGATTTATTCGTCATTGATGGTGGGCGCGGTCAACTGGCCATCGCGCTTACTGCTGCGGGTGATCTTGGCATTGACGACTTGTCAATAGTCGGGCTTGCCAAAGAGAAGGAAACTGCGCAAGGCGAAAAGGTCGTTGATCGCGTGTATCTCCCTGGGCAAAAAAATCCGATTGCTCTGCGACCGGGCAGCCCGGAACTTTTCTTTTTGGCACGTGCGCGTGACGAAGCGCATCGATTTGCCAACCGGGGCCGCAGCAAACTGGGCCAGGTGCGCAGGCTCGAGTCACTGCTTGACCCGATTTCCGGCGTGGGCCCAAAAACAAAAAAAGCGCTTTTTGCGAGATACGATTCACTGTGCGCGATGCAGGCCGCCACGGATGATGAACTGCTGCAAATTCCGGGAGTCAGCTCATCGGTGCTGGTGGGATTGCGTCAATTATTCTCGGAGCTCGAAGGCGAGCCATTCGAGGGCGAGGATTCCGATGAGATGGAAATGCCAAGCGAAGACGGTGCAGACTCGGCGGCCGTGGGGGAATCGACGACGAGTAGCGATGAGAATTGAAATTTGAAGGTTCAATGTAAAGTCAAGACCGAAGCCAATTCGGCCGCAGACGGGCGCGCAAACGCCGCGCAGAAGTCAGTCCGGGGGAGTGCGCGCTGCGGCACCCCTACGAACGCGCGTTGGCGACTCCTAGCCAACCTGCCAACCGTGTTGGCGGTTCCCATGCGCCTTTGCCGCTAAACGGCCGCCTGGGACCGCGGAATGGGAGTTGCGTCGCTTCCCGTCGGAGCTTTTCCCACCCTTGCCCGGTGGGAGGCTATTGACACGAGTATTCCCAGGCACTTACGCTCGCCGCGCCGGAATGTGACCGGTGCTGCGGGACCGGCTCGACGGACGAGCCGATGATCGATGCAGCAACCCTCTCGAACCCTGCGAGAGGCCGGGCGATAGGGCCCATCAAGGAGCCGAAAAAATGACTTCGAAGCGTTCTCAGTCACACTCTTCGCCGAAATTACTCCGGCACACGGCTCGCTATGGTCTGGCGAGCCTGTTACTGGGTGGCACCGTCGTGGGAACGGGCTGCCTTGACCGCCCCATCGAGCAGTCAACGCCCACCACCACGAACGTGGTCGTGCAGAAACAAGCGAACAGTGCGATTACGGGCATTGACCTGCTGTTGATGATCGACAACTCCTCATCGATGGCGGACAAGCAGGCAACCTTGGCGGCCGCCGTTCCACAATTACTGGGCGAGTTGGTGGCGCCGAATTGCGTGGATGCGTCGGGCAATTCGGCGACCCCCGCCGTGGCAGCGACTCTGGGCTCGAGTGACCCTTGTCGGCAGCAGGGGCTGGAATTCGCCTGAATTCAACCCAGTCAACAATATCCACATTGGCATCGTGACATCCAGTTTGGGCGACCATGGAGCGAACTCGCTTTGTACGCCCGGTAACCCTACGCAATATACGGATGCCAACGGCAACGCCATACCTCAGCCGCCTGACGTGAACGACGAGGGACATTTTGATCGGGACATTGGCCCGCGCCCAAACCGCTCCGACTGATATTCTGACTGATCCGCAGTCTCAATATGCGACCCTCCCAGCGGACTCGTCCTCAAACCTCTATGGCTTCCTGGCCTGGGGCAATTCGACCTTCCCGCCAATGTCGGCCAGCAGGATTTGACGGATGCCACCAAAATCTTTACGGACATGGTGAGCGCAACGCACGAAATCGGCTGCGGCTTCGAATCGCAGCTGGAAGGTTGGTTCCGCTTCTTGATCGATCCCGTGCCTCCGATTTTCCCATTGCAGGCTCCGGATTCAAATAACCAAACTCACCGTATCGGCAGCGACGACACGCTCTTGCTCCAGCGCGCGGCGTTTCTGCGTCCCGATTCTCTCGTGGCAATTGTCATGCTAACGGACGAAAATGATTGTTCTGTCCGCGACACGGACGTGGGCTGGGTTAGCGATAACGTAAATGCTTCAATTCCCACCGGTTCGACCCCATGCGCCACCAGCCCCAACGACAAATGCTGCTACTCCTGTACGGCAAGCCCGCCTGCGGGTTGCCCGTCTAGCTGTCCCAATGGTCAAGCGGCCGGCGTCGATGACGGCACGTATCAGGCCAATGTTCGCTGTTGGAATCAAAAACGGCGCTTTGGTTATGAGTTCTTGTATCCCAAGTCGCGTTACGTGGTCGGGCTGACCAATCCGGTGTTGTGCCCGGATCAAACATACGGGGACATGGATTGCAATTGCGCGTATGCACAAAAAATTGGTGCTATCCTGCAGTGCCGGAAGCCGCCAGATGCCCAATCCACTCTACAGCACAACCGTCGGCACTTTGAACAATAACTCAGTTCTGCAAGGCTATCCGCAATCGATCCCGAGATCGGACAACTCGGCCATCTTCCTCGCCGGAATTGTCGGAGTACCCTGGCAGGACATTGGCAACCTCGATGCCAACGGAAATCTTGTCTATATTCCGGTGACGGATCCGGCCTGGGGTAGTGGTACGGGCGGCAATCAGCCCATCACCGTCGGTTCGACGGGCATTTGGGACATGATCTATGGCGATGATAACGCCAACATCTTCCCGCATGACATGCACATGATCGAGTCTTTGGTTCCGCGCGCACCCGGAGGAAACGTCGATGGCAAGCAGGGTAGCGTAAACACGATTCCTGACACGCCACCCTGGAGCACCCAGTCCATTCCCGCTCCTGTTCCCGGTCCCGTCGCGCCTACCAACGCGAATCCCAATGGAGGTGAGTACAACACGGCGCTTGAAGACTTGGAATACGCTTGCATATTCCCATTAGTGGCGTCTCGTGCCTGCGCCTGTACGGCAGGCGCCTCCGACTACGCCAGTTGTAAGTATTTGAATCCGAATGACTGCTGCGATCAAACGTTCCAAGCCGACGGGGCTGGCACCGCGGTGGGCGTACCCAACTACGACAAGCCCCTGTGCAACGGGACCACGCAAGTAGCCGCCAAGGGCTACCCAGGCCTGCGCGAAATCGCCGTCCTACACGACTACGCCAATTCCCCCGCCGCGACTACGCAGGGTAATTCGATCGTCGCCTCCATTTGCCCCAATGACTTGACGTCTGCACCCGCTAGCCCAGGTTACGGGTACAACCCCGCCGTGGCGGCCCTCATCAGCCGCCTCAAGGAGAAGCTCAAGGGTTCCTGCCTGCCCAGGCCACTGACAATCAATGCCGACGGCTCGCTGCCTTGCGCCGTCATAGAAGTGGTCCCGGGTGGCAAGCTGAACGGAGTGGACTGTGCGACGTACTGTAAAAACGAGCAACGGAACGTGCCTAATCCGCCCACTCCACAGATGAGCGCGGCCGTATTGGCTTCAATGAAACAGAGCAACCTCTGTGATGAGCCAGGAGGACCAACATGCAGTTCGATGTGCCTGTGTGAGCTCCCACAGGAGACCGGGGCCAATCTGACTGGCTGTCAAAATGACGACGACGCCACCGCAAACCAATCTCTTCCTCCGGGCTATTGCTACATTGATGCAACGCTTAACCCGCCCCTCGGCGATCCAAGTCTCGTGGCAAAGTGTCCGGAAACGGAGCGCCGTATTTTGCGTTTCGTGGGCAACTGTCCCACTTGTACCCAAGGCGTGGCGGTCCCGCTGGGGGGAGCGATTGTATACACGGCTTGCCAGGGCTCGGCTATTACAGCGGCAGCCGCCGCTACGGCCACACCCGTGGTGGATGCCGGACCTTAGCCTCGCAAGTGGAACAAAACAGCGGGCGGCCAATGGGCTCCTTGAGCCTGATGCCGCCCGCGGCTCATTTGGGGAAACTGACTTAGAAGTGACGCACTTGTCTGTCACCGGACGGGCCAGCGCGTCACTACGGCGTGATTGCGAATATCGGCGCAAGCTCAATGCTGAGCGTGGGAAAGATCGGGCAGACCAATGTGCTGGCTCGATCGTAGCGCGCTCGGATTCCATATTCGATATCGATCAGAGCAAGGATTTCGATCATTCCATACTCAGGGTCCACGATCCAATACTCGGGTACCTGGAAATGCTGGTACAGTCGCCGCTTGTAATGTCGGTCCCGCTCGCTCGTGCCGGGCGACAAGATTTCAATGATGATGTCAGGGACCCCCTCGATGGCGCGCTGGGTCACGATGTGTTGCCGAGCCAGGCTTACTATTACCAGGTCTGGCACAACGACGTTGGTTTCGTCGAAGATGACGTCCGTAGGAGCGTCAAACACCTGGGCAAGCCCGGTACGCTCCAAGGCTGTCATTAATTGGAACTGCAGACGGCGAGATACGGTCTGGTGCCCAGTGCCAGGGGAGGGCGTCACGAATAAATCTCCATCAATTAGCTCACGCCGTTTGTCGTCATCCGGCATCAAGGCGAGATCTTGACATCTGAAGGGTAAACGCCGAGCTGGATTGGCCACTCGCTCAATTTACCCGATTTGCTGCGCTAACGCTATACCTCGGTTGACCGGAGACATCGCCATTAATTTTGTTGCCTATCGGGATGTTTCCCTTTTGAAGCCAGAGTTGCGCCCTCGCCAGGCCGAGACGTCGCCAACGGGGAGCGCAGAATGTTTCTTTGATTGGGATTCCGCGGCACGGAAAAGGCCGCAATCGGGCCGATGTGACGGCACCGTGCCGGTCAACCATAAAATTGAACTTGCGGATTGAATGGGCCGAGTAAGAACACGGGCACGTACCCATGGATCCCAAGCAAACCATTCTGATTGTCGAACGATGAGCCGCATATTGTGCTCGGCTTGAAGGATGCTCTCGAGTTTGAAGGTTTCAGAGTAGTTACGGCAACCAATGGCAAGGAAGCCGTGCAAGCAACCCGTTCGGAACGGCCCCATGCGATCTTGTTGGACTTGATGCTGCCGGACAAAAATGGATATCAAGTCTGTGAAGAGATTCGACGTTTTGATGTGGCTGTCCCCATATTGATGCTGACCGCGCGCAGTCAAGAGTCAGATAAAATTCGGGGTTTGGATTCCGGCGCTGACGACTATGTGACCAAACCCTTTAGCATTGGCGAGCTGGTGGCAAGGCTGCGGGCGCTGTTTAGGCGCGCCACCCGGACTCCGGAGATTGCCAATTTTCGCATTGGACCGACGACGGTCAATGTCATTACTCAAACTCTTCAGCATGACGGGAGAAAAGCTGAACAACTCAGTTTTTACGAGACCGAGTTATTGCGACTGCTTTACGAAAGGGTGGGGCAACCGGTAAGCCGCGAAGAGATCTTGAACAAGATATGGGGCATGGACGCTAACCCCACGAATCGCACCATTGATAACTTTATCGTAAAATTACGCAAGAAAATCGAAAAACGCCCCGACGAGCCCAGCTATATTCTAACCGTTTATGGCTTTGGCTATAAGCTGGTACTCGAATGAATCGCTCGCAGCCGGTGACGAGGCATGCCTCGTCACCGCCAAGAGGCTAATCTTGCAACGGCAATACATTTCGCGGGTCACAAGCAACCGTGCGGGCGTTGAGCAACAGCTCACCCTTTGCCAGTGCCTGCGAGTTGACATTGGCTCGCACTTGACGGATCTCCAAGTGAAGGTGCACGGCACCGGGGCTATCTGAGTCCCCCACGAACCCAATTACCGAGCCTTCAGCAACGCTTGCACCCCGGATTAGTCCCGAGGCAGGCGCCTGCAAATGGCCGTAGAAAACCAGGTATTCTCGCAATATCCCCGATTCTCGTACGGAATGTCGGGTCACGACTGTGTTGCCGATGAGAGGCCCTACGAACAGCACGTCCGCTTCGCCCTGTTGGTGCTCCAGCGCAACTACGCGTACCTCAGTGCCACGTCGGGCCGCGAGATCAATGCCGCCGTGCCCTACCGCCCGCAGTTTGCCGCCGCGTCGCTGGTCCGCATCGGGGAGGTTAAGGTCAAAACCGCTCATCAAGAACTCCGTATTTTTGCTGATATCGACAGGATAACGATACAGGCGGTACGCCCTCGGTCGTTCCGGCCGCCTAGGTATATCGTCGTATTCCGTCCAATTGCCTCCGCGCGTGCGGTGGGCATTATGCTCCAGTAGGAGTGCCTCTCCGTCCTGTCCCAGGCTGTCCGGAACGGGAATACACACGTCGGCGTCAGGCAGCGTGCCTGGCGGACAAGGTGCGCGCGCCGAAGTGGCCGCTAGCGGGCTTGTATTGGTCAGTTGTTGTGGCGGTAATGACGATGGATGTGAGCCAAAGGCGCTTACAACCGCTGCGAATAGCCCTAAGAGAATCGAGGCGCGAAGCACTGGTCTCACGCTACAACGCTGGTTCGGGCTAGTCGATTCCGCGACGATTCTTACGAAGTCGAAGCAATGTTTTCGACTGGCACAGTCAACGGGCCGGGTTCGCCCCGCCGGATTGCCGCAAGCCAGCTCGGCGCGCAAGGTCGAGAGCTTAGCGACAAATCAACCAAGGCCAGTATGTCGCGCCCAGGGTCGGAGCCCGAAGCTAGGATGGTCACGTGTTCCCCTCTGAACCCCTGAGCGCAGCCGACGCGGCAGTGTTCGAGACATTTGTGGTCCCCAGATACTTGAAGTTGTTCGGCGACCTTGCGGTCGAGATGTTTTTGGGCATTGAGGGTGCTCGCGTTGCTCATTTGGGGTGCCGAACCGGTTTTCCTGACTCCGAGTTAGCCAGACAAGTGTCGGGTCTCAGCCTGTACGGCGTTGATAGTTCACCCTCAGTGCTTGAGATTGCCCGCCACAAAGCACATGCATTGCGGATTGACTCACTCGAATACTTGCAGGCCAAAGAACTACCAGCGCCCTTACCAACGGCTGTATTTCTCACGTGCTCGCGCTGCATCCACTCTTGGGAGTGGATCAACGAGGCGCGCTCTTAGCTGAGATGGCCCGCCTGCTTTACGTGGGTGGCCAATCATTGCTGGCTTTGCCGCTGCGGGGCTCCTTTCAAGAAATTGGTGATATTTTCCGAGAATTCGCGCTCAAGACCGACGACGGGGATTTCGCCAGAGCAGTCGAAGAGGTTATGGCGAGCCGGCCCACGATCGAATCCTTGTCGGATGAAATGGAATTGGTCGGGCTTGGAGATGTCGATGTGGAAATCCGGCATACGCAGCTCGCCTTCGACAGTGGCCGTGCCCTTATCGAAGATCCCGTTTGCCGCCTGCTCATATTGCCAGACATCCGTGCCGGTCTTGCCGATACGGCAATGGAACGTCCACTTGAATATCTGCGCGACGCTGTGGATAAGTATTGGTCGGCTTCCCACTTTGAATTGACACTCAATGTCGGCTGTGCCAGTGCACGCCGCATTGAGTAAATGGGGCCCGTCGCATTGGGCCATGCCGAGAACAAGATTCCTACTTTTCTTTCTTCGGCTTACGCTCCACACCCGGCAATGTCGCCAGCTCTGGTGCATCTTCCAAGACTTCAATCTTCGTGTATGTCACAATTCCCATGATCGGGTCGGCTTCCGCGCCTGTTGAGGCGCCGGTAAACGTTGTCGAATAGGGACCTGTGACTCGCACTTTCGCGCCCTTGGCAGGGAGCGGCTTTGGAATATCTTTGCCCCAGAAGGTATCCTTCGGTTCCGCCTTTTCGCCCTTCTCGTCGATTTCTTTGATGGCGTCGAAAATCTGCGCGTAGTTTGACGCCCAGCCCATCACACGGATGCAATTCTTTCGGTCGGTAGTCTTGTCGTCGCCTAGCCAAAACGTGGGAACGGGCGGTTTGCAATTCTCCGGGTCGGCTTTGCCTCCTTTGTGCACGGCGCACTCGGGGGCTTCCATCAAATTGGTGTCGACGATGTAACCCTCCAACGTCAACGGCTTTTCCGCGATATCTTTATGCAATACACGACTTCGCAGCGAGTAGCTTGCGCCCCAAACCGTATAAACGTCACCCCGCTTCAACGGCGTCTGCGGAACGTTGGGAACGGCCGGCAATGTTATTTGGGTTCTGGGGGCAGGGCGCGGCTTATACTTGACCTCTTCTCTGCCGCATGCGGCAACAGAAGCAAGTAGTGCGGCAACAAGCATTGGGCTCACGGAACGAGTGCTGAGCGGCATTCGGGGTGTCTCCTCTTTCTACCGATTCACGAAGCGACGAGTAACACGCTTGCTGGCAAAGGCTCAAGCACACCGCGCGCTTTCGTTGACGTCTGGGGCCATCAGGGGTGGCAGAGGCGCCGTTCGGGCCTTCTAGCTTCAAGTTTGGAACCCCTGGCTCCAATGGGGCGTACGCCAAAAACCAAATATTCTAGTGAACGTGATAATTGGCCGTTAGGCCTAATTCGGGTTTACCTCGGCATCGGGCCCCGTCCCCGTGGCATGTGCGGTTGCAAAGGTCTTGACTCAAGCACCATGACTTCTCCGCCGCTGGATGAATAAACATGACGCGAACGCTTATTGTCGGCGATGTTCATGGATGTCTCGCCGAGCTAAGAGACCTTTTAGCCGCTGCGTCAATTGGCGACGGCGATCGCATCGTGTTCGTTGGTGATCTCGTCGGACGTGGCCCCGACACGTTGGGTGTGCTGAATCTTGCGAGACGCTTGAATGCTAGATCCGTTCAGGGCAATCACGAACGAAAACTGTTGCAAGCCTACGAAACTGAATGCCATGGCGGCAAAAAGGTGGGACTGGGAGCGGGCCACCATCAGTTAATGCAGGAATTGAAACCTGAGCATTGGGCCATTATCAAGGCTATGCCGCTTTATCTGACACTCCCGCAACATCAGGCTTATATAGTGCATGCGGGTGTATTGCCCGGAACATCATTATTGGAGCAAGAGCCTTGGGTTCTGACCCATATTCGTTCGATAGATGAGCGGGGACAACCCAGCCCTCACCTCGGCAAAGTGTCTTGGGCTGCTTCGTACCAGGGTCCACCTCACATTGTTTTTGGCCACAGCGCCCAGACAGGGCTTCAAATGCACGAGCACGCTACCGGGTTGGATAGCGGCTGTGTATATGGAGGACGTCTAACTGGTTTATTGCTCAATGAAGGTCAGTCGGTTCCAGCATTGGGCCAACGCTTGGAATCAATAGTCAGCGTGGCAGCTCACGCAGTCTATTATCAACCACGATTATGACGAAATTATCGGCTGACAGTAGCCGCACGGCAAGATTGCTGCGCGTTCCCGTATCAGAGCTTCGAGCTGGACTGATGAAGCTCGACAAAGGAGCAACGCACTACTTGCTTCATGTGCATCGCGCCGTCGTGGGTGATGAGTTTCTCGCGTTTGATGTTGAATCCGCCACAGAAGCCCTGGCAACGCTTGTGGTCGCGGATTCGCGGCATGCCTTGTATGCGGTCGAAAGGGTCCAGATCTCTTCTCACTTACCGAAATATCCCCTCGTTTTGATTCAAGCTTTCGGCAAAGGGGCAAAGGTTGACCAAGTCGTGCGAGACGCGACGGTGCTCGACGCTTCGGAACTGTGGATAGTGTCCACATCGCGCAGCGCAATATCAAGTCCGCGCGAAGTTCAAGGTCGAATGCAGCGCTGGCGCAAGATTGCTATCGAAGCGGCCCGCCAAAGCGAACGGGGCAACATTCCGAGAATTGTCGGTGTGTTGGCGTTCAGCGAGGCTCTGAAATCTCTAGAACAATTCTTGGGCGGCAAGTGGTTGCTTTCGCCTTGGGCCGCGCAAACATTGGGCGAAAAACTGGTGGGACTGGCAACGAATGCCGCCGCGTTGCTCGTCGGGCCTGAAGGTGGTTTCGACGACAATGAACTCTGCCTAGCGCGTGAGGCAGGTTTTGCCGAGGTGCGAATGGGCTTTCGAGTGCTTCGCAGCGAAACTGCGGCGTTGGCCGCCCTCGGTGCCATCGCAGCGTTCCGCGATCAAAGCCTTGATGTCGTGCCTCCTAATCTAAGTAGTTAGTTGTAGCCGACGCACGCAGGGCTGCAGATTGCTGGCGGAGGGCCTGTCGGCACGCGTGATCAAGACGCTGCCATCGAACCTCAATATCCGCGCGCGCGCTCGCCTGCCGAGTGATCAACGCGAATACTGAACCTAAGTACAGGTGGTTAACAAGAATACATTTCAAAGTCTCTCGATCCCTTGAATTCTCGGTCGGGCTCTTGTTCAGGAGTTGACATCGGGGACGTAGACCCGTACTTTCGGGCGGTGAATGGAATGAAGTGGGATATAATGGACCAAATTCCCAATTGAAGACCCCCATGTTCCGTGGACAGTTCCTGCATACGATTGACGCCAAAGGTCGCGTGAGTTTGCCCGCTCGTTATCGCGAGGCGATTGCGGCAAACGCTTCTCCCTGCCTAGTTGTAACTCCGGCGCCTTTCGAACCTTGCTTGCATGTCTACCCGTTGCAGGAGTGGGAGCGATTCGAAAACAAGATTTCCGAATTTTCCAATTGGGACACTGACGTAGTTCGATTCAGACGCCTTTACGTTTCAGCTGCGATTGAATGCGAGGTGGATCGCACAGGGCGCGTTGTTGTGCCACAGCACCTTAGGGAAAAGGCTGAGCTGGAAAAAGACGTACTGTGGGCGGGCATGGGCCGCATCGCGGAGATGTGGTCGAAAGCCCGTTGGGACGAAGTGCTTTCGATGACCAATGAGCAACAGACGGCCTTTAGAAGGGCCGTAATGGAGACGATTCGGATATGACGATGGCAGCACTTTCTATCGAGGATCCGGAGCCGGTGCATCACATTACCGTTATGTCGAGCGAAGTCGTTCAGGCTCTCGCACCCTCTGACGGCGGTCTGTACGTTGATGCAACTGTGGGAGGTGGAGGCCACAGCGAAGCGATCTTGAACGCCTGTCCCGGCGCGCGCGTCTTGGCTTTTGATCGAGACGAAGAAGCGCTCAGCGCCGCCGGCGCTCGGTTAGCAGGTTTCTCCAGTCGCATTGAGTTGATACATGCCTCCTTCGACCAGCTGACAGAGGAACTCAATGCGCGTCAACTAGGGAGCATCGATGGCTTGGTGGCTGATCTGGGCGTGAGCACACCTCAGTTGGATCAGGCCGAGCGTGGAATGAGCTTTCGACACGCGGGTCCGATTGATATGCGAATGGACAGGCGCGACGAGGAAACCGCCCTTCAATTGATTCGCCGGCTCGACCAAGACGAACTAGCGAACATAATCTACGAATATGGTGAAGAACGCGCTTCACGAAGGATTGCCAGGTGCATTAAGCAGGCGCTCGATCGGGGCGAGTTGCGAACTACCGTGGATTTGCGACGGGCAGTGGTTCGTGCGGTGGGTCCCCGGAGAGCGGGAGGGTTAGACCCAGCTACGCGCACGTTTCAAGCATTGCGCATTGCAGTTAATGGTGAAATGCAGCAATTAGATGCGCTCCTGTTGGCGGCCGGTTCCGTCATCAAGGTTGACGGCGTAATTGCCGTGATAAGTTTCCATTCGCTCGAAGACCGACGCGTAAAGAAGACCCTACTTAACAGAGGGATCTGGCAGCGGCTTTCGGCCAAGCCTATTGTTCCAAGTGATGAGGAACGGGCGAACAACCCCCGCTCGCGTAGCGCTAAACTCAGAATTGCGCGACGCGCGGCACCTGAGGATTTGCTGGGTGACGAAATGTATATTGTGACGGATTCGGATTGGCCACCTGAACCGGAGAGCGAACCTTGAAACGACCGCGCACGTTTCTAGTGTTGTGGACAATGGCTGTTACAGCTACAACTTCGGCATTTGTTGTGCACTTAGCGTTGCGTAACCGAGAATTGGAATTGGGGTACGCACTAGGCCGTTCGCAAGCTCGCATCGCTCGACTGCGGGAGGTGAAGAGAGTCATGGAATTGGAGCTCGCGAGCAATGGGACACCGGTACGCGTCGAATTAGTGGCGAAAGCCTTGTTCAAGATGGCACCCCCGACGCCAGATCGGATTATATCAATGGGTCCGATGCCGCGGTCGAGCAGCGATACCGCTGCCAATGCAGATCCCCAGACACCTTTGCCCAGTGGAGAACCGGAGTGAACCCGGAATTTGCTAGCAATGAACTATTGGGGCCCCGCGGTCGCTGGATTCGCCTCAGAATGGGTATGCTGTGCGGGTTTTTGGCGCTTGGACTTGGACTCGTGCTTTCGGCGGGTTGGGACTTAATGATTGCGCACGGAGGTCAATGGCGTGAGTTGGCGGAAAGACAACGGCAACGTCGATTGAATGTGCAACCCAAGCGCGGCTCCGTCTACGACCGAAATGGTACGGCACTGGCGGTAAGCATCGAAGTCCCGAGCGTCAGCATGGACTCCGTAGAAATGCTTCGCGATGTGCCGCCATCGCGAATACCGTTTGTGGCACGCGATGCCGCTAATCGCATAGCCGCAGCGCTCAGCCTCGATCCGATCACGGTCGAACGCAAGATCCTGCAAAAACGGCGATTTGTATGGCTAAAGCGTCGGATAAGCGCATCGGAAGTCGAGTCAATTCGGGTGCTGTCCGCAGGAGATGGAGATCCCAATCGACGATTGCTGGGTTTGAATGTGGAGGGAGAAAGTCATCGCTATTATCCGCGTCGGGAACTTGCCGGTTCGTTGCTCGGGTTTGTGGCGCCCGATGGTCGCGGTAAGGATGGCCTGGAATTGGCACTCGATCCGGAATTGCAAGGGCACCCCGATCAATTGGCTGGTCTGCGTGATCGTTCGGGGCGCCTACTGTTTGCGGAAGCGGTTGAGGATGACGCAGCACTAGCAGGTCACGACGTAGCTCTCACCATCGATCAGGCCATTCAATTCACAGCCGAGCGTGAACTGGCAATGACGATTCAGACCTTTGAGGCCAAGAACGGAGCAGTCGTTGCGCTCGATCCAAAGTCTGGCGAGATTCTTGCCCTGGCTAGCTTTCCTTCCTACAACCCGAATGATTACGAGACTAGTGATATTCAAGCGAGACGTGTTCGATCCGTGGCCGACACATTCGAGCCCGGATCCTCGATGAAGATCTTCACGATTGCGGCTGGATTGGCCACCGGGGTTATCACCCCGACACAGCAGATGTATTGCGAAAAGGGTGCGATGCGAATCGACAAGGTTACGATTCGTGACACGCACCCCGCGGAATGGCTAAGTATACCTAAGGTACTTGCGCTTTCATCCAACATTTGCGCAGCCAAAATTGGGATGGAACTTGGCTCGGATAGACTTTATGAATACTTGCGCCGTTTCGGCTTTGGGCAACCGACTGGAATCTCCGTCACCGGAGAATCAACCGGAACATTACGCCCGAGAGGGCGAGGCTGGGTAGAGATTGAAACGGCAGCGGCATCCTTTGGGCAAGGCATTACGGTAACGGCCTTGCAGCTTGCACTGGCCACAGCTGCCATTGCCAACGGCGGCGAATTGATGGAACCCACGCTAATCAAGCGTGTGAATGCGGCCACAGGCGAATTGGTTCGAGAGGCTGCGCCCACATTACGACGTCGGGTTATTTCTCGCATAGTCGCATCTCAAGTGACTGAACTGATGGTGGGTGTGACGGAAGGCGAAGGCACGGGTACGGAAGCGACGATTGCCGGTTATCGGGTGGCTGGAAAAACATCAACTGCGCAAAAGGCTGACCCGCGTACGGGACGCTATTCCGATGACAAGTTCGTGGCATCCTTCGTGGGATTTGTGCCAGCGAATAACCCAGCTATCCTGGTCGCTGTGGTAGTCGATGAGCCCATGGTCGACCACGCTGGCGGAGTTGTAGCGGCTCCGGTATTTCGAAGGGTTGCCCAGATGGTGCTCGAACATAAAGGGATGACACCGCCAAGCACTCGACGGGTTAGCCTGACGGATCTCGCCTCGCGCCCAGATCCCGCAAATGTTGCCTATCAAGTAATTCGTCAAGCGCAAGGCGAACAGCCGCAGGTACAAGAATCAATTGCACCCGGAAAAATAAGCGCTGGTTACGTTCGTGTCCCGGACATGATTGGTTGGCCCATGCGAGAAGTATTACATCAGGTGAGCGAGATCGGGCTCATGCCGCAAGTTCGAGGCACTGGATTATTGACCAAACAGGATCCAGCTCCGGGTCAGAGCACTGGAGAAAGGAGGGGCACTTACCCTGCAATTTGAGCCACCGTCATGATTGCCCCCAAAGTAGCCCCGGATACCACTCACAGTGGACTGAACTTGGACGACCTTGTTCAGGCGCTGGCTCCCTTTTCGCCAATACTGATTGGCAAGGGTGACGTTCGCGTTCGTGATGTCCAACAGGACTCGCGCAATGTAAAGCCGGGTGATCTGTTCGTAGCGCGCACAGGAGAACATGCCGACGGGCGCGCATTCATCGATGCGGCCATATGTGGTGGTGCCGCGGCCGTGATGGTGAGCCATGACTCATTAGCCTTGAGGCAGATGCCGGTACCAGTCATAAACGTAAGTGATCCAAGGCGGGCATCAGCATTCGCCGCAGAGGCTGTGCAAGGGTTTCCATCCCATCACCTGCATGTTGTTGGAATCACCGGCACCAACGGCAAGACCACTACAGTCGCCTTGGTAGAGCGTGGCCTTACTGCAGCGGGGGCACGGCCGGCGCGACTCGGCACGACAGGCTTTTCCTTTGGTGATATCGGCAATGAAAGCAATCTCACGACGCCAGAGGCGGACGAAATTTCGCGACTAATTGGTAGTGTTGCACGAAGCGGTGGCACGCACTTCATCATGGAAGTGTCTAGTCATGCCTTGGACCAAGGGCGTGTTGACGCTTTGCGCATTGAGACGGCGGCATTTACCAATTTGACTCAGGATCACCTCGACCACCATGGCGATATGTCACGCTATGAAGCGGCCAAGCGGAGACTATTTGTCGATCTTGCACCGCGAAATGCGGTAATAAATATTGATAGTCCTGCGGGAACTCGATTCGCAGGAGCAGCTCAATCTGAGCGTGTTTGGCGAGTCGGAAGAGATTTAGAATGCGACGTTTGCCCTATAGATATAAAGCTTGATGCAAAGGGTATTCGCGGCAAGATTCGGGCTGACGATCTCGTAGTGCAATTAGATACCCGCCTTATCGGGGAACATAATCTTGAAAATCTCTTGTTGGCCGTAGGTATCCTGCAAGCTTTGAAAGTGGATTTGAGACTTGCTGTTACTGGGTTATCGGGAGAATTCGGCGTGCCGGGTCGGCTCGAACGTTGCGAAAGCTCGGAAGACGACATTGTCGTCCTCGTTGACTATGCCCATACGCCAGATGCATTAGAGAGGGTACTACAAGCCGTCAAGCAGTTTGCTCCGGCGAGCGTTCGTTGCGTTTTTGGTTGCGGGGGCGATCGGGATCCTAATAAACGCTCGAAAATGGGGTTTGCTGTAGGGCGGTGGGCAGACTACGCAATTGTGACTAACGATAATCCACGTACAGAGCGGCCTGAAGCGATTGCTGCCGCGATTGAACCGGGACTTCGACAAGCGGGTGCACGATATTCCGTGGTGCTCGATCGGGCGATTGCGATTGAGCAGGCAATCTTAAGCGCTAAGCCGGGGGATGTCGTATTGGTTGCCGGCAAGGGTCACGAACCCTATCAAATAGTTGGAGCAACGAAGCGACCATTTGACGATCGAGAACAGGCGCGTCGAGCCTTAGCCCTTCGACGCGGCCGACCACTAAATTTAGAAAGTCGTGGTGTCTAATGGCGACACCCATTCCCGAGAATTCTGCCCCCTTTACGTTGAGCGACATTGTGCGAGCGACCGGTGCGCGCCTCATAGGTAACGGGGATCGCGTGGTTCGTGGAATTACTACGGACTCGCGAGCGCACGCCGCAGAGAAACTATTCGTGGCCTTATCCGGCGATCGATTTGACGGTCACGCTTTCTTGCGCGAAGTAGTTGCCGGTGGCGCCCGGGCCGTCCTTATTGAGCGCGATCCCGTGCCCGAATTGCCGGTACCAATCCTCAGGGTGGATTCAACCGCGCGAGCCCTGCTTGACATCGCAAAGTTCCATCGAAACCGTTGGCGCGGAAGGGTTGTAGCTATAGCCGGGTCTGCAGGTAAAACGACCACCCGTGCAGCCTGCCAGGCGTTGCTGGAAGCTTGTCATCCCGGTAGGGTCCTTGCAACACGGGGAAATCTCAACAACCAAGTAGGCGTGCCCATGACTCTGCTTGGTTTGACGGAAGAAAATGAATATGCCGTTATCGAAGTCGGTACGAATTCTCCCGGCGAAATTAGAAGGCTGGCAGAAGTGTGTCAACCTAATGTAGCTGTCTTAACATTGGTTGGCCTCGAGCATACAGAAGGTTTGGGAGATATTGACAGCATTGAACAGGAGGAAGGAAGTATCTTTGCAGCACTTAGTCCTAATTCAGTAGCCATTGGCAATGGCGACGATCAGCGTGTAATTCGCCAAATTTTGCGAAGAACATCGAAATGTCGACATGTGACATTTGGTTGTGAGACGAACGTTGACTATTTCGTAACGCATCAACTAAGTCGGAACCTTGACCGGATTTCGATTAGTATTCAACGCAGCAATCGAGTGGGTGGTGGTAGTTTGATGTTTGAAAGTAAACTACTAGGCATGCCCGGAGCAATGGCAGCGGCAGCCGCGTTAGCTGTTGTGGAAACCTTGGGCGCAGCGATTGACCAAAGTTGCTTAAGTTCAGTATTTCTACGCGATAATCTCGGTGAGGCGGGGCGGTTGCAAGTAGTCAAGCTGGACGAGAACATAGTTGTCCTCGACGATTGCTATAACGCGAATCCGCCCAGTATGGCGAGTTCAATTGCAGTAGCGACGGAGTTTGCTAGGTGCCATAATTCCCGGCTTGTTCTCGTGTTGGGCGAGATGCTTGAGCTCGGGGCGCAAAGCGAACGTGAGCATCGAATACTTGGCAGAAATCTTGGCGCTGCATCACTATTGATTGCCGTAGGCGAGCAAGCTGAACCTTTATTTGACAGTGCGTGTTCTGCGGGCATCCCGGCAGAATTTATTGCCAATGCCAACGACGCCGGCCAGCGTGTCGCCATGTTGGCCCAACCTGGTGATGTGGTTCTCGTAAAGGGCTCGCGGGGTGTACGGCTCGAGGTGGTTGTGCAGGCGTTGGCGGCTTTGAAAGGATACGCAGCGTGATCTACGAATGGCTCTATCCTTTGAGTAAGCAATTTGGCTGGGCGGGTGTCCTGAACGTCCTCAGATACCAGCCTTTCCGAGCAATTATGGCGACGCTCACCGCCATGCTCATCTCCTTTTTTGTTGCGCCTTGGTTCATCCGCACGCTACGCGGCAAACAGATTAGTCAGATTATTAGAGACGAGAATCCTGAGGGACACAAAAAGAAGGTGGGAACGCCAACGATGGGAGGGGCGCTAATTCTCGTTAGTGTGCTTTTGCCCACGGTCCTTTGGGCAGACGTTCGAAACGTGTTCGTTATAGCGACCGCCGCCGTAACGGCAGGTTACGGCTTCATCGGTTATCTCGATGATCGAATCAAGATTGAAGGCCATAGCCCACGCGGCATGTCCGGCCGCTTTAAAGTTGCTAGGACAATTCGTCATTGGGGGTACTGCACTAGCTTGGCTGTTTTTTAGTGAACACGGAATGCCATTGGGATGGCTACAAATTCGGAATAGACTTTCGATTCCGTTTTTGGCTTTCGCAAAACACCCAATTCTATTGCCTTCTGGGCTCTATTTCGCGTTTGCGCTGGTTGTCGTAGTTGCCATGAGCAACGCAGTGAATCTTACCGATGGTCTGGATGGCCTGGCAATTGGACCCGTCATGATTAACGCGGGAGCATATATGATTTGGGCCTACGTGGCGGGCTTAGTGCTGTTTGGTCGTCACATGGCTGCTTATCTAGACATTCCCGGTATTCTCGAGATGGGTGAACTATCCGTCTACGGAGCATCGGTGCTCGGCGCCGGAATTGGGTTCCTTTGGTACAATACCTATCCAGCCCAAGTATTCATGGGCGATGTTGGATCGCTCTCGCTGGGAGGAGGGTTGGGAATGATGGCTGTGCTGACCAAGAATGAACTCTTGAGTTTGGTGCTTGGCGGCGTGTTTGTCATCGAAATGTTGAGTGTCGTCACACAGGTGATCAGTTTCCAATTGTTCGGCAAGCGAGTCTTTCTAATGGCGCCGATCCACCATCACTTTGAGAAGAAAGGCTGGCCAGAACCGCGAATCATAGTTCGATTTTGGATCATATCTGTGCTCTTGGCGCTGATTAGCCTGGCGTCGCTCAAGGTGAGGTAATCGTGGAGCTCACCGGAAAGAAGGCCATCATCGTTGGACTGGGAAGAAGCGGAGTTGCCGCTGCTCGATTGTGTCTCGCGCATGGGGCAGAAGTGATTGGAACCGATACCAGCCCACTTTCAACTCTCAGCGACGTCGCACTAGGCCTGCCAATTGCCCGGTTTACTGGCAGTCACGCAGACGTGGCGTTTGAGTCCGCTGACCTTATTGTAGTCTCGCCAGGGGTTCCGGCAATCCAGGAGCTAGCGCGTGCTGAACGAGCCGGGGTGGAAGTAATCGGGGAACTTGAGTTAGCAGCGCGCTTTTGCAGAAGTCCGATCATCGCAGTTGGGGGTACCAATGGAAAGAGCACCGTCACCACGCTGCTCGCCTCTATGTTCGACTGCGACAAGCGCAAGGTGTTTTCGGGCGGAAATCTTGGGTCACCGTTATCAGAGGCCGCTTTGGCGAATTGGGACATCTTGGTTGTCGAGGTCTCGAGCTTTCAACTTGAACGCGCCTCTCGGTTTCATCCCGTGGTTTCAATTCTTCTGAATATCACCGAGGATCACCTGGATCGTTATCCGAATCTGGATGCCTACGCAAATGCAAAGGGAAATGCATTCGTTTGCCAAACTGGCGAGGATGTAGCGATAATTCCCTCGGATGACGGCGCATGCGAAGAGCAGGCCCGACGCGGCCGTGCTCAAATCATAACTTTCGGCGAGGAGGGAGACTATGCCATACGGCGCAGAAGTGTATTGGAAACGGCCAGCGGCGAGCGTTTTGATTTTGAAGGCAGTCGCCTGTTCGGACGACATAATGCCCTGAATATCGCCGCGAGCATTGCTGCGGCACGAACGATGGGTCTACCGCGGTCTGCTATTGAGCAAGCTCTCTCAGAGTATATTCCCCTTCCGCATCGAATGGCTTACGTGGGCGAAATTGGGGGCGTGCGCTTTTACGATGATTCCAAGGGTACAAACGTTGGCGCGTCGGTAACCGCATTGAAGGGACTTGAGGAAACGCGGGGAGTGCTCATCGCCGGAGGTCGGGACAAGTTAGGGGACTATACGCCGCTAATTGACGCCTTGAAGAAGAAAGGCAGGGCACTCATTGTTCTGGGAGAGGCGGCAGAGCGAATAGCAAAGGCTGCAATGGGCGTTGTACCTACGTCGCATGTCACGAGTCTTCAGCAAGCTGTGGAGATCGCTTTGCGTTACGCGCAACCGGGCGACGCAGTTTTGCTGAGCCCGGCCTGTTCAAGCTTTGACATGTTCAGCGGTTACGCGGAACGAGGCGAGCAGTTCGTGGCAGCAGTTCGGCGGATTCAGGATCCCCGGGAGTCGAATCCATGAGAATTGTCGGAAGTTTGAGGACTCGCAGCCACACGGCAACTCCGCGGACTATTGGCGGATTTGATCCGATTTTGGCTGCTGTTACAATAACGCTTATTGGGTTCGGAGTGATAATGGTCTTCAGCGCCAGTGCGGTTGACGCCACCGTCAGCTTCGGGGATGCGCAGTACTACCTGAGAAGACAAGTCATTTACGGCATTGCCGCGGTAATTCTCATGTTTGTTGTTGCGCGAATTGACTATCACCGACTTCGCTCAATTACTTATCCAATCCTTGCCTTGGTTACAGTGCTACTGCTTGCGTGCGTTGCTGGCTTTGGTCACAGCGGAGGAGGAGCTACGCGCTGGCTGCGGTTAGGGCCTATTCACATTCAACCATCTGAGATGGCGAAACTTGCGCTGGTACTTTGGTTGGCCTATTCGCTCGCCAAGAAGCGCGAGCGCGTAAAGAGCTTTTCGGTGGGTATGCTGCCTCACCTATTAATGGCTGGGGGGTTGATGCTGCTGTGCTTGAAACAGCCCGATTTTGGAGGGGCAGTCGTTCTGCTGTTTCTAACTTTCACCTTGCTGTTCGTAGCAGGGGCTCGCTTGGGATATCTTCTCGGTGTTGGAATTATTGGTTCGGTTCTGGCGGCCTGGCTGATACGGTTCACGGCCTACCGGTGGGAGCGAGTGTTGGCTTGGTTCAACATGGCCGAGCATCGGCACGACCTCGCATATCAACCCTTTCAATCCGTAATGTCGTTTGGATCAGGTCAATTGACGGGTCTTGGATTGGGTAAAGGTCTGCAGGTCTTGTATCTTCCGGAAGCACATACGGATTTTGTGGCCGCAATAATTGGCGAAGAGCTTGGTTACTTAGGCATTATTCTGGTTTGTGCCGCCTATCTAGCAATCGTGGTGCGCGGGGTAAAAGCCGCGCTTTCGGCCACCGATGACTTTGGCGGCTATGTTGCTTATGGCATATCAGTCATGTTTGGCGTGCAAGCTCTCGTCAATTTGGCGGTGGCCATGTCGATGCTGCCGACAAAAGGGTTGACGCTTCCATTTGTGAGTTACGGTGGGTCGTCACTGCTGGTCAATGGCACCGCGATGGGCGTGCTTCTCAACGTTTCTTGCGCAAGGTGCCCGCCTCAAGAATTGAATGCAGCTCGAGGGAATATGTGCCCGGAAGCTAGCGCCTTCGTCATATCTGGTGCGGACTTTTCGCCGAGTGACAACAAACCTGTACCAACGCCAAGGGTAGCATCATGAGTCTGACGGTTCTATTAGCGGGCGGGGGTACCGGCGGTCATGTTTTTCCCCTGATTGCTATAGCCAAAGCTATCAAGCGACTCACTGGCGATAGTCAGCTACTATTCGTGGGAACCCCCCGCGGTCTGGAGGCTGGAATTGTGCCAGCCGAAGGCTTTGCGATCGAATTTCTCGACATTCGACCGATTCATGGTGTCGGGTTTTCTGGCGCATTGCGTGGCGTAAAAAAAGCTATTACCGCTATGCCCAAAATTGTGCGGTTGCTTCAACGGGTACTCCCAGATGTTGTCCTCTCAGTCGGGGGCTATGCCGCGGGGCCAATTACTTTGGCAGCCTGGGCTCGAGGAATTCCCACGGCTTTGCTGGAACCCAATTCAGAAATGGGTCTCTCTAATCGTTGTTTGGCCTCTTTGGTCGACCGGGCTTATACAGCATTTGAGGCTGTTGAGCGGCATTTTAGCTCGTCCCGCGTGCTGCGTGCGGGAGTTCCATTACGCCCGGGGTTTGCACCTCGCCCTTGGGCAGAGCACGGAGGACCTCTTCGACTTCTGGTCTTGGGAGGCAGTCAAGGGGCTGCAACCTTGAATGAGTCGCTGCCCGTGGTTGTTGGGTCTGCTGGAATCCCGATCGAAGTCAAACACCAGTGCGGCAAAGCTCACGTTGACAGGGTTCACGAGTTATACCAAGGCGTCGACCAAATTGGCGTGAGCGTTGTGCCGTTTATCGAGGACATGCCGGCGGCAATTGCCTGGGCCGACATTGTTGTCAGTCGTTCAGGCGCAAGTGCGATCAGTGAAATCTGTTCCATTGGTCGAGCGAGCATACTAATACCATACCCATTTGCCGCTGGAGCACATCAATATAAGAATGCGTTGGTTCTCGAAAAAGCCGGCGCTGCCATTTGTTTGGATTCAAGAAACGGCTCGCCTGCTTGAATCAAGGAAAACCTCGTGCAGCTAGCCAGGAATAAAGACCGGTTGATGCAGATGTGCTGTGCGTCTCAGCGTTTAGGTCGCCCCAACGCGGCGTTCACAATTGCCGGCGATTTGATCCGGCTTGCTCAAGAGAAACGGCCGAAATGCAACAGGGGCCAAACCTCAGGGATGATCATGCCGAGAGCGGAGGCATAGGTGTTTCGCGGTCGCGTTCGCCACGTTCACTTCGTAGGTGTCGGAGGGATTGGCATGAGTGGTCTCGCCGAGATACTTCGAACTCTTCGTTTTGACGTTTCTGGTTCGGATTTACGAGAAGGCGACACAACACGAAGATTGGCACGTTTTGGCGTGCGTGTTGACATTGGTCATGCAGCTCACAACGTATCAGGTTCGGATGTAGTCGTTTACTCTAGCGCGATTGACTCGTCCAATCCTGAACTCCTGCAAGCGAAGCATCTTGGTATTCCAGTGGTTTCACGCGCAGAGATGTTGGCAGAACTCATGCGCGTGAAATACGGCGTAGCCATTGCCGGCTCACATGGCAAAACTACGACCACCTCTCTAGTTGCGACGGTTCTGAGCGCTGCCGGATTCGACCCAACGGTTGTCGTGGGGGGACGCATGGCGGCTCTCGGCACCAACGCCAGGTTGGGCGAAGGAGACCTTTTGGTCGCAGAAGCCGACGAGAGCGATGGCTCGTTCTTGCGACTGACACCAACGATCGCTGTAGTAACCAATATCGATCCGGAACACTTGGATTACTACGGCACTCACGAACGCCTCAAGCAAGCTTTTGCAGAATTTGTGGAGAAGGTGCCATTCTACGGCTTGGCGGTGCTGTGCCTGGATCACCCCGACGTCCAGGATTTGTTGCCCCGAATCCAGCGTCGCCACGTGACATATGGATTATCGCCACAAGCTGACTATTCAGCGCGAGCCATTGAGTTTCAGGGAACGAGCGTCCGATTCTCTGCATTTCGTCGCGGTGAATCATTAGGGCAATTCATGGTGCACATGCCAGGCTCACATAACGTTCTCAACACCCTTGCAGCCATTGCTGTCGCGGATGAGCTAGCTGTTCCGCTTGATGTGCTGAGAGAGTCGCTGGCAAATTTCCACGGAGTTGCTCGACGTTTTACAGTAACGGCAGTGCTGAACGACGTCGTAATGGTTGACGACTATGGTCATCATCCGGCGGAAATTCGCGCAACATTGGCCGCGGCACGACGTGCCTACAGCGGGCGTGTTGTTGTGGTGTTTCAGCCTCACCGCTATACAAGAACCCAAATCCTTTTTGAGGAATTTACCAAAGCTTTCAATGACTGCGACATACTGATCGTAATTCCGGTATATCCGGCTGGTGAAAAGCCAATTGCAGGCGCAACGGGTGAGCGTCTGGCGGAAGCTATAGCCGTGCACGGACACCATAGCGTTAGCTACGCAGCGAAGTTTTCTGATGTCGCAGACCTGTTGGTGCCGCAGATTCGCCCAGGTGACGTCGTGATTGCGCTCGGTGCAGGCGACGTCAATAAGGTTCTCAAGGTCGTTCAAGATGAAGATGGCAATTCGCGATTTGAGTCGGGACGGTGGAACATGAACCGAGGTCGACAATCTCACGCACGGCGCTTGCTCGTGGCGCCAATCGAGCAGAACTCGGTCGAAGACGTATTGTACGACCAGCAAGCCGATGGCACTGTAAATGAGACGGGAGATGGCCAATCGTCACGCAGCTTCAGGTCGATTTCCAAGACTATATTTCGTCTAGTATGGGGAATTTTGGTAGTCGTCGGAAGTGCTGTAGGCGTCACGTGGGGCGTTTACCACTACGCGACAACTTCACCCCGCTTTGCGGTCAAGGACATGCAAGTCAACGGTTCGATCCGCACTACGCGTGATTTGCTTCTACAAATGAGCGGAGTGTCGCTGGGTGATAACCTATTCAAACTGAATCTGAGTGACGTCGAATTACGTTTGCTTAAGGATCCCTGGATTCGAGACATCCGTGTCACTCGTCGATTGCCTTCGACGTTACATTTCGATATCGACGAGCGGGAAGCCGCAGCGGTCGCGGCGCTGGCTGGGCATTTGCTGCTCGTAACTCGCCTGGGTGAGACATTCAAAGAAGCTGAACCCGAAGATCCCAGTGATCTTCCAACGATCACAGGTGTCATGGTGGATGATGCGCGGCGAGATTTGGGTCTCGAAAGACAACGCCTATCCGTTGCGTTGGACGTTCTAAACCATTACTCGCAGGTAAAGTTGGCTCGGACCTATCCGCCGCAAGAGGTGCACCTGACTCCCGGCGGCGAAGTCGTACTGACCGTAGGCCACAAGGGGATTGCGCTGTACTTAGGATTCGGCCCCTGGCCCAAAAAGCTCGCCCTCGCGGAAAGAATATTTGCCAAATTGCAGTCGCAGCGATCAACGCCGTCGCTAGTATTTCTCGACAATCGCGCACATCCCGAACGCGTCGTGGTGAGGGTGAATTGATGGTAGCCGGTATGGTTCCTGAAAGTTGGCCAATTGAAACGGCTCATGGCAGCGTCGGTCCTCGCTGTGCCCTGGGCGGGCCGCGCTGAAACGAAACGTACGGAACGACCATGACGAAACCGAACGCTGCGAATCCCGAGATCGTCGTCGGCCTAGATTTGGGAAGCACCAAGGTAACTGCGGTCGTCGGCGAAGTTGATGTTGAAAGGATTGAAATCCTGGGCGTTGGCAACGTAACCTGCCGTGGGTTGCGCAAGGGTGTGGTCAGCAACATTGAGTGGACGGTTCGCGCAATTCGCGATGCCATCGACGCTGCTCAGACTATGGCTGGTGTCGAGATAACTACTGTGTACGTAGGAGTGGCAGGCAGCCACGTACGAAGCCAGCCTTCTGACGGCATTTGTGCAATATCGGGTCGCGAAGTCCGACGATCCGACTTGGAACGAGTTCTCGAGGGAGCTCGCGCAATTCCAGTGAACGCCGATCGAACGATACTTCATGCATTGCCCAGGGAATATGTCGTCAACAATCAAGACGGTATTCGTGATCCAATCGGAATGAGTGGCGTACGGTTACAAGCACGTGTAAACCTGATTACAGCCGCCACCTCGTGCGTGCAAAATGTTGAACGTTGTGTGCAGCGCTGTGGTCTAAATGTGGCCGGTGTCGTATTACAACCTTTGGCTAGCGCAGACGCCGTTGTCAGCGAAGACGAAAAGGAAATTGGCGTTGCGGTGATTGACATAGGCGGGGGAACGACGGATGTCGTTCTCTATTCAGATGGCGGCATTGCCTATATTACAGTAATTCCGGCGGGCGGAAACAACATTACCAGTGATGTTGCTGCGGGGCTGCGGACACCCGTTGCTGAGGCTGAGCGCTTAAAGCGAAATTATGGATGCGCGCTCGGTCGCATGATCGCCGATGACGAAGAAATTGAAGTTCCGGGAGTAGGTGGGCACGCACCGCGTCGAGTTGCCCGCCGATTGTTGAGTGACATTATTGAACCTCGCGTCGAGGAAATATTCTCGGCGGCGCGCAGTCGTATGGAAGAAACGGGACTGCTGGAGCAAATCAGCTCGGGTTGTGTGCTTACCGGAGGGGCGGCGCTCATGGAGGGTGTCGTCGAATGCGCGGAAGAGATCTTGGGCATGCCAGTAAGACTCGGCTTTCCGATCGGGTTGGAAGGCATGTATCAGCTGGTCCAGGGTCCCCAATATGCAACGGGCGTAGGGCTGCTACGACATGGTGGACATTTGCTCGCGGATGCGCACGTTCGGGACGTTCTGGGCGGATCGGCTGCAGCGGAGCCCGTTGTCGATTCAGTTGACCGTGATCGTGGAGGTTTCTGGAATTGGTTTCGCGCAGCTTTCTAATTTTGACAAATCGCTCTAATTGTTTTGGCCTTGAGGAACATAGCAAAGACACCATCAACACTGTAACGCTTCTCGTTGCGAATTTTTCAGGCGAAGAGGCAGCCCCCAATCCGCAACGCTTGGCCTGATAATGGCGACTCAAGGGTCGCATCCCGGGAGGACGGCAACATGAGTTTCTCAATTGAATTTGCAGACGACACTCCACAATATCAAGCTCGAATCAAAGTCATCGGAGTAGGCGGATCGGGTGGCAACGCTATAAATACGATGATTCATTTCGGGCTAGAAGGCGTCGAGTTCATCAGCGTAAATACGGACGTTCAGGCACTAAACTCGAATGCGGCTGCGGAGAAGGTCGCCATCGGGTCCGGAATAACTCGCGGACTGGGTGCCGGCGCCGATCCTGAGCGCGGCCGTAAAGCTGCGCTAGAAGATGTAACGCGACTGAAGGAGCTCATATCCGGCGCTGACATGGTTTTTGTCACCGCCGGAATGGGTGGCGGCACCGGTACCGGTGCGGCCCCCGTCATTGCGCAACTTGCCCGGGAGGAAGGCGCTTTGACCGTTGGTGTTGTCACCAAGCCCTTCGGATTCGAGGGTCGTCAGCGATTGCGTCGTGCCGACCAAGGCATTCAGATGCTGACCGAACACGTGGACACGTTGATTACGATTCCGAATGAAAAGCTGATGTCGATTGCGGACGACGAGTTAACATTTGTCGAGGCATTCCGAAAGGCAGACGAAGTGTTGTACCAGGCTGTTCGCGGAATCAGCGACCTTATCACGCTCGATGGAATAGTAAACGTGGATTTTGCTGACGTGAGAACCGTTATGTCGGCTATGGGACGTGCATTAATGGGGACTGGAATGGCGAAGGGTGAAGGGCGTGCACGTCTTGCCGCGGAACAGGCGATTGCTTCACCACTGCTTGACGACATTTCTGTCGATGGTGCGACTGGGGTTCTCATCAACGTTGTGGGCGGGCCAGAGATGAAAATGAGAGAAATTCAAGAGGCCGCCTCGTTGATACAGGAACAGGCGCACGAAGACGCTAATATCATATTCGGTGCCAGCATCGATGAGAACATGGGTGACGCAATCAAGGTAACCGTCATAGCTACCGGTTTTGGTCAAGCAGAGGTTGAGGCGCCCATGGAAATCGCGCAGGTGGCTCGCCGAGGCAATTCGCGGGGCTCCGTAGTTCAAGAGAACTTTGCTCCCGTGACGCGCTCTTCCGTGCCGTCGCGACAAGAAACCACATTCGCGACCGCGCGCAAGCAGGTTCATGCAGCACCGGCGGCCAATCACCTGGGCGCGGCCCCGGCAATTAGAGATAGAATTGCATTTCCCGGCGAAGTTGATCTGGATTGGGATACGCCAGCGTATCAACGTCGCCAGGGAAGTTGAGATTAGCTCGCAATCATTTACCGTCAGCGGTCAGCGGTAACAAACGGGATATTTTAGCCAAATACTGCGGCAGATCTGCGCCGGCCAGCCCGTGCACGTCTCGGCAATCAAGCGCGCTTTTGGTAGAAGGATAGACGAGCAGGTTTTCCGTGGTATGGGCCGAACCCCTGGCGGGTTCGGTGACGGACAGACGCGATCGGATCGCGCGAGGTTCTCACCCGCGGGCAATTATACGGCCGTGAATTCCTCATTGACAATCGTCAATTCGAGATTCGACTACTTATCGCGAATGTTCAGAATCACTCGCGTCGATCGCGACCGTACCAACAAACGCGAAATCGTTCTTTTGACTCTCTGCCTGATGGTTTGTCACGCGGGGGCACATCTTCACGGCATCCTGCATCCGGCGTTTCGGAACCTGGACGTTGCCGGAATAGTTTACAACGCAAGGTTGCTGTTAGCTGGCCGACTACCCTACGTGGATTCCATCGAAATCAAGCCACCGGGCGCATTTATCCTGTTCGCGCCCTGGCTGGCAATCGGAGGCATGCGGGCTGTCTGGTGTTTTTCCATATTTTGGGCCACCGCGACCTCACTTGCGACAGGTTGGTTAGGTGGCTGCTGTTGGGGCAAGCGTTGGCAGATCTGGGTTGCACTACTGCACGCTGGCGGCGCAATTCTCGCCGCGGAAGGCGATATTAACTATTCGTTTTGGATGACCTTGCCTCTGACGCTTTCGGCGGGTTGTGTCGCAAAGTCACTGGTTACGCGTAACGTCAGGCACTTTGCCATGCTCTGGTTGGGTGCCGGAGCCCTTCTCACTTTAGCCGTATTAATTCGGCCGTCCGCCGCTTCGTTGCTGTTGCTGTCCGGGATTGCGGTTGTTATTGAAGCGCGGCAAGGTAGGTGGCATCGCTTGGCGTTGCTTATGGCTGCGGCGCTAGTTGGGAGCCTAGTAGTCACGATATTTGTTGGACTGCCGTTTATGCAACACGGCAATCTTGATGCTGTGCTCTCCGGTTACGCGAATGTGCGACGCTACGCGAGCGATTCTGTCACGTCCATCGTTACGGGAGCGGGTGGACGTTGGCCGGCAACGTTCATCGGATTGCAGTGTCTGCCGGAACAGCTTCCCTTCGGACACATATTACTATCCCTGGCGCTGCATACCGCTTGGACGCTTTTCACGCAGTGAGGACCGTCGCCGGCTTGCGTTTGTTGCGTGGACCTTTGGCGTTTCCGTATTGATTGGCATAACCTTAACCCTTAGATTCTTCGCGCACGATAATGCGCCATTATGGGCCGCTTACGCGATTCTCGTAATGCGACCTTCCAGCATTGTGGGTCGATTAGTGGTCTATTTGAGTCAATGGCATGGTCGCGCAGCGGTAGCTGCTTTCTTGATCGGAGCCGTGACAACGCTCAGTAGTTTGCAACGATTGATCTGGCAAACTCGATTTATGCAAAGCAACGACGATCGAGTTGCGGAACTTTGCTCACGAATAGAACCCTATCTGGGGTTACGCGACACCGTGTTGGCTTGGGGATGGTCAGCTTGGGGCGTTTATGAGCACTGCCATCGATGGGCACCTGGACCCGTATTCAAGGACCTAACAAACGTTACGACAGTCAATACGAACACCTGCAATCGTGGCTATGAACCGATGCGATTTCGCGGTGGTCCACTAGCGGATCGATACTTGAGCGACCTGGAGCGAGGTAGGCCTGCGCTAATTCTAATTTCTGACTACTACAAGGGCATGGGCGGTGATCCACTCGACGAATGGCATGACGCCCGAATCTTCATTCGCGAGCACTACGTCATCATAGAAACGAATGGAGAATTTCGCGCTCTCTTGCGGTCCGATTTGGCGCCGCAGCTTGGTCTCCCCTTAGAAAATAGTCTTCCGTTTTCCTCACGGGGTGAGCCGTTGGTCATGAACGCCTGCGGCGCTGCGGATGAATTCTGGCAGTCTGTTGTTGATCCCGACCAAAATGAGTCATTTGTCACGCAAAGGATGGCAGTAGTCCGCTTGCCACGAAAAGAACGGCGCGCTGACGGCAGTTTGAGACCGACAGCTCCACGCCAATCGGCATCAATGGCGAGGCGGAATAATCTGAGGTAGTTAGGCGAGATATATCCGTTCGAGGCTGCTTTGGCTAGAATTGCAAAGGCCGTCCATGGCTTTCAAGGAGTACCGGACATTCCCGAGACCCTGTGGAAGTTCCACTCTAAATAGCTGCGCTGCACGAGACGCATTAGTTCTCGACGGGTACGGGCCGCAATTCACCAGGGGCAACTTCATTTCCCCAGAATCGTGCCTCAGAACTACATCTACATTTCGCACGTGGCTAATATCTGCCACCAGCGTGAATAATGTTGCCGCGCGGGATGCTGGCACCACCCCCCGCTCGGACCAACAATAACCTCCCGGATTGGCCGGTATAACCCAAGGAGGAAAAATCGTAGGCCCGGTCTGATCGCGCCCGTGAGCGCGTTGGAGCTCGGCTTGCAACAGCGCGTACGCATGGTTAGCCGCTGCGGTTACCTGCGAATCCCAAATATCTTGACCGGTCCAGTACCAATAACAACTTGTTTCCGCCGTTTGCAGGAGACGAATCGCGGCAGCCAATTTGATCGATCCGGGTTCAAGATCTTCGATGGTGTGCACCACATTTTGAAACATAGTTAGCACGGACCACGAATTGATGTCTGGTGAGTAGTCATGCTCGAGACGACTGAACCACTTCGAAAATTGCGGATCTCCGTTATCGGCGCCACTCCAAGAACCCGGTTCCACGTGTATCACGTCCGATGGATCAGGTGGAAAGCGATCGAGATAGTCTCGAATGGTCGTTAATTGGAAACGCTTGTCGGTATTTAGCCATTCTACGAGTTTGTCCGTATTGTGGCGGTAATAGCTATCAGCGCCGCCACCGTAATTGTCCCCGTCCGAGTGGAGCAGGAAAAACGGCGGGTGAGCTGGATCAAGAAGTTGATGATTCACGAGCCTGTCATAAATTTGACCGAGCACGCTTGGATACTGGAGGGCTCCAAAGCCACCGCGCGCATCTTCATTGCCAAGATAACGTTCGGCTGGAATTCCAATAATTCGGTACTCGTGTCCTTCGGCATCTTCGTATCGAATCCAAGACGGGCGTAGCAGGGAAGGACTTATTGGGCTGGCGGCCCATACATTCTGCAGCTGCATCCAATCTTTCGCTTCGGGGTTCTCTTGTTCTGCGCGGTTCGGTGGCAGCATTCCTTCATTCTTGCCGGCATAGGGGTAGCCACGGCAGGCTCGAAATCTATGAATAGAATCATATACGACAGCGGTAATGCCGGCCTCGAGAAGCGCGGGAATTATGCGCACATGAAATGCGGTTTCCGGCGGGAATAGTATGGGAGAAGTATCGATGCCAAGCGATAAGCGGACTATTTCTCGGTGAAGCCGAATTGATCGAACAATATCGCGATGAGGAATCAACGGAAGCAGCGGGTGAAAGAATCCAAATGCCGTAAAGTCAATTCGAGGATTTCCCAGGCTTGTGCGCAGCGTTGATGCCTTGCGTAAGTGGGCGCTCCAATCCACAAACTGACCGCCGCAAAGTCCCTTTTTCGCACAACGCTCCAATTGTTCGATGAGTGACCCGCTCCAGCTCGTGGACAGGCCAGCGTGTGGCAATCGACCATTGACATAGCGCTCGACGGCGTCCGCCACATAGTCGGTATAGGCGCCCCGACGCGTGCCGAATATTCCATCAATTTCGCCATCCCAATATTCGGGCTCGGTTGCCCGGTAGTACGGCTGGTGCATGTGCTTGTGAATTCCAAAGTAAATCCGAACCGGTGGCTCACTGCGTATCGTACCGATATCTTCGGCGATTGGATGCTGGATTTCGACGTCGATGAACTTCTTGATCCAGTCAACGCCCTCGGCCTCGCTGATATTGGCACGACGACAACCCTCGACTTGGAGCGTCAATCGCTTGGCGCGAGATAACCCTTGGGGAACGGCCGCAACGTAGGTATTCGCTTTGTCGTCCCTACGGACAGCAAAAATAACATGACCCTCACCTTCACACCAAACGACTACTTGCGCAAATGGAATGAGTCCATCGGCTACAAATTCAACTGAAAATGCCGGGTTTCCGCCCTCGGTTGAGGTAAGTATTGCGGGTACTCGAATTGAGAGAATGTCGGCGAATATATTCCCAGATATCACGATACTCCCTCGATCTTATGGTCATCCTTTTCGATGCCCAGCCATCCACCACGTTGTTAGCAAACAGCCAAGAGACGCTACCACGATGGGAGCACTCCAAGTTGCTTGTAAGGCCCCCGGAGTTTGTCGGATAATGACGCTTTCAAGCAGACTTAGGGATAGCGTCAAAATACCAAAACATACAATCGCAGCCGTAAGACTGGTACGAGCGCGTGCAGCAAATCCAACACTTGCCGATGTATTCGGCCAGACCTTGCGAACGACATGGCGGATCCACACCAACAAGGGCGTTATTGTGGCAGCCAGCACTCCAAGGGAAACTAGAATAGCTTCATTGCGAGTCAGCTTTCCACCCACAGAAAGCGTGGCCCCCTCGGGGGCCGAGGACATGAGCCGGACTATCGTCGTTTTCGAAAATCGAATGGCGTCTGCGGCACCCAACACGAGTGCACCCACCAACCACGCATAGCCCACTACGGTTACCAGAATCAATGCGGGCCTGGCGCCGCGAACCTCGCGCTGAGCGCGCATGGCGTGTAAAGTCCGCGGCACCCCATTTTTCCCTGAAGCGAGAGTTTTTTGGCCTGAATTGGGTCCAGGCGGAAGCATCGACGGCAGACTTCCATCGACCGAACCGGGACTCGAATCGATGGCTGCCAGCTCGGCTTCCAATTCCGCCATGCTTGCCAATCGATCCGCGCAATTGCGGGCCATGGCTCGCTCAATGACGAGTTCGAGTTCGCCGGGCACGCTCGAATCGACGACTCTGGGGCGCCGCGGCTCTTCAGTAAGCACTTGTGTAAGCACCATTGCCCCGTCCTCGCCCTCGTAGGGTTTGTGTCCAGTCACGCATCGATATAGGATCCCTCCAACGGCGTACACATCCGCTTGGTGGTCGACATGCTCCCCACGGGCCTGTTCGGGAGCCATATAGGCTGGAGTGCCCATTACCATTCCGGTGCGCGTCAACTTGGCGCTGTCGTCATTTTGCTTGGATATTCCAAAATCTATAATTTTGACTCTTGGAGCGGACAAATCGCCCACCAAGAAGACATTTTCGGGCTTCATGTCTCGATGGATGATGCCCTTTGCGTGTGCTGCCATTAGAGCACGACAAATCTGTCGCGTGATTCGAATTGCTGCCTCGGGAGCGAGCTTGCCCACTCGGTCCAGAAGTGCGCCCAGTTCCTCTCCTTCCAAGAATTCGGTCACGATAAACGGGCGGCCATCCTCGAGCCGACAAACGTCGACAACCTCCACAACATTCGGGTGACCAATCGTCGCCGCCGATTGAGCTTCGCGCTCGAAGCGCGCAAGTATGTCCGGTTGATGCACAATCTCATCGTGCAACAGTTTTATAGCAAATCGTTTGCCACCTAGCCGAGTGTGGCGCGCTTCATAAACGCGACCCATTCCTCCTTCGCCTAACAACCGAACGACTTGATAATTTCCCGCGAGCACCGCGCCAATCAGCGGGTCATTCTCCGTAGCGTCGTCCAACAGCGCCGCATCCTGCGGGCACACTCGAAATTCTTTGGGGTAGCGGCTGTGGCAGTTGGGGCAGACCTTGGGGAGTGCGAGCAACGAAGGTGGTGGGGTTGCAGTAAGCGCACTATTGACTGACGAAGCAACAAAAGTTGCCGCGCTAGTCATCACGTTCGAGGAAACTTGAACCTCTCCACTTGACTGGGGCTGCGGTGATTTAGGGCCGGATCCCATTTCGCGCAGCCTAACGCGAGCGAGCCCCGGCCGGGGATTCGAAGCGCCCGCAACAAGCCGGGTTTATAGGTCAGCGGCCCTGGCTCATCGCCCCCAGTTGGATAGAAAGCTTGGGCCGAAGGCTACCGTTGGCGCTTTGATATTACCGATTACCTTGGGGTTGTGACGTCACGGAAACACATTCTGGCGTCAGACCGTACGCACGGCCTTTCGTGTCCTCGATTATCACAGCGGACAGGTGAGGGCTCATTGCAAGTCGAGCCGCCGGAGCTGATCGAACATTCGTTCTCTGAGTTTCATGTTCGGCGCTTCGGTCTCCTCGCGGGCTCCTGACGGTGATATAGGGGTAAAGAGCGGTTTTGAGAGGTTTCATTAATGATCGATGATGTCCTACAGGAGCTTCGCGATTCTATTCAGAAAACTCAGGAAGCGCTGAGGCGAGAACTGTCGCGACTGAGAACGGGCAGGGCGCATGCTGGAATGCTCGACGGGATAAGAGTTGACTACTACGGTCAGGCGACGCCCATCGCGCAAATGGCGACGATTGGCGTTCCAGAGCCTCGATTATTGACCATTAAGCTTTGGGACAAGTCCCGAGTTACTGCTGTAGACAAGGCCATTCGCGAGAGCGACTTGGGGCTCAATCCGCAGGTTGACGGTGATTTATTGCGTGTGCCGGTGCCTGCCCTCAGCGAGCAGCGCCGAAAGGAGTTGGTCAAGCTAGCCAAGAAGCACGGCGAAGAGTGCAAGATTGCGGCGCGCAAAGCCAGGCACGACGCCATCGACATGCTCACGGAGCTGAAAGATGCTGGGGATATCAGTGAGGACGAGTTAGAACGAGCCAAGAAGAAAGTGGACGACGTCATCGCGGAAGCCAGCCATACGGTCGATGCATCGATTTCCGCCAAGGAAAAGGAAATCTTGACGGTTTAGGGGTTTCGGTGCATCTCGCGGGGTTTGACCACCCTTGAGAAAGTCATCGATCTTGACAATGTCTCTGTTTGTTAACGATGATTCATCCGTTTCGGCCGCCCGCGGGCCGCGTTCCCAAGCGAGAATCCAATGAATACGCGTTTGCGAGCCGTTGCTGCCGGAAAGACCGACGTAGGGCTGCAGCGCGATCACAACGAGGATAGTTTCCTGTTGATGCCCGACTACGGGCTCTTCGTCGTGGCCGATGGAATGGGTGGACACCGCGCAGGAGACGTTGCAAGCCGACTCGCAATAGAGGCTATCTCGGAATACTTCAATTCGATTGGCAATGATGATGTCACCTGGCCACTGCCGTATGACGGGCGCCTCTCGGATGACGAAAACCACTTGCTCGCCAGTGTTCGCCTGGCTAATCGTAGAATTTTGGAACGGAGCGCAAGATCGCGGGAATTTCACGGAATGGGCACGACGGTCGTCGGGGCTTTGTTCAACCCCGAACAGGGCCGAATGATCATTGCGCATGTCGGAGATAGTCGGGCGTATCGAATTCGAGATGGTTTTATCACGCAGATGACTCGTGATCATTCACTCTTCAATGATTACTTGATGGCCATGCCGGACTTATCTGACGAGCAACGTAGTGAACTGCCGCGCAACGTAATTACGCGGGCGCTCGGAATGCAAGAAGATGTCACCGTCGATATTCAGCCAGACAACGTGCGGGACGGCGACTTATACGTCCTATGCTCCGACGGCCTAAGTGGCATGGTTGAGGATGACGACATTGTCTCGATTGTGGGCAACACCGACGAGCTGGTGAATGTCTGTCAACGCCTGGTGCGGCGGGCTAATGAAAATGGTGGTGAGGACAACGTAACGGCAGTCGTGGTAAGAGTAGAAGTGGAGTCCGCCGAGGCGGAGTCGGAAGGTCGGGAGATATTCAAGACCATTCCCGCCGCGCCGCTCGACGCATCGGATACTCCACCGGCGTCGCCCGTGAGTTCCCGCTCCCGAAATGAAACGCAATAGTTCGTTCCGGGCTTGGAGTGGGGACGAACTGCGCTTGTCCGTGACGCTGTGACAAATTCAGGCAACGAAGGCGCGAACAAAAACGAGAGCCTGGAGCCCAGTTCACCAAGCCCCAGGCGACTGCCGCTTTACGATGTCCCACAGCCAGTAAACACAAATTCCCCGGAGGCCGTACAGGGGGCGGTAGTAAGGTCGCTCGGGTTCGACACGCTCGTGCATGAGTAAGCAGCCCAGATGCTTCCTGCCGAAAGAGCCTTTATCGTCGTTAGCGTACAGGCCGAACTGCTCAACTCGTTCAACATCCCAGTTGTATAGAACCACATCTTCAACGTGCTTCCCTGCGCGGCGCTTCCATCTACTAGCAGAATTGTAGACGAACCCGGTGACTCAATATCACCGCTTATTGAGTTTCCCTGCACGGTACAGGTAACCGAATAACCGTCACGACCGCTCAGCACGGTTTGTCCAATATAGTTATCTGCTATGTTCGATTCACCGCCAGGGCCATTAATATTACCCGTAAAAGTTTGGTTACACGCGATGGTCATCGAGGCGCTACCTTCTGCGGGCGGAAGAGCAGCACTGCTACACGCAACTAGGCCCAGCAGTGCCAAGCACACCCACGAACCGCCACCGGTATGTCTCATAATGACTCCTCCAAAACTCTGCCAGACTAATCCCGTGCCGCCATAGGGTACTTGAAACAGGGTCTGCAAGGCAAAGGCTGAGCACATTTTGAACCCATTGAGGGTGCAATCCGCCAATTGATTGAATGTTGATTTTTTGTGTCTCACTTGGAAAGCGGGGACCGCCCAACGCCGAGCCCGCTCGCCCATCGGCGACGGGCTGGGGTGAGTGACAGGATTGTGGCCAATAGGGGCATTTTTGCCGCTAAAAACGGAAGTGCTGACTCAACGGATGACTCAACAATGTCCAGGACTCCACCTGAAATGGAGTTCGTCGGGTGTGCGGACTCGCCGACCTTGGCATCATCGGCCAGCCCGAGTAGCTCGCGAGCCGTAACGGGTTGTCGCCGCGAGTAGTCTACGCGGCCAGTCATCCGTCTTACTTCGTTCAACCAGACGCCCGGAGCGAATGTGCCGTAATAGCGTTCGGTTGTTTAGGTGTCAGCATGACCTAGCTGTCGGCCGACAAACTCGAATGATTTCGGCTCATAGCCCTAAGTGCCACTTAGCACCGCCGCAGCGAAGCTGTGCCTCATGATATGGGAGTACAGCCGGTCTACCCCGGCGATTTCAGCCCATGCCGGGAATTTCTCGGCCCACTTTTTTTATAGCCACCCCGCGGTCCAGCAAATACCAACATACCGCCCCGGTAGTATTGCCGGATCCAGATTTGCCAGAAACCTAAGGCAGAGTTCGAACAATTCAACGCGCCTTGTGCGACGGCCCTTAGTCGGCACATGCCCGGCGCCTCCATATTTCACAGTGAGGTAAGGGTCCTCGGAATCTAGGTGCACATCCTCGATTTCAATCGCGCGCAACTCGCCAATTCTTAGACCTGCGCCCATGCCACAACCCACCATCGTACGATCAGCTAATTCGACTGCAGCCGAACAAAAAAATCGACGTTGGGCATCAATACCCAAGTAGGGGATGTTTTCCGGTGCCTGCCTTTGGGGGCGGTTTTACGGAAAATCCCAACATTCGGTTGGTTGGGCAACTAAGCTTGGCTACTTTAATGCATCCGCCGCGATATTCGCTTGATTTGCTTGTAATAGCACCCCGACCGACCAGCTCAATATGCGCACTCTTTGACGCAGTAGCCGCCGCGTCATACTGCGTCATTTTCGATCACCGGATTGCGGACAACGCCCTGTTTTCCGGACGGATGGAATCAGGGAGCCACGACAGCACCTATATTCCGACACTGCGTTCGGGGTGCGTTTTGCTGGGTCGTGTTCTCCTTGGCCGCCCGTGCCTTCTCTCCACCGTCTCCGCGACCGCCATGGCGGCGTTGTTCGACAGTATACTGCGTCAGGTAGTCGCAGGCGTAGAGTTGCTTCGCGTGATTCTTCACGAAGGTCCGCCAGGTTTGACCGTCTCTAGGGTTTCGTCGGCTCACCATGTACTTGCGAATTGTGCTCGTTGAATGGTGTACACCGAGCTTGATTGCCAATTTTTCGGCAATTCGATCCTCGCCCCATTCCGAATGATCGCTGCTGATGCGACGAATCAAGGCTATGTGTTCCATTGGAATTGGGGGACGTCCGGGCTTACGGGAACGCCAACGCCAATAGCGTTGGAAGCCGCGCCGGTGCCAAGCGATCACGGTTGCAGGTTTGACCATAATCAGCGCGGAGCGCCAAGCGGCCCACACTTTGGATAGGGCCACCCAAAAGACTCGTTCCTGGGGCTGCACGTGGACGCGCTTCTGGCAGCGGGCATAGGCAGCAAGCTGTTGTCGCAGGGCAAGGTTCTCAATTACAAGAGAGCCGCTGGATTTAACAGGGCTCGAAGTGACCAGATGAGCAATTTGAGAAGAAACTGAATCACGGACCAAATCTAGCACGGCATGAAATTGCCAATAATTTCCAGAGATATGGGTTTTCGCGGAGTGCGGGTCTTAGTGGACACAGATCATCCACGACCGCCGCGTTTTGATCACGTGGGATTTCACTGAGTGCGCTGCAATACCAATATGTTGGGTTCCAATTTTGAATGATCGAAACCCCGCCGTTTGGGACGATCGACTCCATCTTATTGCGCGGCACGTCAAACGGGCAGAAGTGAGCCGCTGAAACTTGACATGTGCGAGCACGGTGCCACGCGTGGGCTTCGCAAAGTCGTTAACGAGTACCCATGGGAAAACCCATCGACAGCCACCTGTGAATGGTCTGGTTCGAGTGTCAACACGGCCACGAACAGACTTTTCCCGGTTAGTGCCGCCGCTGAACAACGCGCAGATGTGGCCTTAGCCAACGGCAGCCGCGGATCGCATTGGATGCCCAAGCCCGTTGCGATAAGGGAATATCGAGACGGGCTCGATCGGATGGATTTGTGCGGAATGAGGTCATTGGGATTGTATTGTGCCCGAATGCTGGAATAGATTTGATTCCACCGCTCACGAGCCGACCCGGAACAACACCCTCTTGCCACTTTCGTAAGTCCAATAAGGCATCGCAATATGAAAGCCATCAGCATCGAACACCTGCGTCAATTGATCAACCGCTTGGCAGAAAGAGATGTCGAGCTTCACCAAGAGATTCGCAAAGTTGCACCTGAGTCGCAGGAAGCTTTGAATGAGTACGTGCGTCTCTGGGGCGTGCCGGAACCAGCGGAGCTGGAGGACGACTCGGGCAGACCCACGAGCGTTGGGTGCGCGGTGCTCGAAACGATCGTCCAACCCGCCCGACCGGTAATGCTGATTCAGAATAACAAGGTCACGCCACAGTTCTTGGGGCCGGACAGTCAGGTTTGGGCGACGCGCGTGGGACGGGAAGGGAAGAAAAATGGTACGCGGTTGTGAATCCCACCTGCCTCGCGCGGAATCGCGGGGCTGCTACGATGACGACAGCTATCCGTCGATCTCGGAGTGTCTTGGTTCGTCCGGACGACTGCAAGATGCCAGCGAACTATGTTCATTGCTTGACAGTGGCATTCCATTTCTCGTGCTCGGTGAATCGGGCACCGGAAAGACCATGTTGGCTCATGCGATTGCCCTGGCAACGAAACGAAAGCCAATCGTCAGAGCGGTGCTCGGAACCAGTGACGATCTCAACACGATCGTTTCGGAGCTATTTGGGCACCTGCGAGGGTCTTTTTCCGGCGCAACGACTAATCGGACAGGCCTGGTTGAACACGCTTGCGATGGCGTGCTCATCCTCGATGAAGTTCTAAACCTTCCCAGGCAAGCGCAGAAACTCATGCTCGACTTTGTACAGTTTGGAACGTACCGGCCTCTTGGGTATGATGGACCGAATCCCAAACGGTCAACTGCTGGCTTGTGTTCGTTACGAATGGGGACATCGCTAATGCCGTTACGACCGGTCAATTTCGAGCCGACTTATATCACAGACTGGCTGGAGTGGTTGTCCGCTTGCGACCTCTGCGCGAGCGACCGGACGACATCCCCTCCATTGCCGAGCGTATTTTACACCTTCGGTTTCCGAAATTCCTCAATACGGCTGTCGATGGCGGCGCGCGATATGTTTAACATCCGCGAAATTGAGCTGGCCCGGCAACGTTCGAGAACTTGAGCTGCTGTTGCTGAAGGCTCATCAGCGAGTCCGTATGCGCAACCCAGCGTCAACCGAGATACAGCGGGACGACTTGGAAGCTCGCGAACAGATCCATAGACAGGAGTCAAGTCGTGTTGTTCCGCTCCGATCGGGACGTACGAAGTCCCACTTGCTTCCGCTTGGCAATCGTTGCTCAAAACGCGTCACCAGATTCGCGGGGATGAGGAAAGGCTAATTCGCGTCGCCCTGGCAAGATCTAACGGTGTTGTGGCGCGAGCTGCCCGCTGCCTGGGGATCCCCCGCACGACACTCGCAAGTCGTATGCAGGCCCTAAGAATTCCTAAGTCTGAATGTTGCACAGAAGGTGACAGAGGTTGCTAAAGATTTGACTCCGGCGGGGACCGTGGCGGGAAATCTCGATTGATCTTGTAATGTCACAATTCCAATGAGCAGTTGTGGCAGAGGGCAAGCTACAGGCGTGCAAGCGCTAGCCCAACTTCCGCAGTTAGAGGCATTGGTTGCTGTAATTTCAATGGGTTAGCCGCGAAAGTTGTCACTACATCCCGATGGCCGCTGTCGCTGGGCGCAGGCGTTCTGGCAGGCGCAATCCCAGTCGTTGCAATAAGTGGGATGCAGCTTTGTCAGTCTGACGACGCAACGGATTCGCAGCTCGCGAATGGGATCGGAAGCGATGGGCAAGATGACGTCGGTGCTTTGAATGGTACTGAGCTCATCGAGTATCGTGCGGGGACTATTGCCGAGCCCAGCACGCTTCTGCCATTGCTCCAACGTCTTCCACATGACGTACGCCAAAAAGCAAACGAAGATGTGCGCAAGTACTCGGTGAGTCATCTGGTGCCAGACGGGTCGGATCGACAGATCAGTCTTATCAATTCGAAATGCTGCTTCGGCGTCAGTCAACTGAATGTAGGTCCGCCAAAGATTATCCGGTGTCCAGTCGTGCACGTTGGTGCGAAGCAAGTAACAGCCCTCGCTGTGCTGCGCCCACTCATCCCATTCAGTACGTTCCGACCACTGCAGACGAAGCTTTGCGGGGCATGCTTGTCCTCGACGACGTGTACGGCAAACTTGCCTGCGGCTCGGGAGTTCTTGCCTAGCAATCTTCCAATCTGTCGCTCAAGTGGGCCGCGCTCAACGGGCTTCTTTGACTTCTCAAGCCGCCGTTGCAGGCTCTGCAGGCCCTCAATGATACGCGCGGAAAATCGCTCATGCATGGCACGTTCCTTTTCGCGTCGCTCTGCTGAGCGCACGATGACAAACGTCTCGGTGCCATCAGGTCCGCTGCAGAGTTTGGCTTGCACGTCGTCGCGTACCGTCACCCAGTCACGAGCGTCAATCAGCTCTCGTTCGAACTTCTTCAACTCTTGCTTGCTCGCGCCGATGAGATAGCGGCGCTCAGTTCCTTGCAGCCAGTGGATGTTGGATGCGCTGCTCATGCCACGATCCATAACCCATACCCGTTCGGCTTTGCCGTAGCGACCTTCCATCGTGTCCACGATCTCTTCGACGGTCGTCACATCGACTCGGTTCCCATCAAACACTTCGTAGCCGACAGGCATCCCTTCGCGTGTGACCACCAAGGCGATGCAGACTTGCTTGCAGTCAGGTCGATGATCTCGACTGTAACCTCGTTTGGCCATTGCATTGCTCTGGGCTTGCCCTTCGAAATCGGTGCTCGTCACGTCGTACAACATCAAGTCGTAGTCGAGCGCAAAGAGCTGTCCAAGCCTGTTCTTGAAATGCACTTGCAACGCGTCCCGATGTGGCGATCGTTGATCCAGCGCTCGATACAGGCGGTCATCATTGACCTGGTCACCTCGCACCCCAAGCAGATCTTCCAAGGCTGACTTTCTGTACCAGTCCTCTGCGATGTGCAATTCGCTTGAAGGCTCGCACAACCGCGCAATCACCAATATCGCGGCCATCGTTCCCACGGCACTCCCTCGCGCCCGCGAGGCAACTGCTCGTGGCAAAACGCATCCAACCCCAGCGCCTGCCAGAGCTTCAAACTCAGCCACACGTCGCCGAAGCGTCTACCGCGTTCCGTGCGCACCTGGTCCACTCGCACCGGTATCACCTCGGCTTGGGACAAGGGCGTTTCGAATAGTTCGTTGTCTCAGCGTCTCCCATCATGTGACGTGCCAATGCCACTGCCTGAGCCCGCCCCTTGGCATCGAGCTCCCCCAGATGTGCCACGACCTGCTGTTTGACTTTTCGACCCTGACGCACCGAGCGCACCAGTCGCCAATAGGTGTGAACCTTGCCACCCTTTTTGACTGTGGTGTGTCGCAGATACATGCCGTGAACTCCGACATGGAAATCTCACATCGAACGATTTAGAACAACCCGGTTGGTTGGCACTACACGGCCTCTGTCATTGCTAGCGCCGTGCGCATCAATCTGATTTCAAACACTTGGCGTTCTGCAAGCGTCCCAGACCCCCCCGAAAAAAATCATTTGACCCCCAAACTGCGGAAGTTGG
>CAWIGY010000047.1:0-29139 GCA_963835565.1 uncultured delta proteobacterium
GTGCTAAGCGTCATTATCATGTCCGACGAGACCGAGCGCTGGGAGGCCGCGGCGAAGCAGGAACGGATTGCCAGCGAACTGAAACGAGCCCATGACCTGCAACGGATGATCTTTGACCAGTCTTCCCATCTAGTTGGGCTACTGGCGCCGGACGGAACACTGATCCACGCCAACCAAACCTCGCTAGCGTTCGTGGGGCGAGCAGAGCAAGAAGTCGTTGGTCTACCGTTTTGGATGGGTCCGTGGTGGACGCACGATCCGCTTCAGCAGAACGCGATAAGGGACGCAATCCGAAGCGCCGCAGCAGGCCGAGTTGTGCGATTCCTTACCACGCACAAGGACTGTCAGGGCAGCGTGCATTACATGGACTTTTCGCTCACGCCGGTACTGGACGATGGCGGTTGTGTGATACACCTCATTCCCGAGGGTCAAGATATCACCGATCAGATCGTCGCCGAACAGGCGCGCCGCGAAAGCGACACCCTGTATGCTACGCTGGTCGAAAACGCCGGCGACGCCATCCTGGTGATGGAAGAAGGCCGGTTCATCCGTTTCAATCAAAAGGCGCTCTCTCTGTTCGATTGCACCTACGATCAACTGTTTGGTCAAACACCTTCCCACTTTTCGCCTCCAACACAGCCTGACGGTCGAGATTCGAAAGAGGCATCTCTAGACAAGATCGAGCAAGCTCTGACCGGTGCCAGCCAGTTGTTCGAATGGACTCACGTGCGTGCAGACGGTACGTTATTCCCCGCTGAGGTGGCACTAAACGCCATGCGGATGCGTCATGGCGTCGTCGTTCAGGCCATCGTGCGCGATCTTACCGCGCGCAAACGCATGGAGCAGGAGCTGCGCCAGGCGTTGAGCGAATTGACGCAGATTCGCGACCGACTGCAGGCCGAGAACGTTACCCTGCGCTGTGAAGTGCGCACACTCCATCGAAGCCGGCGACTTGTGGGCGAAAGCGTCGAGTTGCATCGTGTAATGGATCAAGTCGATATGGTGGCGATCACCGATTCCTCCGTGCTATTGCTCGGCGAAACCGGGACCGGCAAAGAACTCGTCGCCGCCGAGATCCACGAACGCAGTGGGCGCGCGGAGCGGCCGCTCGTGCGCGTCAACTGCGCAGCCTTGCCCGCCGGTCTCATCGAAAACGAGCTTTTCGGTAGAGATCGCGGGGCATACACGGGAGCCAACGCGCGCCAACTCGGGCGATTCGAACTGGCATCGGGGTCCACGATATTCCTCGACGAGATCGGAGAAATCCCTCCAGAAGTCCAGGTCAAGATCCTCCGCGTCCTGCAGGAGCGCGAAATCGAACGGCTCGGCAACCCCAGACCGATCAAGGTTGACGTGCGCGTCATTGCAGCTACGAACAGAGATCTCCGCGCAGACATGGATGCGGGTCGCTTCCGCACCGACCTCTTTTATCGACTGAACGTTTTTCCGATAAAGATACCGTCGCTGCGAGAACGTCGATCGGACATACCCCTGCTCGTGTGGTCATTCGTCGAGGAGTTCGCCAAGAGCATGGGCAAATGCGTCGATTCAGTCAGTGAAACAGACCTGGCGGTGCTCATGGACTACACCTGGCCAGGAAACATCCGTGAGCTGCGCAACGTGGTCGAACGCTCGATGATCTTGAGCAATGGGCCCCTGTTACGTCTGGCACTACCCGCTGACTATCGCTCCACGCTGCCTACACCTGAGTCCGATCGCATCAGGGTTTCGCAGGGCGATGGTTCAGCGGAACACTTGCGACGCACACTGGAGTCTTGCGGCTGGCGGATCCGTGGCCCCGGTGGTGCGGCTGAGGCGCTCGGGCTGCGACCAACGACGCTCGAGACGCGCCTCACCAAGCTCGGTATTAGACGCCCAGGAAGGCCTGCCCCGCGCGGTTATGGGCACTCTAGACCGCAGCGATAATTGCCAGGCACTTACAGTTGGGCGGCACCGTAGATTCTCCCTCCGTCTCGTGGATCCCACGGTTGACTCTCCGGAGCCAATTTGACTGGTCAGCGGCGAGACACGAAACCGGCCAATATCTTGCGCCGCTATGCATGCGCCCGGAATGGCATGCGCGTTGCATTGACCATTACAGCGCGCCGTGGACATTGTGACCCCGGGGCGGCGAGGTAGGTAATGGTCCAGCAGAATCATCCGCATGAGGCAGTGATCGTCAGGGTCCTATCTCGTGCTGTTAGCCAGATTACTGCCACGTCCATCTGCACGACCGCATGTCGGCAAGGTAGTCAACCATCACGAAATGCCTCGACGCCGTCCAATACGGCATTCCTCGGAGCCATCTCGCGCGGTTTGGCGGTCTTCTGCCGCGATCCACTCGTTCGCGACGAGTGCCTGCAGGAGATACGGCACGTGCTCAACTCCCCACCACCCAGGGAAGTACTCGATACGTTGACGGTGGTAATAAAAGTTGAAGACGATATCGTTACAGCGCGACGGACGGCTCGAACGATGGCCGTCAAACTCGGGTTCAACGAAGCCGACCAGTCGAGAATCGCAACGGCGGTGTCGGAACTCGCTCGCAATATTCATCGCTATGCGGGCGATGGCACTATTCAATTGTTTCCTCTGCCGTCGCCAGGTACGGGTATCCGCGTTATCGCCAAGGACAATGGGCCCGGAATCCCCGATTTATCGTTGATTCTCGCCGGCGGCTACAAGTCCAAGACTGGACTTGGCCTGGGTATCCTCGGCTGCAAGCGTCTCGCGGATGATTTCACTATCGACACCGGGCCGTACCGTGGCACCGAGATCAAGATCACCAAGTATCTGAGGAAGGCCTAAACATGCTGGTAGTCCACTCCGATGTCGCTAGCCGCCCCAAACCCGGAGAAGTCGTATGCGGCGACCAGGTCAGGATCGTTTATGGCTCCCAGCGTTGTCTGGTCGCGGTCGCCGATGGCCTTGGTCACGGATCCCATGCGGCAAAGGCAGCGGAACGTGCCGTTGACTACGTCGTTGCGCATCCCGACGATAACTTGGAGGATCTGCTCCGGCGTACCGACCACCAGATGATGGGGACGCGCGGCGCAGTCCTAACCGTCCTGCGTTTCGATATGGCCACACACACATTGTTGCATTCAGGAGTCGGCAACGTTACGGTAGTTGCTTCGAGCGCACAGAGCATCCAACCTATAAACGCCCCTGGTTACCTGGGTGGTCGTATCCGCAAACTGCTGATTACCCGGCACATTGTCACCGCGGGTGACGTGTTCGCGGTTTGCACTGATGGAATCTCGAGCCGTTTCTCCCTGGCCCAGTACGGCACCCGAGATACCAACATTGCGTCCATCGTCCTGGCCACTCACGCGAAGGATCACGACGACGCCACCTGCGTGATCCTTCGAGTCGAAGCAGCATGACACGTGATAGTGCCGGCACGAGTAACTCGACCTTAACACCCATCAATCCACCGTCCCAAAGGAAAAGAAAATGAAAGAGTTCCAATTCAGTGATCCCAGCGTTCTAGTTTCAGGCCCAGTGATTCAAACATTTCTATCCGCACTCGGGCCCTATCAAGCACGCGGCATGAAGGTTGTCAGACGAACCTTCAAGGTGGACGACGTGCTGACTGATCCCGGAGCCTTTTATCCCCTTCCACAATACCTCGCCGTTATGGACGAGTTTCAGAAGCAATTCGGAGATGGCTTTCTGCAACGCATGGGCATTTTGATTTTCGAGAACGTCGTAAGGACGAATCTCCCCGAGCACATCTCCAACGTCGAATCAGCGCTCGCGTGGATTGATGCAGCGTACCACGCGAATCACTCCAACGCTGCGGGAAAAATCGGTGGCTACCACTGGACGACCGGGAAAGACGGTGGCTTGATGGTCTGCGACAACCCCTATCCATGTAGCTTCGACGTTGGCGTGATCCTGGCCGTCGCAAAAGGCTTCAAGCCAAACGCCACACTAAGCCACGTCAACCCGGAAAACTGTTGACATCACAGCGCCGAATCCTGCACCTACCGAGTGGAGTGGTGAGCCATGGACGTCAATAACGGGAAGGCACGTCTCGAGCAGATCCAAAACGTCTTGGCCAAAGTGGCCGACGGCGATTTCAGTCAAAGCATCGACATTGAACATCAAGAAGATGAGTTGAGTAGCCTCGAAATGGGCATCAACTTCATGGTCATGGATTTGCGCGCCATGGCGGAATCAAATCAAGAAAAGGAGGCGCAGCTGGTCCTGCAGCAACGAGACCTCAGCGCCAAACTCCAAACGATCGAGGAGCAAAACGCTGCCATCCGCGAGCTTTCGACCCCGGTCATGGAGGTTCGGGACGATATCCTCGTTCTGCCAATCGTTGGTACCGTCGACACGAGCCGCAGCATGGACATCATGAATACGCTATTGAACCATCTCGTCGCTGGCCATGCCAAATGCGTCATCATCGACATTACCGGGGTCGAAGTGGTTGACACAAAAACTGCGGACTACCTACTCAAGGTGGCACGCGCCGCACGGCTGCTCGGGACGCGCTGCGTTCTCACGGGTATGCGCCCTGCAGTCGCGCAGACGCTGGTCGAGATCGGCGCGGACATTAGTGAATTGGCCACGCTGCGCAACTTGAAGGAGGGGCTCATGGATTGTCTGGCCTATCTACACCGAACCGCGAAGAGCCGGGCCTTGGGAGGTTGAGATGGCTCGGACGATTCCGATCATCCAGCTGCACGAGAACCTGTTGGTTTCGATTCAAATCGAGCTACACGACGCCGTAGTAATAGAGCTCAAAGAGAATATAGCCGAGGAGATTCTCCGCAAACGGGTGTCGGGCCTCATCGTCGAACTTTCCGGAATGGACACCTTTGACAGCTACATAGCGTGCGCGATCCGTGACATCGCGCACATCGGACGGCTGATGGGAGTACGTACGGTAGTTGCGGGCTTCGATGCGGCAATCGCCACCACGCTGGTGGAAATGGGAATACGCATGGACGGGGTTGACACTGCGGTGAGCTTGGAAGCGGCTCTCGAGATCCTCACGGCCGACCAACGAGAACATAGACAGCTCGGGGAGATGGCGCTGCGAGAGATTGGCATCTTCGACGAAGTTCCGCTAGACGCAGATACCTCGCAGCCTCCGAGTGGCCCTGAGTCCCTCGCCGACAGCCCAAACAGTGTGGGGCGACTCGAAGTCTCGAATAACCACGGCGTCCTCGGCTCGCCTAAGAGCGCTCTTGACGAATTCGGTCATTTCCTCGAGTCCACGAGCTGATCTCCGTATATGGGGCCGAGCGAAGCGTCCATTTCGCCGCAACCGCTTACGATCCAGGTGAGCCGCTCGCTCGATATCGTTATTTGCCAGCGCCGGGCGCGTGCATTTGCCGCTGCAGTCGGCTTTTCGCAGCGTGAGCAGTGGGAGCTCGCCATTGCTGTCAGCGAGGCCGTTTCGAACATCCTCAAGTATGCCGGTTCGGGAGAGTTGCGACTGCGTAGAACCCCCGTCGATACCGATGGCGTTGAGTTCGAGGCTGTGGATCAGGGGCACGGAATTGCCGATCTCGACGTTGCTCTGCGCGATGGGACGTCCGAGGGCCACGATGCCTCCGATGACGGCAGGGTGGTGACAAGGCGCGGTCTCGGCCTCGGCCTTGGCACGATACTGAGGATCATGGACAACGTGGAGATCGAATCGACCGAAAGCGGGACATGTATACGCGGGCGCCGATGGCGTTGGAAGACCCGAACACGCTAACAGTCCGATCCCAAACGTGTCGGCGGCCAGCAGAGCAGTGTCAGCGGCTTCCACTGTGCCCACGAATCTACGTGTGAATAACGGACGCGATCGTGGATCAGATAGCGCTTGCTACGGAGGAAACCTTCGACAGGATCAGTCAGGTCTTTTCGAGCACCATGCTCCATCCATTGACCGTATGCCTCGTGGACTATTCCTGCGATGTGAACGCGACGAGTCTTGAGATCGATGGCGAATAAGACGAAATATCGTACAAGTCCGTGCCAAGTCAGAACTTCCACCGTGAAGAAGTCCATTGCAGCTATCGCACCCCAATGAGCTTTGAGGAATGTCATCCAAGTCGTTCGTTTACTGCGCTCGGGCGCTGGTTCAATACCCGCATCGGCCAAAATGCGCTTGATGGTATTTCGGCCAAGATCGTGACCAAGATTCCAGAGTGCTCCGCGCAGTCTCGTATAGCCCCAACCTGGGTTTGAGGCAGCCATTTGAACGACGAGCTTGGCAATGTCAGTCTTCGTTGTCTACCCGAACCGCGTGCTGACGAGCTGTCGTATTTCGTGGTGACGAGATTGCGATACCAACGTAAAAAGGTATCGGGGGTCACAATGCAGGCGATACGTGCAAGGCTGACCGGCCCAGGACCTTGGCACATACCGCCAGTTTTCGACGTTGGTCGTTCGTAAGGCGCAAGGTTTCTTGCCAAGTTGTTCACACAGGACACGGTTTTCCTCAATGACGTAATCGACAATGTGCTGCTGGCCGCGATGTATCAGCCGGCCACAATGGTGGCGACAACTGGAGCAATATGCCGTTCATCGGGCCGAGTATACTGGCAAACCGGGTCGAGATTTGGGATTGCCAATGCCTACTAAATGGCAAGAATCAAGGGCGATTTGGCGAGGTTTAATATTGGCACCTCACGGGGGGCGGCCGTTCACCAATGCAGTCAATCCCGGGAGGCTGACGATTTCAACACTACTGCTTGGCTGGTGAGATGACTAAGAAGTTGACAAATCCCGAGCTCGTTCGTAGGAACGTACCCTTGAGGCAGGAGCTCCTCTGGCGACAGTTGACCGGCGTAATGGTCGCCGCGATGGTCCTGCTTCCCGTTTCATGGCTGCGCGCGTTTGAGATTGGGTTCAGGCCCGTCAACGCCATCCAGTCGTTGCTCTTCCTTGCCGTCTTAGGGATATTCATCCGCAGAAAGCACATAAAGCCGCAGATTGCGGCGGTTGTCCTGTCCATTGTGGTTATCGTTTGGTGCATGGTAGGTGTCAGCCGTTTTGGGGTCCTCGCTCCTGCCCAAGTGATCCTGCCCTTTGTCGCTATATTCGCGAGTATAGTTTTTGGACACAGAACTGCACTCAGGTTCTTCTGGGCCTCCACCGTCGGTCTAGTGATCATCGGCACCCTGTATCTCAGCGGAGTCATTCACTACGAGTTTGACGTGCAACGGGTCGTGCACTCTTGGTCTTCCTGGACCCTGTTGCTTTTCGCACAGGCCGCGGTCGTCTTTTGGTATCTCTTCTTGATTGCGCCGCTCAACGAAGCCGACCGTCATACCTTCGAACGATTGGAGGCAGTGCTTGCCGGGATCAACGACGCCTTGTTTGTCCACGACAAGGATTCCGGCGCCATCCTGCAAGTCAACCAGAAGATGTGCGCGATGTACGGCTGTTCCGAGCAGGAGGCGCTGAGATTGAGCATCGGCGATCTCAGCGCTGGTGTCCCACCCTATACCGAAGAAGACGCCCGAGCTTGGATGTCCAAGGCTGCCAACGAAGGGCCGCAACTGTTCGAATGGCAAGCAAAGGACCGCCACGGCAGACTGTTCTGGGTCGAAGTCAATATGAGGCTCGCCTGCTTGGACGCCACCCAACGGCTACTGGTCATGGTCCGTGATATCACGGAACGCAAGCTGGCAGAGCAAGCGCTCCGCGAAAGCGAGCGAACGACGCGAGCCATCTTTGACCTTTCTTATGGTTTTATCGGCTTGCTGACGCCCGAGGGCAGGCTGGTTGACGTCAACAAGACGGCCTTGGATTTCATCGGTCTCACCTTGCCCGATGTCCAGGGCAAACTATTTTGGGACACTCCCTGGTGGTCGCATTCCGAAGAAGCGCAGCAGACCATTCGAGACGCGGTAAGACTGGCGTCCCGAGGACAGCTCGTCCAGGCCGAAGCGATCCATCGTGCAATAGACGGCACGCCCCACTTCATCCAGTTCACATTGAGACCTGTCAAAAATGACGCCGGCCAAGTCGTTGCCTTGATACCCGAGGGCCGCGATATCACCGAAGAGCGAGCCGCGCAGGCACAACTGCTGGCGTCCAATGAAAAGTTTCTGAAGCTGTTTCACTCGAGCCCAGATGCCATTCTCGTTACGCAGCTTAGTGGCGGGAAGATTGTCGAAGTCAACAAGGCCTTCGAGAAGCTCTCGGGCTTCTCCCGTGCTGAGCTCATTGATCGCCAGGTGTTGGATTTCAAGATGTACAGTGACACCGACCGCGCACGGTTCGTGTTGACGCTGAGTCGAGACCAGAATGTCCGCGATGCCGAATTCACTCTCAAACGAAGATCGGGAGAAGAGTTGCTGGTGTTAGCATCAGCGGAATTGATTGAAGTTGACGGCGAGGCCCACGCAATTACCATTCTTCACGATATCACCGAACGTAAACGTGCCGAGGTGGCCTTGCGGGAGAGCGAGGAGCGGTTCAATACGGCCTTCCGGTTCATGCCCGTGGGCGCGGGTATCACGACCCTGGGCGAGGGACGCTTTGTCGCTGCGAACAAACACTTCGAGGAAGTCTTTGGGTACAGCGAGCGCGAGCTACTGGGCCGTACAACGAGTGAATTCGGTATCTGGGTGAACCCCGAGGACCGAGCCCACGTGGTCTCCGAGATCCAAAAAGGGCATTCGGTACACGCGTTCGAGGTTCAGATACGCCGCATGGACGGCAGCGTTGGCTGGGCCTCGTATTCTGGGGTTCGAGTCGTGCTGAACGGCGCGGAGTACCTGTTGTCAGGAGCCGTTGACATCACCGTGAGCAAGCAGGCGACAGAACGGCTGGCATTACTCGGTGATACGATCGATGCTACTTCTGACGGTGTCTATTGGTTGGACGAGGACGGCCGATGCATTTATGTGAATTCCGCCGGCTGCACGATGCTCGGGTACAGTCAAGAAGAACTGATGAATCTGCGAATCTTCGACGTCAATCCCCGCACCCGAGGGCAACGCTGGATTGAGATCTGGCAGACGCTGAGAAAGCACAAGTCCTTCACTTATGAAACTGTGCATTGCCGCAAGGACGGATCGCAATTTCCGGTCGAAATCGCGGCAACGCACATCAAGTTCGGCGACAAGGAGTATCTCAACGGGTTCGCACGCGACATCACGGAACGCAAGTCGCTAGAAGAGCAACTACGTCAATCACAAAAGATGGAGGCCATCGGAATCCTGGCTGGAGGCGTGGCGCACGACTTCAACAACTTGCTTTCAGTGATCTTGAATCATACGGAATTTGCAATGGATGGAGTCCCAAAGACGGGTCCTGTCGCGGACGACCTCGTGGAGGTAATGAAAGCCAGTGACCGCGCCACGGCGCTCACCCGGCAGCTCTTGGCATTCAGCCGCAAGCAGGTCCTGCAGCCCCAGTCGTTGGACCTCAACGACATCGCCGCTGGGTTGGAGAAGATGCTCAGGAGAATTCTCGGTGAAGACATTGACTATATTCAGATGCTGGCGCCGAAGTTGGACCTGGTGCGCGCCGATCCGGGGCAGATCGAGCAAGTGCTGATGAATTTGGCAGTCAATGCCCGTGATGCAATGCCAGACGGAGGCAAGCTCACGATAGAAACCGCGAACGTGGATCTCGACGGCGAGTACGCCGCGAACCACGTGGCCGTGAGTCCCGGTCGATACGTCATGATCGCTGTAACTGATTCGGGTATCGGAATGGACGAGTCCACTAGGACCCGGATATTCGAGCCGTTCTTTACGACCAAGGAAAAGGGCAGGGGAACTGGCTTGGGACTTTCAACAGTGTACGGTATCGTCAAGCAGAGCGGCGGCAACTTGTGGGTTTACAGCGAACTGGGCCATGGCACCACATTCAAGATCTATCTGCCGCGGGAGCTTTCGACCACAACTGCACTACTCGGCAGACCGACGAAGGCCCCGAAGCTGATTGCGGGAACCGAGACCGTCCTCGTGGTGGAGGACGAAGTGGTACTTCGTAGCGTTGCCAGAAGGATTCTCGGCTCAGCTGGCTACACCGTGCTGCTGGCCGCAAATGGCCATCAGGCGCTGCAGACGAGCGCCGAACACGCGGGGCCAATTCACCTGCTGCTGACGGACGTGGTGATGCCGAAGATGAATGGGCGGGTGTTGTCAGAACAATTGCTTCAGACGAGACCAGACCTGAAGGTCATTTACATGTCCGGCTATACGGACAACGTGATCGTTCACCACGGAGTCCTGGACGCTGGGACCCATTTCATCAACAAGCCCATCGGCGCGGCCGAGCTCCTTCGGAAGATTCGTGAGATTCTAGATGGCTGAGAACCTCAGTCAAGTCCGTACTTCTTGATTTTAGCAATCAGCGTCGCGCGATGCAGTCCGAGCACCTCGGCCGCTTGAGATCGGTTGTTCGCAACGGCTTGTAGGACTTGACGGATGTGGGACTCCTCGACACGCGCGAGCGTATTGTCACCGGTGAGATCGAGCGATTTGCGACGACGGCGCTTACGGAGCGCGTCCGGCAAGTGGCACGGTAGAATCTCTTGTTCTTGGCACAGCAAGATCGCGCGTTCCACGGCATTGCGCAGCTCACGAATATTTCCCGGCCAACTGTATGCGCAGAGCAAGTGTTCTGCTTCGGTTGACAGACGAATGTGAGGTTTTCCGAGTACCCGCCCGTATTCCGACACGAATTGCCTAAGGAGCCCAGCAATAGAATCTGGGCGCTCTCTCAGTGGCGGCAATTGCAGCGGCACGACGTTCAATCGATAGTAGAGATCCTGTCGAAACCGGCCTTGCTTGGCCGCAGCGGCAAGATCCACATTCGTCGCGGCTATGATGCGGACATCCACGTTTAGCGTTTGTGTGCCGCCAACTCGGCGAAAGCTTTTGTCTTCGAGTACCTTCAATAGTTTGGACTGGACCTCGAGCGGCATGTCACCTATCTCGTCCAAAAATACGGCTGCCGCCGGAGGCCATTTCTAGGAGCCCCCGCTTGCGACTTGTCGCCCCTGTAAACGAGCCCTGCTCATGACCAAAGAGCTCGGATTCCAGGAGGGGGCCGGCAAGACCAGCACAATTGATGTCAACGAAGCTTGCCTGCCCTCTGGGGCTCAATTCGTGGATAAGACGTCCAACGAGCCCCTTGCCCGTTCCGGTCTCGCCCAAAATAAGCACGGTCGTCACAGCGCCCTGCGCTACGAGTCGGATTTGGCTAGCCAATGCCTCAGGCAGAAGAGCGGAGACACTTCCGCTCTTTACAGCGTCAAGCCGACCACGCAAGAACGATAGCTCCTCGCGTTGTTGGTAGTTACGGATGACACGAGCCACGATTGTCTCGAGCACGTCCAGATCGAGGGGTTTCAGCAAAAAGTGATCCGCATGTGTTCGCATGGCGCGCACCGCGGTCTCCACATCACCATGCCCGGTAATCATGACGACGCCAGTGTTCGGCAGTTCTTGCTTGAGCTGAGCTAACACGCTAATTCCATCCATGTCTGGCAACCGCAGATCGAGCACGACTACGTCAGGCGAGAACTCGCGCGACTGCGCCAAGCCCGAGCTGCCATCCGTGGCATGTGCAGTTTCATAGCCCTTGGCCTGAAAGAAACGTGCCAAGTAGTTCAGCGCCGTTTGTTCGTCATCTATTATGAGTATGCGATGCGCCATGGCTGCGGAGCAGTCTCCCCACGATGGGACACCGACAAAAGCATGTTACGTGACTTGATGACATTATGTAAGGGAACTCTAGTCGCGCAGGACGACTCGGCCGGAAATACGACCTGCGCGATGACGTGCCAATCCTGACTGCTCAAAAGCATGGGGAGCACAGATTCATGGCACTTACCTAATCGTAAGTGGTGGTCCAGCCGTAGCAAACACTGGCTCCATGAAACGTTCCACGCTCGATCCTCAAATCGCTGCCGTCACCGGCTCCTCACCCTCCAACCTTACGGACCCCCTTCAGGATGAAGCCACGCTCGAACGAAGGCTGCTGCAGTCGGACCGGCAGATCCTCGCGGGGCGCGCAGCCACTGCCATGGCCCATGACCTTAATAATGTTCTCAACACCATCAGTTGCATCACCGATGTTCTGCTCTTGGAGCAACCCCCGAATAGTCAAAGTCGCGTCGAACTTGGATGAAATAAAAAAGGCTGCCCATCGCGGGGCCGCTCTCACGCGCCAGCTGCTCGACATTGGCAAACGTTCTACCTTTGCGATCGAGGTCGTGAATCTGGGAGAATTGGTTTCTGCGCTTTGTCCTGTCATTGGGTGCGCTTTGCCCGAACAAAGTCAGCTGCAGCTCGAAATCAGTTCAGGCTCGTGGCTGGTACTGACCGACCCGAGTCTCGTGGAGCAGCTCCTGCTCCAGCTTTCGCTCGACACGCGCCATCGCATGCGTGAAGGGGAGCCCTTCTTCATAACGATATCTGGCTATGACGCAATTGATGTATCGTCGGCACGAAAAGCCGATGTCACCCCAGGACGATACGTGAAACTGCTCGTCGGCTCGGACGCGACGGAACGTGAAGACTCGCCTAGCCCAGAACTTCGTAGGGTGCTTGCGGCCCTCCAACAACAGGTGGGTCTTGAGTGTATTCAACGACAGCCGAACTCACAAATTGCACTCTATTTGCCATGCGCTTGCGAAGTCATCGAAGCGGGTTCTGATCCCGACGCCGGCCTCAATGCAAGAGTTGACGATCCACAATCGACAACTGTGCTGCTCGTCGATGACGAAGATGCAGCCCGCAACGCGACCCGGCGCATCTTGAAGGAGGAAGGGTATCGCGTCATCGAAGCTAGTTCCTCGAAACAGGCACTAGCAGTATCGTCGCAATGCTCAGCCCCAATAGACTTGCTCTTCACCGATGTCGTGTTGCCAGACAACGATGGTGTGGCTCTGTTTGCGAACTTGCAGAAACTGCACCCTCATTTGAGAGTCCTGTTTCATTCAGGTCACGGTAGCGACGTGCTTGCTCGATACAAGTTGCCGGAAGATGGCTACCAATTCCTTCAAAAGCCCTGCCGAAAGGCCAGGATCATCGAAGGCGTGCGTCGGGCGCTGGGCTAAGCTTCGCGATTGAACTGCTCCGGGCGCTTTTGAATGCAGCTAGCAGTCTTTCGAGCGATTCTGGCAAGTTGGGGAATCGCTTTTTCGAGTATTGCTTTCAAGTTCCTGCTAACCGCATTGGGGCAAAGGCCGGACTCGCTCCTGCCAAACTCAAGACATCCAAGAGCTAGTGACGCTCAGCGTATTTATGGTCTTCACTGCCCTTTATCTCAATGCACCGATACGCTGGAATTACGGCTGTTTGTCGAAATGCGTGCTGGGCTAAAGCTCCGTGTCGCGGAAGCGGCGTGACTGGCAATAAGCGTTGACGGGCGACACGGTGCTCGCCTCGGACATGCGAGCAGGTCCGTGAATCACGCGGTGTTTGTGTGACCTAGAGGGTAGATGATGACGGGGAGGCAGATGTCAGTCGCACGTCCAAGGCCGAGCGCAGTTTGATGTTATCATCGGGGCGAGGGCCATTCTATGCGGCCACTGGCTCTGGTACTGGGATGGGGGGAGTTAGGCCGAGCGCGAGGAAGCGCCGAATGCCCTTGTCGTTGGCGACTGGGTTTGCGGTGATGAAGCGGAGTTTGGCCAGCAGATATTGGTGATTTCGATAGCCTCTGGCGCGACGCACCAAGGCTTCCCAATTGTTGTTGAGGGCCTCGATTCGTCCCGTCGGCGGACGGTGGGCACCCAAGGCAAAAATGCCATCGCTGTGAGTTAGGAGCGAATCGTGTAGCTTGCGCATTGGCACATTGTCACGTCGTCGAGTCCGGCACAGGACATGCCATAGGCCTTGAGCCATGGCATTATCATCGGGTTGTCATGGCTCCCTACTGCATCCGTCCAGAAAACAGGGCAATGCCCGCGATTTCTCGCGACTCGGTGACCAAAGTGACACAGTCCATGACGGGGGCTACTGCGTCAAAAGGCGCGTCAATCTGGATGACCGGTTGGAGACAATCGTGGCTAGATTCCTCCACAATTGCTCCGGATGCGTGAAGTAGCCAGCATACGCCTCGCGCGATTGGATAATGCATTCTGGTACCCTAGTTATGATTGGGGTCGCGGACGAAGGCTTCTGATTGTCCTTGCCTCGACGAACACGGCCACGTTATAAGCGCTTTGCCACGGTAGCTGTCGGCTACCGCGTTAGGGGATCACTACTATTTCAGCCCAGCGTGACATCACATTGCGTGTGGTGGCCAAAGAGGAGAAACATGCCAATTTCAAATCTGCGATCCTTTCACACTACTTCGGCCCGTCATGAGGGTCGCTTTCCCTTGGTATCCGGTGCAGCGTCGCGGTACAGATATTCGTCTTCGATAAATGCGTGCGTGTCGCTTGTCTCAGCGCTCGTCGCGATTGGCAGTGTCTCGTGCTCCAGCGCTCCGGAATCGCCTTCGAATGGGCCACTAGCGACATCGCTCTCGCCCGAAAATGCGTCAGCGCCATCGAGCACCCCTTCGGGAACGACCGGTACTCCAGTCACGTGCAGTGTCAGTCTGATCGCGACACTCGTCTTTCACGCGTCCCAGCACATTGACGGGACCGCCACTTTTACGAAGCCAATTCCGTTTGCCATTCCCGCATCGATTCCCATTACGGTTGGCGCCTCGAAGAACGGCCAAGCGAGCCTCGCGTTCAGCAAGGAGGGAGGCAGCACGGTAACGTGTAGTTATACGCTGAAGAACGCGGCCTCAAGCTTCTCACTGACAAGCTGCGACAACGGCGACGCCGCGGGTGCCTCCGAGTCCGCGACGAACTTCGTCCTACAAATTCAGAATGCCGATCACGGTGCGGGCACGACCGGGAGCGAGATCCAGATTGGCCTCACGCTGCGCGCACCAGACGGCAGCGTATGCGCCGGATCGAACGCTTGCTTCCAGAGCTACACCTGCCAGAGCGGTACGTGCACCGGGTCGAATCCCATCACGTGCGCCGCTCTCGATCAATGCCACGTCGCCGGCAGCTGCGATCCAAGTACTGGCGTCTGCTCCAATCCAGCGGCGCTCGACAACACACCCTGCAATGACGGTAATGCTTGTCACTTGGACGACACATGCCAATCTGGAGTCTGCTTGCCTGGCAGCACAATCCAATGCGCGGCCTCCGACCAATGCCACGTGCAGGGCACCTGTGATCCAGCGACCGGCACCTGTTCGAACCCACTGGCATTTGACGGCACTGCGTGCAACGACGGCAATTCGTGTGATATCAACGACACGTGCCTGGCTGGGGTTTGCGTTTCTGGCGGCACTGTTCAATGCGTCGCTCAGGATCAATGTCATCAGCCTGGCGTTTGCGACCAGAGTACGGGGCAGTGTTCGAATCCCGTAGTCGCGGACGGCACGCCATGCAGCGATGGCAACGCATGCCATTTAGACGATACCTGTCAGTCGGGGGTCTGTACGGCAGGCGTTACCTTCAGCTGTGATACGGGCCAGTCGTGCAGCTTCACGCCCCAAGCGTGTGTGCCTCAGACATGCGCCACGCTCGGGCTCAACTGCGGTCCGGCCGGCGATGGGTGCAGTGGGCAGCTCGACTGCGGCCAAACCTGCCCCGCAAATCAGGTGTGCGGCGGAGGGGGAACGCCCGGTGTTTGCGGGCCCATCACTTCCTGTACGGGGCTCTGCCAGCAGCAGGCCGCATGTCCAGGAACGGCCACGACGACAGTGAGCGGAACTGTCTTTGCACCCAACGGGAAGGACCCGATCTACAACGCCCTCGTTTACGTCCCGAACGGCCCCGTCCAGCCCTTCGCGCCCAACGTCGCCTGCCAGCAATGCGGGGACGAAGTCTCAGGCTCGCCCCTCGTCAGCACGCATTCACTTGCAGACGGTACCTTCACGCTCACGAACGTACCGGCTGGAACAGACATTCCCATCGTCATTCAACTCGGCCGATGGAGGCGGCAACTCAGTCTCTCCTCAGTGACGGCGTGCACGGACAACACCGAACCCGGCGCGTTCTTCAGACTCCCGGCAAACAAGTCGGAGGGCGACATTCCGCTGATGTCCCTGGTGACGGGCACAGTCGACGCTCTCGAGTGCGTGCTGCGCAAGATCGGCATCAGCGATTCCGAATTCACCGCCCCGAGCGGAACGGGCCGCGTGCAGATCTACGTGGGCAACGGCGCATCTGTCCCAGGAGCACCGGGCGAGACGGCTCTCTACTCGAATCAGACGACCATCAACAAATATGACATGACGATCTTGTCGTGCGAAGGCCAGCCGATGGCGAAGACTGCCGCACAGCAACAGGTTCTCCTCAACTACGCAAACGCGGGTGGTCGCGTCTTTGCAACGCACTACAATTACACGTGGCTGTACCAGAATGTGTCCTTCGCTGGCACCGCAACCTGGGCTCCTGAGCAGGCCGATCCACCATCGCCACTGACCGCAATCGTCGATATGACGAATCCGCAAGGTGCGAGTCTTGCAGCATGGCTGACAGCCGTTGGTGCATCGACAACGCCCGGTGAAATCTCCCTTACCGATGCGCGGCATGATTTCAATGCCGTGAATGCGGCTGAAGCCACCCGGTGGCTGTACTGGCTGAGTGGGACACAGCAATTCCCGCTTCACTACACGTTCGATACGCCCGTCGGAGCGCCCCCTACGCAGCAGTGTGGGCGGGTGCTTTATAGCGACTTCCACGTTGATGCGGCCACTGACTCCCCCGGATACGCGTTCCCGAGTGAGTGCGACACGGCTCCGATGACCCCGCAAGAGCACATGCTTGAGTTCATGATATTCGACCTATCATCGTGCGTGAGCGCTGCGCCGCCCGCAACATGTATTCCTCGCACGTGTGCGCAGCAGAATATCTCGTGTGGTCCGGCTGGTGACGGCTGCGGTAACGTGCTCGATTGTGGCTCGTGCCAGAGTCCGCTGACATGCGGCGGCGGCAGCGTTCACGGGGTGTGTGGTAATCCGTACTGCAGTCGCTGAGAACCCCGGCAGGGTCGAGGGCTGGCGAGGTTGCGATAAGCAACGGGGAGTAGCCATCCGTGTATGCCCGGCGGCCAGGGTACTGGACAGGTACTCACGCCCTAGCCGTCCGCTCGGCGTAGCAGGCCAAAACACCGTATTGGCCGGTAGGCTACAGCTCGATCGAGAGCCAGCGTCACGAAGCGGTTAGGTCGCAGTGTGCGAAAACATAAACGAGCAGAAATCACGCGATTTCACCTTTGTCTGTAGCGGTCGGAAATGACGTCGTGGTTTCAGATGCGCCGCTCACGACTGTACCGCTCGGCGACGTTGGCGACGCTCCGATTCACGGCCCGTTGGCTGATATAGTACCTTGAGCTACTGCGCCGAGTAGACGGCCAGGGGGGTTACCAGGGGGGTTACCCGAGGGTCACCGGTCACCAGAGCCCCTCGGTCCTGAAGGTGCCGCGGTCCGAGCACGGTCAGCAACGCAATGAGGATCCCCCGGTCGTCCAGCTGTGATCCCGTAGACTCACGCGATTTGTGCTCGATCGAGTTTCCGCACAGTACGGGCACGCCCAAAGCGTCAAGTACTAGCCTTGCTAGTTTCACCTCAACATCCTTTTTTGATCGGCCCTCAACTGGACCGAAGCTTCGTCGTCCGACTCTGACAATTCCTTGAAATACCGCCGTGTGGTCCAAAGAATCGGGACGCCGCTCCACAGCATAGCTAATGGGGTATTTCAACTCTTGCGCCCTCTGCTGGGCCAGACTTTTTGCGTCATGCTGAGTCAGACTTTTTACGTCTGACTTCAGCTCTGAAAAACCGACCTGCCCAACTTGCTCAGCGACGAGGGTTCGCATGAATTCTAGCGCAGAGGAGGAAGAGCCGTCGGAATTTTTGAGTCCCACAAGTGCTTGAAATCTGTCGCACGATTTCTGCGCCGAAGAAGGGTCTATCCCCAGTGTCCAATTTAGGCCTTTTTGTTCAAGAAATCCGGTGTAGTCCAGATTGCTCGTAATATAATTCAGTGCAGATGTCAGTACCCCAACTCCCGGATCTTTCTGCTTTCTAATGCGTTGAGTTATTTGCATTACGACTTCGAGATCAATCAAGGCGTCACCGAGCTTTCCGAGGTGCTGAGCTTGAAATCCTGTTTGTCCGAAACTTCGAAAAACGTTACACCAAGCTTCGTCAATGAAAATAGACAGGGCTGCACTTTCGAATGCTGAGCTGAGAGGTCCGAGCGAAGTTCCAATAAGTTGACGAATGCGGTCAAGATCACGACGGGCAGCCTCTTCACAAAGTGCGCGGCGTTTGAGCTTGTCCTCTTCGGTTGCCTCGACGAGTGCGGTGCATGGTTGCATAAGAAATGGAGTCTCAAACCTATCGACTCAAAGAGGGTGCTATCAATTTCCACCAATCGGGTCTGCTCAGAGGGAAGCAACATATCAAGCAGGCCCGGTGTCGCAGAGTCCAACTGAACTGGCGACGCAAAGTCCTCGCCAACAACTTGTGGCGCTTGTTCTGCCTCAATAGTGGCGAGCGGAGACGTGCTGCGCGATATTGTCTCACGCATTTGGCTCAACTCGGTTTTGGAGATCTCCCTGTCAAAAGCTCCGTGCTCTGTGAGTTCTGCTAATAACCTCTCGTAAAGAGTAGCGCTGCCAAGGTAGGCCATCGCCTCCAGATTGCGATGGAGTCCAGAAATTGTGAAGTTGGACGATCCCAGGAATACATGGTGACGATCAAATCCGTATATCTTTGCATGCAGCCGTGATAGCGAAAACAAGTGGAAGCGGTTGAGAGAGTCATTTTGTAGAAGAGCCAATGCACTAAGATCGCTGGAGCATTGTTGGAACACTGCGGCATTGAATCTGGTGACGATTCTAACGGTAAGCCCTGGTTCCGAACTTAGCGCGGCAACGAATGGGCGCACCATTGACAGTTTGATGAACGGACTTACAATGAGCATCTCATGCTGCGCGCTTCGCACAGATTCCAGAAAGCGATCAACCCACGGCGAGAAGAAGGTGTCCACTAACGCATTGTCAGCGGGGGCGGTGTGCGATTGCAAGATTTCCGTTGCAGGCGCATTTGCCTCAATTCGGCTCATCATGGCGACTGACTAGGCAGTTTTGGCCCGTAACCTTAGTTCGTATCCGAGGACAAGCCACCGGGCCCCGGAGCCCACCCAAACATCGTGGCGCACCAGCGGAGACAGACCGATCCGGACCTGATCGAAACGCAGGTCTCTTCGGTTTTGCTCACTTTCGATATCGCTCGGCCACGTATCCTGTTGCAGCTAGAGGCAAGCCGGCTGCCCACGAACTCGGTGCCACCATCAACTCGAGCATCGTCGAATAAGCGGATTCAGATTCAAGCTCGCAGACCACTTCGTCGTGTACATGCAGTACAACTGGAGGCGGCCGCAGACTTCCGCGGCGTTCCGATCGTGACAGCTTGTGATGCAACTCACCAAGATCACTCGTCAATCAATTCAAAACATCGTGATCGAAACGCTGCGGAAAATCGAAATCGTCTCCATCGTATACGGCATCGAGTAGACCCGTCGCGAGTGCGGTGCCGTCGCACTCCGAGAAATCGAAAAGGTGTTCCGACCACTGTTCAACGTAACGACGAGCTGGCATCACTTCCAACGCACTTGGCCAGGCTGCGTCACCCTGGCCGGTGCCCCGTAAGAGCCGCAAGAGTTCAATTCGGGATATGTGTCGAATCGCATTATCGGTGGCCCTGGAGACAAAAGTCCGGTAAATGCCTCCCAGCTCTCCCGCAAAAATATTTGGCGTTCTCACGCGATTCTGACGTGCTGTGAGACGAGCCTTGCTCGATACCTACGCCCGGCTCACCATACATATCGGCAGGTATCATGGCTGGACAGCTATACGGCAAGGAAGAGGTGAACGCGATTCTGGCGCGTGCCATCGAGCACGACAACAAGCGTGGCGAGCTGTCACACGATGACCTAATGGCGGCCGCGGAAGAAGTCGGCATTTCACCCGAAGCGCTCGAGAAAGCAGCGGCCGAGGTGATGACGGAACGAACGGAGCGCGCTGAGCTCGTTGCCATTCAGCGCGAGCGATGGCGCGGCTTCATAGCGCACCTGATACCGTACGTGATGGCCAATGGGTTGCTGGTGACCATCAACGTGTTGACCACGCATTTCCCTTGGGCCGTGATTCCCGCTCTCGGTTGGGGGATAGGGCTGGTGTCTCACTTGTGGGCGGTGATTCACCCAAACCCAGAGCAGCACCGGCTCGAACGGCGACTCTATCACAAACGGGTACTCGACGAATGCGGCCGTGTGAGAGTACCTTCGAGCGCGGTGCCAGCCTTGTCAGGCGAGAACGACGTTGCCCACCCTGCGTGGGATGCATCCAGCCGGGACGAAACGCGCCGGAGCACCAAGTAACAGTTACCGGCAACCGTAAGTATTTTGGTGCCGCTTTGCGGCGTCCGAGGGCCAGCGCAATCCGCGGAGATTCGGCCACATGGAGTTAGAATCACCAAGGCTCCACAAAATTACGGAGCGGCATAACGGCTGCGGGCTAACCCGCAGCCTAAACAGTAACACGACAACCTATCAAGACGAAAGGCAGCCGCGCGCTGTAGAATTGATGCAAGTCCGACGAGCCACAGCGCGCGGCAGCCATGACATTTCAGCAAGAAAAGGCGCCGGGTTCAGCCCGGAGTTGGGCAGCCCAGTTTGCGAGGACGCCCGACTTCCGACTCTACGCCGCCCGGCAGTGGTCGCCGTTTGCGGCGGAGCGGACCACCGGCGACCCAGGGCCGCCAGTCGGCGTTATCCGTTGAGCGTCGAGCGCGAGCCACTGACGATTTATTGCGGCGCCAATAGCACTCAGCCGCGACCGCCCGCCGGACGTCGCCGCGATCTCAAGTTGAGCAGCGCGCAGTCCTCACGAACGCGATGCGAGATCGACGCGTGGTTGCAATTGACGTCCGGCAACGGTTCGTGCCACGGTTTCGAGTGCCGAGCTCGACTCGGCGAGCCGAGGAGTCCGCCATGGATAGCAACCGTCTCTACCGTCGTCTGTACCACTCGCGGCTGGTGACCACGCTCTACGGCAGGTTGGTGGGTCCAGCCTCGGTCGAGGTGTTCCGGGAGCGTGTCGAGAAATCCGTGCTGTCCGGCGTGGCTGCGGGAGGTCGGGTGCTGGAGATCGGCGTTGGGCCAGGATTGCAGATGGTGGACATGGCCCAGGCACGGCCGGATCTCTCCTTCGTGGCCTCGGACTTCTCGCCTCGGTTCTTGGCGCTGGCGGAGAAGAACATCTCTCGGGCGTTCGGAGGCAAAGTGCCGCCCCATGTGCACTTGACCGTGGCAGACGCCATGGACCTCTCGGCCTTTGCCGATGCCACGTTTGATGGCATTGTCTGCGTCGGAGCCATCAAGCATTTCGCCGATCCGGTACAGGCGCTCCGGGAAGCCCTCCGGGTGCTCGCGCCGGATGGCTGCATCTTGCTAGCCGATTTCTCCGGGGACGCCACGCTGGAGCAGATGCGAGGGCTCACCGGACGGTTCCGGCTTCCTGCCTGGCTGAACTCCTTTGTGAGCCCTGCCCTGGCGCGCTTTTTCTACAGCCATGCGGCCATCCAGGACGACTTCGCATCCCTGGGCGAGGTGCGGCAATGGTTCGAGCAGGCTGGGGCGAGCGGTGAACCCGAGCCGCTGCCCGACGTGCCCGTCTGGGTGGCGCAGCTTCGCAAGCGCTGACTGGTCAGCTGCAGGGGTTCACGCAGGAACCCAGTTCCGAGACCAACGCAGCGTGCCAAGTCCGCGGACCTCACCCGAGGTGGAAGGTTGCGCTGCATTGCTTCATCTGCAGAGATGCCGCGCCGCTTTGTCTGCCCAACTGGTAATAGACCTGACCAGGGTACCCCGAAAACGACCGGTCAGTGTATCCCAATATGGCCCCGCGCACGGACGCGCATCGTCACGCTTTCACTTAGCTCTATCTTGACGCGTTGGCTAATAGTGACTGGTCTGGGTTGACCAATAATGGCCACAGTCACTACCTAAGGGTGCCGTCAATCAGGGCACACGAATGCCGATAGGACCACCTCCGAGCTTTGCCATTTTTATCAGTGCCATGCCGATAGTTCAGTGGCTAACCGACCTTGTTGTGCTCAGCCCAGGTGACCATCGGTTTCCATTGCCCATCTGTTGCCCAAATATTGCCCAGGCCCGTGTTCCGATTCGTCCGAATGCGTCCGGTCTTGTCGCGTTAGAGGGTGCCAGCGTCTTACCAGGTCAGCGCTGAACACGGCCGTTTCTATGTGTTATTGTCGAGAATAACGAGGGCGCCCCCGACAGGAGTCGAACCTGTGACCTTCGGTTTAGGAATAGTACTCAAGCGAGTGCACCGAGTGGTCGTTACGATGCATTAGTGACAATTGTGCCGATTCGAGGACATCGGGAGAGTGCACCAGAGTGCAACATCGATGCACCAAGTGACGTCTCCGCGGGAAACTGGTACACAGTCCGCGGGAATCCCGCAATGGTGTGATCCGCCGCGGGAAGATGCGCAGACTTCACGCAAACTGCGCACTCCAAGCCGCGGTGACATCATGGCCGCTTTGGTCGGACTGTGGGGAGGCGACACCAGCGCGGCGGAGGCGATACTTGTGGCGCTTCTCGATGAATGATTCCGAGACACCAAGAGAACGTCTACCGACCGGTAGGCGTTCGTGAGCGAAACCGAATTACCAATCAAATCTAGCACCGCACAAATACGATGTGGTACTTGCACTCCCACTTGGTGTGGGCGAGACTTTCGTTGACGTCCATACGTCCTGGCTCCTTCTCGAGAACTTTGAGCGGTTCACGAGCTGGAGCCTTTTTACGTTCCCGGAACTGTCAAACTTTGGGAGCCTCCCCGCGAAACGCGGGGGATCTCCGGTTAGGAATTAGTCCCGCCAGACATTGTCCCACTCGCAGTGCTCCCGCCGCTCGGTAGAGTACCAACACTGGATTCGCCTCCCGTGGCATTGCTGAGAGCACCACCTGCGGTTTGCATTGCGCCACTATCGGTGCCGCTACAAGCGGATCCCAGAGCCGCGGCGCAAGCTAGCCAAACAGGATTCAATATGGTCGATCGCATTCAGGCCTCCTAGGGAACGCGAGCGAACATTTCCCAACTTGGCAGTAGCAGTAACGCGAAAAAAGGCTCAGCAAAAATCGCAATGTCCAACACCGCTTACGTGTAAACGGTTCCATGGCGGTTCAATGTTGATGGTGCACCGCGATATCACAGGGTGAGAAAGAGCGCTGGTTGCGCGATTACGGGCGCTCGAATCGACGCACCCGCTTCTCGACGGATTCCGCAGTCCAGTTGCGCGCCAAAGGACAAAGCAGATTGCCGTCGGCGATACGTATCGCACGTAGTAGGGCTCGCGCTAGTTCTTCGCGCAATCTAAAATTCGGCCGTGCCCGTGCGCAGCGTGAGATGCAAAAATTGCCAGAATTTCGACGAGCCCGAATCTGCAACTGCCGCAACTGCTAGTGATGTAAGTGTTTGCGCGATCGCTGACGAAAGGCTCTGACGTTAACTGGCTGAATCCACTTCAGTCGCAATTCGCCACGAAATTGTGCTCTGGCCTAGTCCGACACACGAGGAATAATATGGCACTTTCTCCGTTCTCGTCGAAATCTGCTCTATCGAAAGCAGTTGGCACGGTCGTGGGCCTAGCTGCCCTGATTTGGTTTTTAATTCGCGTTTTGCCCAAACCGAGTCGTGCGATGTATCCCTGCCAGCGGGCCGCTTTTCCCCTTGCCTCGGCGTTCGTTGTTTGGATTGCTGGAACTGTGGCAGGTTTGTTCGTCGCGAACCGGCTGCGCCAGCGTGTTCTTCGCTTGCGCTGGGCCATGGCAATCATCGGGTTCATTTTCGCGATCGGGTTAGTGCCATGGCGCTCACTATTTGCAGCTACTACCGAGGCGCCCAATCAGCCGATGGGCGTCGCGCGTGGCATCAACCCGGGTCGCGTCGTGTGGACGCGTGATCCCGCAGCGACACTCTGGAGCGGGGCGAACGACGGGACTCACTGGTGGGACCCAACGCAAGACTGACCAGAGCCCGCGTCAACGCGATGTTCTCGACGAATCTGCAGACACTCACGAGCACGACGAGTGACGCGGCCGCATGGGATGCCCTGTTTCGCAGTTTCAACGTGCGACGCGGTAACGGCAACATCGGCTACGCCGCGTCTGCGCGCAAAGGTATTGCGGTCAAGATCAATCAAAACCCCACGAACCAAGGGAATAACACATACTACGCGAATAATGGCGTAAGTGGCGACGCCAATGCCATTACGGCAAACCCGCATTTGATCATGGCTCTCGTCTCATCATTGGTGGCTGCGGGCGTGCAAGAGACGGACATCATCATCTCTGACCCGACGAGCCTCAACCATCAGTGGGGTGGGCCGCGTACGATTGGGGACAGCATCTACACGTACGTGCATGCTGCACATCCGGGCGTGCATTTCGTCGATGGCGTGGGCCAGCAGGGCCGCGAGGTTGCAACTTGGCCGACAACGGATCAAATCGTCTATGCCTCGAGCGCTGGCGTAAACGCGGCGCTCGGCACGAAGATCGCCCAGCAATTCCTAGACGCCGGCTTCATCATCAATATGGCGATCATGAAGAGCCATGGTGATGGCCCTACTGGAGTGTTTCAAGAACCACTATGGCGCCATTAGCGGGCAACGCCATGGTCCCATCTACGGCAATACGGCCAACTACTATTCCAATCTGATCGAGCCCATGGGTCACCAGGAGCTCGGCGAGAAGGAGATGCTCTTCATGATTGACGCCCTGTATGGCGCGTCGAGTCCCAACGTTGACCCCACGAAGTGGACAATGGCGCCATTCAACAACTCGTGGCCCAGCAAGCTTGTTCATGTCCCAGGACGCAGTAGCTATCGATTCCGTGCTGTTCGACTTCCTGAACGCGCAGTACGACATGCCCCAGAACACGGACTACTACCTGCACGAAGCGGCATCCGTTCCCAATGCCCAAGGGCAGAAACTGTCGGGCACCGTCTACAAGCCTACAGCCGGAAGCAGCACCGTTCTCGGCAGCTTGGGCGTGCACGAACACTGGAACAACGTCACGGCCAAGCAGTATTCGCGCAACCTCGATCCGGTCAACGGCAAAGGCATCGAACTCGTCGCTTTGTTGCTTGGGGGAACCGGTGGAACCGGCACTGGAGGTGCGAGCAGTATTGCGGCAACCGGTGGCGCGAACGTTGGCTTGGGTGGAACCTCGAGTCCAGGTGGCAGGTCGTCGGCAGGTGGCGTCACCAACGGGGGCACCACGGTAATCGCTTCGACCGGGGGAACTCGAGCAAGCTCGGGCGGGACTGTGAGCACCGGCGGCAAGCCTTCGACAGGTGGCGTAACCGCTACCGGGAGCACAACGATCGTCGTGGGGACCGGTGGCGCAAATGGTGGTTTGGGTGGAACCTCGAATGCCGGCGGCAAGTCCTCAACAACGGTTGCCAGTGTCGGCGGCACCAGTACCGTCAATACCATCGTTGCAGTGGGCGGTATTCTCGCGGCCAGCGGCGGCGCGACATCGACGATTGCCACTTCCTCAGTGGGGGGCTTGAGTATAGCCAATTCGTCAACTCCAAGCGCATCTGGGGGTTCCAATGACACCGGGAGTTGTTCGTGTAGGCTCGCACAACGAAAAAATTCGGTTGGAAAATGCACTAATGCTGCTCGTTGGTGTGGGGCTATTGTCAGCGCGTCGTAGGCGAAGTGGCGTAACTCGGCTTGTCGAGTGAATCGTAACCATAGTAGATGGCCCCAAGCTAAACGTCGGAGCGGTTGGAAGCTCTTCGGACGTTGGCTTGGGGCCAGACAAGGGTGGGTCGGAAGCGCGGTGACACGATCAGGGGTCGAAATGCTTCTAGCTGGCTGGGTGCAGTGACAGTGGAAGGAACTGGGAATGTCCCGGCTTGATCAACCGAGCAATTCCTTGAGCGACAGTTGGGAGTGGGAGGCAACTCGGAGCTGGGTTTGAAGCCCGATCATAACAGCATGATGCCGACCAAGGCAGCACCAATCGCCCCACGGCTAAAATTAAAGACTCTCGAATGGGACTCCCTCCTGCCAGCGACGCATGCTCACGGTAACCTGTGAATTGGATCTCCCCGCGCTAACTGTACGTTTGCTGCGACATCTATGTTGTGCCGGATGTTTGGGGCCCGGCCAAAATCAACGAGTTTCATGCTACAAGTCCGCTTATAGGATGGCCCCAAGCGACTACGTCAGAGGCGTTGGGGTTCTCACGACGTACAACAGCTTGGGGCCACAAAGTTTTTGATTCGCGCGAGTGCTAACCGGAAATCCGCCTTGCCATTCGGCATTGGGCGGTTGTTTGGACTCGAACTCCGAGTGGTCAACCCCCAGTCACGGGCTCCACGTCAAGCTTCCAGCGTCAACCAAAACCATCTAATGACTCAAGACAATCAAGCTAACTCCGTAGATGTTCTGGGGGTAGGTGACGGTCCAACTCGTACCTGTCGTGGCCGTAGAGTAGTAGCAAAGCTCGGCCGAGGAACTCAGCTGCGTCCACTGGGTTGCGGAGGGTTTGGCGGGCTTGCCCTGGTTCACCCAAGTTTGGTACGAGTTTGAATGGGTGCGATCGAGGAAGTAATGCTTCACATTTATCGTACCCGTCACGGGGATGTTGTTGACGGTGAGTTTCACCAATTTGGAATTGGCCGAGTTCGCCGTTCACCCGTTCACGTGGTTGTAGACGAGGATCTGCACGGCGCTGTTATCACTGCTGACCGTCGCAACGGCGTTGACTCCGTCTGCGGTAGTGCCCCCCGTCGTGGTCACGCGCACATCGCCCATCATGTGGAGCAATCTGAATGCGTTGAACGCCGGTTTCGCTACGTCAAACGATGCGGGGATATTCGCGTCGCCCTTGAGTAACAGCCCGAAATTTCCTTCGCGGTAAGCTGTATTCGTGCCGGTGTTGAACTCTTCGTACAGATCCGAGAGAGTCCACCAGCCGAACATGAAGGGAGGCGCGTACTTGGTGTCCGTACCAATTAGATGCACGGTCTTCGCAATGAAGCTGGCACTCACCTCGTTGTCCCGTACGACATTGCTATCGTAACAGGAGCCCCACTCGTCGTTGATGTTGAGACCCGTGAAGTTACTGGAAGCGATGGTGCTCCCCATCGTCTCGAAGAACGTGAGCATCCCGTTGGCATCGGCGTAGCCGGTACCCGTTGACGCGCCGTCGTTGCCGTAGCGGTGCCATGAGACGAAATCGAGCTTCAAGGCGTTGGTCTTGGCATAGCTGACCAGGCTCGATACCATCCACGGCGACCCGCCCGCGGATTCTGCCGGGCCACCCACTTTCACCTGCGCGTCTTTCTTGGAATGTTTCCACAAGAATCGGTCGATTCGGCATTGCCTGCAACGCGAGGCGAACCTTGCCGCCGACAGAGCTATTGGCCGTGAAGCTCTGCGTTGCGATTCCATAGGCCCTAATCTCTTGTGACAAAAGCGGCGCCACTTGATTTGGCCCGAGCTCTAACATGCGCCAATAGGCAAATATCGGCGAGCCCTGCGTTGGCACGCATCGGTCATCCACGTGAATTGCATATTGTACCTGGTTCCGATTCTGGCTCTTACCAATCGTAAAGAGAGGAATCGCATGGGCGGCGCGGGACGGCGCATCGCCCAGTGCGGAGGTGACCCAGAACAGGATGGATGGAAACCAAGACCCCACATTTCTAAACGTCGCATAACTCGAAGCTCCCACGTCTTCTTCAGAACCGCGATCTGCTACTCCTTGTACTGGCTCTTATCTCAACTGGTCCAGTTCTTGAGGAACAGGTCCGTCGGAGTTCTCAAGTCGGTGCAATGGTTGTGCCGATTCCGTTTGTCGAAGGCACGGACGGTTCAGTGGAAACGCACCGGACCACATCCACCAATTCAGCCTGTCGATGGTGACTTTGGTCGAGGCGGGGGTGCTCGGCTGCAAACCACGACCGTGGATCCGCGGGTCGTCGCCATGCGGTGCGCAGCCCGATGAATGCGGATTCGGCACTGGCGCGAAATCCGCACGAACCAATCGTCAGTCTTCCGCTCCCCTCGAGCACCCGCACCTGGAAATCGCTCCAGCGGTGAGCAGTCTGCGCGTCCTCTCCATAAGTTCCAGATGGTCCAAATATGTGCTCACAATGTACAATAGGCTGAAAACGAGCACATGCCCAATCCACGCACGATACCCAGCCTCAATGCTGTAAATCGTTTGCGGACATCGAGCCGCTCATGCCGCCCGCGCTCGATGTAGTGGGCGCCGAGGGACCGCACGAGTACGAGTTCTTTCGAGATTGTGGCGAGGTCCCTTTCGAAAGTGACGCAACGACGTATAGCCCTACCAACGCCTGGTACATGTCCGAGTTGGCGTTTCTAGCTTATGTGGAAAAGCCCACGGCCACAGAAGTCGAGGCAGCCGTCGCGCCCGCGCTGGCGCGCATGTTTCGCGGCGCAGTCGAGATCAAGGTGCTGCTGGGCGCCGCGCGGCGTTGGGGCAAGCTAGACCAACGTGACCAGATCCAATGCATTGTGGCCCACGACGGAAGAACAGGAGTGATTGCCTTTCGAGGAACTCTACCGAAATCGGTCCCCAATTGGCTGACGGACGCGGATCTTTGTCCTGGTGCCTGAACCAGGCCCGAAAGCTATGAAGGTTCGCAAAGGCTTTCAAGGGGCTTTGGACAGTGTGTGGTTGAGTGGGCACGATGGTGGGCTCGACCAATACTTGACCGAAATCGATCGTCGCTATCCGAGTATTCGTTGGTGGTTCACGGGACACAGCTTGGGCGCGGCGTTGGCCACGTTGGCGGCGCGGCGCTACGGCAAAGCCCATGCGCTGTATTCCTTTGGTTCACCCAAAGTCGGCAATGCCGCTTTTGCGACGCAAGTCGAAAAAACCGTGCACCTGCGGCATCGCGTCGTTAACCATCGCGACATCGTGACACGACTACCGCATTTGCCGCTTTTCGCGCATGTTGGCTCGCTGATGCGCATCGAAGAGCGCACGTCCGCGACCGTCGCCTGGCTCGCTCGGATCTGGGATTGGCTTCGCCGTCTGTTCGGGACTCAG
>CAWIGY010000048.1:0-83539 GCA_963835565.1 uncultured delta proteobacterium
TAGGCGTGACCCCGCGAGAATTGCCGCAGTTTTGGCGTTTCCTTTGGTTACGTCCGCCGGTTCGGGGCCGTCGTTTAGTCCAGCTCGACTGAATTGCCGTCAAGGACTCGGCTAACGTGGCCCGTTCGCGCTTGCTGCCGGCCGACTTGCGGCACCGCGCTTGTCGTTCATTGTGACGCTTCACCAGGCCAAGGTGAAGAACCCACCGGGGCCGTTGTAAGTCAGCACGCACATACTGAGAATGTCCCTACCAATAAGTGCAATGATGTCACGGTTGCCGATCTTCTGACCCGTTAATTTAACGCCGGCAGCTGCCGCGAATTCCACGTCGAGCCCAACACCAGGCGCCGCGACTCGTACAGGGTAAAGCATGTGCGGCTGCGGGCCGCCGGCTGTGCCCGAATCGTGGTACCAACTGGATTCACTCCGATCGCTTTGGCTACGTCGCCGTGTATTGCTGTCGCCGTCGCACCGGTGTCGATAAGACCCCATCCGGTTACGGGAACGGTATTGGTTGTCCAAGGTTGCTCATGACAACAGCAAGCGCAGTCGGGACATGCAATTCCACGTGCAGCAACCGACCGCAGGCAATCAGCATTTGCGGACTAAGCTGGCCGTTGGCTAACAGAAGCTGGTTATGAACGGGCAAGTAGCAACCCAAAGTCCAAGGCGAAGAAATTTACCGATGGTCATCCGTGACATGTTTGATCAAGAATGGCTGGTTGCCAAAGCGCTTCAGACCAACCTCGTACGCTTCGGCTTGCGATGTAAAGTCGCCCGCAAACTCGGTCCCTTTTATCAACACGAATTTGCCCGGGTAGTTCTTCTGATACTCGGCCTTGTTCGCCTCAAAGTAGGCTAGTTCGGTTTCCAGCGGCGTCATCTGGTTCTCTAACGTTGGTGTACACCAGTTATACGGGCCGGGCCAAGGTCCGGTTGCTAGGGGTGACATTTTCGAAGAATACTCGAGGTTTCATACACTGCGCCTCCTTTCAGCCCCCGCCAGACTCCCCGTTGGGTCACTTGCCGGTCGCGGACGTGTTGACCTCGAGCCGGGGCCAGGTTCGTTTGCTCGAGCCGAAGCCGGCATGGTGTCACCTGCAATGGGTTCACCGTTTGCCACCTGGCTCGAGGGCTCGACGTCGCGGAGCGCTTGGCGCATTGCTGCAAGTCGAACGTAAAGGCAATACGACCACCCGCAGACGTCCAACAATTCTTGCTCTATCTCGGCGAGCAGTTCGCGCGGGTCCTTACTGAACGACTTGTCACCGTACGCACGCCGACCAGCCAGCAGTCGAGTCTGAACCTGACTGAAGAATTCCGGCAAGCGGTCAAGTGGATCACCCATGGTTGACCTCTGCGTCTTGATCGCGTTGTTTCCCGTGCACGCGACTGGCGGTCTGCTGCTCTTTGGCCAGCCACCTCTTACCCCGCGGTGTGATCGACCACCTCCAAACACTGAGCTCCGGATACGCATGCCGCGCGATGCACTCGGCTTTGGCGAGGGCACCATCCTCGAGGGCAATCAGCGCGTTAGCAAAGGAGCATTTCGACGACCTGGGCAATTCGCTCGCCAGTCTTGGGCCATCGGCGAGTAGCGCGAGAAGCTTGCGCATTGAGACCTCGCAAGCAACCGACCGCAAACTCAGGTTCACATGGAAGGGCATGGGCTACCTTACGCGGACGGTGTGACTTGCGTTGTCGGTGCGATGACTCGGAGTCCGACGCCAGGCAATCTAAGAGTCGCGATATCGATACACCTACCGCTCGGATGCACGTGCCCAGTGACCACCAGACATAGCCGCGTCTTACCATCGTCGGACGGAATCTCGCGCACGGCGATGCTAATCGAGCAAGTGCCATCGGCGCTTTCGAGGCGCGTCAGCTCAAGGGTCTTTTGCAGTTTGCATTCAGGCATGGCTATTCCTCCGAGGGGTTGCGGTCGGTTGCTTGCGGCGCGGTCGGTGCCTCGACGTGCATGGCAGCCGCGGCTAGCTCACGTTCACGGCGCTTGCGGGCGTGGTGCTCGGCGATGGTTTCGAACGGTTGCTTACGTGGCCTGCCGCGCCGATGCTCGGGGCGCACGTATGCGCTCATACCTTTCGGCACCGGACACACCAGGTCGAGCCAGGCACGGTCGTAAGCAACGAGCGCCGGATTCGGTATGCCAGGGCGTGGCATTGGGCGCTGGCCAAGTTGTTGGATTGCGGATTCGCGGATTGGGTCGGTAATCACGGCTTGGCTCGGGCGGGTCAATGCCAGAGCCTCCACTCCAGCTGGCGACGGATATCGCGAAGCGCCCAACGGTCTGCCCACCAATGGCGAACGTCACCACGAAGGGGGCGAGCCTCGCGCCTTGCCCAGCTGTCAGGTTCACCTTGCGGGTGGTCGAGCTCTAGGCGGTCCTCAATGGCAGTCAAACAATCCGCCAATGCCTCGCGCGCCTCGGGGCGATGCAGGCAGTCGGGCAGCGAGTAGCCACGGGCGCGAAGTCGCTCCAAGACTTGCTCCCGAACTACCGGGTGCTGCAGGTTGCCGAGCGCCGTCCGAACCCGTTCAAGCAATTCAGGCCAAGGAAGCTTCGCAGCAGCTTGCCAAGGCCGAAGGGGCAAAGATACGTCCGGAGGGGTCCGGCGCAGTTTGGGCGAATCGTGTCCGATGGCAGTAGCTTGTTTTGCGCGGCGGCCACGTGGTCGTTTTGCAAAGTCAATTGGAGTGACTGCTAACCCGACTTCCACAGTCGAAGGGCTCAATGGGAGAAAAATCGGGTCATGTGCGACGAAAAGGCCAATGTTTTTGCGAGGCGTATGCTCGAAAGGCTCGATGTAGTGACCAAAAGTGATCTGGTTGAGTTGACTCAACATGCGTGTTCGTGAGCAAGTAGTGCCCGCGAAGCATGTATGTCCGTAAGGTGATCTCCTCCCACGGCGGCAAACGCTACGTCAAGTTCGTGTTGGTAGAATCGGTGCGCACGCCCCAGGGTCCGCGACAGAGGGTGGTTTGTTCCCAGGCGATTTGCATCCACGACCCGCTACGCAGTGGTTGGAGTTAGCGCACAAGGTCAAGGCTGCTTTGGGCGAACAGTTGTCGCTGAAGGGGACGAGCGATCCGGAAGTCAACAAGGTGGTGCGAAAGATTCATGCACGCGACGAGCAAGTGCGATCACAAGCAACCGATGGGACGAGCGCGCGGCAAGAGAGCCTGCCGTGGATTTTGATAGATCCGTTACGGGTAAGTACCGAGCAGCACCGCGAGGTAGGTACGGTACACGTTGGCTATCAAATGTGGAAGAGGCTGGGTTTGGACGAGATCCTCACTGATATCGGAATGAATCAACGCACGCGTGAGCTATCCTGCGCGATGGTGCTCAATCGCTTGATTGCTCCGTGTTCAGAACACGCGATGCCACAGTGGATTGAGCGCACCGCGCTTGGGGACCTATTGAGCACGACTTTTCGTCGCTGATCGATGAGGCGCTGTACCGCAACCTGGATCGGCTCTATCCGCAGCGTGTCGAGATCGAATGCCGGCTTTCGGCGCGCGAACAGTCGCTGTTCAACCTTGACCAGTCAGTACTGCTGTACGACTTGACTTCGACTTACTTCGAGGGACAGGTACGGCAGACCCCGAAGGCCAAGCGTGGCTACTCGCGCGATCATCGTCCTGACTGCAAGCAGTTGGTAGTGGGCCTGGTACTCAATCGCGACGGGTTCCCGCGAGCCCACGAAATCTATGAAGGCAACACGCAGGACCGGGCCACGGTAGGTACGATGCTCGACGTGCTCGACGCGCGTGTCGGGCTCAAAGTGGGCCAGACGGTGGTGGTTGACCGAGGCATGGCGTTCGATGAGAACCTGCAACAGATCATCGACCGCAAGCTGCACTATGTGGTGGCCGCGCGACAGCCTGAGCGGGATCGATGGCTGGCGGAGTTTGACGATGAAGAGCAGTTCGAACCTGTGATTCGTAAGCCTTCACCGCGCAACCCGTTGCAGAAAAAGAGCCAAGTGCTTGTGAAACTGCGCCGAACCGACAATGGCACTTATGTGCTGTGCATCAGCGATGGCCGCGTACAGAAAGACCGAGCGATCCGCGAGAAACACGAGACGCGCTTGCTTGTGGATTTGCAGAAGCTTCGTGTGCGCATCGAGAAGGGGAGTCTGCGCAAAGCGGACAAGATCCACGAAGCGATCGGTCGGCTCAAGGAGCGCTATCCGCGTGTCGCGCGCTACTACACCATGCAGTACGAAAGTGACACTAAGTGCTTTAGCTACACGCTTGACACCCAACGCAAGCAACGCGCCGAGGCGCTTGACGGAAGCTATTTGCTACGCTCCGATCGAATGGACCTGTCCGCTGACGAGGCATGGCGAACCTACGTGTTGCTCACGCGCGTGGAGAACGCCTTCCGGGCGATGAAGAGTCCTCTTGAAGGACGACCGATATTTCATCATGTCGAGCGACGCGTTGAAACGTACATTTTTCTATGCGTACTGGCCTACCACTTGCTCATTACAATCGAGAAAACGCTGCTTGACCGCGGTGTGCATACCTCTTGGGAAAGCGTGCGTGAGACGCTCCAAACCCATCAGGTCTGCACCATCGTGTTGCCGACGAACCGTGGGCTCGAATTGCGAATCCGGCGTGCCTCAACACCCGAGCCGGCGCAGCGCCAAATCTACGATTGGCTCGCAGTGCCACATCAGCCAATGCGCCCCACCCACCAGTGGTCAGCCACAAAGCCGGGCGCGGAATGTAGTGACCAGAAAATACGCAACCCCCCAAAAATACAGCACTACGCACCCTAGACTGTGGAAGTCGGGCTAACGGTTGGGGTTGGGCATTCGGGCAAGGTTCAGGGTTCACGGGTTAGGTTCCTTTCGAACGGCTTGGGCTCGCCAGCGGGGCAGCAGTCAGCCGAAGCATTCAGTCCAGCTGCAACGATTCCAGCGTTGGCACACTCAAGCGACCGAGTAGCCAAGTGCCGATTTACCGAGGTTTTTTGATGCGTAGACGAATCAGCTACGCCGGCCCTCGAAACGCCTCGAATTGCTCGGGCAATCCTGGCGTGAGGGCTGGCTTGAACGGGCAGCCCTCTGGCGGCTGAGCCCAGAGACACGAACGCCCGCGGCGCAGTACCGTCGGGTCGGCGCCAACTACGAGGCCGTCGGCATGGCGTTCTGAGTGGCGATGTAGGTAAGCTTGAGTAAGTCGGTGAGCTAAGACTCGGTGTTTTGCGTCCTACCGGAAGACCTCGCCTTTCAGCGACCGGCGTAAGGCTGCCGTGGCCCTGTCCACGAGCGTCTGGGACCGCTCGGTGCAGGGATATTCGCACTTCGAGCGGCGGGGCGCAAGTCACGGTGCCACCCACCGGCATTGGAGCAACGCCCCGCAGCTAGGGCAGTTGTACCGTTCGCCCAACTTGACCTCGCGAACGAACCTCGCATCGCAGACCAGGCAGTGCCGCTGGTTTGCCAGGGGCGTAGTTGGTTTGGCACCCAGCTCGGGTTGAGTGGACTGCTCAACGACTGACACGGCTGGCACACCACCCGGCGGTTCTACAGCCGCTTTGCCGCTCATTTGCTTAGCCGCCCTGGCTTTTGCCTGGCTGGCCCGACCACCCTTGGCTGAGTTTCGTCGGTGATCAACACGGCGCCTACGCTCGGCTTCGGACGTTGCCTTTGCTTTGCTTTGCTTTGCGTTGGGCGTTGCATTGGGCGTTGCGTCGGGCGTTGCTTCGGGCGTTACGTTCGTTGCGTTCGTTGCGTTCGTTGCGTTCGTTGCGTTCGTTACGTTCGTTGCGTCGTCAGCCATGTTTTCCCCATCTTGGGCATCCTGCTCGGTGATAGCCGTAGTTACTGCGTTGCGTTGCGTTGCGCTGTTCCGCGCGAGCTCCCTTGGACAGCCTGGCGAGTGAACCAGCCACCAGCCACCAGCCACCAGCCACCAGCCACCAGCCACCAGCCACCAGCCACCAGCCACCAGCCGCCTCCGGTGCGGACGTGTAGGTGTGAGACGCACCGTCCGAGCCTGGCTGAGTGGTGGCGCTGGGCCACCTCTCGACACCCTTCTGAACAGCAAGCCAGTGTGTCGGCCTGTGTGCCAAGAGCGTTGGGGTTCGCTTAATAAGGAAAGTGGTGCCGGACGCCGGACGGTGGACGGTACCCCCTAAGCTTGAAATCTTAGGGGTGTACCCGTACCCCGTACGTCTACCCGTCCGGTAAGGTCCGGTTGCCGGACGACTGCCGGACGACTGCCGGACGCCGGACGATACCCGCCGGAATGCAGTCATAAGAGAATATCCTCACCTTCCCAAGTCGGAAGGCCTTGGGCGTTGAGTAGGATCTGCTGCAAGCGTTCAAGCGGCTGGGCTTCCCAGGTGTAGTCACGGGTAATCCGGACATACTCACGGAAGGCACGTAGGCCCGCAAACCAAGTCAATGGACCATCCCAAAGCGAACCATTGAATTCTCGGCCAAGGCGACACTTACAATCACAGGTCAGCCGTACGCGAAAAACGGTACTCTTCGAGTCACGCTCGTGGGTCCACCATTCAAGGTAGGCATTGGACTTGTGGTTATTCGCATCCGGTGAATACGTTTTCGCAATGTCGGTGCCGCAGTCGTCACAATACAATTCAGTGTGCTTGCGCCATTCGCGGTCGGTAGCTGACACGATTCTCATAGCGGTAGCACTCCCTGCGGGTCTGTTGGTTGTTGGGGTTCGGCGGACGGCCTCGCCCATTGCCGCGCCGTAGCGCGCGTACCTCCGCCCAAGTCCACAAGCGCACAATCCGCAGTCGGCGAGCGAAGCCATTCGGTGTATCGTTTCAGCTTTTTGTCGTCCCAGCCTTTGCCTTTTTTTCGACACAAGCCAAGCAGTTCGGCGTTGTTTATGTGCTTTGGGGTTTGCGGGACGCAGGAAAGCACTAAATCACAATCCGCCTGAAACTCAACACTGACCTCAATTCGCTTACTTTCCTTGCGTTCCGATTTGGTCGCCTGACGTCGCTCGCCGCGCTTGGCGTCCAGTTGTTCTGATTCGGGGTCGTCTGCGGCCCGTAGTGCACCCTCGCAAATGTTGACCCCCTGTCTTTAGCGGTTCGTTCAGGCAGCGGACCAGCCACAACGGATCGGCCCTTTTTGAACAATTGTTTTTGCCATTCGCCAGCAAAAGGCCTTCTAAACCGTCATCGGTAACGAACAGCGTTATCGTAAATTCGGCTCGAACCGCGTTGCGATTGCCAGTGACGCCACGAGACTTTGCGTCGCCTGAATTGACGGACGACTGACTGGCATGGTGACTAATGCCGAGCCCAGGATTGCCTGGGAGGTCCTTGATAATTTGCTGTAGCATTCCATTTAGGCGTGTCGCGATAGCGTTGCTCGTTTCGGCTTCGCCAGCAAAGCGTGCGAATGGATCAATGACACCAAACACCCATTCAAAGCCGCCGTCCTTCGCCGTCTGCTTCAAAAACGCCAGCATATCAGAGTAGGTTTGCGTTTCAGTGCAGTTGCCAAAGCGATCCGTTTCGAGCAACGTGCAGTCGATACCCTCCAGCGGACAGACGTGAACGTATTGCTTTATTTTGTCGCGTTGGGTGTCACTCAGGTGTAGTGAGTTCGCGATCTTCACCAGGCGGTTGTGGCATTCAATCTCATCATCTTCGGCCGTGAAAACGAACACGTGCCCGTGCCGTTCGAATCGAAATAGACCAAATAGCGGGTCAATATACGAGGCAACGCCAATGCACACGGCGAACATCAAATAGAAGTAACTCTTGCCGCCCCCACCATCAGCCGACAAGATCATGATCTTGTGCGCCAATAGTAGAGGCTTGTCGGTTCGAGCATCGAAGCAAAGCCACTCTTGTTTGACCAGAGTGGTCAAGTCGCCCAGTTCGATGAATGCAAACTTTGGCTTCATTTGCTGCTTTGCGTAGTCGCCCTTGGGTGTGCCGTCGTGATAGGCACCCCCGTTGCTGTTATTCGCCTTGGGCTGATCGGGCGGGTCCTCAGCTGGCACCGTGACCCCGTCGTCGAAACCGCTCGCCAGCGTTACCCCGATCTCGTTTTCGTCGAGGCCAGCCCGTTTCGCGGCCGCTGCAAGGTCATTCTTTACAGCGGTTTCCCCTATCCAACCGCGCGCAACCATGCCAGCCATTTGATAAGCGTGGACATTCAATAGGTGATTGCGTTGCCCTTCTGCAGTTGCCGCCAAGTTAGCGCAACGGCTGGCAAGCTGGGCTTCGGCATACTTGCGAAAACGCTTGGCCGCGTCTGCTGGCTTAGTGTTGCCATTGGGCTTTTTCGCCTGTTTTTCGGCTGTTTTATCGCCTTTTTTGGCGAATGCATCGATTAGGCTCATGGCAATTGCACCGGCTCTCTACTATCAATCCATTCGTAATTGCGGCCGCTCAAATGCAGACTTGGCGCCGCTACTACCTGGCCGCCGTAACCTCGAAAGTCTACATGCGGCACGACTGCGGCACGGTTCCCGATTTCGATTCCATCGCGCAACCAGTAAAATAAGTGAAGGCCTCCGGAACCCGTGCGCGCCGTCAGTGTCCGCGGGAATTGTCCGTGCTCTTGCTCGAGTGGCGCCAACAATTCCCGCTCGCCGTCAACATCAACGACGCACAGTCCACGCCCGCATGGTTGCATGCCAGTTCGTAGCCCAATGTTGTAGTGGCGATTAGTAGCCAGTGCGCGGTCCAGTGCGTCAACGTCCAGCGGTGCCGATTGCCAGTCCTTGTGGATCGGGTGCTTGCCCCTGGACTTGTCGCAGTCAGCACGGCCGCAGCTACAGGCGCCATCATCCAAAATCCCATGGAGCAGTATCGGGCAGAGGCCTAGCCTCGCGTACAGGCGCACAGCGTATGGCATGTGCCGCGTGTAGCCCCAGCTGAGTGTCAACCACGGCTCGATGCTCGGTAGCTCGGACCAGCCGAAAAATGAGTACTCGATTGACTCGGTCATGTCCCCAGCACTCCCGGCACGAGATATGCGCGTCGCACCGGCACTCCTATCGGGTGCCGTTCTTTAGTGCGACTATGTAAGCCCCATCGCTCGACGCGTGTAGCTGCGCGCGCCTCTCGCTGTTTTGCTGCGCGGCGCTTTTTCGCGGGGCGAGTGGGGCGGCTCATGGCGTACCCCTGCCTGCCAGCCACTGGCGCACCGCGTCCGGATCGTATCGGCGCACGTCAGCAGTCACGTGGACCATCGGGAGTCCAGCGGCCTCGAGCTGGCGTATCGTCGGCGACGACACCCCGAGCATCTGGCAGAGCTCGCTGCGGTCGATGTAGCGGGGCAGCGCACGGGTGGCACAGACCTCCACGAGCTCGTCCCGTAGTGCCTCCAGCTCGGCGCGTACGGCGGCACGTATGGTAAGCGTCAAAGGGTCGGTAGGCACCTCGGGCTTGCAGGGCTCTGGCTGACGGGATATGCTTTTAACCGTCGCTAACCCCGACCGCGCTGGGCTCGGATTATTCCGGGCCCGCGTTGCATTTGGGGGACTCATTGGGCGGCCTCGTGAGGCGCAGGGGGTGGCGGCGGAGGTGGCTCGACTCCTAGCTCGATGGCAGCTCGGCGGACCCGCTCGCGCATGTGCTCGCTCCCGATACCTCGGTAGATCCGGACGACACTATCGACGCTCGTGACGGCTCGCTCTGCCAATCTGACTCGTATGGGCCCACGCGGGACCGCCGCGTGGCAGCTGCTGTGTGACATACGGACGTCCTATCTCAGCCAGCGGCTCTGGGGGTGCGATCATCTGATGATCGCGGGTACGATTTTCTAGGTTGATCTCTTGGGGCGACGCTTGTTGGCAAAGAATTGCCTTGCGGTTTGGCACATGTCCATTGCTGAGAACAGGTTCTCGAGTGCTCGATTTGCCGGACTGTCTTTACCGTTAGGTACCAGTTCGCAGCATGCTCGAATGTAACGTTCGACTGCCCCGTAGTTCGCATCAAGTCGCTGGGCTTCACTGGGATTCAGAAAGTACCGAATCCGGGTGACAGCCATCGACACGATCATGGATACACCGAGCGAGGGCTCGTGCGATTCTCGCAAACTGGCGCACCGCTCGTCACTGATCATCGTAAGTACCCACTGGCAAGACTCGTAAATGTGATTACGAATCCGCGCATCGCGGTCCCTTACGTTGCGCGGCATCGCAACGTAAGCATCGGCAACACGTCGCAATGTGGCTCGCGTTTCCGCCCAGTCGATGTCAGGGTACTCGTCCAAAGACCCGGCGAGCTCTCGTAGTGACTTGACATTTTCTAAGGCTCGCGATGCGTCGGGGTCGGCCGTGATACCTTTACGGAGCAAGTGCAATTGGGCGTCGATTGAATCGAGCGTTCTTCTGAATTGGGGATCTTGTTCCGCGCTGCCCTGCAACAGCCGGTTGCATTCGGATGCAATCAATTCAAGGCGCTCGCGATCGGTCGGCGCTCTGCCGAATGGGTTAGGGCCTAGCAAAAAGGCAGCGACGTGCGGAGTGGCGGTCGCTTTTATTTCTTCGACGCGACTCTTACTGAGCGGCCGTTCTTCGGATAACCAGCTTATCCTTTCGCTGCCTTGCTCGGTTGCATCTGCAGACCAGTCGAGCATCCCGCTAGGTGGCGCACTGGGTTCGGTTGTGTTCGGGTCGCCGAATACGAGCTTTAGGTCAATCGGCGGCTTAGCCTTCGCCCCCTTGCCACTCGCCGGTTTTCCTGTACGCTTCTTGGGCATCGTTTCTGCTCGATTCGCTGCACTGAGACGCTCGGATTCCCCTCCGGGCGTTTCGCCTTTGGAGGGTACCACGAGGGGAGACTTGTCGAAATTCCCGGGGTTTCTATGCGTATACTCTGGATACTGTTGTAAACCAACGGGCCTAGCGCATACTTTGGATATGCCGCCTGCTGAGCAGATCGACCCCGTGACCCTCACGCTAGCCAATGCGCCCGTTGACGACGAGCCGTTGACCGACGCGGATTTGCATGCTGTTGAGCAAACGCGCGAATCAATTCGGGCTGGCAAGCCCATGCCGACATTGCAGGAATACGCCAGGCAGCGCAAGCTCGACTTGTGATCTGGATCGTCCGTATTTCCGACACAGCTCAGGGGGACTTGGATGCTCTTGACGACGTTGTCTGCGGCCGAGTTCTCAAGGCGATTGACAGGTTTGCTACCCGCGGAGTAGGCAACGTGATTTGCATGCGGGGCCAGCCCGGTATGTACCGGCAACGTGTTGGCGATTGGCGCGTGTTGTTCACCCTCGAACGTGCAAACGGCGAGCTCGTTGTCCATCGGGTTGGGCACCGCCGAGAAATCTATCGGTAACAACCGCGGCCGAAGCAGGTTGAATCGAAGTGCGGGGTTCACGGTCGCCCCCTTCGAAGCACAACGATCTCCGGATTGCGCGTCTGGACTCGAGTAGCCCCACCTCGAGGCGCCGCGGCGGGGGGCGCCCTGAACTGCGAGCGCTCGGCCTGTACGCCACGAAGATACTTGTTTTGACGCCTCTGGCTCGCTGGTAGCGGTGCTGGCGGGCGTGAGGGTGGCTTGCCGGTGCCTTTCGGTCGCGCCTGCTTGGCCAGCAGCTGCTCGGGCGTAGGCGGCGGTAGCTTCTCGGGCTTGGGCGGCCTCGGAAGGGTTGCCCACAGCTTGTTGGCCAGCTTGAAAAACACTCCCCCAGGACTGCGTCGAACGCGGCGGCTCCTCGTGGGTCATCTCACCGCCCAGGGCTTCTATCGCCAGCACCTCGCGCAGCAGGTTCACGCCTGTGGTGCGACCGAAGCGCTTGACGAACGTCCGGACTTGAACCTTGGCCTTTGGCTCCGATTCGTTCAGGCGCGCGGCAACGAACCTGGCAACGTCGGCCGGGTCAATGTCGTCGAGCGCTCCGTGCTGAAGGTTGTCCGCGGCACTGATGGCCGCTTCGAGTCGTGCGTCAATGTCAATGGTTGCCATACATTCCCTTTCGTGATTGGTTAGAGGGCTGGCGTTGCAAGCCAACGCTCAAAGCGAGATTGCCCGCGTAAATCGCTGCCTTTGCGGGCCAAAGTAGAGGGTTCGTCTACGCATTGAAAAACCCCGTAAATCTGAGGGGTCCGAGCGTTATGCCCGCGGTGCAAAGAGTGCAGCGCGAGCGGATATGTAAACCGGCGGACGTGGTTGGTGCATGCTTTGGGTGTGCACGTCACCGAATGGCTCACCCCCGCGATGCTGCTTGGCCTTGCCGGCCTGGTGTGGCGAGGGTTCGAGCGATTGAATTCGCGCGTTGACCGACTTGAGGCACGGCTCGACGGGCGTATCGACAGCCTTGGCGTTCGCATCGATGCACTTACCGGCGAAGTGCACCAGCTCGGTAAGGACGTCGCAGAGATGCGCGGTACGCTGGGATTCCCGGCGCGACAGGCGAAGTAAGCCATGCATGCTCTTGCCGAGTCCTGGCCCATCGTCGCTGCTGTAATCGGAGCCGTGTATTTCCTTGGCCGCAACATGGCAACGCGGCGTGACGTGGACTCGCTACGGACGGACATACACGGCATTGACGTCCGCCTGGCGCGCATCGAAGTGCGACTGGCTCGCATGGACGTGCGCCTTGAGCATGTCGAGAAGCGATTAGGCCTCCCTTCAGAGCCAAGCCCCGCCGAGTAGGCACGCACCTCAGCCGCCCCCGAATAAACTCAGGAACCACATTACGATTCCGCCGAGTATTATCGAGACGAGCCAATTGCCGTGAGGTGTCTCGACCATCGGTATCTCGTGGCCCTCGGGACCGTGCGGCACCCACATAACACCGCGAGGTGCCTTGCCACTTGAGCGCTCTGTCCAGCTCACGCCCGAACCTGGCGCGCCGACGATTGAGTAAGTCTGTCCGGTGCTGCTAATGCCGACACGTAGGCCAGGGCGGCCGGCACTGATACCGACACCGCGAGCGGACACGTTCAGGTGGATGCCTTTGCCAAGTGGGATTCTATGTTGATACCGCAAGCCCATGGCTATTGCTCCTTTGCTTTCGGACATTTCGGTAACGCCCGGACGCAATGTTGAAATTGCGCAAGGTATTCCTGCCACTCGGCAGCATGCTCGGACGACCAGTGCTCGGACCCAACGTCAAGGGCCACGCCTTGCCGAAGCAGGTCGAGCGCAGTCTGTACGGTTGCAAGGCGGTTACGATGGTAAGGACTCAGCCCCTTGTCGGCGAGCTTGCGAGTAAGGTCCTGCGCCTCGTTGACTAAGCGTTTGCGGTATCGCATGGCTAAAGCTCCGTTGTGTGCGCCACTTCCGACGGCGCCGGTGGCGTGCCGGTTATGGTGACGGCTGGCATTTCTACAGGCGACTTGTCCGACTCGCAGCTGCGCATGATAGCCGCCACGCCCGCTTGAATGACGTAACAGAACAGCAGCGCGAAGCCCATGCGAATCAATCCGGTAATCGTTCTCATTGGTTGTTCCCTTTCCGAGCGGTGTGAATTGCGTCTGCAAGCTCGGGCGACAGCGCGAACCATTCGCCGTGTCGCCGGTCGCGAGCGAAGCGGCGGTGCAGCGAGCTCTCGTCGTCCGGGTTCGTCGATAGGACGGCAAGTAACTTCAGCTCGAACGGACAGCCCGTCTGAAGTTCACGCATCCGTTCAGCGATATTGTGAGCGCGACCAATCTTGACCATACCTGGCACGCACTGAATCACATAGACGCCGGCGGTATCGTGTGGTGTCAGTGCAGCGACTGCAGGCGCAGGGGCAGCGGGCTCGTGTGGCGTCTTGCCGCAACTGCCGCAGCCAAAGATTGCGACGACCATACCAGCGACCACGATTGCTACGGTCGCGAAAAACCAAAAGTCAGTTGAGGTCAAAAGCTTGAATAGGCGTTTCACAGCGCACCTTCCTTTGCCGCGCCGCAGTCCCCGCAAGCACTACACTCCGCGCATCGTGCCAGCGGTCGCAGTGGGTAGACTTTGGCGTGAGCAATTGCCAATGGTTCGAGCCGACGCTCGTTCAGACAAATAGCCAGCTGGACATTGAGCAATATTTCAATGGCATCGCAGAGCTGTTGATGGCTCCAGACCGGGTCCCGCTCATTGGCAATCGCCTCGAACGGTAAGACTTCCAACGCGCGATCGTATTCCTCGCGACTCTGCAAAGCGAGAGCCTCGACGAGCAGTAGGACTCGCTTGCGTGCCAGGTTCGCGTCCCATTGCGGCACAACTGGCCCAATGTGACGGCGCCGTTGCTTGCGCTTGCGTCGAAATAACCGAATCATCGGCGCCCCTCGTTATCGGTTAGCACGTCCACTAATGCAGGCAGGTCGGTGCCGTGCTTGGAGGGTGGCACAACAATAAGCCTTAGCCGCAACGGCGAGGGCCCGCGATATTGAATCGAGCCGTTGTCCAATTCCTTGGGCACCCGTTGACTCGTGGTTGCATCGATGGCCATGATTGTCAGCTCTTGCCGCGCGATCGTTTCGTTGACCGCGGCACGGCCGCGAATATTACCGATTAGACTGCGGTACCGGCGGACGGCCAAGCGGGTCAGCTGCCAGGGGCATTTCGGTTCGGTCACGGCTTGCCCTTTCGTTTCGGCTTGGGCTCGCCAAGGCTCTCAAGCAACACGTCCAGTGAATCGCGAGCCAGCTTGCAGGCATTGCGTGCGGTATTGGTAAGTAGTGGTCGGTCCGCTGCGAGGTCCTGGCGGACGAGTCCTTGTGACAGCGCTGTCAGTTGCCGGCTGCAATTATCGCAGATGATGGCGACCGCGCTGCACTGCTGGGGCAGTGGCATGGGTTCAGGCATGGTGGATCGACCTCTCGGTAATGGGTGCCTTCTCGCAGTTCATCGCCTGCGGATCGGCCGCGTCGTGCACCGCGACACCAAGCCGGCATTCGGAATAACAGGCCAGGGCTTCGCGTAACTTCTGAGCTGGCGCCCAGTTGCCGCAAGCCAGTTGATCCAATAATTCCCCGGCCCTCGTGGCCAATATGTCGGCGCTCAATATCACGATGGTGTTTGCCGGTGGTGGTGTCGATTGGTGTTGTGACATGGCTGCATCCTCGCTGAGCACTGGTCGTGCCCCCGCTGCCCCGTACTCGAGTACAGAGCAGGGAGAGCCGACTAGCTCTCAAGAGCTGTCGAAAATTGAGGAGTGACCTGGCTGGACTTGTGGGGAAAGGCAGATCGGTTGATCGGTCAGCGTATGCTTGAAGTTTTGCGCCGTCCTGGTCAATTCATGGAAACTTTTCTTCGTCGTCAGTGTCTTTAGTGCGTGACTTCGAAGCAGCCTGTGCGGACCCGTGAACCTGAGCGACGCCAAGGGATATTCGTTTTTCAGATTCCGGAGGATCAGCTGGCCGAGAACCATACGGCGCGGGTTCTGTGGCAGCTTGTCGAAACCCTGGATTTATCTGGGTTCATTGAAGATGCAAAGTCGGTGCAAGGACATTGCGGGCGCGATCGACTCAGCGTCAAGATGCTGCTGACCCTTTGGCTGTACGCCATATCGCGAGGGATTAGCAGTGCTCGTGAGATCGAACGACTCAGCAAATCGGATGACGCTTTCCGATGGATCGTGGGTGATCAGACCGTCAGCCACGCAACTCTTTCAGGTTTTCGAGTAGGTTATCGAGCCGCTTTGGAGCAACTGATGACGGATATTCTTGGGGCATTGCTGCAGCAAGGATTGGTCGAGTTGGACTTCGTGGCCCAAGATGGGACTCGCGTCCGGGCCAGTGCCTCTGCTCCTTCTTTCCGAAGCGAAACAGCCTTGCAACAGTGTCTCGAACAAGCGACGCTGCATGTCAAAGCGGTCATGGCAGAGGCAGACGACCCAGAGGCAACGAACGCTGAAAAGACCGCTCGTCTGGCGGCTGCACACGACTACCAGCAACGAGTCCAACGCGCTATCGAGGTCGTCCATGAGCTCAAAGCCAATGACAAGAAAAAACCCCGCGCATCCACCACTGACAGTGATGCTCGCATCATGAAGATGGGAGATGGCGGATTTCGTCCGGCATACAACATTCAACTCGCTACGGCAGGTTTTCCGATGGGTGGACCACGCACCATCGTGGGACTACGTGTCACTAACGAAGGTACAGACATGGGCTCATTGACGCCGATGGTACAGGAGGTTGAGCAGCGCACGGGCCAGACCCCTCACACCATCTTGGCTGATGCCGGACACGCACATCACGAGTGCATTTGCAATCTCATGGACCACAACATATTGCCACTGGTATCAGTGCCTGAAACGTCCAAGAATCCGGGACCCAACGCCAATTTCGAGCCAAAGGTCGATGCATGGCGAGAGGTCATGCAGACCGAACAAGCACAAGATCTATATCGACACCGCGCTGGGCTTTGTGAATTGCCGAACGCTCACTTCAAGAGTCGCTTTGGTCTGGAACGATTCCTGGTGCGGGGACTCAACAAGGTCACTTGCGTGGTCCTGATTACCTCGATTGCTTCGAACCTCTTGGCGCATGGGCACAAGCTGCTCGCCATGATCGGCTGATCGGGCGAATCGCGATTCATCTGCGCCGACACGTCTGCCATATCAAGAAAGTATTGCTCTGACGTCAAAGAACGACAAGAGCAGCATCCATTTGTTGCGGTCTAACCGTCGCGCCCGCCATGGCATGACACCGGCGTGGCTTCCGTCGATAGGTGATGTCTCGCCAATGCCAGTCAGCAAATTCAATTTTCGACAGACCTTCAGCTCTCACAACGAGGTAACGCAGGGCCGCGGCAGGATGCGCCACCTTCACGCACACTGCCGTGAACGATAGCTTGTCGTCGTCCGAGTCCTCTGCCGGCTCGAGCTCGACCAGCTGAATTCTATCGACCGTGACCTTGACGCTCGTTGGGTGCTCCAGTTGCTCGACCGCTGCCTTGATTGAGTCCAGGCATTCAAATGCCTTTGCCGAAGGCGATTTTCGGTTATCCCATGAGTAACGGTCGTACAGCTTCGTGCCGCTGCGAATGATAACGTTGTGACACGGGTCACCCGGGCACTGTAACCGCAGCTGCTCAGTCAGCCACTGCACCGCGCCGCCTACAACGTCGTATTCGTCTTTGGCACCCCGTCGCAAATGGTCGGGTCCATTGCCGTCAACGAGCCATGCCACGAGGTCGCCAACGGCGGCTTGCTTGTCGGCTTCTGCCTTTTCCTTGGCCGCCTGCTTGCGTTCGTCGGCTGCTTCACGCTCGGCCTTGGCTTTGGCGTTCAGCTCGTCGCATACAGGCGCCGTAGTAGCTCGGGCTGCAGCGCGGCAATGCGCTCAACTATCCGAGCGTCGGACGTGCCCCAGCTGTTATTGCGAACGCTGTACTCTGGAATGTAGATGTTCACGCTCCTGGAGTTCACGCCGTAACGCCAGTCGGTGTTTTCGACGATCCATTTCTCGTCGGGTTCGGCCAAGCATTCGATTATCTTGGCTTCGTGTTCTGCGAGATCGGCGGCTTGCTTATTAATAGCCAATTGTCGGGCGGCTTTGACTGCGTCGGCCACGTTGGGCCAAGTAGGGGGGACACCCGTCGGCAGGGAAAAGACACTCTGCTGTAGGTTCAGCGTGTCGAGATACTTTCGATCATTCAGCGTTAGAAATTGCAGTTCCGTGTCGGTGGGCTCGTAACTTGATTCCCCGTACTCTGCCCGGCCTTCGGTCAGAGCGACGGTGCGACTGATTGAATATTTGATGACAATACGTTGCATGATGTTTCTAACTGCGGCCATCGATGCTCGGGAACCCTTCCCGATTCGTGCACCGCGGCAGTGGCTCGAACCGAAGCTCAAGCCCTAGCCGCGAATCACGAATCCACGGTCAGCAGAAAACCGATCTGCTTATCCCCAGCGGCAAGCACCAACCGGTAACGGCTACGGCAGTGCAGGCCACGAGGGCAGGCGACGCGGGACAGCCTATCGACCCGCACCACCTTGACCGGCAGTACCCTCTCGAGAGCCTGACGAACGATGAACAGCGGTGTGACGTTTGGGGTCTCGTATTGGACTTCAGCCGCAAGCGGTGCCTGGCGACGGCTGCTGATCTCGAAGTGCACCGCGGTCATGACGACACCGTCCCCGCCACCGGCACGCCCGTTTCATCAATGGGTTGCCAAATTGACGGCTCAAGGTCGAGCCATTCGACGTCGGGCGCTACGTCTTGCCAGCGAGCTCGGCGATAGTGGTACCGACCTTCAGCGTCGCGCATGCGCTCGTAGACGTAGGTGCCGTCCGTCGCGTATTCGGTGCCCGGTGTGTGGCGAACGTCCACAGACGGCCGAAGCCAGGTCATGGCAAAAGGCGGGCGGCTCATGACTTTGCCCTTTCGCTGAGGGCTAAGGCGTAGCCAGTGGCGAGCTCACGCAGGTAAGCGCCAACGGCAACGTCGGCGGCCTTACTCGCCAGAGTAGATGGCAGGCGTAGTAAATTCTCAGAAGTCGGCAGAAATGGGGGTAAATTTAGGCTGCCAGCTGACTCCAAATTCGCGGTTTCTTCGCTGGATTCGCTTTCGGGGGCGGCCTCCGGAGCCAAAGGTCGCGCGTTCGAATCGCGCGTGGCGTACTGAAAAACGATAGGGTTTCGGATCTCGAGGTAGCCAAAACTCATTTCGTCGTTCCCCATGTGGTGCCAAAATAAACGAGCTAAAATCATGCAGTATCGGGGTGGTAGCGTCCAAACGGACCGCCATGGGCTGCTTGGTTGTTGCCGCGACCAGGATGGCTTGGCCGTGCTTGCCCGCTCCTTGTTGTCCCGGTGTCCGGAAGCTAACGAGACCGAGAGGAGGGCAAGCCGAATAAGCGCATGCCCTGGCCCACGGTGCCGCTGGTTGGAAAATATCCAAGATTGGCCTGGCAGCAGGATGCATCGCCAGAGTCCACCTTCGGGCGGATTTACATGTCCTGAATAATGGGGCTTGCAACGGAGCCAGCGCGGCACACACGAACTGCCCAGCGTCAAGCAGGGCCCAAGACGACGGCGCAACCACAATACCTCGGCTATCAAGTTGCCAAGAATTGCCGTTTTCTGCTCGTTTGAGTTATGGCACAGCACGCCGTCACTTCGTTAGCGAGTGACTCCTCAGCGAGACCGGTGAGGGCCTCATCGCCTACCGTCTGCGCTGGCCGCCGTCCACGTGCTCGAGCAATGCGATGCTGCGGGCAGCTCGCGGCATTTACGATACTTTGTGTGCGACATATATCATCATGATATTGGCCAACCCAGTCAACGTCCCCTGTGCCGTCAAAGAAGTCCCCGACACACAATACTGCATTGAACCACCGTTGGCTGCCGTATACGTAAGGGTGCCGCCGGATATTGTGTAAGTCTGCGGTGCTGTTGGTGCTTGTTGTTGCTGCGTCACGTCGCAGGCGCAATTGCCCCCGCTAAGGGAACAGCTCGCAGTAGTAAATCCACCGCTCGCGCCGGTAAGTGTGCTCTGCACGGTTGAACAAGAACTGGCCGTCAATGTGACGGTCGTTCCAGCGACGGCGCTTTCGCAGGCGGCCGTGTAGAGCAGACTGCCAGTCATTGTAGTGGTTATGTTGTCGGTTTCAGAGCCATTAGCAAAGGTGACGGTTCCTGTGCCACCGAGGGTAGCCGACTGAACCATATTGTCACATGCTGCGGGCAAGCCCTCTGTGGCAAGCATGGCGTTGAGCGCTCCCACCAGGTCACCCTCAGTGCAAACCGAGTCAATTGTCCAAGTTCCGTCCAAGGTGCCGCCGCACGCAGTCACCGCGGTGCAGGTTGCACCTGCGTTGTTGTTGTCGTTGCCTCCGCAACCCAATGCAAGCGCGCCGAGCAAAACCCAATGACACCGAACCCACAGATTATTTCGCATGCCCTCTACCCAAGCACAGATCGAGCTTGTCAGTAAAGATACTCGACCCGGTAACAGCGGCTATTTTGCCCATTTCGGCTCCATTGAAACCCAAGCAATGTCGGTTCAAGTGAGACTGGAGCTTTTACGCTACAGACGATCAGTCTCGGAGTCCTCCTAGACCACACGTTCGACATCGCGGGGCTGCAAACGGGACTTAGGAATTAGTCGGTGAACTTCGGGTCCAGAGGGGTCGCGAAAGTGGGACGCGGTGGCTACGTGGTGACGCTACGCAAGAACGACCAAGTTTGGATGCTTGGCTCAGACAAGCAACGCGCGGCACAAAGTGGCGCACAGCATATTGGTCGGAAGCAGCTGGATTCAGGCACAAGCCGCACGCCGCTGGATCCTGCGCAGAACAGATGCCGCCGGTGCATTGCACACCGAAGCGGCAAGGTTCGCCGGCTGACCGCGTGCCGGTGGTTACACAGCTCGGCAACTTGCCTGCGTTAAGGTCACTGCACGAGATTGCGGTCCACTCATCGGCACAAGAGTCAAGCGAATCGACGGTGTAGCGTGAACCCGGGCTGAGAAAGATTGCCGGGCAAGCAACCTGGTTTGTCATACAAGAGGCATAGATCGAGGCTGACGAGGAACTCGTGTCGCACTGTGAATCTTGAGTGCACTGGGCAGTGAGGTAACGGACACACGCTGCCTGAGCGGTTTGCAGTTCGTCCGGGGACAGCGCTGTGCTACCGTCCGCACCAGTCGTTCGGCCGCCGCTGGGGATGGTCGCGTCAGCGCTGCCGCCACCCGCAGCAGCTCCACCGTTGCTTTGCCCTGAAGGCGAAGTAATGGGCGGCCCCGTCACCGTTAGTGCTGTCGAATTTGACAGCGTCTTGAGTGAAGCGCTTCGGGGTGATCACGCTAGCGGCTAGGTGAACGACGGTAAACATCGGCGGTGACCACGGCGTGTGTTGGCAGGATGATGGTCTTCGCGATACCTGGCTGCCGAAGAGCCAGCACGAATTCAATTCTTGTCGAGATAGGCCATTACGCTACGTGCAACCGTCTGGCCGCTACCGCCGCTACTCGAGGAATATTCTCGTTTTCGGAGGGCGAGAATAGGACGGATGACTCCAATTGAAGCGCAGCCTGAGCTGACGCGAGTCGCGGCACGACGTCCTCGTGAGTAAACCGAATCGCGTGCTCGCCGTTGACGGCATGTGCAACGCTCCGCGCCAGCAGATTCGGCGCCCGCCATAGGGCTTTGCCGACAAATCGCCAAAAGGCCCCGCGATATGGTGCACGAATACCCTGGCGCCAAATTGTGCGCAGCAAGGTCCCAAGTGCGTATCGGACTGGAAATTGGAAGCGACTCGGGCGCTTTGATGGCCATAAATCAAGGACGCGTAGACAGCGTGCGAAGTACGCATCGGGATCGTAGAGATCAGTTAGTAGTTTTTTATATCCCTCCAATAATGCGCTTTCGGGCATTCGCGTCCTGAAATTGGCGCGTCCGAAGTTTTCGCCCGACCAACCTTCGACTAGACGGCCCTCATTTTCCAGTCGGCGCCAGAGCTGGCTGCCCGGCAATGCGGACAAAATGACGACCATTGCCATGGGTATCGGTGAATTCTGGATGAACGTGAATTGCCGTTCGAAGATCCCCGCGTCATCTGCGTCGAATCCCACGATGAAGCCCGCCATCACCTCCAGGCCTTTACGGGTGAGTTTCTCTACGGCAAGCGTCAGGTCCAAGTGCAAGTTTTGGATCTTTTGCGTTTCCGCGAGCGATTCTTGAGATGGCGTCTCGATTCCTATGAATACGGAACTAAAGCCCGCATCCAGCATGAGCTCGATGAGTCTGTCATCGGCCGCGAGGTTTATCGAGGCTTCCGTGTAAATATCGAATGGGTAGTCCTTAGTGCGCATCCAATCTGCGACCGCGGGCAGCATGGCTTTAGCCTCCCGCTTATTGCCAATGAAGTTGTCATCTACTAAAAATAGCATGCCGCGAAAACCGGCAGTGTAGATGGCATCAAACTCCCGCAGTAACTGGTCAGGGGTCTTAGTGCGCGGCACACGCCCGAATACCTCTATAATGTCACAAAACCACAGTTAAACGGACAGCCTCGACTGAACTGCACGCCTATTGATTGATACGCCTCAATGCGCAACAAGTCATAACGAGGCACCGGACTTCGGGTGATATCAGGGCGATCATCGGCTGTGTAGCGTGGCTTGATGGCACCGACTGCAATATCGTGGCACAAGGGGCCGATGAGCTCCTCACTTTCGCCAATCACCACGCAATCCGCATCCCGTGCGGCTTCAGGCTCCGTGGTTGGATAGGCGCCACCCACGACTACAGTCTTTCCAAACAAGTGAGCACGACGGATGACATCGTGAAACGACTCTCGTTGTATTTGCATAGCGCCAACAAAGACAACATCGGCCCAATTCAAGTCCTTCTCAAGCAGAGGTTCGACACTCATGTCTATTAGGCGCACCGACCAATCGCTGGGCAGCAAGGCCGCTACGGTAAGCAGTCCGAGCGGAGGCAACAGTGCGGATCGACGCGTCAGCAAACGCGCATATTCCATGCCCCAATAGGTTTTCGGAAAAGCGGGGTGGACGAGCAATGCATGCATAGGCCAAAACTCATCGAGTCAAAGTTGCGTTCACAACAACCTTAATGCTTGCGCGTGATAAGCCGGAGCTTTGCACGTTTTAAGCGAGTTCTCGGGCCCCGAATGCATCGCCCATGCCATAGTCGGAGATGGTGCGCTGCTCATCGAGAAAACGGCAAAATGCCAAGTTGTGACATGCCTTGTAGTAGGTCACGCTTTTCGCATTCTGCAAAAGCCGGGAGGTGATTTGCGAAATGCAGCATGATCATCACATTTACCACGCTGCTCCTAGGATGCGGACCCGCACGAAGACCTTGGGAAATATGCCAATGCTTATACGGCATTTACCAAGGGTTCAGGGTAATGTTTCCTGTCGGATCTCCGTGCCGGCGCCGTCCACGATGAACAGGGCGTTGCCGCTTGCGTTGGTCCGGAAGTACACGGCGCTGGGAGCGTCGATCCGGGCCGCCTCCAAAATGCCCACTTCGTGACCACTCACGCCATCCCCGGCGACGGTGCTCACCGCCGTCGCCCAGAAGTGACCTGCCGGACGCGGTTGTTGAGTGTGTCCGCGGCAAAGAGCGTGTTCGGGTCCTTCCAGGTGATTCCCTGGACGCCGTGGAACTGGGCATTCGCACACGGCCCGTCCAAGAATCCCTGCCCGCTGCCGCAGCTCTGGTCTGAAGTCCACGGCGTCACGGCCCCGCTGGGCGCCTTGAATGATACTAGGTTGTTGCCGTCGCTCTGAGCGACCACGGCCGTGTATGTCGTCGCATCGCCGGGTGTCACTTCAGCCAGAATGCCTGCCGGATTCTCGAGCGTCACGGGGCTACCGGTGGACACAGTGCTAGCGGAGCCGCTGTTGAAGAAGTACCGCAGGTGGCCGCCGTCCAGCACGAAGTAGCGGCCGCTACCCGCAACCCAGGCGAGCGCGCCTGGACTCGTGTACGTGGTCGAGTTGCCGTCACTCGAACCAGACACGTCGAGCGTACCGGAGAACACGGCCGTATTTGCCGGGTTGGATGGATCGACACGGCGAACGACGAAGTGCGTCGCGTCAGCAATGAAGAGCATCGGGGGAGTGCTCGCGATGTAGACGATTCCGTCCAACTCACCGAAGGAAGCTAGGGTGCTCACCGCTCCGGTGGAGATGACGATTTTGCGCACGGACTGAGCGTCGGTCACCCAGAGGGTGTCGTCGCCGTCGCCGGTGATGCCCGTGATCTGCGAGAAGCGCGCCGCGATGCCTATGCCATCGCTGGTGCCGGGCGTCTGGTATGCACCGACGAACTCCTCGACGCAGCCCAGCTGACCGATGCAGCTCGTCGTCGCGCCGCCACTCGCTGACGAGCTGGTCGTCCCACCGCTGTCCCCGGTGGAGCTCGCTGTCGTCCCGCCGCCCCCTGAGGAGCTCGTCGACGCACCGCCCTCTCCACTCGATTTGGACGAACTCGACGTTGCGGTCTGGAATGAGTCCCCCCCGCAGGCCCAGGCCATCGCGCCTAGGGCACACAGGGAAAACAAATGTGCGTTCCGTAGGCCACGCATAAGACAGTCCACTCTCAAGCTATCACAACAACGGTCGGTTGCGCTCGTTGTTTAGGTGTCTGCCAGCAGTCTGGTAGGTCCGTGTGGTCGAACCCCACCCTGACGAGTGCGATGCCTTGTTGAAGAACACCTCGGCGCCGGTTGTTGAGGTAGGAGCGCGACCGACACGAATTCGGTCACGGCACGCACTTCTCCCAAGCCACGACCACATCGAAGCACCGCGTTTTCGGAATTGTCTCCACCCTAGGGCGAGATTGTGCCGCCGTTCAGAATCGCGCAAGTGTGTGCCTCACCGCCGAAGTTAACGTCGGACCGTCCGTGCTTAGCGACTCTTTTGAGGAAACTTCCAATCGCATACTGTTCCGTTGCTTGGGAGTTCTACTAATGCGCAAAAGATCGTGTACCTGGAGCGGAACTTCCGTAGTCCTGAGTCTGAGGCGAAACCTCGTTAGCGTATGGAGTGACGCTTGAAGAACTCCCAAGCGTGGTCAGCAAAGTCGATATCCTGGTTCGTCTTGCCAAACCGCTCCCAAAGGCCGCCCCACATCTGCGTCGGATTCGGCCACCAATGTCCCATCCCCTCGGCCTTGTAGTACCAGAGCTCCTGACCATCTGGTCCCAATGGATAGCGTTGTCGCTCCATCGTGCTGCTGGCTAGGCCCGTGTGCGGCTCGTAGGAGTCCCCTTGAACGCTGTCGGGGAACTTGTCGATCGTTGCTGGACCTTGGATCTTCATCGCGGCAAGCCAGGCGTCCCGCGTCTCTTCCATGCCGGGGTACTGGGCGGCTGGGTACTGGCGTGAACTGCCTGGAGCGTAGGAGATGAACGGATCGCCGGTGGCCGCGAGCATAGCGATAGAGACCCGTTCGTAGCCTGGCTTTGGATGACAAGAGTGAAGCCAATCCCCACTAGGTTGAAACGGAAGGCCCGCCACCGGGGCAATGGCGGCTACCAAGTCCGGGGCCTCCAAAGCGAGTTGAAAAGACATGCCGCCGCCAGCGGAAAGACCGGTCGCGTATACGCGTGATCGATCGATCTTCAGCTCCGTTTCCAACAGGTCAAGGATTCGACGGACATACTTTACGTCCACCCCCTCGCCAGAGTGTTCCGCAAGGCAACCCTGGAGAAAACCACCCTTGGGCACCGACGGCTGCTCACCCGAGCTCGGTGAGTTCGGCAGCCCGTTCCCGTACACGACGATGAACCGATCCCGATCGGCCAAGCTTTCGAAGCGGGTGTGGGTGTAATAGAACGCAGCGGCTTCAGCACTGGATGAATAGCCCGGAAACACGAACACCACAGGCGCTGGGCTGTCCGCTAAACTAGCCGGGGCGTACACCAGGAATCGTCGCTCAGCTTGCCTTGCCCCAACCCAACGAATCGTCGCTGGATCGGACCACTCCTGCATAAACGTTGCCACGCAGCCGCGAGACTGCTGGGCGCCGGGAGGACCATCCAGATGAATGGGGGCCTCACTGCAGAGTCTGAGGCGGACATGCGCTTGTGCCGAAACTGCCACGGGCGGCGTTGCGGAGTGGCCACCGCCGCAGGTGCCAACCAATAGTCCAAAGACCGCCGCGCGCACGATATGAGCGGGTGCCACTTGCGTTGTCACGACGAGATTGTGTTCAAGACGGTCGCGAATTCGCATGATTTCAGCTCGCTCCAAGAATGGCACTACACGTGGTGACCATTACAAGTCCCAGTGCAACGTCAGACTATCAAATCGGGCAGATACGATTATTGTGCTTCTTGCGTTTCTCGCGCTTGCCTTGATCGGCGGCAGAAAAGCCGCTGATCTTGACCGTTCCCAGGCCGAATGCTGCATTGGCCTTTTATTTCACGGTCGCCAAGTTTGGCCGTGCACTCATCGCCGCTCTTTTTACCGTCACACGCCGCGACAAGTTGTGCGAAGGGTTGTCGTGGAGGTTTGCCTTGGTCAAGCGCAGCACTTCCCTGAGCCGCAGCCTCATCTGGAGCTGGATGTTTCGAGCAACCCAGCACGAATAGTGTTGGTAACACCACTGCGAGCGTAGCAAAAGTTGTTGGCGCTGACGTCTTCATGGGTTCAAAAGTACCCGGCTACTGTAAGGTACGCAAGGGGGAAATTGCAAGTGCGGGATGTCTTGTTCTCGGCGACTCAAAATCCTGGCAAGTTACTCGAGCCGTTCATTGATGTCGTTGCGGCACGGGACAGTTGGGTGGCGGTGAGGGGAATAGTGTCCGGCACTGGGGGGCGTCACGTTCGGCGCCGCGGACGTCGCCTTTGGCGCCGCATCTTACGGAAGCGACTCGCTCTGGAACATGGTCCAAGCCGTGTCGACGATTTTCGACGACGCGTGGCTGCCGCAGTGAGAACTACTGTTCGCCGTGCACAGGCCAACCTCCGTATTGCCGCTGCATGACGTGTACACTTGACATATCGAGTTGTTCGGGTCGGTGGTCGCCGAACCAGTGCAGCTGTCAAAGTGCGCCCAAGTGTCGACATTTAACTGGGCGCTCGGGAAGTAAAATACGCTGCCGGTGGTGCTTCCAGGGGGTTGGTCCGCGGGGACTGACGTGTTGCCTCCGTTGTACGGAACTATGGTGTTATCTTTGCCCTCGTCGAACGCCAGCACCGAGATCGGCCGCGGCAGTGTGCAGGTGCACGCGGTGTTGTTCGTGGCCGTTAGCGTGGAAGGGTTCGTCGGTTGTGTGCCGGTGATGCACCGGAAATCGACCGGCGCCACCGCCGCGATCACATCCGCGGCATTGCAGGCAAGCATGTAGGCCATGCTGCCGCCGTTGGAGCAGCCGCTGGCGTAAATGCGTGTAGGATCGACGCACGCATTGGCCTCGAGCCACTTGATCATATCCCGCGTGAACTGGACGTCGTCGACCTTGTTCGCTTGGGCGCCGTCGCAGCAGTAGCCCACGTTCCACCCGTTGCTGCCGTTCGACGCCGAGTTGGGAAAAACGGCGATGCAGCCCACGCTGTCGCACTTGATATTCCAACCGCTCGAGCCCTCATCCGCCGGTCGCGGGTGCGCCTCCGTTTGCTGGTGACCCACCTTGAGCCGCATTACCGCCGGTGGCGACGGCCCCGCCAGTTGGAGCTCCACCGGCAGACTGGTCGCCGCCACTTCCGGGGGGTGTCGAGCTTTCGGCGCCAGAGCAGCCCAGGCACGCAACAATTGTCAGGCTCGCGCCGAGAGCGCTTCGTCTAAGAGTGGCTTGTCGCTTTTGCATGCAATCCTCCGCACGCAGTCCGATTCCTTCGCACACTGCCGCGCAATGCCGGCAGCGTCAGGGCTGCCGGTCAGATCAATGAACAAACTGCGGGATGCAGCTCGCTAGTTCGTTATCGGTGAGATTCTTTCTGTGGGATGACGACGGCCTATATGCGCGAACTGCTCCGAAGTGATCACGCGAAGATCAAAATCGTGCGTGCGGCGAGTGCACATCACTTTTGACCGTCGCTCATCGTTTTTCTTTGATCAAACCAGCGGCCGAGCCGCATAGATAGATAGTCATCCCCGAAAGCACGTCGATGCCAGGAAACCTCGCAGTGACAGCGTCTGATGACTCGGCGGCACGCTCCGCGGCCGATCGCGCACGCCTGGCACGAATGTTCGTCGCGTACCATGCGACGGTCTGGCGCACGTTGCGACGTCGGGGTCTAAGTCCGGATGCGGCCGCCGACGTCACGCAGGAGACTTTCTTAATTGCGGCTGAGCGCATGGGTGACATTCATCCTCAGGCCGAAAGGTCATTTCTGCTCGGTACCGCGTTGCGGGCGGCGCACACGCATCACAGAAAGACGGTTCGCTGGCAGCTGGATGGCGCCATGCACCTGCGTGAGTCGGACGTGCGCGATGCTCGCGACTCACGCGACGACATTCATCTGAGTCAACCTTTCCCGATGCCGTTTTCCGGGTCGGGCCCCGGAACACCAATACAATCAAAACGTCGCAACGAACCGGAGTGAAAAAGTACAGCACGCTGTACATTTTCACGGAGGTAGACGGTCCTCGCGCAGCGAGGAACGCCCGAAGGGCGTAGTGAACCTGCGGGTCACCAACGAAACCAGGCGCACGGCGTGCCGGCATTTCAAATAGAAATAGCAAGCATGGCAGCACCGGCTGGGAGGACTCCCGTTAGACACCTCCGCCGCCCTTCTGTTGGGGGCATCACGGCACGTGGCTACGCTACACGACGAGCGAGACGCCCTGACGGTTGTTTGGGGCCCGGCCGATTCAGATGGCAGAGGCTGAACCATTCATCCTCGACGATCCAGAATCGTGTCAATTCCAGAGAAGATTAGATTTAGCTTTGATCGTCCGAGTTTTCCGGTTCGTTCGAGAAATGCTTCGCGGTCGAGGGTGACGATTTGTGAGACGTTCGCTACCGAATCTGCGGGCAATCCTGTGACCTTCGAAGCAAGCAACACGTTGCCAGGAGCGTCAGCCCAACGCAAGTTGCCGGTCAGTACGATACAAAGTACGGTTCCAATCTTACTCCGATTCAGCGCGTCGCCTTGGATGACTACGACTGGACGACAATATCCGGGTTCCGAACCTCTTGGTTCGGCGAGATCAGCCCACCAAATCTCCCCCTGTCCGACTACCACTCAGCCCTCTTGAACGTCGCCCGAGCCGCGCGGAGAGTAAACTCATCTGGTTTGGACTCAAGCTCGGAACAGATTTGGTCGTATGCGTCGGTCACGGCATCGGGTGCGTGGCGACGAACGTAGTCCTGTAAGGCTCGCGCATAAAGCTCACTACGGGAGACTTTCAAGCGATTAGCAAGCTGTTCTGCTTTCTCGAAAACCTCGTCAGGAAGCGAGATCGCGGTCTTCATACCAATAGTATAACCGAAGACGCTAACCTTGTCCAAGCCGTACTAGCTTGGCCAATCTTGAGCCAGCGGCTTGCTGCCTGCCGCTTCAGTATCTGTCATCCGCCCGCTGCTTCGGCTTGCTGCTTTCTGCTGTCCGCATCGGCTTCGGCTTGTGCTGGCTGCTGACTGGCGGACACCGACCCAGTCGCCGATCCAGAATCCGTCCCATTGCTTTCTGCTGGCCGTACCGGCTCCGGCTTGCCCTCCGATTCAACCCTTGCTGGCTGCGCTCAGCTACGGCATCAGCTTGCTGCCTGCTGCTTCGGTGTCTGCCGTCCGTGTCAGGCTCTGCTGGCTGCCATCTGCTTTCGCATCCGCTTGCTGCTTTCTGCTGTCCGTATCAGCTTCGGTGTGCCGCTTCTGCTGGCTGCTGACTGCACCGGCTTCGGCCACGCCAGTGATCACCCAATCGCCGCTTGGTGAATTGCGTACGCCCGATCGCGCACTTTTCGCGCCAACGGATCTCGAGTGAGTCACGCGTGAATAGCTGCCGTTGGCACGAAAGCCGCGCGTGGGGAGGGCATGCGTAATTCACCAAGCTCTTCGATTTTGGAACATTCACTGGTTGTCGTTGGTGCGCTGAGCCCGTGCTCGAATCTATGGAAGCGCTCGGTGGGCGGGTTTATGGGTTGGCGAGGAGGTAGTGCGGTGATGACCAGCGGTAGCCGCCGTGTTCCGATCGTTGGGAACGAACTTTTTCAGCGGCGAGGAGTAGCCTCATCCGCTAGAACCGCTTCTTGGGCTGCCTGCGGAGTTGCAGATCTAATTGCCGCAGACAAGTCAACGTGTTCGCGGTCGGAACTAGCGGCTGCTTTCCTGAACATGTCGAATATCGCGTCCACATTGTAGTTATGTTCTTGTGCGATTGAATCACGGATTGCCCGTACTTCGTCTAGAATGGCGTTGCGAATCATGGACCCTCCTCGTCAAATAGCTCGAATGGCGTGCAGATGACAGGCACCTGGTAGCCAAATGCGCGACACACATTCTCAATCCTAGGCCGATTCGCCGCGTTGGCAATATGGGTGCAATTCCACGTCAACAGGAAGTCTAGGCCGTGGACCGTCGCAATCGCAATATGCGCAGCGTCAACCGCGGCCTTGGGTGGCATGGTCGCAGTTCGTAGAATCTCATTGGTTAGATTCTGCGCTTCTACGGTTGCGAGCAGCGAGGGAATGCCTGCAAGGGCCGTCAATCTTCGCGCGGCGGCCTCTGGGTCTCCGCGACTGGCCTCGGTGATTACAGCGTCGGATACGAATAGGTCGAAGCGTTTGCGCCGACTCCACCACTCAGTCGTAATCTGTTGCTGACCGGCGATCACTACGTCTCGACTCGGAAATGCGGTCAAGTAGCTGATTACCGAGGTTTCGAGGTAAAGACGTGGATTTGGCATGGTATTCAGTGACTGACGCAGCAATCGAAGGTTATCACAATTGGGAACGATCTTTCAAAACGGCGCCATTTCGGTCAAGTCGGATGTAATCGCAACTTCTTGATAGCGTTGAGTATTTCGTGAGTTTGGCCACGATCGGAACGCTGTGGGACTACGTGATCGATCCCACCAGGGGCAAAAGCAGTAGTTCCTGAACTGTCTTGCCGGCACGGATTCGTCTGTTATTCCGGCGGACGATTTCGGCATCAGTTTCTGCTGGCAACTGGCTGCACCGGGAACGGGTGGCGCATCGACCGTGTTAGACGCAGCCGCAAGTCGTAAACTACTGTTGTGATTTCGTCCGATGACGGAGGTTCTTCGGTAAGCACCGGAGGCTCCACAAGCACACCAACTGGCGGAACCAAAGGTACCGCCGGAGACGTATCCACGGCGGGCTCGACTTCAGCTGGCGTAAAATCAATCACAACCGGCTCCGGATACGCTTGCGCGGCACTAAGCGGAGGAACCGTTCAATGCTGGGGCAACGGCGACGGAATCGACGGTAACGGCACAGCAACGCAGAGCCTCGTTCCCTTTGCGGTCACCGGCGTTACCAATGCCGTTGCAGTTGCCGCTGGCGACGACTTCACCTGCGCGGTGTTGAGCGGCGGTACACTCCAGTGTTGGGGGGACAACTCTGGTGGCCAGCTCGGCAACGGCACCACAACGAACAGTTCCGTGCCCGTCACGGTTTCCGGCATCACCAGCGCCGGCGCTGTTGCCGCTGGTGAAGGACATACCTGCGCGTTGCTCAGTGGCGGCTCGGTTCAGTGCTGGGGACACAACGACAAGGGCCAGCTCGGCAACGGCACCAGGACAAGCAGTTCTGTGCCTGTCACGGTGATCGGATTTTGAGCAATTCTACAGAATCGCTTCGCACTGCCCGAATCTCAGCCTGAGCAATGAAACGGAGACATGCTAAGATCCATACGTCCGCAGGCGTGGAAAGAATCATGCGTCACCAAAACTCGTTTCTCATTTGTTCAGTCCTATTGTCGTCGGCCTGCGGAGCGCGCTCGAGTTTCGACACGCTGACTGCGGACGTTGGTGGCGTACCGTCCTTCGACAGCACGAAAGCCACCGGTGGCGCGAATTCGACAGGCGGGATGCCGGCAACCGGAGGTACCCAATCCACGGGTGGCTCCACGAACATAAAGCTCGTCGCGAAATCAATCACCGCCGGCGTATACGACACCTGCGCGCTGCTGAATAACGGTATGGTTCAGTGTTGGGGCTACAACTTATTAGGCCAGCTTGGCAATGGCACCACCACGAACAGTTCCGTGCCCGTCATGGTCTCAGGCATTACCAATGCCACCGCCATTACGGCTGGCGGCGGACACAATTGTGCTGCGCTGACGGACGGCGCGGTTCTCTGTTGGGGGTACAACGAATACTACGAGCTCGGCAACGGCACGACAGATACGTGTACCACCTGTACCATGTATTGCGTCCCCTTCCCATGCGCCCCAACGCCCGTCACGGTAGCCGGCATCAGCAATGCCACCGCTGTTACCGCGGGCTTGAACCACACCTGCGCGGTGCTGGCGGGTGGCATGGTTCAGTGCTGGGGCTACGGCGTCAACGGCGAGCTTGGGAACGACGCGCCGACGTTGAGCTCCGTGCCCGTCACGGTCTCAGGCATTACCAATGCCAGCGCTGTTGCTGCGGGCTGGAACCACACCTGTGCGTTGCTGACGGATGGCACAGTTCAGTGTTGGGGCTCCAACCGCCTTGGACAGCTCGGCAACGGCACTACCACGACGAGCTTCGTACCCGTGCGGTTACGGGCATCACGAATGCCACCGCAGTTGCCGCGGGCGACGAACACGCCTGTGCGTTGCTGGCGGGTGGCACGGTTCAGTGCTGGGGCGATAACACCGACGGTGAGCTTGGTAATGGCACCACCACGAACAGCTCCGTGCCCGTCACGGTCTCAGGAATTACCAATGCCAGCGCCGTTGCCGTGGGCTACGAACACGCTTGTGCGTTGCTGGCGGGTGGCACGGTTCAGTGCTGGGGCGATAACACCGACGGTGAGCTTGGCAATGGCACCACCACGAACAGCTCCGTGCCCGTCACGGTCTCAGGAATTACCAATGCCAGCGCTGTTGCCGCGGGTGAGCTCCTCACCTGTGCGTTGCTGACGGGCGGCACCGTTCAGTGTTGGGGCGACAATGCCGCTGGCGAGCTCGGCAACGGCACCACTGTCAACAGTCTTGTGCCTGTCACGATAGTCGGATTCTGAATAGCAGACACAGCTACGTCTCAGCCCTGTGCCAAGAAATGGGGTTGACCCCCAGCCACCCGAGCGTTTCGATTCTGCTTCATGCCTTGAACAAACTTTGTTAGTGCTGCAACACATGGCTCACATGACCAGCGGTTCCCGTTGCCCATCCGTTGCCCCCTGGTTGCCCCGACTTGTGCTCCGATTTGTCGTATTCCGTCTTGTCTTGTCCTGAAGGTGACTCTGGGCGTCATTCCAGAGTTAGTGACGAACACGGCCGTTTCTTTATGTTTTCTCGACTAAAACGCTGGAGCCAACTCCCGGACTTGAACCGGGGACCTGCGGTTTATAAAACCCTTGGTCCCGCCGCCTGCCGGGACGGCTCGAGCAACGCCTTTTCACCGAGTCACACCATCACTGGCCGCCCTCTCAATCACGTCAACCCGCCGCCCTCTCGCCTCCACTGTGCGTCTAAGGTGCGTCTAAGGTGTGTGTAAGGTTGCTTTACTCCCGTGAGCTTTCCCGCGGTTGGGGTCGCTAATGTGGGGCGGGCCGAGTGGTTGTTGCCGCGGGTGCGAGGGGTGATTCCGTGCCGCAGCGGCAAAAGGATCGGCGGGCAATCTTTTTTGGCAACTGCGCGACTGACTCCGGTTCAGGCGTGGGCCCGCCACCGTCCCTCACCGACGTGGGATCCAACGTGACGACGATGATGAGCGCTACAGCGTCAGCAGCCTCGGTGCAGGACCGTGCCAGGACTCGACGAGAGAGAGCTTTCTGGCTGGGTCCTGAAACCACGAGCTCGCCGGTTACGCCACCCGATCGATCCTCTGCGAACTTGGCTTCGACAGAAGTGGCGGCATTGTGGTTGACGAAATGGATGCGCGCTGAGCGCGACGCGACGAGGGCAACGATGTCGCTTCGCGATGTGCAGCCGGGGACGGCCTGGACGTCGAGGCGTACCGTCGTTCCCGTTACCTCCAATCCAGCCGCGAGCGCTCCAATTTGGATGGGTAAGTAGACCGCAGGCAGCAGGCCGATGCCCGAAGTCATCGCCGGCATGGTATACTGCGCCATGGGTCGATTGATACCTGCAGCGCAGATCGTCCGGCGGACGCTCGTTTTAGCCGCCGACGCAACCGTGCAGGACATCATTTACTTCTTGTATCCCGAACTCTCCACGATTCCCGGAGTAGCCGCACTGCACCCGGTGATGCAGCAAGCGTGTGCACAGAGCACGGTGCCTTGTTACTTCCTCGACCTCAACCCACTGTGGTCGGGCCATCCGGAATACACGGATAGCACCAACCTTTTACCCTCCGAGGCGGGCGCGCAAGTCATCGGCGACAACATCTGGAATATCATGCAGCGTTATTGCATCGCCCAATGACGTTCCCGAGCGCACTCGACCGTGAGGGACCGATGCTCAAAACTGTTGGAAGAAGGTCGCGATCGCCGGGCCTGATTGGCTCCAGATAGCGTGACCTTCGCCCGCTATCAAGCACCACACCACGGGGTAACCGCTATCACAACCGTCATAGGACACGCACGGCGACGCGACAATTCGCGGCGAAGTGAACCGCGCCTACGGCAGCGATTGGGTGCTCATCCTGGTCCAAGCCACGTCGTTCCAATTGCTCCCATACACGGCGAGATGTTGTGACGAGTTATTGGTGCAAAGGGAAACGGTTGTATTGCCCTGACACGATGTCCACGTTTTGCACAGTGAGTTGTTCGGATCCGTGGTCGCCGAACCAGTGCAACCACTGAAGTCCGCCCAGGTCTGGGCGTTTACCTGCGCACTCGGGAAGCCGATTGCCTTGCAACTCCCGGTGGGGGGGCAGTCCGTAGTCAAAGCATTCCCCTCGCCACCGTTGTAGGGGACTATCGAGTTATCTTGCCCCTCATCCCACGCGACCACGGTGATCGGCCGGTTGAGGTTCGGGCATGAGCACGCCGTGTTGTTCGTGGCCGTTAGATTCGGACCATTGTTCTGCGGGTCGGTGCCGGTGACACAGCGGAAGTCGACGGGCGCCACCGCGGCTATCACGTCGGAGGCATCGCAGCGCGAGCCGGTAGGTCATGCCGCCGCCATTGGAGCCTCCACTGGCGTAAATGCGCTTCGCGATCGAGCGCAGGTATTGGCCTTCAGCCACGTGATAATGTCCCGCGCGAACTGGACATCATCGATCTGATCCTTCTCGGAGTTGTCGCAGCAGAAACCCGCGTTCCAGGAGTCGTCGCCGGCCGTTGAGGACGAGTCGGGGAAAACAGCGATGCAGCCTACGCTGTCGCACTTCGCCTTCCAGCCCGACGAGCCCTCCTGCCCGCTGCCGGTGCCGCCGAGCGGATGCCAATCGAGAACGGCCGGGGTGGCCGAGGTTCCCGTATAGCCGGTGGGGATGTGGACGATGAACGTGCGGGACGCGCCACTCGATGTGATGCTCTCGTCGTGGTCACCCGCGCTACAGCACGGTCGATGGGCACGTCACGCTGCTGCCACCGCCCGTGGCCTTGCCGCCCGTGCCAGCCGGGCTGCCACCCGTTGCGCTCTTGCCGCCGGTTGCTGCGGTCATGCCGCCGGTGTTGGCGCCACCCGTAGCCGGCGTGCCGGCACTCCCCAATTTTGAGCCGCCCGTGGCTGCCATGCCGCCCGTAGCAGGCGCTCCGCCCGACGCTTTCCCGCCGGTTGCGACAATGCCACCGGTGGCCACCATTCCACCTGTGCCGAGGGCGCCTCCGGTTGCGGGCGCCCCGCCCTGAGCCGCATTGCCGCCAGTAGCAACGGCACCGCCGGCTGCCGCCGCCAGCGGAATGAGTTCCCCCGCCAGCGTTCGAACCGCCCATGGACTGCGTGCCAGTGCTCGTCACACCGCCGGTTTGGGCTCCACCTCGATGGACTGCCGCCACTGCCGGAATCCGTTGAGCTTGGGCTGCCCGAGCAGGCTAGGCTTGTAATGATGGTCAAACTCGCGGCAAGGGAGCTGCGTTCGATTGTGGTTAGTCGCTTGTGCATTTTAATCCTCCACGCGGCAATGCTGGTGACGAACTCAAGTTTCGGTAACACCGGCGCCTCCCAAGGCCAAAACGGGGCTGGCCCTTAAGCCAGCTCGACTATCGACCGTACACCGTTTGAGCACAATGACGCCTTCGCAGTACGAGTTTGGCACCGCTCACGCGACGCGGAAGGCGACAATTCGGCCGCGTACCACCTGCGGTATACAAGGCCACTACTGGGGGGTGACAAAATTGTCGCCACCTCTATTGTTTCGGGTTCGGGTTTGTCATGGCGTATTCGTATGTCTTGCGTCAACTTTTCAAGTTAAAGTTGATCGTTGTTTGGGCCGGGCCCCAAACAACCAACACAATCAAAACATCGGAACGAACGCACAGGTAGCTTGAGAAAATCTAAGGCACAGGTCACCGACTCTTCAGGTCAGAATCGAAGCGGTACCCTCACCAGCTGCCCCAAAGCCAAATAAATAGACGCCGGGCCCCAAACAACCAACACAATCAAAACGTCGGAACGGACGAACAGGTAGCGCGAGTAATGCTAAGGTACAGGTCACCGACTCAGCACGTTGGATTGGTTGGGCGTACGCCACCAGCTGGGAAGAGTCCCGTTACTCCCCACCCCTGAAACGAAATGACAATCGAGCTCCTGATTCAGTGCATCGTCCGTCAAACAACGGTCTTGATCGCCCAGCTCGCGACAGCCGGCGGGGCGCGTGCTCCCTTGGCTCAGGTCGCCAATCAAGTTTTTCTCGACCTCGTTGCGGAATTGAGCCGGCAAGGCGTCGGGCGCAAAGTCAGCGCCGATATGTTTGGCTTGGGGCTTCGGACATACCAGCGCAAGATTCAACGTCTGATGGAGAGCACCACCGACCGGGGCCAATCATTGTGGGAGGCCGTGCTCGACTATATTTGCACCGAGAAGATTGCAACACGCGCCAGTATTCAAGAGCGCTTCGCCAGGGACGATGCCGCACAGATTCGCGGCCTGCTTGCGCGACCTGTGCGAGAGCGGCCTAGTCTTCAGTTCCGGCCAGGGCCTGGGTACCATGTATCGCGCAGCGTCCGATGAAGAGCTCCAGGCCTTTCGTCAACATCGTTCGCCGGATGGACTCGACGAGCTCGTATGGGCCATCATCTATCGCCAGGGGCCCATTTCGAGCGAGCGCCTGGTTGAATTGACTCACTTGGACGCATCTGAGCTCGAATCATCGCTGGCGCGGCTGGTTGACACCAAGCGGGTGGAATTGACGAGCGAAGGTAACGGCACGGTCTACAAGACGGGTTCACTGTTCTTGCCGGTGGGCGCACCGGTAGGTTGGGAAGCGGCCATTTTTGACCACTTTCAAGCGATGGTTAAGACCATTTGTTGCCGGCTGCGAGACGACCGTGCGACTTCCAATGCTGGCGATACCGTGGGAGGCAGTACGTTCACGATTGACGTCTGGCCAGGGCATCCCCTTGACGAAGAAGTCTGTGCAACCTTGGCGCGACTGCGTTCAATGCTCATTGATCTGCGACAGCGCGCCGATGCATACAACGCCACGCACGGAATTCCAGAAGGTCACAATCAGGTGGTTCTCTATGTGGGTCAGTGTTTGATTCCGCAGGGTGTCGATGAGAATGACTAGATATCTCCGGCCGCTGCCTTTCCAGCTTGTCGTGGCTGCGCTTTGCGTGTTGTCGGTCAATCCTTCCTGCAAGAACTCCGATTCTGAACCCCAGAGCAGCAGCGAAACGCATTTCCTCGAACGCTGCATCGGCAATTGCGGTCCAGGCTTGACCTGCCTTTGCGGGGTCTGCACCGTCGCTTGTACGGGAACCAGCGAATGTTCCGAGTTTGCCGCAGAGGCTCAATGTGTATCGGTACTGCAGGATCCTGATTCTGGAACGGATGGCAGCTGTCAACAAGGTGCCACCTGCGACATGGCATGTGTGACTAGTGCCGATTGTCAAGCGCTGGGTAGCAGCTATCAATGCGAAACCGGCTTTTGCCGCACCGGCAATATCATTTGCCCGGTGGTGGCATTGTCGCCAGGTGATGAGAACCGCGAGATTGACGTCAACGGCACGACCCGTGCTTACACATTGCACGTGCCACAAGGCTATTCGGGCAACACACCAGTGCCCTTGGTACTCGATTTTCACCCGATGGGCTTGGGGTTACAGTGGGAGCAGGCAAACTCGGGTTATCAAGCGCTTTCCGATCAGCAGGGGTTCATCGTCGTTTGGCCTCAAGGGCTCGAGAACGCATGGAATATTGGGCCCTGCTGCACGACGTCGAGAACAGTCGATGATTTCGGTTTCGCACGCGCGATAGTCAGACAGCTCTCGATTGATGCCTGCATCGACCCAACTCGCGTATACGCGGTGGGTTTCTCGCTCGGGGGCGCGATGGCCTACTATTTGGCTTGTAACGAAGCCGAGGTGTTCGCCGCCGTCGCCGCGAGCAGCTTCGATTTAGCCATCGACTCGGAGGCTGCGTGCCAGCCGTCCCGTGCAGTCAGCGAAATTTCCTTCCGCGGCACAGCTGACACGGTCGTACCGTACTCCGGAGGAACCACCAGCCCGCCGGGACATCCAGAAATGGCGTTCGACGTGTTGGGCGCCGTTGGAACGTTCCAGAAATGGGCAAGCCTCGACCAGTGCACGGGATCGCCCACGGAACCGGACGCCAATGGATGCTCGACGTACTCGCCGTGCCAGGACGGCGCAGAAGTCACACTCTGCACGACACAAGGCGGTGGTCAGGTTATTGGAGACGCGAATCTGGCTTGGGACTTATTGAAGAATCATCCGATGCCCTAAATTCATGCGGCACTGCACGTTCGGTGTAACCCCGAAACGCTTGCCAGCGGAGCCGATGCGCCGCACGCCTGGGTATCGGTAGCCAACACGCCGTGCAAGTGGCTGTGGAAACGGGCGCAATCAACGGAGAATTCTCGCGTTTCGTTGTAACGAGGTCCGTGCTAGTCTTGTCGTCATCCAATGGTTCTCGCTCGTCGCCTACACCGCTACACGTACGCGGATTACGTCGCACTCGAATTGCAGAGCCCCACCAAACATGAATACCTCGAAGGCGAGATCTATGCCATGGCCGGGGTTACCGAAGAGCACTCGGCACTATCCGCCCAAGTGCTCCGCGTGCTGGGCAATGCCTTGGGGGAGCGGCCGTGCCGCGTGCACACTTCCGACTTGAGAATTTACGTCGAATCCGTCGGCCTTGCCACGTTCCCAGACGGTGCCGTGATTTGTGGCGGCTTAGAACAACACGCAGCCAGCCCCACGGCGACTGCTTTGAACCCCACGGTTCTGCTCGAGGTCACTAGCGACTCATCCGAAGAGTACGACACGCAAGAAAAGTTGGAGCACTATCAAACGATTCCCACGTTGCGCGACTATATCGTTGTTTCCCACCGCGAACGGCGCATCACCGTCTACAGCCGCAACGACGATGGCTCCTTGAAAAGCCGAGTCGGCATTACAGGCGGTCGGGTTCAAGTGCAGAGCCTTGGCGCAGACTTGATCGTGGACGAAATCTATCACGGAAGTGCCATTGAAGCGTAGTGGTGCGGAATCAGGTTCGCACAGTTTGGAATCCACACGAGCATTTTGCACGGGCCTCCAACCCAACCGCGTTTGCGTGCCGCAGCTACATAGGATCAGAACAACCGAGTTGGCGGGAATCGCGCTTGTTTTATTCAAGTGCGGCTGTTAGATTCACGCGTTGGACGCAGCTTTCCCGATGAAATTCCGAAATCCGATCATCCCCGGCTTTCACCCCGATCCGAGTATTTGCCGAGTGGGCGACGATTACTACTTGGTGACGAGCAGCTTCGAGTACTTCCCCGGCGTGCCACTTTTTCATAGTCGCGATCTGGTGAACTGGGAGCCAATCGGACATTGCTTGACGCGCGCAAGCCAGCTGCCGCTCGAACGAGCGCGCAGCTCGGGCGGGATCTGGGCGCCGACGATTCGCGAGCACCACGGAGTCTTGTACATGATTACCACGAACACCACGGACCGCGGAACGTTCGTCGTGCGCGCAACTGACCCCAGGGGCTCGTGGTCCGAACCCACCTGGCTCGACGTGCCGGGCATCGACCCCTCGATTCTCTTCGACGAAGGTCGGGTGTACGTCTGTTATCCGGGCTCGCGCGGGATTGAACAGTGCGAAGTCGATCTCGAGACAGGTCGGCGCCTCGGCGAGCCGCGCGCGCTCTGGAGCGGAACGGGTGGGCGTTGCCTCGAAGGACCGCATCTGTATCGAGAACAGGGGCGTTATTATCTGCTCGCGGCCGAGGGCGGGACCGAGCACGGCCACATGGTGAATGTCGCGCGCAGCGAGAGCCCCTGGGGGCCGTTCGAGCCGTGTCCCGGTAACCCAATCCTCACCCACCGCTCGACCATGAGCCCCATTCAAAATCTGGGGCATGCCGACTTCGTGCAAGGCCCGGACGGCGCTACGTGGATGGTTTGTCTTGGTGTACGACCGGTAGGCTATCCTGAGTGTCATCACCTCGGAAGAGAGGCATTCCTCGCGCCGGTTCATTGGGTCGAACAATGGCCTGTCGTCGGAAGCAACGGCAGGATCGCACTCGAGATGGATGCCCCGGCGGGCGGCGCGCCGCAATCGCCCGCGCCAACCGAGCGTGACGACTTCGCCGATGGAGTGCTTGGACCCTCTTTTACCTATCTTCGCAATCCGCGTGCAGAGAGCTATTCGTTGACGCAGCGCCCAAGTCACCTCAGGCTCCGCGGCTCGGCGGTGAGCCTCGACGATGTGGATGCACCGACCTGGCTTGGCCGTCGGCAGCAGCACTTGTCGTGCACGATGAGTGTATCGCTCGACTTCGACGCGCGCGATGGCCGCGACGAAGCCGGTCTCACGTTGCGACAGAACGAGGAGCACCATTACGAGATCTTCGTCACCTCGCGCCGTGGCCGCCGCGTCGCGGTGGTACGCCTCCGGATCGGTCCACTTGCGCGCGAAGTCGCCGAGCGCGAGATCGCGTCCGGCCCTTGCCAGCTCGCGATTCAGGCTGCCCTCGAACGTTACCGCTTTTTCGCTGGCAACGAGGAGCTGGCGACGGCCCCGACTCGCTACTTGGCAACCGAAGTCGCGGGGGGATTCACTGGCGTGTTCGTTGCGATGTACGCAAGCGGCAATGGCCGCCCGTGCATCGCGCCGGCTGATTTCGACTGGTTCGAATATCGGCCCGAGTCGGTTTAGCGTGCGGTTCGTTGCTGGCGCTGCGGCACGCGCACGGCGCACAACGGCGACTACGAGCACGGCATCACGGCCTGCGGCGGTCAGCCACACCGGGCTTTCGATGACCGCTTCCCGCGCCGTCGGAATCCCCAACCGAGCATCAGCATTGCAATCCAGCCTGCCGTGCTTGAGCGATTAGACCTAGCGGGTATTCTGCACGAACAGGATCCGTTGTTACTTACTTCACCGGCGCCACTAGTACTTGTCGTCGTGCTTGCGCCACCCGTCGCGTTTGTGGCGACCGTAGTGGAGGATGTGCCACCAACGCCTGACGACGAATGACCGCCAGTTACGTTTTGCAAGGTTCCGCCTGCGCTCACAGTTCCGCCAGCGCTCACGGCTCCGCCCGTGCTCAATCCTCCACCTGTGTTTGAAGCCGTTGTGGCCCCGCCTGTTTGGGCTCCGCCGCCTGCGCCCGGTGAGCCGCCGGTGGTTGTACTAATAACGCCACCAGTTGCCACGCTCGTGGATGTCGAAGACTTACCACCGGCTGCGGCCGCAGTCGTGCTGGCTGAAGACTTTCCGCCAGTTGCCGACGGTGAGCCACTGCCCCCGGTCGCTGACGGTGCACCACCGGTAGCCGCCGGAGCGCCGCCGGTAGAAGAGGAGCCTGCCGCACCCGTTGAGTTGTACTGGAACGCGCCAATGTCCGTGTAACCGGTGGTCGGACTGGGCACGGCGCGATTGAGGTAGTCGAGGGTGAGCCCCGAAATGCCGGTGCCCTGAGAAATCTGGGTGATGCTTACACCATTCTGCTGGGAAGCGGTCAGGGAATTCGCGAGGGTGATGGTATCCGACGTCAAGTCGTAATCTGTGGCGACGGGCATCGTCGTGCCGTCCGTCGTATTGAGGAAGTTGGGGTCGCCGTTGCCCAAATTGACGAAGCCGGGGTTCACCGACGTATTGTTCAAGAAGATATTGGTTTTCATGACGATGGCCGAATTGTTAGCCATACTGTTAGCGCTAACATAACTCGCGTTGAAGTCGTACATGTCATTGACACCCTCGAGAACCATCAAGTTGTTGGTCAGGAATATTTGGTTCGCGGGCGTCGAGCCCCCGCTTACACCCGAGGACTCCCCATTCCACATTTCCATGAGCATCCCTTGGTCCGCCGTCGCGCCTGCTCCCTTGTGCTGGACAACCGTGTTGTTCTCCCACACCATGTTCACGAAGTTCGTGTTGTTGACCTGAGCCAGTATCATCCAGGCCGCGTCAATCATCACGTTGTAGTAAAACTGCGAATTGGAGAACGTGCCGTTGCCATTGCTTCCGGCCACCGTGGATGCTTGGAAGAACCCGCAAGTATAGTACGCAAAGTTGTGGTGATTCTTGTAGCCCGTCAGGGTGCCGCCGGATGATCCCACGGCAATCTCGGTTGCGCCGCCGTCGCAGCCGCCTTTGGACGAACCGTTCGCCCCCGTCCAGGTGGGGAAGGTGATGCAATTGACAATCGTGTTGTACGAAACCTCGACGTTGTTGGCCATCGCGTAGATCCCTTTGCCACCGCCCACGGCATTGGGGTCCGTACCCTCCGCTCCATCTAACGCCTGTCCATTGACGTCGTGGACATAATTGTACGTCGCGAGGCTGCCGGCTCCTTGCAACATGATTCCAAAATCGCAGTCGGTTACTTCGCTGTTCTTGATCGTGCTATTGGCGCCTTGAAGATAGACGCAAATGCCTGCGCCCGAGTCGAAACTCGAGTTACTTCCGCTGGTGTTGTGTGATCCTTCAAACTTGAGGCCGTCGATGGTGACGGAATTAAAGGTCTGAAACACGCTGGTGGCCGTGCCTGTCGGGAGTTTGAAGTCAGGTAGCGGCTGGCTCGAATCGCCGTAGTTCGTATACGTCGTCGCACCGGTAACGATCGTCACCGCCGCATTGAATTGGCTGCCCCGGGCATAGTGTACCGTGGTGCAGCCGGACTTTGGAATGGCCGCCTGGCTCTGCACCGGCGTCAACGCAGACTGGCCGTTGTTGCTGTCATTGCCGTTGACGCTATCGACGTAGCAATCGGCCGCCAGCGCCGTAGCGCTATGCGCCAGAATTGAAATGGTTGCCGCACCTGAAACAAGAAGTAACGAACGTGCCATGAATCATCTCCCTACTCGGCTCATCCCGCTTGTCTACCGCGACGCCACGTAAAGCATACCGCAGTAAGAAGTATACTCCAGTGAGCCAGATCCAGATTCCGGCCAATTGCTATTTTATGGTCCGAACCCCAATCGTTCGACAGATGAGCACTTTCTCACTCAAGGGGTGAATTATTACGCCGAAGAGGTGAGATTCTTCGCACCCCGCTCCTGCCAAAATATTGTGGTGGCGCACAAAAGCCAGGTGGCTGGTGACTACTGGTGACAGCTTCAATCCCCGAGGCCGACTGGCGGAAGTGTTGATAACGTGCTTGCTTTATTGGGACGCCCTAGGATGAACGAACGGATCTTGATCGACGCCATCGTGCGCCAGACGGTCATTCTCATCGCACAACTCTCGACGGCTGACGGTGTTCGCTCACCCTTGTCGCACGTCGCGGACGAGGTTTTTCTAGGCTTGGTCGAGCAACTCGAGAGCCAGGGGCTCGGCAAGAAAGTCATCGCGGATATGTTCGGGCTGGCTCTTCGCTCGTACCAGCAAAAGGTCCAAAGGCTCAGCGAATCGGCGACCGAGCGCGGTCTAACACTCTGGGGCGCAATTCACACGCTGCTGACAGAAGTGCCCTCTGCGTCCCGCGCCGAGATCATCGAGCACTTCAAGCACGACGACCCCCAGAATGTTCGCAGCATTCTCAACGACTTGGTGGAAACTGGGCTTGTCTGCCGAAGTGGCCGCGGCAATGATACGCGCTATCGAGTCGCTACGCCGGAAGAGCTCGAAGAGCTAGGCAGCTCAGCGGCCGCTGACGCGGCTGAGACAGACTCGGCTCTAGTTTGGCTGCATGTTTACCATGGCAGCCCGTTGCGAAAGGAAGAACTCACACGGCTCGTTCCATTGTCAGAATCGGCAATCGATGACGCCATAGAGCGACTCGTCAGCGATGGTCGGGTCCGATTGGAGAACCGTTCTGACGGAATCTACTGCGTAACCGAACAATGCCTCATCCCACTCGGGCAGGCGGCTGGGTGGGAAGCGGCCGTAGTGGACCACCATCGTGCAGTGCTCAACGCGCTCGCCGCCAAGATCGTGGGTGGATCGCACGTTTCCGGATCGAGCGACGAGATTGGAGGGACCACACTTTCGTTCGACTTATGGCCGGGGCACCCACACGAGACCGAAGTGCGGCGGCTCCTCGCGAGCGTACGCCAACAAGTCATCCCCTTATGGGAAAAGGTAGAAGAGCACAATCGGGAACATCCGAGCGAGCCCGCCAGCAAGGTGACGTTTTATTGTGGTCAGTATCTCGCGCGACAGGACGGTGACGCCTGATGGCAAAGAAAATGCGAATACCTGTCGGCGTCGTTCTCGGCTTGCTCTGCGGAACGTTGTGCGGTTGCTTGCCCAACGATGAGCCACAGTCCGGCAGTCAGACGAACTGGCTTCGCGCTTGTGTCACCGATGCCGATTGCGGCTCGCAGTCCTGCCAATGCGGTGTGTGCACGCATTCCTGCAGCGGGGATTCGAGCTGCAGCGATTTGCCCGGGTCGTCGTGCGTGGCAGCCGACGACCCAGCTGCCATTGCCCTATGCGACGGGAGCATGCCTTCCGTGGGAGCCCTCTGTTTGGCACTTTGCAGTACGGCTGGCGTTTGCGAAGGGCAACAGGCCTGTGTAGCCGGGGCCTGCACCGTGTTGACAACCTCAAGCGCTCATGTAGCCATCAACATCGAATCGCGATATCAATCATTGGCAGGCTTAGGCTCAACACTCGCCTACGCTGAACCCGACGTAATTCAGTATCCGAACGCAGATGAATTGTATGCAGCCATGTTCGAGAATCTGGGGCTCGATATGCTGCGCTTGCGCAATCGATATGGATACACAGGTGACGATGACCTCACCTCAGCGGCAACCATCATCAATGCCGGTACCGCGAGTCTCGGTTACAGACCGACCGTGATACTCGCTTCCTGGAGCCCGCCGGCGTCGCTCAAGGCCAATGGTGCAACGGTGTGTCAGGGTGAACAGGACAATTGCACGATGACTCGCTTGCCCGGTGGAGGCTTCGACTACGGCGCATACGCAGCCTACTGGCTCGATTCCATCAATGCCTACACGGCCATTGGTGCGGCTCCCGACTATATTGCCATCCAAAACAACCCCGATTTCATCCCGACCGCCGCTGACCCCGGTGAGGGCTGTAAGTTCTTACCAACCGAGGGGACGTCTACCGTTACTGTGGGCGGGCAGGAAGTTTCACTCGAGTTTCCTGGTTATCTGCAGGCGAGTAACGCAGTCCTCGGTCAATTCCAAAGGCTAGGGGTAATGCCTAAAATCATCGCGCCCGAGGTTACTACGCCTGCTCTCGTTGGTGAATATCTCGGCTATCTCGACATTTCCAGCTTTGACGCCATCGGTCACCATCTGTACGGCAGCACGCCCGGCTCACCAGACCTGGCACAATTGCAACAACTGGACGCGCTTAGTCAGAGCACAGGGCGCCCCATGTTTCAAACGGAAATGACGGCCGATGGCCTCGGAACGGCGGAGCTTATACATCAGACCCTCGTGACCGAAGGGGCTTCAGTTTACCTGCACAATGCGCTGGTGGCACCGACCGTGGACTCTGGTGCGCTCATCGTAGTTGGCGGCACGAATCTCACGCTTCAACCCGCCTATCACGCCCTGCGACACTATGCTCGATTCACCAACCCCGGTTGGGTGCGCGTGGCCGCCGACTCAGATCAGTCGAATCTATTGGCGTCAACCTGGGTTTCGCCGGCAGGGGCTGTGACCGTCATCATCGTCAATACTGGAGTCGAGCCGTTCAATGTCGAACTGGGTCTCGACGTAAGCGATACGGCCCAGTCTCAGGTAACGCGGACAGTCTTCGACGGGGTCGAACAGTCCGCAGATCTTGGGAGTCTCCCCAGCGACCGCGTCGTGCGGCTTCCGGCGCACTCGATCGTTACGGTTGCTTTTAGAGGTCTCTGAGCTGATTTGACTCCAGACTCGACTTCTGAGACGCGGCATTAGCGACCTTAAAGCCCAGAACTCATTGATCTTGAGTCAACTTTTCGGCAAGGCAGTTGGCTGGGCCGGGGCCCCTATTGCGAACCGCACGCCTGCCGTGACAGCTCTCCATGCAGCGACTTGGGTGAGAGGCGCGCCAACTGCGCGTCTGCCTCGGCTTTACGCCCCAGGGCGCACAGGGCTTGAATGCGCGCTGCAATTCGCTCCTCGGCGAGCAGCCCATCGCGAAACTTGCGTTCGTGCTCGCTTAGCACTTGCAACGCGACCGCTGCGTGGCCGCTATGCAGGGCGGTTTCTGCGCGAGAAAGCAGGGCAACTTCCTCTGCCAATCGATCGCGGGCGTGATGGGGACGCGCTTCGACCTCATCGGGCGTGGGCTTAGTTGCAGCCGCAACTTCGCTAGCCTCTGGCGGGGCTGAGCCAGCCGCGCTCGACGAGGTTGCACTTGTGGCTGAGGCCGTGTCGGCTTGTATTGTTGCTGCGGCACTGGGAGCCGCGTTCGATTCACTCGATGCGGCTTGGCGTGCGCGTGCCGTAAAAAACCAAAGACCGCCAATCAAGACCAACCCTGCGAAGCCAATTGCCAACACTTTCCCGATAAACAACCCCGCTGTATTCGACGTAGCGGCAGCCTGCGCGGTTTCGGCACCCATTACGGCAGCATCGCCCAAGCGAAGTCGCAACGCGCTGAGTACGCGCGCCGAATCCGCCTCAGTTGGCAGGCTAGCATGCTTGCTCGCCACAACGAGTGCTCTGAGTTCTGGACTCAATTCCGGCATGTTCGGCCTCGCTTTGGGGTTTCGGCGTGGCAAACCAACCCTGCTCTAACGTTTGTGTACACAATGCAAATTGCCAAGTTTGGTCTGATCATCTTTTTTCAATCAAGCAGTGTCAACAGATGCCTCGGTCCGTCAAAAAATCCACTCGCAAGCAAGGGAACCATTTGCCGTACCCAGAGGCACCTTGTGCGCCTGCTGTATGCCAGTCAGAGTTCCGAACATGGTTGGAGGCGGGGGGGGAATCAGGAATCTCGTGCGTTTCGTCGCGATTAGGCCATTGCCCGAGGCCACCAACGACAAGTGACTAAACAGGTGCACGTAACCGGAAATTCCGCCACCAATCGAAATCCAAAAGGCAGTCCTGTCCGTTGAAACCAGACTGTCACCCGAGGCGTGTGCCAAAACGTCGTCTGCTGTAAGCACGGCACACGGTGCCACTTCTACCACGCCCGAGCGCCAACCGTGACAACCCATCATCTCAAAGGACTTTCGGCGGAATTCAACCCGATAAGGTTGCGCCCCCGTCGATGCCTCAGCTTGCGACGGATAAAACGTTCCGGCAACCACGGCTCGCCATGCCTGGTACCCAACGCCAACACCCAGACCAACGCCGTAACCAACGTGCGGTAGCGTCATGAAATTGACGGTAGCTTCTGGAGCGCGAAGCAGTAGCTGCCAGCGTCTCGACGACCGAGTATTAGCTGGTAGCGGTTGCGGCTTGGCGGGCGCTGTAGGTGGCGCTTGCTTTGGAAGCACAAGCGTAGGCTGTTTCTCCGGTCTTGAAGGCGGCTCAGGTTGGCCGCTAATCTCATTTTCGGACAATTCGCGCCCGAGCGCTCTTTCTTTTTGCACGAGCAGGCCCAAAACGACCGCTGCCGCTTTCCCCAGGCTGTGGCAGCCGTCGGATTCAATTACGCGCAAGCCACGAGTCGTGCTTCTTTCGATGACCAACGTTAAGCGGTAACGTTTGCCCAAAGGTTCAATGGTTCCGTGCGCTCGCAAAGGGCTCGTCAGTTCGTTGCTTGACGTGCCAACCAACACGCGAAGCTGCTGCTGGACTTCAGAAAGTTGCGAGCAGTTTTGCGGAGCTTCCCAGGTCAGCTCGACGGGTTCGCCTGGCTGCGCAAGGCACAGATTGACTTGCAGCAGAACCCCGCATACCCACGCGCAGCGAATCAGTCGCGGCAGGCGACTCATCAAAGCGTGGCTCCAACAGTGACATCGTCAACGTAGAGTGTTGACTCGGCAGGGTTCAAATCGGTGGCCAGGTTGCCGACATACCATTGACCGTACGTGGTATCGTCGGTGATCCGATTGGGAGCTTGCAGGATCGGGACGTCGTCCTGGTAGACCGAAACTTCACCCGTTGCGTCCGCAGCGCGCTTCAAGAACATCTCGATGTGAAACCAATGGCCTATCGGAATCTCGGGGGTGGCGCTCAAGGCGGGAATACTGCTGTTCTTAACATAGTCCGCCACCATCAAGTGAAGCCCGCCGTCTGCGTTGTTGACGAGTGAGATGTCCCACAGGCCGTGCAAGTCACTACCGCCTTGGAAGTGGATCAGGTTCCAGTTGCCTGAATTGGTAGCGAGTGCTGCAATGTAGTACCAAGCTCCGTAATAGGCTTGCTCGGGCAAATCGCCATCTCGGTGACAGCGAGAGTTGGTACTCGTGCCGGTTCCGTCACCGACCACGGTGAACGCGGCGGCGTAGTGCCCCGAATGCACAGGGGCCGTGACGATTTTGTACGACGCCGAGCCGGTCGTATAACAAGACCCGTTGCCCTCGAAGTAGTCGCAGAACCCGTTCTCAAAGCCCGTTGACCAGGGAAACTCGAACGAAACACCGCCATCGGCTGAGCCCGAATCTGGAGGTTCCGTCGAACTCGAAGGTTTACAGGCCCAAGTGGCGAGAACCAACTCCGAACTGCACGCATTCAGCAAAGTCGATAGAGCCGAGACGCACACAATGAAGAAAGGCGCATTAGCTTTTTCCCAGCGCAACACGGCTTTAGTTTCAGGCTGGACCGTCGCTGTGTCACTCAAAAATCATGCCTCAGCTCGGGTTCCCGAGCCGCCAGCCGCTGCCTACGTGAAATTCTACGTGAACTTGACAGCGCGGCGGGAATACTGGATTGGCAGATCTCGACCCATGCGATTGTGTGACGGAATGCCACCGCTGCCGTCACTGCTTTCTCATGAAATACGTCCCCGTATGCAGCATGCTCGTGGGTACTATCATTCTGGGATGCAGCGGCACCGAAAGCTCAACAAGTCCGGCGGGTTCGGGAGGTTCGATCGCAGTCGGTGGCACGCAATCGGTAGGGGGTTCAGCTGTGGTCGGCGGTGCCGCAAACAGCGGCGGCTCTCACACGGGCGGTTCGGTTACCACGGGCGGCCAAGCCAGCTCTGGCGGTTCAACGTCGGTCGCGCTCACAGGAGGCTCCCCCGCGACTGGCGGTGCCGTTGCTACGGGTGGCAACGCAGCAACTGGCGGAAGTTTGGCAGCGGGAGGCACTAGCCCCACCGGTGGCAACGCAGCAACGGGCGGGCTTCTCGCAACAGGTGGCCGATCGGTTACGGGTGGCGCGAGTAGCAGCGGAGGGCAGGCGACCGCAGGCAAAGCGGCCACGGGTGGCGCCAACGCAGGAGGACAGGCCACTGGAGGCAAAGCGGCCGGCGGCGCGAACACTGCAGGCAGCACCAGCACTGGCGGCGCTTCGACGGCAGGCGGCTCGACGAGCGTAGCACCGAGCAGCGGCTGCAAAACGACACCCACTATCCCGAGCAGCCAGTACAACAACGGCTATCACATCGCGATTACGGCCTCCAACATGCAGCGCGAGTACATCCTCAACGTGCCGACCAACTACGACAACACCCACCCGTACAAATTCGTCATTGCCTATCACGAGCTCAATGGCAACGACGACGAGATGTACAGCCACCAGTATTATCACCTGCTCTCGCTGTCCAACAACAGCACGATCTTCGTAGCCCCCAACGGGCAGCAAAATAACGCGAACTGCACGCAGGCCTCGGGGTGCGGATGGCCCAACCCGAACGATTCGGACATGCTGCTTGCCGATGCCGTCGTGGCCCAGATCGAACAGAACTTCTGCGTCGACACGAATCGGATTTTTGCGACGGGTTGGAGCTACGGGGCGAGCATGTCCTACGAAACCGCGTGCGAGAGGCCGCTCGGCGGAACGACGAACGGGGTCGCAGGATACATCCGCGCCATCGCCGTGTACTCGGCAGCCCAGCTCAGCGGTAGCTGCACGCCCACTAAGCCGGTCGCCTACTACGCCTCGCACGGGACCAGCGATTCGGTGCTGTGCTACGACACTACGACCGTTAACGGCTGTTCGTTTGCAAGTGCAGGTGGCGGCGTCAAGCTGTGCCAGAACTATGCTACGGTTGACGGCTGCACCTGGGTGACTCCTACGAAGGTTACGAGTGGTAACCACGTCTGCACCAACTTCACGGGCTGCATGACAGGGTATCCAGTGGAATTTTGTTCCTTCAATGGTGACCACACCCCTGACCCGACAGATCCTGGTCAGTCGACGAGCTGGGAATATCAAAACGTCTGGACCTTCCTCAGCCAGTTATGAGAGCTTATTGCCCTATCCTGACTGCTCGTGCCACCGGCTCCGCTTGTCTTCCCACCTGCGGCTCCACCCGCTGCCGTCGATGTGATGGTTCAGATTTGACTTTTTTCTGGCACAGCGGCGCGTGGCTACACGCGCCGTTACGGCATATACGACAGCCACCTTGGCTACTTCGACATTGCCAAAAGCGCCACCGAACCGCTACTCAACGAGAGTCCCCCAATGATGCCATTGGTGATTGTCGCCGCCGGAGCCGCTGCGGGCGCCGCGCCGTCAACCATTTGATAGACCTCGGCGGACCCGCTGGGCGTGAAGTTGTTGACGGTGATGGAGAGATTGGTTTGATTCGCACTGCTAACGTTTACGAGCATCACCCAAAGCTTCGTCGGGTTGGTGGGCGAGTCCGTGGACGCGTAGACGTTGACCCCTGCGTTCGGGCTCGCAGCGCCCACGGAGTAGGAACCGAAGCGTCCACCGTTGCCATCGTAATTCCGATACATGGCCATCGCGTTGTAGATGGGCAAGTGCGTCGAGCCGTGCACGAGCGTAACAAAGTACGAGGCGACCTTGTACCCAAGCCGCCCGTACATCCCAAGGAGATCGGCTTGCTGGGCCCCTGTCGTCGGGTCCGGCGTATTGCCGTCGCTACCGTCGTTCGGCACGTTGTACTCGGTGACGCAGATGCCCGTCCCTGGATAGGTCGAGTTGATCCAGCCCTGGACGTGCGGAACGACTGACGTGGATGTCGAGTCCCAGAATGCTGAAGTGTCTCCGAGGCCCTTGCGCGGATACAGGAAGGGGTAATGCATGTTGACGCAGTCGAGCAATCGCACATGGTTTGCGGCCTGCGCCGCGGCCCCGAGCTTCAAGATTGCCATCGTAAGCGAGCTGTTGACGCTGTATGGCCCGGTGGGGTTGCCGCACTCGTTGTTGGGGATCGCGACGAGGTCTTCGGCATTTTCCGTGCACATGAAGAGGACGGAGGCGGTCGGATCAGCTGCCTTGATTGCCTTCGAGTAGGCCATTGTCCGGTTGATGAAGTCCTGATTCAGGCTGGTCCCAATACTTGTGTTGGTCGTATAGAAAGGCTCGCACCAGGTGCCTGGAGGGTAGAGCGCTGGGTAGATGTCTGTGCGAAGGCCCTGCCAATTGTCAGGCTCGTTGTCGAGCTGGTAGTATTTTACGCCGCCGTTCGCCGCCGATCCGAATGTCGAGACCAAGTGCGTGACCCACGAGCCCATGAATGACGCGTCGAGTACACCGGATCCCTGGTCGACGAGCTCTTCCTCTGATGTGCCAAGCGTCTGGCAACAGGTAGAGATTGCGGTGCCGCCGGCGCAGTCGGGCGTGCCCGGGTTTGGTGTCACCATGCTTGCGACCCACCCGGTGATGGGAATCGTCATGAGCGTGTCGGCCTGTCGAGTGATGTTGTAGTGGACGAACTGGTCCGAGCTCGTTGTGAGCGAGGGATCGGGAGTGGGGGAAGTGAACCGACCCTTGTAGTTCGCACAATTCCAGTCACTGCCGGAGTTGGAGACGTCAATTTGCCAGTTGTACGAGCTTACGGCGTCGCCGCCCCAGCGGTTGAGCGCCGCTAGCTGCATCGAGTCGTCGCTGTTGAACGCCACGCCGTAGATTGCCGAGGAGATCGGTGTTCCCTGGGAGTGCGCGTCCACGACGATGCTCGTCGTGCTCGAGGAGGCGACGCAGGTACCCGAAGAGCCGCAAAGCTGGGAAGGCGGGCAGCCACCGCAGGTGCCGTTACACCCATCGTCCCCGCAGGTCTTGCCGGTGCAATTTGCCTGACAAGTCGGTACGACACTCGTGGAGTTAGTGGAAGCGCCTCCTGTCGCGGAAATGCCTCCGGTCGCGCCTGATGCTCCGCCGCTGTGGCCACCGGTGCCGCCAGGATTTCCGCCGCTGCTTACGGTGCCACCGCTACTGTTGCTCACCGCGCCACCGGTGCCACGAGCCGTAGAGCCCCCGGTGCTGTTCGCACCGTTGCCTCCGGTCGCGCCTGATGCTCCGCCGCTGTGGCCCCCGGTGCCGCCAGGACTTCCACCGCTGCTTACGGTGCCACCGCTGCTGTTGCTCACCGTGCCACCGGTGCCTGTGCTCGTAGAGCCCCCAGTGCTGTTCGTACCGCTACCTCCGGTCGCGCCCGATGCTCCGCCGCTGCTCGCGGTGCCACCGCCGTAGCCGCTGCCTGAGCGGCCACCAGTACTGGCGCCGCCCTGACCCGCAGTGGTCTCGCCCGAGGTCGCGTTGCTGCCCGAGGAACAAGCGAGACTTCCACAAGTTGCAACGAGAATCCCCGCGCCCGCGGTTTGGGCGACAACTCGGCCGAATACGATTGGGTGCTTCATGATGTTTCTCGATTGTGGCCAATAGCTTGGAACCCCTGGCCCCCGCATCTCTCGATGCAGGGGCACGACCTGGAATTACTCGCGGTTACGGCTTACCGACGAACGTCGTAACAGACTGCGCGGCGAGGGAGGCGCTAAACCGTCCTGCCGTCACCGTGATGGCCGTCCCAGCAGCCAGATTGGAGCTCGAGGTGGTGACGTATGGGGTGACGGACGCCGGCCACGCCGTGCCCGCGACGAAGAAGGAAACGTTCTGGTCCCGCCACCGTTCACCACGACGATGGCCACCGTCGCGTCCGGCAGGTTCGTGAACGCCACTACCAGAGGCACGGATCCGGATGGGGTCGGGGCGCCCGTGACGTCGACGCGGTAGTATCCGGGGCGCACGAACTTGCTGAAGTTCCCGAGCGCGTAAACCTGCGGGGGCGGACTGCTCACGTTCGGCACCAGCGCCTCGGTCCACCAATAGTGCCATGCGTTCGCTCCACCGGTCGTGAACGCCGCGTAAATCATGGTCGCGATGGTGATCGGCCCCGTGTCACCCGGCGTGCACTCTGTCTCCCAGACATGGTGAGTGTTGTTCGAGGGGGGAGCCGGACGTGCATACGTTCCCGCGTTGGTATTTCCGTAGTCGTGCGTAGCGATCGGTCCGACGTAGGAATTGGCATTCGTATCGGCGATAATGGCGGGGCCGTAGCCGTCGCCGCCCCAGAGGTTGCCCCAGTTGTCGGGCTCGGCCGCGAGCACCTTGACGGGCGGGTTCAGCGCGGCCAGCGCCGGGCCCAGTACGTCGATCCAAGCCACCATCTGCGACGAGCTAAAGAGGCACGACTGGTAACTCGCCGTAAAATCGGGCTCGTTCTGTGCCGAGATGGCGTAGAGGTCTACTCCTCCGTTCTTCTTGTAGAACGCAGGAAACGCTGCGAGCACCGCGGCCCATGAGGCGTAGTCAGCCGTCAGCAAATGCCCGCCATTGTTGACGTCGTAGTTGTCCTTGTCTGCCGCGGGCGGTGACCAGGGCGCTGCCCACACCTTGCACGCACTGCCGGCATACTTGACGCAGGCCTGACCATCGGCATACCCCGCGGCGCCCATGATGTTGGGCGATCCACTCGTGCCGTCGATGCCGACGCGGAGCATGGTCAGCCCGATCCCGTTGACCGGGTCGAACAGGAGCGTTTGCATGGCTGTAGAGGATGAGCCTTGCCACACGTCGGCCTCCCCGAAGCCGTCCACAACCTGATGGGTCGTCCCCGGATTGACGGTGATATCGCCCGTTTGGGCTGTCCCCGGCGTCTTCGTTCCAACGTACGTTCCGGTGCTACCGCCGGTGCTCGGCCCGGCTCCGCCTGTTGCAGCAGCGCCGCCCGTTGCCGCTTTGCCACCGGTTGCGGCACCGCCTGTGGCGGTTCTGCCACCGGTTGCGGCACCGCCTGCGCTCGCTCCGCCGGTTGCTCTACCGCCTGTGGCTGCAGGCGCGCTGCCACCGGTTGCAGCACCTCCTACGCCCGCTCCGCCGGTCGCTGCGCCGCCCGTAGCCGGGTTGTTACCACCGGTTGCGGCACCACCCGCACCCGCTCCGCCGGTAGCCAGTCCACCGCCAGTGGCCGACGAAGGTGCCGTTGTTCCGCCGCTTCTACTGCCGCCCGTTGCTGCGACTCCACCCGTTGCCGCGACGCCACCTGCTGCCGGCGCGCCGCCCCCGGGATTAGTTGCGGAGTTTCCACCCGATGTGGCGCTGGAACCTCCGACTGAGACGCTACCACCAATCGAACTCGGAGGCGAAACCTGGTTGTCGCTACCGCTACAGGCAAACGCAACACCCGCACCCGACAAAACTACAAGAACCACCCAGTGGTTCGACTTGCCAGGAGTACAACGGGAACCAAAACCCTTACCGTTCGGAAAAGTCATTAACACGAGCAGTGGCAGACCTGGCGAGATTCCATCGCGAAATCAAACGCGCACCGCAGATGTCGGATGCAAGGAACTTCAAAGCACTGCATCAAAGCACCAGCTTACCAAGCAGCCATCGGTTCACCGTGTGTGACCCGTCTGAACCCGAAGTTCATCGGTTTAGATGCAGCCTTGGCGAACCCGATCAAGGTGCGGCGGGCGAACGAAGCAGCCAGTTCAGTCGGCTGTAACGTTTGCGATTGGGAACTGAATGCTTCCGACACCACTCCCGGTTTCTACATTGATGTAGGCTGAGGCCAGGCTCCCCAGGCTCCAGCCCTGATTTGCCCACGCCGCGAAGTGGTCGCTAAGCGTAATGGTTCCGCATTGCCGCTTTGACGACCGGGTACTAATCATCTGGACCCAACCGCCCGTATGACCGGATTCACAAGCATTGCCACCGGTGCCGGTCGTCGTGTTCGTGGTCAAGTAGTACGTAGCCCCATCAATGGTGACCGCCGTGCCACTCGTGCTCAGAGTACCGAACGTGTCCTCGTTGATGTACCATTCAACACATGGACTGTGCATCCACCCATACATTCCAATCATCGAGTAGCTCGGGGTAGGGTTTGCCGTTTTTGTCTCTACGAATTGCGCAATAATCGTTCCGTAGGGGTAGGTCTTGACGGGGTTAAAATCCAGGCCGAGATGGGCCAGGAAGTCATTAGAAGTGGTGCTGCTCCAAGACGCAGCAAACGCGTGAGCATTGGTAAAATAGGTCACGGTTCCCCCGGCTCCATTGGTCCAGCCACCATAATCGAGGCCGTCGGCCGTGCCAGAAGTATAGGTAGTAGAAGTTATGTTTACCGTTGTGCCGCCGGTCGGCATGGTAGCCGAGCAATTGACGGTTGAGCTGCCGCCACCGGTCCCGGCACCACCGGTCGCAGCACCGCCAGTCGCGGCACCACCAGTCGCAGCCTTGCCGCCGGTCGCAGCACCGCCAGTTGCGGCGCCTCCAGTCGCAGCCTTGCCACCGGTTGCAGCACCGCCAGTCGCGGCACCGCCGGTAGCCGCCTTGCCACCGGTTGCAGCTCCGCCGGTCGATGCCACACCGCCAGTCGCTTTGGAGCCGCCAGCAGCCTGGGTGCCACCGGCGGCCTTGCTTCCACCCGTTTGCGGTGAGCCTCCCGTGGCTCCGCCCGCACCCAGGATGTTGCCGCCGGTCGCGGCCATCGATCCACCGGTTGCTGCCCCGCCCGTGTTGGCACCCCCTCCAACGTGCGCAGAGCCGCCTGCTGCCAGCGAACCGCCGACCGCGCTCGTATTCCCGCCGACGCCTGTGGAACCTCCAACACTTTGCTCGCCGCCGGTTCCAGGGGGTGGAGCGGTGTTATCCGTGCCGCTGCAACCAAAGAGGCAAACACCAACAGTCAGGGTGATACATTGGAATGACGTTGTACGCATGGGCGCTCCTTGATCCAACAACTTGTCTACGCAGTGGCAGCGGAGCGACGCGCCCGTCATGAAATGAGAGAAATCTTCTCATTTACGTCGAAGGCTGCGTGAGGGCTCAAGTCCTCCATGCCACAGCGGCACTTGGACATAACTGGCTCTTGGTCGGCAGCGCATGAGGGCCCGCTTTGCGCGTGGCGGTCTGATGCAATTACGAGCAATGGGCGGATGAGGCGTGCAACCGTTTCACGTGAGTCGGAACTCATCGACTCGGTTACCGTAACGGCGGTGATCGGAAAGGACGCCTAATCGAGACCGCAATAGGCAAGGGTGGTGTCAACGCCACCCGCCTTGTTCCCACAACCAAGTATGCCCAGGGATTGCGACCTCCGACGTTCTCAATTGCCGTACTCCAACAATATTTCGGGCGAATTGGACACGAGCGTTGTCGATTTCTCGACGGGCCCGTACGGCTGGTGTCACAGCACCATGACATGACGACTCCCTTGAACACCCCTTACGCCCTCTACGCCCTGCTTTTTGGCGCGATGACAGCCATAGCCTGCAGTGGGACCGACTCATCGTTTGCCTCGTCCGGCGGTTCCAACGCCCTTGGCGGTGGTCCGGGAGTAGGTGGGGCAACAAGTGCGGGCGGCAGCGCCCAAAGCTCTTTCGGAGGAACTACAGCTACGGCTGCAAGTGGAGGCGCTCTCGGTGCCGGCGGACAGGGCACTTCATCCGGCGGCAACGCCTCGACAGGCGGTGCCGTTGCCACGGGTGGAATCCCCACTGCGACGGGTGCCGCGAGCTCAACGGGCGGTTCCGTTTCGACCGGCGGGGCTTCGCTGTCCACGGGTGGAAAGTCCACGGCCGGCGCAACGACGACTGGCGGAGCGCCAACATCGGGCGGTGCATCTTCGCCGACCGGAGGAACGCGCGCATCCGGGGGTGCTTCGTCCTCGACGGGTGGAATGCCAGTAGCGGGCGGCACCGCGGGCACCGGCGGCTCGACAAGCCAAGGCGGCACCGCGGGCACCGGCGGCTCGACGTTGCCACCCCAGGTATGTGACGTTCCAACGCCTTTGGCGCTTCCAACCACCAGTCGAGTCGTCGGCACTGGCACTGCCGCGAGTTGCACGTACAGTGCATTGAATACCGCTGTTACGGCTGGCGGCTCCATTACGTTCAATTGCGGCAGCGCGCCCGTTACTATTGCGGTCACAAGCGCGATAACGGTCAGTAAAGCGACCGTGGTAGACGGAGCAGGGCTCGTCGCACTGGACGGTGGTGGCAATAATCAAATCTTCCTAGTTGCATCCAACTACTCCCTTTCTGTGCGCAACCTGACCTTTATCAATGGCAAAGCTCCCGCCGTATCGGATGCCACAGGCATCGGGGGTGCCGTATTGGGGAATTGGCGGAGCCAAGTCGAAGTCATCGGGTGCACGTTCGAGAACAACACGGCTGGCCGCGGCGGGGGGGCTGTCGGCGTCTGGACCGGCAGTTCGCTGACCATTGTCTCCAGTCAATTCTCGGGTAACAGCTCCTGGTACGGCGGAGCCGTATACAGCCTGTATTCACCGCTACAGATCATCAATTGCGAGTTCACCAACAACTCTACTCTGCTGCTAAGTTCGGGTAGCACGGATGGGGGAGCCATCGCAACCGACGGAGCGACAACCGACGGTACCACAGTGGCAAACAACGGTACTATTCAGATCTGCGGCACGCAGATCCGCAATAATAACGCCAATGGAAGTGGCGGCGCCGCCTACCTGTGGATGTATCCGCCGGATCAGACGATCATCGATCGAACAACGGTGGAGGGGAACACAAGCACCGGCTTCGCCGGCGCCATGCGGATCAGCAATGGCGCGCTTACGATCAAGGCCTCCAGCTTCCTATCGAACACCAGCGTCAGCAACGGCGGAGGGTTCTACCTCGACTGCTCACCCACGTGCACGATCACTAACTCCACGATCTATGGCAACAAGAATACCGCAGGGTGGGGTGGGGCTATCTTCAGCAACAGTGGGCAAATCAGCATGGACAACGTGACGTTGGCCAGCAACAGCTACCAGAATACGTCAGGTAACGCCAACTGTTGGGCAGCGCCACTTGGACGTTCAACAACAGCATCTTCTACAACAACGGTTGCGCGACCAAGGGCACCGGAGCCCACGTGCTGGAGTCGGGGAGCTCGAGTACGTGCATCACCGGAGCCATCTCCGGCGATCCGATGTTGGGCGCCCCTGCCGACAACGGTGGGCCAACCTACACGATGCTGCCCGGTGCCGGTAGCGCAGCGCTTCAAGCCGGCGCCAACTGCGAGGCGACCGATCAGCGCGGGGCAGCCGCGCAACACTGCCGTTTGCGATCTCGGCTCCGTCGAGGTCCAATAGGCGACACACAGGTTTTGGGCGACCATCGCTCGCCGCAAGCTGGTCTTTGGCTCGCAGCAGCTATATGTTTGTCGCAGCGTCACGGAATCGTAGCATTGAACCGAATCTGCGCTTCCGCGAAGTCACGACAATCACAAGCTGCCAAGACTGGCGCGCTGCGCACGTGTCAGTCCGGCATGGTTTCGGCTCCAAATGCTCAGTGGGTCTGGTGTGTCGGATCGTTAGGTTACAGCCAACCCAGCTGCGAAGATTTCACCCCGAGGGCAAGGCTTGAGGGGAACGGGCGTGTGGAGTTACGTTTTCTACCCTTCAGGGATTCGTACAACGCAACTGGGCTGGCTGAAGTTGGGGCTCATTGGGATGGTTTCTAGGGCTTACCAACGAAAGTCGTGACGCTTTGGGCGCCGAGCGAGAACGTGAAGCGCGATCCACTCACGGTCACGCTCGACTGCGAAGCGAGGTTGGCGCTGGCTGAAGTGACCCACGGCGTCATCGAGCAGGGTGCCGCGCCCGAGATGAAGACCGAGAGATTCGCGGCACTGGTGTTGCTGTTGATGGCCACCACGACAACGGTTCCATCTGCCTGGTTCGTGTACGCCGAGAGAAGTACTCCCGACGGAACGGTTCCCGAAGTGGAAACCCGTATGTAGCCAGGACGCACGAAGCGCGAGAAATTGCCCATGGCCCAGAGACGTTTGGTCCACACTTTCGTGCTCGTGTCGTAGAGGCAGCCACCGTTGCCACTGGCATTGTACACCCACCAGAGGTGCCAGGCGTTGAGGTTGGGCTTGGTTAGGTCATTATGCATTGTTTCCACGGTCAAAAGTGCACTCGCGATACCATCGCCGGTTGAGTCGCCGCTCGCAGTTCCCGTGTTGACCTCAGTCTCCCAGTATTCCTTGTTTGCAGCGGCGATCGACGTTTCGGTAGGCAGCGTGCCGCACCCATATTCGTGGCTCGCAAAGATGCTCACGGCGTTCCAGGCGGTCGAGTCGCTTTGAATGGCCGAAAAATAGCTCGGAAACCCGCAGCCATTCATCGTCTCGGGCGCCATGACCTTCACACCGATATTGGCCATGGCGGGGCCCAGGGTTTCGATCCATGTGGCCAATTGCGCAGCCGAGTAGGAGGTTGTCTGGTTTATGCCGCAGCTGTCCGGCTCGTTCTCGGCGGACACGGCGTAGATCGGCACCCCCTGGGTCTTCGCGTTCTGCACCCAAGTGACGAGGTCGCTCGCCAAACCCGTTGGGTTCGTGAGCACAGGCATGCTGCCGGTGCAGCCGTTGGGGTTGGTTTCGGTGGTGGTGTCGCTGCCGCCTGGGGCACCGTTAGTACCAGTCCCCCAAGGAGTCATCCACACTGTGACACCATAGCTCACTGCCGATTTGGCAATCGTGAGCCCATCGCCGTACCGGATGCGGAGTAACGTCAACCCGGCCCCCGTCGTGGTGGACCAGAGATAATCAGGGTCCGACGCGTTAGCGAAGCTGCCCGCCCAGGCGGAGGACACGCCGAAGCCAGTAATCTTCTGCTGAGTGCTGCTCAGGGTGACGACGACATCGCTCGATGTAGAAGTGCCCGCGCCGCAACTCGTGCCGGTCATGCCACCCGTGGCTGCTGACGTGCCACCGGTGGCAGCAGCGCCGCCCGTGGCCTTGGTTCCGCCGGTGGCTGCAGCGCCACCCGTGCTGGGCGTCCCTCCGGTAGCCGCCTTCGTACCACCTGTGGCGGGTGTGCCGCCTGTACTCGGGCTGCCACCGGTAGCCGCCTTCGTACCGCCTGTGGCGGGTGTACCGCCGGTTGCGGGAGCGCCGCCCGACGAAGGAGTTCCTCCCGCTGCTGTGCTACCACCGGTGAGCCTGACGCCACCGGTTGCCGAACTTCCACCCGTTGCCGGGGCTCCTCCGGTAGCCGCGGCTGCCGTGGAACCCCCAGAGCCGGTTCTCCCGCCGGTAGCCATCGAGCTGCCCGTTTGCCCACCGCTGCTACTCGCGACACCACCAACGGCAGACGAACCGCCCGCCGACACAGCGCCTCCAGTACCGACCGATCCCCCAGATTCCGTTGCGACTGACGAATTGTCGGAACCGCTGCAACCAAGAACGACTGTACCAACCACAAGACCGCTGACAAGGAGATGTCTCATGCGGCCGCAGTGGCACCAGTCCTCCAATTCCGTTACGCAATCTTCTGCAGCTCTTGGCAATGCCAACGTCGATGACTGCGGGCTCCTCAAACCACCGCGAAAAAGCACAGCGCGCGTCGATAACGGCGATGCCGAGGACTAACATCGCCGGCTGCAAAGGTCGGAACGCCGCACGCCATCCGATGGGACGATCGCTACGTCGGTGGTAACTCACGGCAACCGTGTTGTCATAGCCCGCACAGAATAGCTAGGTCGGTTCTGTCACCACGGCCCGCTCCCAAGCAAGGGTGCACGCCAAATCAGCGGTTACGAGTTCGGGACCAAAGCTCGGTGATTTAGTTCGTCAGCGTGAGCAACCCCGGCTGCCAGGGAAGCTCGTTGTAGGTGGCGGACGAGGCGACGTGCCCCTGGTAGAGGAATTGCAAATTGCATGGGTCGATGGTCATCGTCTCGTCGGGATTGTTGCGAACGATATCCCCATGGCTGATGTCGCTCGTCCAAGCGGTGCCGCTGAACGTGACGTTGGACTTGCCGGCAAAGGGATTGCTTTCGCTCGCTGCCAGCGCCGTCCACGAACCTGCGAGATCGGTTGCGGTAAAGGAGCGGAAGTACCTTCCTGCACTGCCTTCCGCCTCGACGATCATCAGGTATTGGTTCGACCCCTTGACCGCGTAAACCTGCACGGCCTCGAACAGGTTGGCCGTAGTGTCGGTCATGATGGTCGTCTGGGAGGTGAAGGTGCCCGGGAAGTTGCCGATCGGCATTGATGCCCGATAGATGCTTCCGTTGTCGCCTGCGAAGAAAAGATAGCAAGTCGTGCTGTTGCAGATCACCGTTTCGTCGATCGGACCCGTGCTCGAGTTGGAGATGCTTCCCGTGAAGAGCCCCTTTGGCGACGACCAGCCCGACGTGCTGGTGGGGTCGGTCGAGGTCACGTAATTGAAGGGCGACGCGCCCCACTCGTAGGCCAGAACCCAGATATTCTTCGGGGTGAAATAAAAGAGCGTCGGCGCAACGGACGCTACGGGCATAGTGTTCTGGGCGGCTGTGGCCATATTAGGCCAATCGGCGAAGGTCATCATGGCCCCGCCGTAGTTCCCTGAGGTGTCGGTCGTCAACATGTAGACAATGTGCTGATTGTTGTAGACAACGTCGCTAAAGTCCTTGATCCCGGTCAACCCGGACTTTGGCTGAGCGAGCGCGGCCGTCAACGTCCATTTGAACGTTGTTGGAAGCGGGCATGACGTACCGCCACCCGCAGCGCTCGTTCCGCCCGTAGCAGGGCTGCCTCCGGTTGTCTTTGTCCCACCCGTTGCGGATCCGCCGGTCGCAGCTCCACCCGTAGCTGCCTTGGTGCCCCCCGTTGCGGCACCGCCTGCCGGAGCTCCACCTGTTGCTGCCTTGGTGCCCCCCGTTGAAATAGCGAGTGTGCCGCCGGTTGGCCCTCCACCTCCGGTTGCGGAGGAGGTTCCACCCGTTGGCTTACTACCACCTGTAGCAGAGGTGAGCCCACCTGTACCATTGGCGCCGCCTGTAGAGACATTGCCACCTGTTGCTGGCGCTTGCCCGCCCGTCCCACCCACGCCCGTCATGGTGGCTCCTCCGGCGCTATTGGTGGCCTGGGTACCTCCCGTTGCACGGCTGCCGCCGGTGCCCGCTGCACCACCGCCACCCAATCCTTGCGCGCCACCCATCGTGGCAGAGCCGCCCGATCCACCGGGCCCCGTCGAATTATCGGTGCCGCTACACCCAAGCACACCGATGCCGCTCGTGAACAAAACGAGTAACGAATTCCATCCAAGATACAACTTTCGGCTTAACTGGTTCGAAGCGCATTTTTCACGAGCCATCACAAGCACGCAGTGGCAGCCGTCGTTCGATTCTGTTTCCAAATCCGCATCCGAATTTCAAAAAGTATGGCCCCAAGTATTCAACGCCGGAAATTGTTGGGAGTTCTCAAGACGTACCTACTTGGGGCCCTAGTCAGTTGCCTTTGGACGAACTACACGCCTGGCGCGCCTGCTGGCCGTGCAGGGACTTTGGCGACAGGCGCGCCAGCTGCGCATCGGCTTCGGCGGTTCGCCCCAGCGCGCAAAGGGCTTGCACACGCGCCGCTATCCGTTCCTCGGCGAGCAGCCCATTGCTAAACTTGCGTTCGTGTTCGTTCAGCAATTTCAAGGCACTTTCAGGCTTGCCGCTGTGAAGTTCCGTCTCGGCGCGAGACAGGATTGCGACCTCTTCCGACAGGCTGTCGCGAGCGTGATGCGAGGCGGCAGAGCGCGCGTCCGTGCGATCCACCTTGTCTGGGCTGGATGCTACCGCAGGATCCAACGGGGGCGAAACAAGCGCACTCGAAGCGGTTACAATCGGGACCATTGCCGCCTCGTCTGATGGGGTCGCCGCGACACTTGGAATCGCTTGCGGCTCACTTGAGACGACCCGATGGTTGCGTGCCGCAAAAAACAAAATACCGCCCAGTAGGGCCAACCCCACAACGCTGAACACAGCCACTTTGCCGGACACGAGTCCCGTAGAACTACCGGCTAAGGCCGCCTGGCCCGTTTCCGTGCCCAGCACCGCAGCGTCACCCAAGCGCGCACGGAGCGCCTCCAGAATGCGTGCAGCGTCGGCGTCGGTGGGGCGACTTGCCATCTTGCCTGCCAGCACGAGCTGATTCAGTTCGGGATTCAAGTCGGACATGATCGGCCTCGTTTTGCAGTTTGGGCATTGAATCTTGCAAGAGCCTCTTCGAGCTCCTGTCGCGCCGTGCGTAGCCGCGAATATACGGTATTTGCAGGGACCTCGATCGCCAAAGCAATCTCAGGAACCGTCATTTCATCGAGTTCAGCGAGCACGAATACCTCCCGCTTGGGCGCGTCGAGCTTCTCTAATAAACTCCACAGCAACCTCACCTGATCGGATTGCTCGGCAAGCTGCTGGGGCGAAGGAAGCTGCGGATATTGCAGGTCGTGTTCAGTGTTGAGCGTGGCGGTCGAGGCCAGTTTCGCACGTTTGGCTCGGTGATACGTGCTCACTGTGCGCCTCACGATTCCGTAAATCCAGCTCCGCAGCGATTCGGGACGCTCGAGGGTGTTGAGCCGCGCGTGAATGACGATGAAGATTTCCTGCACAACGTCATCCGTCTCAGCCTCGCTGACCCCTAGGCGGCGAGTGCAGGACCAAACGAAATTGAAGTAGAGTTTATATATCTGCGAAAAGCTGGGCACACGGACGGTTGGGGTTGGGACTACTGGCCCGGGCTCCACGTCCAATGACGCGATACGAGCGGCAGAGTCGGTTGGTGGCATCTTTTTTCATTACGGCAGTGGCGGCTCGAGCCTTGAGCCGTCAAAAAATCCACTCGCAACCCAGTGACGACACGAATGTACCCAGGGGCACCTGGTGCGCTTCGGTCGGTGCCCAGAATGCCGTCCACCAGGAATTGCGGCCTGTTTGTCATGATTCGGCCGGAGGCCGAAGCAAGAAATGAGATGTTTCGATGGATATGCAAATACCCCGAAATTCCGACACCAACCGAAAGCCAGGCGATATTTTGTGCTGTGGGAACCCGCCCGCCGCCCGAGGCGTGTGCCGTGACGTCGTCGAGCGCGAGCAGACCGCAAGGTGCGACTTCGAATGGGTTCAGCTTTGATCTCTGACAGACCCAAGCTTCAACTGACTCGCGACGAAAGTCGGCCTGGTAAGGCTGAACACCCGCCAATGACTTGGTTTGCGACAGCCACAGCCCGCCGGTGACGAAGGCTCGCCACCCATTGTGCACGATTCCAAGACCCAAACTGCTGCCGTAGCTCGGTCGAGGCAAAGTCCAGAGATCAACGCTTACATTGGGCCCGCGGATGAGCATGCGCCACGGTCTCTCGTGGGCAGCGGTCGATGGCGCAACGGCGGATTCAAGCGTCGGTGGTCTCGGTGCGTCGGGCAGCTTTGGGGGTTGCTCCGGTTGACCGCTGATGTCGCTCTCCGTCAACTCGCGACCCGAGTTTATTGCCCTTCGCACTAAAAGGCCGAGCACGACGGCAGCGGCCTTCCCAAGGCTCTGACAGTCTTCGGATTCGATCACGCGCGTGCCGTGAGTCGCTTTCCTTTCGATCAGCAAGGTCAGCCGATAGCGTTCGTTGAATGGCTCAATCACGCCGCTGACATGCAGCGGATTCGACCGCTGCGTTTCACCCAATGTGCCGACCAGCGCGCGAATCTGTTGCTGCACTTCGGGTTGCTGCGGACAGTTCTCGGGAGCCTCCCAACTGAGCTCAACGGGCAGGTCCGTTTGCGCAAGGCAGACTTCGGATTGCACCCAGAGCGCTAGGGCGCTAGCGGCTCCGCATGTCGGCCGAATTATCGACTGAGCGCGGAGCTGATTGAGTTTCCGGGTGCCGGCCATCTGCGTTTCGCGGCGCTATTACGATAGCGGAGATCCAGTAACGAAATTGATCAAAGCGTATCGGTGATTGAGACGTCATCGACGTACAAGGTGGACTCTGGCGGGCTAAGATTGGTAGCCAGATTCCCGACGTACCACTGAGCCCACTCGGAATCATCAGTGATTATACCGGTCAGGTGCAGGACGCTCACGTCATCCTGAAAGACCTGTACCTCACCGGTCGCGTCGGATGCGCGCTTGAGGAGCATCACGATGTGAAACCACTTTCCGATCGGAATCGCGGGAGTGCTCGACATGTCAGGCGTGCCGCCAGTAACGCCTGTTATGGGGAATTGGTACACCACCAGCCGCAGGCCACCGCTATCGTTGTTGATGAGTGAGATGTCCCACAGCCCCTGCTTGCTACTCGAAGAGGGGGGACCTTGAAAATGGAACAGATTCCATACACCATTGTTATTCGTGCTAAGCGACGGAACGTAGTACCACGCTCCGTAGTAGGCTTGAATTGGCAGCGTGCCCTGCCGCACGCAGCGGACTTGGGAACCCGCATCGGAACCCGTTGTTACACTGAAGGCTGCGGCATACTGCCCCGAACGCACGGGCGAAGTAACAATTTGAAAGCTTGAGACACCGGTGGCGAAGCAGAAACCGCCGCTGGCCGAGTAGTCACAAGATCCGTCTTCGAAACCGGTGGACCACGGAACCTCGATGGAGTCACCCGCTTCGTTCGGGGTTGAGCCCGTTCGCCCCGCATCCGAAGACTGCGGGCAAGCCCAAGTGGCTATGACCAACTTCGAACTGCAGGCACTCGCGAGGCACACGAGTGCAGAAAGACCCATGCACTGGGCGCAAATCCGGCGGCGAAAACCTTCGACCTTGGGCACCACATCGCGTAATTTCAAGTGAGGACGCTGTTTTGTCACCCCAAATCAGGGTTTCTCGCGGTATCTCGGGTCTTTTGGCACGTAACAAAACCCGTTCGGCCCTGATTCGCGTCATCGGCGCGGTGTACTTAGGCCGGCACGTCTCACCGCCCGGCAGCCGCCAGTGCTAAGTTCGCCGCCGTGCATAGTCCTCGAGTCCTGGTAGTCCTAGATGCCTCGGCGGGTTGGTCGAGGGGCATTCTCCGGGGTTTTGCTGGTGTCGCCCATGAACGCGGGTGGACCCTGCTGCATTACCACCCCACTGCGAGTCTCGAATGGCTGATCCGTGAATGGAAACCCGACGTTTCAGTGTTGCCACCGGCATACTACCCACAGCTCTCCTCACAGATGCGAAAGCATGCTCTGGTGTCGGTCAATAGCGACAGAACCGCCGAGGGAATCGCTTCGGTTTGTGTCGATGAGCAGAAGATTGCCAACGTCGCCTGTGCCCATCTCGTATCGCGGGGATTAAACACTCTTACGACATTTCGATTCTCCGAGAGTCCATTTGCCATTGCGCGCGAGCAACAATTTAACGTTACCGCGGCCGGGTCAGGAGCAAAGATCGTGCAAGGTTGGTGGATAGATAATGCTGATCCGCCTCGAGATATCGAAGATGCGGCTGGGATTGCGAGGTGGATCAAGAATTTGCCGAAACCATGTGGGATATTCGCCTGCTGTGATAGCTGGGCCCGCGTGGTTGCGCGCTATTGTCGCGTGGCGGAAGCTTCGAATTCCCGACGAAATTGCGCTCCTGGGTGTCGACAACGACACGATCGAATGCGAGCTCACCTCGCCGCCGCTCTCCAGTGTGGCCGTGCCCTGGCGAACCCTTGGCCAGGAAGCTGCGGATCTCGTTTATCGAGCACTTGCGGGCATGCCAATCACTGGCAAACGAGTGGTAATCTCGCCCCTCGACGTCGTTGCGAGACGTTCCACGGATGTCCTGGCCGTGACCGACCCGCTTGTAATAAGGACCGTTGGATGGATTTGCGAGAATGCCGATCGCAGGCTTACAGTGCCTGCCGTGTGCCGTGCCGTTGGCACGAGTCGCCAGCGGCTTGAACGTCGTTTTCACGCCGTGTTGGGGCGCACCGTCATGCAGGAAATTCGCCGAGCGCACGTAGAAATCGCCAAGCGGTTGCTGTCGACCACCAGCTTGGACCTCCCCAAAATTGCCCAAGTGAGCGGCTTTACCAACCAAGTCTTGCTGAGTGTCGCATTCCGACGCGAAACCGGCCTGCCTCCGGGCGCCTACCGGCGTCGCTTTCACGGTATGCATCTGGATGATGACGATTAGCGATATCGGTAAAGTCTTACCCTCTGCGCACCCAAGGATTGCGCTGGGATACGCAGGTGGCGACCTTGGTGACTCTCGTCTCCATTGAGTCGACGACGCGTGATGATGTGATTGGATCCCAGCTCAAGCTCTTCGATGGACAGAATCCCCACGCGCCCGTTGGTCGCCTGCAGTGAAGCAAAGGTAATGATGACCCCAGATCCGATCACCAGAAACTCATCCGGACGAATAGCGAGCACCATCGCGCCTGCCTTGGGCCAATCCTCTGCCAGTCGCCCCGGGCCGGACCATTCCCATGTAAAATCGTGTGCGCAATTCAAGCGATAGCCACCGAGTTCGAGCTGTGCGCAAGATTCACTGCGCGTCAGGACGAATGCGCCCACTGCTCCATTTTCACGACAATTAAGAATCTCATCATTGAAGAACCGCAATGCACGGTAGCAATCGGGTAACATTGAATGGGCAGGATCGATCGACTCGACGGCAAAGGGACTAAACCCGATTGCCTGACAGGCGCCGATCGCATAAAGGGCGTTCACGGCGCAGTCGGATCCATTGGTTGCTTCAGGCACAAACAGGCGATTGTCAGGGCATCGGTAGCGCTGACACCACTGTTCGAAATCTGGAAGGTAGATGTCGGGAGCCAAGAAATCCAACATGGGCGCGGCTACCTTCCAAACGTCGAACAAGTGAGGTAGCGGGCCAGCACTCGGATATTGGCCCGGCTTGGCACCAGGGCGGTTCAATGCAGCGTTGACGAACATTGGTACCGCGTGCTCGCGCTTACCGGCGGCGGCTAGTGCGTTGACAAAAGTCGCATAATGATAGGCTTGAAAAACTTCTTCGCCCTCAGGGCCACGGCCGAAAACGTCGGTCCAGCTAGCCCCACAATCGCGTTTGCCTGAGCGCATTCGTTGTGACAGCGGCCCGCCCCTTGCCTCGAGCGCGCGCAGAAATTCCTCTGGGACTGGCTCTAGGAAAGCACGATTTGCTTCAAGGCAGCTATCTCGCGCTTGTTCTAGCATGCCGACTTCATTCTCGACCTGCAGCATGACTACCGTGCGATCGTGAGCGTCTTGCTCGCGCAGATAAGCCATCAGTCGTGTAAAGGCACGGCAATCTGCGGCCAGATTCTCGGAAGAAAATGCTGAAAGCATCTCTAGCGCCGAGCCATCCTGCCGCCGCGCGCGCGGGAATCGCCCCGTGTCACGCTTGACCCAGCTCGGTGCGTAACACGACATACTGTTTTTCCACGCGCCGAACCAGAGTAAAATCAATCGCTGCTGATGGAGCCGAGCCAGGCGGAGTAGCTCGTCCAGCAGGGTAAAGTCGAATAACCCTTCCTCGGCTTCAATGAGCTCCCAATACAAAGGGGCCAACACGGTATTTAGGCAAAGCTCGACAAGCCGAGGCCACAACCTCTGCAGCGTTTGCGGGTCCGATGCATTGGAGTTGCCGAGCTCTCCAGCCAAAAGCAGCGGAAGTTGGTCTGCCACGGAGGTTGCCTACCCCATCGGCTTAGTCGCGCCTGATTGAAAGTGCAAACGATTTCATTATCCTAGGCGGCGTGAACTACGCCGACGTGGGAAATGAACATTGGGTTGGAACTTGGTCTGCAGCACAACAGCTGTCGGAAGAGGACAACCTGCCGCCGGCACCGGGATTGACCAACAGCACGCTGCGACAAATTGTGCACGTTTCCATCGGCGGAACGCGGCTGCGAATGCGTTTGTCCAACGACTTCGGAACCAGTCCCGTGACGATCAGTTCGGTGCACTGCGCGGTGTCAGTGGGTGGTCACGCTATCAACGTCGACACCGATAACGAACTCACATTCGAGGGTGCCGCCTCGGTGACTATCCCGGCCAAACGAACCGTGGTTTCCGATCCGTTCGAGTTCCCTTTGGAACCCTTGTCGAACCTGGCCGTTACCATCGCTTTCGGAGAAACGTCGAGCGATATCACGGGCCATCCTGGCTCGAGGGCGACCTCGTTTCTACAGTGCGGTAATGTTGTTACTGCAACGAGCCTACCTTCAGCCGCGAGAACGGATCACTGGTACGCACTTTCCGGAATCGACGTCATAGCCGACCCCGACACTCACGCGATCGTAATATTGGGAGACTCAATCACGGACGGTCGCGGCTCGACGACCAACGGTAATGACCGCTGGCCAGACCTTTTATCTCGTCGACTTCAGGCAAATGCCGGTACTGCCAAAGTGGCCGTCCTGAATCAGGGGATTGGTGGCAATGCGGTACTAGCCGGAGGGCTTGGGCCAACGGCGTTGCAACGCTTTGAAAGCGATGTGCTGAAGCAAAATGGCGTGCGATGGTTGATAGTCTTCGAGGGGGTTAATGATATCGGCTACGCCAGCAGCCAGACAGCCGCCAATCTTATTGATACCTACCAGCAGTTCACTGCCAAGGCGCATGCAGCAAACATTGTCGTGTATGGAGTACCAATATTACCGTTCAAGGGCCATAGCTACTACACTTTAGATCACGAAGCGGCGAGAACTACCGTCAATGCCTGGATTCGCGCCTCTGGCAACTTCGATGCCGTGATCGATCTCGAAGCCGCAGTGCGTGATCCGTCCAAACCGGATACCCTACTGCCTGCCTACGATTCGGGTGATCAATTGCATCTCAATCCTGCGGGTTACCAGAAGCTGGCCGAAGCGGTGGATCTGTCTCTATTTGCTGGGAATCCTCCCGGTCAGTGACGCCATGTTTGCTATTTCTATTTGAAATGCCGGCACGCCGTGCGCCTGGTTTCGTTGGTGACCCGCAGGTTCACTACGCCCTTCGAGCGTTCCTCGCTGCGCGAGGACCGCGGGTGTCGGGAAAAGCACTTCGGGTGCGCTTTGATTCAGCGCACCCGAGAATGGGCGCTAGATACGTGGCGTCGATGCCCGCGGATAAACTCAATTGATCTTTACGTTGTTGACGCAAAAATTATAAGGCATCGCTTCGCTAGCGTTCGTCCCCACTTGCCAAGCAAAGCTTTGGATCTGTTGGAGTGCCGCCCCGGATAGCGGTGTGTGGGTCAACGTAGAATCATAGCAATTGGTGACCAACTGCCCCCAATTGAGGGTATAGGTTGTGGACGTGGTGATGGCATAGCAGTACTGGGTGCCGTCCAAGAGGTTCACATACAGGCGGAGATTCGCCGGCATGGCAGTGATGGAGATACTGAATGTTATGCCCGTGTAGGCACTCGCGTTCCACGCGCTTGGCGTCGTGCTGCCAACAGCCTGGTTCATATTGATTTCCAGCGCAGCGCCCCAATAAGTTGTACCAAGCGCAACTGGAACTGGTCAATTCACAATTGTTTCCGCTAGCATCCAGGGCCATGGCTGCCGTCCCGGATGCGCAGAATTGAGTCGTCGGACCCGTTGAGTTAAAGCAAGCCGCGCCCGTCGTACAATCAGGGTAGATATAGGTGCCTCCGGAATCGGTGGTCGTAAAGAGCGGGCCGGAAACCGAGTGAGCAGGGTTGACTGCCCAGCCGTTGGTTTCAGTGATGTAAGGACTACTGGTCCCTCCACCCGAGGTCGTTGCACCACCCGCCGAAGCGGGCGCGCCTCCAGTGGCTGGCGTGCCACCAGTGCTTAAAGTACCTCCGGTGGCACCGGCTGATGTGCCGCCAACGGTGCTAATCGAACCACCCGTGGTTGAAACGGCGCCACCGGTGTTTCCCTCTCCGCCAGCATTGGAGTTGCCGCCGGCGTTGGCGGCCGAACCCCCTGTGTGGGTCGCACCACTGGAACCCCCCGCATTGGCTCCGCCAACGCCTGGTGAACCACAGTCGCAGACCGTCCAAGTTAGGTCCGTTTGACATAACTGCGCACCTTGGCAAGCGCCGGGGCCTACGCAGGTGCGGGTCAAGCCCTGTTCGCAGACGCCGTCAGCGGCACCTCCACTTGCCTGGCCACCCGCGTTTGCGTTGCTTTGTTGGCCGTTGTTCGAGTTTTTTGAGCCGCAGCCGCCCAACGACAGGCCCACTGCAGCCAACACCAATGTGACCCAACCCGTGCGATGTATTTCAGACATACTTAAATATTCGCCAGACTACCATTCATGCCCCGAGGCCACAAGCCCCAATTCGCCGGTCGGTTCGATTGATGCAGTCGTTGAACAACCCGTATGGATGACGCGCACTTACGGGCGCGACCGATTGGCCAGCGGCAGCCACACAATCTGATAATCGGTCTCATGTTGATGGGACTCCCCCATTTTGCCCGCTGAGCGCTCGCCCCGCGCTTCGGATTACGTTCGCGCAGCCTAAGACGCGTCTTCCATTGTCAGAACTTGCCGCTATCGTGAGGCGGCGTGCACCTCCGTTATTTTCTTCTGCTGGTCCCAGCTTTCGCGGTCGCGGCGCGCACCGCGCATGCCCAGTTGGCGCCGCCGGCGGCCTTGCGCGCCAACGGCTATTCCACGTATGAGCGTGACGCCATCGATGACGCACTGAAGTATCTGGGCGCCGTTGAAGACCGTGCACCGGAAGGCAAGCCGCTCGAAGGTATCGATATCATCACGCTCGAGGTGTTTGAGCGGCGCGACCTCGTTCTTCCTGGCACTTTGACGTTCTTCAATGTTTTTCACACCACGAGCAAGCCTTATGTCATCGAGCGCGAGGTGCTGCTGCGCCGAGGTCAAGCTTATCGTCAAGCTCTGGTCGATGACAGCATTCGCAACCTACGCCAGCTGGTTCAACTGTCGCTAGTCCTGACTGTGGCAACGCAGGGCAAGGCGCCCAATCAGGTGCGGCTCGTCGTGATCACTAAGGATGTCTGGAGCCTGCGCCCGAACTGGAACCTGCAGTACACGAGCGGCGGATTGCAGTTACTCTCGGCGCAGCCGGCTGAGATGAACCTTGCCGGCACGCATCAGATCGTCAATACCAATTTCGTTCTTCAACCGAGCGCGCTCACACTCGGTGCGGGCTATGCGAACCGCCGCATTCAGGGCAGGCGCCTCGCCATCGCGGCCAATTCCAATGTTATGTTCAATCGGCAATCAGGAGACGCGGAAGGGTCGTTCGGCGGTATCGTCGTAGGGCAACCCCTGTTTTCGCCGCTGGACAAATGGGCCTGGGACGGGCAGGCCGCCTGGCAAGATGCGATCCTGCGTCGCTACGTCAACGCCGAGCTGAGCGCGTATTACGATCCGTCAACCGGCAACCGCATTCCGTTTGCGTTTCGCACGACCCAGTTCAATACCCAGTACACCCTCACACGCTCGTACGGTTGGACCACCAAACACGATATTAGTGTCGGCGTGTCCGCCTCTCGAATCGCTTATCCGACGAGTCCGGCGGAGCTGTATCAGGCGCTGCCTCCTGGCACATACGACGCTCAAACGGCACGAGACTTTCTTCAGAACGAGGTTCCCATCAGCGACAATCGCGTAGGGCCGTTCATCCAATATCACACGTACTCGAAAAATACGTGCGCCTGATCGACTTTGACACACTCGGGCTGCAAGAAGACTTTCGACTCGGGCATAACGTTTTTTTTGACGTGTATCCTGTCGTAAAAGCACTGAAAAGTTCGCGTAATTTCGTCGGTTTCGATGTTGCCGCTCAGTATGCGGTGCGCATGGGTGACGGCCTTTTGCGCCTGGCCGTCGAGTTCATCGCCGAAGCGCAAACCGATAACCAATGTCCGGCGCGCGCCAATGGAGCCGTCTCTGCGGCGGGGCCGGTTTGCGATTCCTCCATCGAACCGGCGCTGCACCTGGTATCGCCGACGGTCGGCTTCGGGCGCTTCGTTTTCGATGCGCATCTCTTATATCGCTTCACGAACTATCTCAATCAGATCGAGTTTCTTGGCGGCGACACGCGGCTGCGTGGCTATCCGGCCAATTACTTTACCGGAGCAAATGTCCTAAACTCGAATCTCGAGTTTCGCACGCGCTCGGTTGACATCTTAACCGCTCAAGTTGGCCTGGTTGCTTTCTATGACATCGGCGCTGCCTTCAACACGTGGAACGTCAGCGCGCCCGGTGGTTGTAGTCCCGTGGGCTCGTCGGTGCTGGCCGCATTGCCCACCGGCTTCTGTCCCGTTCACTCGCTAGGAACCGGTCTGCGAATTTTATTTCCGCAGCTAGACCGAATCGCATTTCGCGCAGATATCGGATTTCCGCTCGGCGAAGGCAGGACCTGCCCGGTGTCACTCCGATGTCCTTTTTTGTTACGCTCGGGCAGGCGTTCACGACCCCCGTTGTGGGGCCCGGTGCTGGAACGGGATCCACCGTCGCGGGCCCTGGGCTGAGCGGCAGTCCCACCACGAGTTTCCCGCCGCCGCCGTGAAGCACCGGTTGAAGTGGCCATTGCCCCGGCTCTCAGCTATACACGAGCCCTCACCAGGAGTCCGTATGCTATTAGACAGGCTGTTCGCGCGCGGTAGTACTTTCTTGGGAGTGCGCTATCCCATCATCTGCGGGGCCATGACCTGGATCAGTGACTATCGGCTGGTGGGAGCTGTGGCAGGCGCGGGTGCGTTTGGCCTATTGGCGGGTGGCAATGCACCAGTTCAAGTTCTGCGCGATCAGATTGAGAAAACCCGAGCGGCCACGCCCCATCCCTTCGGTGTAAACCTTATCACGTTAGCGCCAAACTACCTGGATCATCTGGCGCTGGCAGTTGAGATGCGCGTGCCTACCATAGTGTTCGCTGGCACGATCCCAAGGAGTAGCGAGATGGCACGGGCTAAGGATTCCGGCGCCAATGTTATCTGTTTTGCTGCGACCGACGTTCTGGCTCATAAGCTTATCGATCAAGGGGCAGACGCGTTGATCCTGGAGGGCTCCGAGGCTGGCGGTCACATCGGTCCGGTGTCGCTCATCGTGCTTTTGCAACAGATTCTATTCAAAGTGCAAAACGTCCCCATTTTCGCGGCAGGCGGTGTCGCGCGCGGGCAGATGATTGCCCATCTGTTGCTGATGGGTGCAGCTGGCGTGCAGATGGGCACACGCTTCGTAATGAGTGATGAATGCGCCGCGCATCCGGCCTTCAAGGAATCGTTCCGCAGGGCCAAGGCTCGTGATGCTGTGGCCACGCCGCAGTTCGACAGCCGGCTCCCAGTGATCCCGGTGCGTGCGTTGCAAAATGAAGGCACTATTGAATTCAAGAAGCTACAGCTCGAACTCTTGGAGAAACTCGACCGCGATTTGATTTCAAAAGTCGAGGCTCAGGAAGCTGTGGAAAACTTTTGGATGGGAGCTTTGCAGCGCGCCGTAATCGAAGGCGACGTCAAAAAGGGATCGCTTATGGCAGGGCAGTCAGTGGGCTTGGTCGACGAGGTAAAGCCTATGGCTGGTCTAGTGTCTGAGCTGCTGCAGGACGCCGAGGCTGAGCTGCAGGGCGTGCTAGCCAAACTCGCTCCCTAGGGGCTTTATCCTCCAGACGTGCGGCGGGCATGGAGCAGTCGTGAATACTGAGCTTACGAAATTAAGAAATATTGGCATAAGCGCTCACATCGATTCGGGGAAAACCACCCTGACGGAGCGCATGCTCTTCTACACTAAGCGGATTCACGCAATCCATGACGTGAAGGGCAAGGACGGTGTTGGCGCCAAAATGGATTCAATGGAGCTCGAGCGCGAGCGCGGAATTACCATTCAATCCGCCGCGACCCATTGCACTTGGGGGGGCCATCATATCAATATAATAGACACTCCCGGTCACGTCGATTTCACGATAGAAGTCGAACGCGCCTTGCGGGTATTGGACGGTGCAATCCTCGTATTGTGTGCGGTTGCCGGGGTGCAGTCGCAATCGTTGACGGTGGATCGGCAGATGCGCCGCTATGGAGTCCCGCGCATTGCATTCATCAATAAGTGCGATCGCTCGGGCGCTAACCCATTGCGTGTCAAGGAGCAGCTTCGCGAGAAGTTGAAGCTGAACCCGGTATTGCTTCAAATTCCGATTGGGCTCGAAGACAAGTTCGAGGGTGTCGTTGATCTAATTCGCCTTAAGGCCTATCGTAACGATGGGCCGAACGGCGAAACTATCATTGAAGACGAGGTGCCGGCGGCCATGCAAGCGGATGTCGTCAGCGCTCGGGAAGAGATGCTGGACGCGCTTTCGATGTTCTCCGATGAGCTGACCGAAGCCATCTTGGAGGAACGAATCACGGAAGAAGTAATCACAGCGGCGCTGCGCAAGGCCACGATAGGGTTACAGGTGGCGCCCGTCATGCTGGGTTCTGCCTACAAGAACAAGGGTGTCCAATTGCTGCTTGATGCGGTTAACGCCTATCTACCTCATCCTGGCGAGGTCGTGAATCGAGGGGTCGATCTCGACAAGGAAGAGTCCGATATCGTACTTGAAAGTAACCCAGACATGCCGTTAGTCATGTTGGCCTTCAAGCTAGAAGATGGTCGTTACGGGCAACTGAGTTATTTGCGCGTATACCAAGGCACGCTTCGCAAGGGAATTGAGATAACCAATGCTCGAACCGGAAAGCGTCACAAAGTCGGACGATTGGTCCGCATGCATGCGGACGAGATGGAGGAAATCGACCAGTCCGCTTCGGGGGACATCGTGGCGATGTTCGGCGTCGACTGCAATTCCGGTGATACATTCACCGACGGCACCGTCAATTTTGCAATGTCTTCGATGTATGTTCCGGACCCGGTCATCAGTTTGACGGTGAATCCGAAGGACCACAAGGCGCAGACCAACATGTCGAAGGCACTACGTCGCTTCACCAAGGAAGATCCAACATTTCAAGTGGGGGCCGATCCAGAAACGGGCGAGACGGTCATCAGTGGCATGGGCGAATTGCACCTCGATGTTTACGTCGAGCGCATGAAGCGCGAATACCAAGCCGAAGTCGTAACTAGTCCACCCCGGGTGGCGTATCGCGAGACGATTACCCGCCGGGTAGAATTCAGCTATACCCACAAGAAACAAACCGGTGGAGCCGGCCAATTTGGACGTGTTGCTGGCCATTTGGAACCCTGGACTGAAGTACCGTTTCGGTTCGATGATCAAATTGTCGGTGGTGCTATTCCGCGTGAGTATATTCCCGCCGTTGAAAAGGGCTTCGTGTCCATGTTGTCCAAAGGTGCACTGATTGGCGCACCCGTAACCGGCGTTTCCATCACGGTTAACGACGGCGCGTCCCATTCGGTGGACTCATCCGATATCGCGTTCCAAGAAGCTGCCCGCGGCGCTTGGCGAGAAGCCTATCCCAAGGCCGCCCCGCAAATTCTCGAGCCGCTGATGAAGACGGCCGTCGAAGGGCCGACAGCCTTTCAGGGTGGCATGGTCGGCCTATTAATGCAGCGCCGCGGGATGATCATTGGCACGACAGAAGGGGACGGGTTCTCCCGCGTGGAGGCCGACGTGCCACTGTCCGAGATGTTTGGCTTTTCGACTGCGCTGCGATCAGCGACGCAAGGCAAAGCCGAGTTCACCATGGAGTTCTCGCGTTACGCGCCGCTGCCTGCGGCACTCGCCGATGAGCTGATCGACAAGTACCGCAAAGAAATGGCCAAGAAGGCGAAGTGAGGAACCCTTCCCATGTACCGTAAAGATGTGAATCAGCGAAGCCCAATGCGGGTCTTTGAGAAGTCAATGCACGGCGGGCTCGGTCGCGGCAACATCGGCGTGGTCGCTTCCGTTCCCGGTATGGGCAAGACGCCACTCTTGGTGCAGATTGCCCTGGATGATCTACTGCGCGATCGCAAGGTACTGCATATCTCGCACGAACACGCAGTCGACCACGTAAGGACGTACTACAGCGAGGTGTTTCACGATTTCTGTGCGTCATCGCAGCTCAGTAATTCAGATTCAGTGATGCTCGATGTTGAACGCAATCGAATGATCTTTTCATTGATGAAGGACCGTAATGAGGGTCCGGCATCACAACGGGGTGGACGCTCGTCAATTACGCGCATCGTTGAAGTAGTGAAATTCGCCAAACAAACCGCTGAGTTCTCCCCCGCGGTGTTAATCATTGACGGCTTTGATCTCGCTTACGGTAGCGACGAAGCCTTCAAAGCGTTACGGGAGCTGGCCAAGGAGCTTGACGTGGAACTCTGGGTATCGGCAAATACTGAGACCACACAATCCACTGAGCTGCCAACCCCGCTCGATCGGATTGCACCGCTGATTGACGTCATCGTGTATCTCGAGCCTGAACGTGAGGTTGTGCGGCTGCGTCTGCTCAAGGACCACGACAGTTCCGACGTACAAGATCTGCACCTTCGACTCGATCTTCCGACGATGCGCGTTGTAGATGAGGACGTGCCCCCGACTACCGAGCGACCCCGTGACCCCCGACGTTTCCGTCTAGTGTCCGGGGGTAGTCGCGGCGCAGAAGCTGAATTTGGAGCTTGTGCGGAACGTTGGGGCATGCCCGAAGTCAACTACAGCTTCGACGGGCACCGCATGCTGGTGCGAAAGCGGGGTGTTATCGTGCTGAGCGACCCGGAGCTCAACCGCGGGGATTTCAGCCTGCTATATGCTTCCAAACGCCTAAACCGCCAGTTGACGGATATTCCCCTAGTGCGTAACGTTCTAAAGACCATCTGGCATCAGATTACCCATGCCACCCAGGTATTTGCCGTTGGCACCATTCAAGATGACAGTACTGTTAGGGGTGGAACGGGCTGGGGTGTCGAGCTGTCGCGCCTCTGGAAAAAGCCGCTGTTCGTATTCGACCAAGAGCGACGTTCTTGGTTTCACTGGAGCGGGCGGGCATGGGAGATGACGCAGCCGCCGGTTATCTCGACCGAGTCGTTTGCTGGCGTTGGCACCCAAAGCCTATCCGACGAGGGGCGACGTGCGATTCACGACCTGTTCCTGCGTTCATTTGGGGAACCCCATTGAGTTCCCGTTGTGGCGTAATCCTAAGATTAGCCGGCAAATGTTGGGCTCCCTGTGGCGCCTAGCCCGAGAAATCCAGTCAACCGACCCAGTGACCTAAACACCATTCTGATCCTGTGCTAGAGGGTCGCCCGTGTCGTGCTGGCTCCGATCGGTTCGGGTGGTTTGCGATAGGCAACGAGTAGCTTCGGCTCTGCTCTTGGCGCTTTGCGTTGTCGTTGCGAGCCGTCGCGCGGCGGCCACTGTAGTCGAGCGAATTGTGGCCGTGGTTGGTGAGCGGGCCATCTTGATGAGTGATCTTCGGGATCGCGCGCGACCGATGCTGGTGCGGATCAATCAGGAGCTTCCCTCCGGTGCCCAGCGTTCGGCGGCAATCTCTCAACTTTACAAGTCGGTCGTCGAACGTCTCGTCGATGAAGAGCTGATATCCCGGGTAGCTCGAAAATCGAAGATCAATATTTCCGACAAGGATGTCGATAATGCGCTTACGACTTTAGCCCGGCAGAACAACATTACCATCGAGCGGCTATTGTTGGAATCCCGTGCGCAGGGTCAAACGGACGCAAAATATCGCGATGAGATTCGACGGCAATTGTTAGAATATCGTGTGATGAATGTTCGCATGCAGGGGCGGGTTCAGGTCCGCGACGAAGACGTTCGTCGCACGTATCGGGAGATTGTCCTGCAAGACCGCAAGAACTTAAGCTTCTCTGCCGCATGGATACTGATTCGACCCGAGCCACAGGGCAGGCCGGCGGCCGACGTGGCTAGTTCAATTGTACGTTCCTTGCGGGACGGGGTTGACTTTGCGGCACTCGCACGGCAATACTCAGCCGATAAGAAGACCGCCAATCGAGGCGGAGAGTTGGGCCGTTTTGCGCCAGGCAAATTACCAATGGCCATTGATCACGCATTGCTCAGTCTCGAGCCTGGCGAATTCACGCCGCCGATTCACATTGGCGACAGCTATATCATTGCCCGGCTCTTGGCGCGAGACGCCTCCCAATTGCCCACGCTCGAAGAGGCCAAAGCCGAGTTGGTCGAGCGCGTCTACTCGGACAAAATGGGCCAAGCGCGTCGCCGCTGGCTAGACGGGCTGCGACATCAAATGCACGTCGAGATTAGGCTTTAGGTCGCCACTCACTCGCGATCCAATTCGAGCAAATTTGCGTCAACCCTGATTGTGTAGGTTTTCGCGGCGGGTACCGAATCGTCGAGCAAGGCCTCGACCTCCGCTCGCTCTTCGCTGACCATTTGTTCTAAGTGTGCGCGTGAGATTTCGCCTTCGAGTCGCAGCCCGTTGACGAAGAGGGTGGGGGTTGCGTGAATCGCGTAGCTCAATGCAATCAGCCGGTCGCGTTCCAAGTTCGAGGCGGAACGCGCATTGGCCGCGGCCTCATCCAACTTCGACGGGCGCGACTGCAGGGCCTCTTGCAATTTTCCGAGGTCAGCGTCGGAGGCCAAGGCATTCAATTCACTCAGGGCAAAAACAAATTGCCAAAATGAGTACTCACTTTGGCGCAGTGCAAGCTGCTCGGCAATCAGGGCCGCCTGGCTGGCGCCCGGGTGAATATCCAGCGGCCGGTGCCGCCATACCAGGCGAAAAGCGGTAGGTTGTTCGTCGAGCCAGCTGCGCAGGGTTTTGAACGTGCGCAGCGTGTACGGACAATTGAGATCGCCGAAGAGCATCAGCGTGACCTTCGCTTTATTCGTGCCCAGGATATGATCATGGGCGGTCACTTCTAACGCAGCGTTCCGATCGAGCAAACTGGGCGCGTCTTTGGCAATCGGGGCGACCCAAGCTATCGCATGTGCACGCACTTCATCAAAGTTCGATGCGCTGGTGCTCTCCCAAGGATCGCTATCGGGGCTACTCGATGGCTCGTCGATGACCGAAGGTCGCGGTTCGTGGTGAGCGGGACCACTCGAAGCCGGCGCATTTCGTGACGCGATTGCTGCGTGCCGCAGCCACAAAAATCCCACCAGGGTTACGCAAAGAGACCAGATCCCCAAAAGGATGATGACGGTTCGCCAGCGGCTGGTTCGGCGCTGCACAGCAGCCGAGCCTGCCACAACTCCGAAACCGACAGCGTCCGAGGCTGGAGAGATCATTCGGGCCGCCTGTGACAATCTGTCAAATTCCGCGGCCCAGGGCGCCAACGCGTCAGCCCCGAGCGGGCCGAACTCACTGGCGTTTTTTGCGAAATCGGCTTGATGTGGGCATCGAGCGGGAATAGGTAGCCGTGCCCGACCCCCGCGAGCCGTGGCACAATCCCTGCCTAGAATGTCGTCCATGACGAAACGCCTATTTGCTTCCATTTGGGGATTTTTGGTCTTGGCGGCACTGGGACTTCTGTCGGCACCAGTTGCGGCCCAGACGACAACCACGGGAACGATCACGATAAATACAGGTTCACAAGCGACCGAGCTTGTGGATGTCAATCATAACCCGGTAAGCCACGCCTATCAGCCGGCAACGAGCGAGATCTATTGGGTCAATCTTGCGGAATGCAAACTCAATTGGCAATATCAGATCAGCGTTACGACAAGCAATATTGGCTCCGCGACTATGGAAGTGTGGGCGGGTCCAACGGGAACTGATTGCACGACAGTATACGACCGATTCACATATCCGGTTTGTTGGCGAGTTGCTACCGTCGGAATTATCGACGAAACGAGCGCAGTCTACATTCCTGTTGTAAACGTCGTGGGTGAACATTACCAAACTAATTCGGGCAGCACAGACGTTATACAAGGCAGCCCGACCGATTGTGACACGCAAGCAAACTCCGGCGTTATTCCCGAAGCTGGTCTTGCGATAGACTTGGACTTCTATGTTTTTGAAGGTGGTTCCGGGAGCACGCCAACTTACTCCGCAACCTGGTCCGGAGCTGGATTTGATCTGATTGGTCCGGCGCCACCTACCACTGTGTCGCTTCTACCTGCAGATACCGAACTTTACGTGAATTGGGCGCAGGTCGTGGTTACAGATTTAGCCGGGTATAACATATACTGCCAAGATGTCTCCAAGATTGACGGCGGCCTCGCCCTGCTCCAGTCTTACGATGCGGGTTTTACCGACGCGGGAACTGTCGTGTGCCCCGCCAACAATACACAGTTGATTCAAGGCTGTTTGCCGCCTGATGGCATGAGTCCCTCCGGCAGTGTAACTTCCACGCTGGCAACGTCGGGGGTTGCCGCTGGACTTGCAAATGGCGATAATTACGCTTGCGCTGTTTCGTGCATTGACACAATGCAAAATACTGGCCCTCTCTCCCAATTTGCAACAGGCACGCCCTGGTACGTGAACGACTTCTTCTCGATCTATCGAAGGGCTGGGGGCCAAGCCGGCGGAGGGTTTTGCAGCATTGGGCATCGTCGCTTCACCGCCATTGTGTTGCTAATACCCCTTGCATCGCTGGTGCTGCTCGCGCTACGCCGCCGCCGGAGCAAACCTTGAACGCGGCCCATCGAGTCATGCTTGCCTTCACAATGCGCGAGTCATAAACCCCATGAATGCCAGTTTCCGCATTGTGAATTCGGTAGTTAGTCCCCGGCAAAGAATTCGGAAGTCCCGGAAAAGGCTCAGGCTCGGCCTCGGTTTGGCACTGGCGGCCTCATGTTGCTCGGTATCTGCACGTGCGCAAGGCGTCGATGAATTTGGCCCCTACGGCCGCCCCCAAGATGCGCCGAATTACGAATCGCCGCAGCGTTGGGCCTTCGAACTGAGACTTGGGCCCTATTATCCGCAGGTTGACTCTGCCCCGGGCCTGACGGGAACCCCGCTCGCGACATCGTTAGGCTCCGGTCATCGTGTGATGGTCGGAATGGAGGGTGATTGGCAGGCACTGCGCATTCCAAAGATACTGAGCGTCGGACCCGGCTTTGGCATGGGTTACACGGCGCTCAGCAATCCGGCGCTTTACGGACTTGGCCCCAATGGTAGTCAGCCGCCCGCCGGCTCCGGCATCGTAGTCGGCGCTCCGTCTCCCCAGGACAGCACGCTCAAGATTTGGGTCCAGTGGCTCGATTTGGTCGCACGAATTGATGCGCTCAACTGCAATTTTCACATTCCCATCGTTTTCTCAGTAAAACTTGGTATGGGCCAGGCGCTTTGGTGGGCAGGCAAGGGTAACCTTGCCGGTCGATATGAGGGAGTCGTCGGCCATGGTCGTTCTTGGGGCCCCACCTGGGCACTAGGAGCCATGTTCGACTTGAACTTCATGCAGCCGGAACGTGCCAAGAAGCTTGATGTAACTTCCGGCATCAACCACATGTACCTTTTTATGGAGTGGTATCAACTGGATCTCGACGGTTTCGGCAGCGCTACCCAACTGCGCGTCGGTGATAGCGATTGGGTCATCGGGTACGCCCTGGAGTTTTGAGAAAAAAAATGCGCGTGAAACGAATCACCCATCTCAACTTTCACCGAGTCACGCTCAAGTGTCTGACCCAATTCGGCTGGGCCATGGCGGTGCTTTCTGGATCGACAAACTCCTTTGCGCGCGATGTGGACGTGTTTGGCCCAGTGACTAACGAACGGCCGGGACTCAAGTCGAGCGAGCAAACTCTGGCCTTCGAGCTTCGTTTTGGTCCTTACTTACCCGAGCTGCCCAATCAGACCAATAGCACGCCGTCCTTCGCGCAGGAACTTGGCAGAAGCCACCGCGTGATGCTTGGTTTTGAAGCGGATTGGCAAGTCCTGCGTCTGCCCGAGATACTGAGCCTGGGACCCGGCGCAGGCATGGGATACACCAAGCTGAGTGGCGCAGGAGTATACAGCGACGCCCAGTTGCCGTATTCCGCCAGCCTGAAGATCTGGGCTCAGTGGGTAGAGGCAGTCCTGCGCCTCGACATACTTCAACAAAAATACAGTATTCCCTTTGTGTTTTCAGGCAAGCTCGGCGCGGCGCGCGCCAGCTGGTGGTCCAACAACAGGCCGTATTATAATAGCGCAGTTAATCTTGCCAATTCCGGTAGTGCGCAGGGCATGGCTTGGGCGCTCGGTGCCATGTTCGATTTAGGTTTCTTGGAACCCGAAAGAGCTAGCCGCATGGACGCCATCAGCGGCGTAAACCACATGTACCTCTTTTGGGAATGGTATCAGCTGAAACTCGACGACTTTGGCCGAGGAACAAACCAAGTGGGTGACAGTACTTGGGCCCTTGGCTGGGCCGCGGATATGTAGTTAGCGACCTTAAAGCCCAGAACTCATTCATCTTGAGTCAACTTTTCATAATGCAGTTGGCTGGGCCGGGGCCCAGACGACCAACACAATAAAAACGTCGCAACGAACCGGAGTGAAAAAGTACAGCACGCTGTACATTTTCACGGAGGTAGACGGTCCTAGCGCAGCGAGGAACGCCCGAAGGGCGTAGTGAACCTGCGGGTCACCCATGAAAACCCAACGCACGGCGTGCCGGCATTTCAAATCGAAATAGCAAACAGGGCGTCACCGGCCGGGAGGATTCCCGTTAGTTACT
>CAWIGY010000049.1:0-12882 GCA_963835565.1 uncultured delta proteobacterium
TAATTGACCCCTATTCAAGCCAGGAGCATCTGCGGTGCCGGCGCGATATGTCCGAGCGTGGTGATGGCCTTGGCAATTTGGTCCAGAAGCGCTCCGGTGCTCGAGCGGTCTATAGCACTAAGTGAGATTGAATTCGTGTCGGCCAACTCACCAAGGTAAGTCTGGTCGATAAGCAAATCAATCTTGTTTAGAACGACCAACCGAGGTCGTTCGCTCAGCGCAAGCTTCGCCAGAAGTTCTGAGGTTGCCCGCATGTGCTCGAGATGCTCTGGATCGGAGGCATCGACAACCTCCAACAAAAGGTCGGCGTCCGCAGCTTCTTCAAAAGTCGCACGAAATGCTGTAAACAGGGTTTCTGGCATGTCCCGAATGAACCCAACGGTGTCCGTCAATACGACATGATGGCCTGTTGGCAAATGCAGCTGGCGCGCCCGCGGATCCAAAGTTGCGAACAACCTGTTCTCTGCCAGCACCCCGGCGCGCGTCAAAGTGTTCAGCAGGGTACTTTTGCCGGCGTTTGTATATCCGACAATCGCAACCGTGGGAATCACCGCCGCTAAACGTTTATGCCGTTGTTGGGTGCGTTGACGGTTCAAGTGCTCCAGCTTGTTCTCCAAGCACCGAATTCTCTCACGCGCTCGCCGCCTCCCGATCTCGAGTTTTGTTTCTCCGGGACCTCTCCCGCCGATACCACCAGTGAGACGACTCAACGCATCGTCGCGTGCGTCGAGACGCGGCAGCGCATACCTTAGCTGGGCAAGCTCCACTTGTAGTTTTCCGTCGCGGGATTCGGCGCGTTGGGCGAATATGTCCAGAATAAGTTGAGTTCTGTCGATCACTTTGAGGTCCGTGTGACCCGCAATTCCGCTCACTTGTGCCGGCGTTAGCGCACTGTCGAAAATCAGTGTTTCCGCGTCCAGCTCAATAGCTCGAAGCACAATAGATTCCAGCTTGCCACGACCGACGACATATTTCAGGATCTAGGCGATCTCGGAATTGCGTAATTCGATCAATCACCTCCACTCCCGCCGTTTCGGCGAGACTTTCGAGCTCGTCTAGGCGTGAGGCTGCGCGACGGGCCGCGCCGAGGCGCTTCTCGGAAACGTGCACCAATATTGCTCGCCCATCCTTGGCCCGAACTTCTCGCGTACTGGAGCGCCTGGCGAATTCCTCTTCTAGCGAGGCAATCAGGGAACCAAAATCCGGCTGGGGTTGCCCCCAATGGAATGGCCCTTCAACTCGACAAGGCAAGTCGGTTGTTGCATGCGTTGGCACATTGAATGCAAACGTAAACTGTCGGGGCTCTCCCGCCGGACTGAGGAGAACCGCTGCGACAAGGTCGAGTCGAAGTCGTGTGAGGTCAACGAGGTCGTCGCGGGATAAGGGCTCGTTGTAAAGGTGAGTGTGTATCAGTCGCACGCCTCTGAATCTGCCCTGAGCGGCACGCAAACGCCCAATATCTGGGAGCATAAGACCGGTAGCCGTACCGACGATTACCGAATCTATTGAGCCCGATCGGTGAACTAGCACGCCAACTTGCCGAGTTGACTCCCGAGATGCTTCGGCCAATGACTGGACGAGTTCTGCCGTCGCAATTTTGTCACTTGGCACGCGGCGTCGGAAAATACGCTCAAGTGCCTTGACCGCTTTGGGGGCTAGCCCCGACGTATTGCCTTGAATTTCTACCATCGGGCCAACAGAACTAGACCGTACCTAGATATAAGCACTAGGTACCCTCGGTGCATGAATCGTGGATCGGTTGGAACGACATTTGTGCGTAATTGGGCTCAAGAGTCCGAATGCCCGGCTTTCCCTTGGGGCCTCTGGTTCCATAGGACATTTGGCAGACAGGTCCAAATTGAAGTATTTTCACCACTGATGCTCCTCAGAATCTGCACAATCGCAGCAAATTCGTACCGTGAAAGCGTTCGGGCGCGCATTTTGCACGGGCTATTTGCGTTAGCGGCGGGGACGGCAGGTTACGCCCTGGTGGTCGGTGCTTATGCGCTTCGCGACACGATACGCGTTGTGAGCGACCTGGGCGCCGCATCCGTATCCGTGTACGGGTTAATCGTGGCCGTGGTGATTGGCGCGGCATCACTTTATCGTGAAATTGAACTCAAGACGATCTTTCCGATATTGGCCCGGCCTGTTCAACGTTGGGAATACATACTTGGAAAGTTTCTGGGGACTTGGTTAACGCTTGCGGTGTTCATTATTGCAAACACAGGGATACTTTTAAGTGCGATTGCCGCGCTATCGGGGCGAAGCCCTTGGCTAGTAACCGCACTTTGGGTCATCACGTTGGCTCTGCTCACGGTCGTCATGGTTCTTGCTCCAAGATTTCGAACTTTTGCGGTGCTACCTTGGGCAATCGTCGTGCTTGCCCTTGGCTGGTGGCTTGCTGGCTCCGCTCCGGACGACAGGCAAGTGCTAACCGCTTCGGCAGCTTTGACACTGTGCGAAGTTGCGATCATAAGCTCGGTCGCAACGGTATTTTCCTCGTTTTCCTCCCCATTCCTTACCGCGCTGTTCACATTCGGCGTGATCATTGTTGGACGTTCCACTGATACTTTGACGCACTTGCCCGTTCGGCTGTTTGGGGGCCCAATCGCAAAAGTCGCCTCTGCAATCGGTACAGTCGTACCTAACCTGATGGTTTATCTGCCGCCGCGCGGCTTGCTTACCGGCGAATTGCCCGAATTTACCGTGTTGGGTTATGTATTGCGTTCGGCATTTCATGCATTTGGATGGTGCACGGTGCTACTTGCCTTGGCCAGCATCATGTTCCAGAAGAGAGACTTTCAATGAACAGTCGATCGCGGCGTTGGCTGGGACTTGTTCAGTTGCTTGTTGCCCTTGCAGCGTCAAGCCTGGTCGCTGTTATTCGGCTGTCACATGAAGCCGGCCTGGCCACAGTTGCGAGCGATTCAGCATTTGACAAAGGTGAATTGAAACAATCGCTGCTAGAAGCCCAATATGCGTCAATCATTTCCGTTTCAGAGTCCGCACAATTCAAACGTTCCGTTGATCGCCTGGAAGCAATTGCCGTGGGTTCTGAGGCGACGGGTCGTCCTAGAACGGCCCTATTAGCTTGGTCCAGCTTGTCCGCGACTTACTTTGCCGCCAAGAGCGCTATATCGACGAACCCAAAGTCTGGTCCGCAGCCCGAGCAGCATATGGCCTATCTGTTAGACAAGGTTGCCGGTGTGCCAACAACTGGCGGTTCTCGCTACGAGCTGCGCGCGGGAACGTTGTCGAGGTTGGCGACTAACTGGACGGACCGAGCCGCACTTCTGGTAGTTGTGGGATTACTCGTTGGAGCAACAGGGATTATGGTTCCGTCCAGGATATCGCGGTCCAAGCGTGCCAAGGCTAATTCGCAATTAGTAATGTCTATTGGATTGTATTTCGTTGCCGCTTCTATCTGGTGCATTGGGTGGATTATCGCATGAGGCCTGCGTACGGAACTATGACGCCTTATTCCTCAACAACACTAGACGATTGGCAAGTTCAAGTTGCCAGCTTTTGCGAGTATCTTGACCATGAAAAGCGCGCATCCAAACATACTACCTTAGGTTACAAGCGCGACCTTGAACAGTTCGGAAAATTCGCTGTCGAGCGGACACGTTTTCCGCTCCGTCTTGAACATGTTGATAGAGTCCTCATTCGGATGTGGCTAGCCGACATATCTCGCCGCTGTCAAACCCCGACACTCAGTCGAAAGCTTTCCAGCCTCAGGGCGTTCTTTCGATACCTCCTGAGAACTGATCAAGGGCGGGAAAATCCTACACAACTGATAGGTAGTCCGAAGGTACATCATAAGATTCCTCGGCTTCTCAACGTTGACCAAGTTGGTCAAGTTGTCGAATCACCCATGAGAGGTGACAACTCAAGTACAATTGCGAAATTGCGCGATTTGGCAATATTGGAGCTACTTTACGGCTCTGGACTTCGTGTTAGCGAAGCAGTCTCTCTCAATATTGAATCAATTTCAACACCTGAGCGAGAAATTCGCATCTTAGGTAAAGGTCGCAAGGAAAGAATTGTGCCGCTGGGTTCTAGTAGCTGTCGTGCTTTGCTATCGTATCTTGAATGTCGCCACCGGTTTGCGCACCCGCGCACGGGTATTATAGACGTTTGCGCGGTGTTTCTAACGCGACTTGGTCGCAGAATTTCCGTGCGTTGGGTGCAGCGCTTGGTGCAACGCTATGGGATGCAAGGTTCGGGTCGTTCAGATATACACCCCCACACTCTGCGTCATTGTTGCGCCACCCACATGTTGGAGGGGGGGGCCGACCTTCGGGCGATTCAAGAGTTCCTTGGCCACAGCAGCCTGTCGACCACCCAGCGATACACGCATCTCTCGATTGATCAGCTGGTCCGCGTCTACGATGGCGCGCATCCATTAGCTCGCACGCGATCACCCCGAAACAACCCGCAAGGGCGCTAATATCATTATAGATGGCCTTTAGCGATGACACTTTTGAATTCCGATGACCCTCCAGCAAAATCCGAGAGTACCCCGGACGCGAGTCTCACTGTTGGAAATCGTGAAGACGCCTTCGCCGAAGATGCTACAGTGGCGCCAACGAAGCGGGTGTCGCCTAAGCGGCAAGTAGACGCCTTACCTGAGGATGTCCATTCCACTAATGGCCCTCAAGAGCCAGTTGGAGCTGAACGACCAAATGCTCAATCTAACGGAAGCCTCTCAATCCGTGCGTCAACGCAAATGGAGCCAGCTTCGTTTGCCCCCGCGTTGATAAGCATTCGCAGTCTGATTGGACTAATGCGAGGCGCCTTTATTGGGGCCGCAGGCGCGCTCGTCGTCGCAGCCGTCGATACTTTTGGAGTTTGTCGTGTCGTTACAGACACGCCCAACATCATTCGCCTTTGGGCTTCAGATGCCGGTCTCGTGGTGCCAGCCGGTCTCATGCTTGGTTTTTGCGGCGCGCTCTGGGCAATTGCGCTCCATTCTCCTGCAGCTCCTTCGTGGATTCGTCTGCAACGATGGTTGCGACCCATCGATCCACGTCGAAGGGCTCGTTTGGCCGGAATTACGCTGCTAGCGCCGATAGCTTGTGTAGTGGCGAGTCTATGCGCGGCGCACGTTGCAGTTTGGGTATTTTCCTTGCAGGGGCCTTCCCCGGCATCAGGGGCCGTTCTGGCCGCCGCAGCAGTCGGAGTGTTCCTTTTGTGCGTTGGCTTCGTCTTGGCCATCGCGCGCGTGATTGGGGTACGAACTCGAGAGAAACCTGGCGATCCCGCTAAGACCAGCGCTATTGGATTTGCGTGCGCAATCTTCATGTTTTCATTGCTGGTCATTGTCGGGAACACGAGTGGTGCTGGTGGGTCGCTGGCAGTATTTGGCGTATTTCGTCGTCAAGAATTGGATTTGCGTGCGCCACTTCTCGCTGCGATGTTGTTGATATCTGGATACTTGAGTGAATGGATGTTCCGCCGTCCCCCTCCGATAATGCTTGCAATTGGCGTAATATTGCCACTTTCACTGACAGGCTACGCGGGCAAATTTGGCATGAATAGCCGGGCGGTAGCCATTGCCATTGAACGAAGTTCGCCATTTGGACGAATAATGCTTGGCCCACTGCGTCGTCTGACTGATCACGACAGGGATGGCTTTTCAGGATCTTTCGGTGGAGGCGACTGTGACGACAGAAATGCTGCAATTAATCCCAATGCAGATGATATACCGGGCAATGGAATCGACGAAGATTGCTCGGGCGCTGATGCAACGATAGCGCCCGTTGCTCAGGTGCCGATGCGACCCATCAATCCCGATTGGCGCCTCAGAATTCCCAAGAACCTGAATTTAGTATTGTTGACAATTGACACAGTCCGTGCGGATGTAATGTCGGACGCTCGCCATGTCGTACCCAATCTTGATGGGTTGGCGCAGAAGAGCATCACGTACACTCACGCCTATGCGCCAGCCTCCTACACCGGCAAGAGCGTGGGACCATTCATCATTGGGAAGAACTCTAGTGAGACTCAACGGGACTTCTCACACTTCAACGCATTTCGAAAAGAGCGTTTTGTCCAAGAGAGGCTGCAAGCAGCTGGAATTAGAACGGTAAGCGTCCAAGGCTATTGGTATTTTTACCTTCCCCCTTACGGGTTCGAGCGCGGATTCGACGTATTGGACAGCAGCGCTTCGCCAGGTCAAGGTTACATTGAGGGTGACCGCACGACAATTGCGGATAAGCTTGCCGATCAAGTAATTGCGCAATTGAGAAATCCAGCAAATACTTCGAAACAATTCTATCTTTGGTCCGATTTACTGATCCCCACGCGGAGTACGTTTCTCATTCCGGTTTTGATTTTGGAAACGACTCCAAGGGCAAATATATGGGTGAAGTTGCCTTCGTAGATCACCAGTTGGGGCGAATCTTTGACGTAATTGCCAGTAGCTCATTTGCCGATCGTACCGTGATTGTAATTACCAGCGATCATGGCGAAGCGTTTGGCGAACATGGCATGGTGCGACATGGCTTCGAATTGTGGGAGCCACTGATCGAGTCCCGCTAATTATTTATATTCCACAAGTCAATTCTCAACGTATCGACGCGCGACGCAGTTTGATTGATCTGGTGCCGACGATATTGGACTTGATGGGAGCACCCCAATCATCCGATCAAGGGTTGGATTTCATGAGCGGGCAGAGCTTGGCCCCTGAGCTGCTCGGACCGGCCGAGATTCAGCCTCAGGAACGACAGATTTTTGTGGACATGTCGGCCGGGCCCAATAACGCGGAGCGGCAGGCTTACATTCATGGGAACCTCAAGCTCATAACCTCGAACGGTCGGCCTCTCGGCTTGTACAACTTAGACTCCGATCCGGAAGAGAAACATGACCTGCTCGACAACGAAGAACTCAAAAACACCGCATTGGCCGCCTTCAAGGCTTTGCGTCGAAAGCTGCGGGTTGTGCGGGTTGCCGAATCGAAATCGAACTGATCGTTCTAGGTCCGAAAAGCTGGTGCTAACTAATCTGAATAGCTTGATCCCCCGTATTGATTTTTCCGATAGTTCTAAGCGAAATGGATAGCTGATCAAATGTCTCTGTCGCCACCTCGCCATCTACGCTTTGCAAAGGTCGAATTTGCCCCGAGTTGCGGGTGTCTTGGAAGCCTAGTCGCCTTGATTACCGATTTTTGCAGAAATGTAATTGACGACCCAGACATTGTGTTTGCGTTTCGGATGGCTGCCTTTGAACTGACAGAAAATGTTGTCAAGTACTGCTGCGGCGGTCGAGCAACACTCGAGATATCCGTGGACAATACGCCTGAAGGTTCTAGCTCGTCTAACCACGGAGAATCAGGCGAGCGTCGAACGCCTTCGGGACGTCGATGAACGCCTATTAGCTGGAGAAGCGGCGGAGGATCCTATTGCGCATTTCGACGAATTGGTTCGTGACTCGCTCAATTCGCCCAACGAATCGCGACTAGGTTTGGGCCGACTCCGTGCAGAAGCGGACCTTGCGGTGTCCCATCGCATAAGTGATAACACAATTTCAATTCGCGTTCGACGCCGAATATTGAAGACGGGTTCGGGAGACAACTGATGGCAAAGAATCTCGAGCGAATAAGAAGGATGGATATTCAATCGAAGCACACGAGCGAAGCCAGCGCTTGTCCGTGGTGTTGAACGGAACATTCGACATGACTGCCTCGCAAGATCTACAGAAATTCCTCGATGAGGTTAAGGCTGAAGTGATGGCGACTAATCCGCACGAAGTACAGATCGACGTTTCTTCTGTCTATTATCTCGGGTCAAGTTGCATTAAGGCATTTGTGTCGCTCACTGCGGCATTGAAGGCTGCTCCCGAAACCCCCAATAATGCGAGTACTCCTAGCTCTCGCCTCGATTGGCAGGAACGAACTTTTGCAGTTCTAGCGCGATTGGCTCCGGAAATTGTGAACGTTGAGCGCGCTAATTAGTTCTCGGTGAAATACTCCGAAGCTCTGAAAAATACTCAACAAAAGACCACCCGCAGGTCGGGACCTGCGGGCGGTCCCTGCGCTAGCCAACAATTCTGGAGAACTCCGAGGCCTGTGCAAGAAGTCCCGGAAGACCGCCCGTGTGCAAGAAAAGCACACGTCGGGGTTTTGGCTGCAATTTCGCGAGCCCGTATAGAGCCTTCCCGCTGTAAACGGGATCCAATACGACACCCGAACAACGTGCTACTTCGATCATCAATTGAAGCTGTTGTCTGTCGGCTACAGCATAGGAGGCCCCTTCCATGCGTCGAATATTTCGAGACTTGATTGACCACCTAATTGGGAGTCTAAGCACTTACATTGCTCGATGATTGAACCAATCACAGCGCGAAAGTAATCAGCCGTATCGCAAACAGCCATTGCTATAACTTTTTCAGCGACCCCGTGCTTTGCGGCCCCGAGGACCATCCAGCAGCGGTGCCCCCAGATCCGCAGGCGTGCACAATGGCATCAAATGGACTTGAACCTCCCCCTAATGCCAAGTTTAATTGTTTGCGAACTTCTCGCATACCTTCGACCCATCCGAGTGCGCCCAGGCCGTTCGAGCCGCCTTCCGGTATGACATAGGCGTGATGCCCGCCAATCCGCAGTCTCCCTTTCTCATCCTCCATAAGGGCATTGCGTTCAGAATATTGCTCTTCAGATATATCGCAATTCGGCGCCTGCGATTCGATTGAGTAGCAGATTCCCGGTGAGCTCCGGTGGTTTGCTTGGCTGCTTGGTCCGAAGCAGGAGTACCGTTTTTAGTCCCAGTCGCGCTGCCGCCAAAGTTGTTGCTCGCGCGTGATTGGATTGCTCGCCACCACAAGTAATAACATGGGTGGATCGCTCTTCAATCGCCTGCGCTAACAAGAATTCTAGCTTTCGTATCTTGTTGCCCGATGCCGCGCCGGCGTTACTGTCGTCGAGTTTGACCCACACCTCGGTGCCTACCAACTTATCGAGTGAACGGTGATGAAATAGCGGCGTCGGCAAGTGGGATAAATGAATTCGTTTCATGATCATTAGAGATAGAAGCCGAATCGACCAATTATCACTGCTTGGTTGCCCAATTTATTTCCGTAAGCGTCGTCGAAAGCATGTCCTGGAATCAAATCCTGCCCTGCGCGCCTAAACTTGTTGCCGTACCTCCCTCAAGGGGTTGTCGGTATTCGATGCCGGCGTCCAATTCCAGTCCAAGATCGTGCGCATGGCAATCTCCGCCATCGTAGTTCTTGCATACCCCGGTCAAGCGCATGCGCACTGGGTCAACGAAATCACCCGTGCTTTGTGCGATGAGAACGGATCCACGCACGTCAAGATGGGATCAGGCGAAATAGAATACTCGGTGCAATATAGGTTGCACCATACAGTCCGCCTTGACTCGCAATCTCGCGGGGCACACGAAAGCCGGTCGCTGTCGCTTGACCTGCTACCGCGGCTCGCGCCGACTTCCAACGAAGGACTTCGTCAAACAGCACGAGACCGACTCGGCGATTGGGTTGAAAACAAAGCGCGTGTCCGCATTGTCGTTGCTATTCGAATCCGATGAGGCCCATGCCCATTCGAGGCTAAGGCCGAAGCGCCCCCAGCGATTGTCCGCAACGCCCCGGGTTGATATGGCCCCCACCCGGGCAAATACTCGAAACTGGCGAACGGCGGCCTGATCTCCACCCGCAGTCCTGCCGAAATCGCCAGTCTGACTTACGCCGAGAACTTGAGCCAATTCACCTTCGGCAAATACATGAGTGGATTGCCCGGGAACCAGAAAATTCCAGCTACCGGCAGCATCGACCGTTACGGTGCGCTCAACGGGCTTGCCCAAATAATTGCCTCTGTCTGGCACGTTGGGTCGTCGCTCTTGTCCTAGAACCAACAATCCAATTCTGCGGTGAGCGCTCGTCACGTAACTGGCACCCAACATGCTTTGGACCGTAATGTCTCCATTTACCAAACGTGTTCGAGTGTCGGAAAAAACCAAATCGGAAGCTACCAATAACTCAAAATGAGAGCGGCCTCCGAGGGGTCGTCCTTTCCAACTGACGCGCTCCACAATCGTACCATCACGCGCATCTCCAAAGGGTAGACGCTCGTCTCCCGAATTGAACAACAGCCCACTTCCCCAGGTGGCCGGCTGTTGACCGATCCGAAAAATCCCGTGATTTGCAGCAATTTCTGCATATAACCAGCGAGGTGAAAGCGCCATCGGTTGTCGATTCGATAGAGAATCATAATCGGCATTGACCTCTTTTGTCTGCTGTCCAAGAGCGAGGCCAGTGGGGACGTCTAGCTGCGCGATAAAGCGCAAATTGGTGCGATAAGTGAGCGCCGGAGTCCAGCGGAAGTAGTGCCAAAGGCGGTGCGTTTGCCCCAATCGATCTCGAAAGCCTGCTTGATCGTAGTCGGATAGCCTAATTGCGAGAGGCCTTCGCCGCGAATTTGGTATTCTCCATGCACCTCGAAACGCATCAAATCAAATTCGCCAGCAGAAGCTTCAAAGCGAGGATCGGAAAGCCAAAACGAGGGACGATAATCTGTACCCTGCGCATGGTCCGAGGCCGGCGGAGGCCGCGGCAATGTGGCAGAAGCATCGAGTGCCCCCGCGGAAGAACAGGTCCAGCCGAAAAAACAGAGCGCCCACAACTGACCGATCAATGAATATGACGTTACGAGACGCAATGACATAGTCGCAGACGAGGCAGCATAGTGGCCATGGCGACCCGCAATCAAGTCCACAGTCCTCAATAATTGGACTGCACGGCGAGTCTTCTGACCAGTTCTCCGGAACTCTTGGGAACAGGGGTCAAGTTTCTGTCCATTCACGGGGAAAATCCCATGCACGTGGCCGCGAGTAGCCTTCGCTGGGGCGACAAGCAAGTTAATTTCCGTGAAATGTTAGCTGTGTGCACGCTCGCCGCGATCGGTCCAAGCCTTCCCCTACTGGCGCGGGTTGCGATTGAATATTGGCTTCGTCAACACGAATCGATGAATATTGACGACCTATCGGCGCCAGCGGCACCGGTATTTGTAACGCTACATCTGACTGGAGGAGAATTGAGGGGTTGTATGGGGACTTTGGTCGCGCGCGAGCCCGATGTGAGACGGGAGACACTTCGCTGCGCTGTGTTAGCAGCCACGCAAGATCCAAGGTTTGCACCGCTCCCGCTTCAGGAGCTAGAACGAGTTACAATTGACGTCACGATCTTTATGCCCGCTGGAACCAATTGCTGGTCCCGAATTCTTGGACCCGAGGCGATATGGGGTTGTCGTCAGTGACGGGCAAGGTTGACGAGGTGTTTTGTTGCCAGACCTAGATGGAATTGATGACGTGGAGACTCAGCTTACCGTGGCGCGACGAAAGGCGGGGATATCCCCAAAGGTTCTGATTGATTTGAAGCGATTTGAGGCTCTGCGATTTTACGAACAATGATGTGAGCTTACAATCATTGCCACTCGATCAAAGGGCTGACAGCTGCCATCCACAGCCAGCGTTTGCGATCTGGACATTGGGACAGTCGGGTAATGCCACGGCGAATGCGTTTTGGGCAGCCCCGTCCCGATAACACACGCATGTCATTTGATTATTACCGGCATACAGACAGTTGACTCGATAGGAGTGACCGTCCGAGCAATCACTGAGATTGCTGTCACAGACGCTCGCACCGATTGTAACATCGCCAGCGGCAGCTGAGCCACCGCCGGAACTGCAATTCACGGTACCCGTTGTCGGCTGCGAGCTGGAAGAAGTACCACCGCTATTGCGACCCTGAGAGTTAGGGGTGCTCGCGTCGGCGTTGTCGGCCAAGTCAGTGACGCCACCACAGGCCCAAATCGGCAGGCATGCTGCCAGAAAGAAACGCCGCATACGCGGATTATAGGGCACGGCTAATGTTTCTGGGTACGGGGTTTTAGTGTTCAATGGCCAGTCTTGAGCGGAATTCTATACCCGCCTGTCGAGTGCACCTCGATTTCGAGGTTGACGTCACCCGCGGTAGCAGTCAAAACCGAGCCGAATCCAGTACTTGGAGGAGTGGCCGAGTGGTCGAAGGCAGCGGTTTTGAAAACCGCCGTAGTCGTAAGGCTACCAGAGGTTCGAATACCTCTCTCCTCCGCAACGCGAAGTAACGGCGTCAGCGTCCCAAACGTTGAAACCAACTTCTCGGGCGGTCGAGAAAACCTAGGCCCTCAATCTTTGACGTACTGCTTGCGATCGGCAAACATGACGATTCCGTCCGGAGCGCGCCCCTGTCGTTCTATTGTAGATTAGCTGGTGGGCGCAGCAGGATTTGAACCTGCGGCTTCGTCCGTGTGAAGAACGCACTCTACCACTGAGTTATGCGCCCGATTCGATCTAATTTGCTTTGGCATCGCGGTTGCAAAGTGAAGACGCCCTCATAGCGCGGGGCTGGGGGCTTCGCAAACACCATTTTCACAAACGGTGACCTTGAATACTCCGGCAGTCACCCAGTGGGGATCTTTCCCGCGCTCGAGTCGGGTGGGCGACCCTACGCACCGGGCACTTCCGATTCTCGTACGTGCGGGGAGAGCCATTTCCGACATAGATCCTTCCAGAGCGAGGTGACGGACTTTAACTCCAAAGCCGACAGTCCAAATATCTTTTGATCCGCTTGCTGTTGCAGGTCGCGCAGTCGAGTTTACTTGGTGACTTCTGGGGACCTCATCAAGTTTTGTAGCCACTAGCATTGTTCCCGGTGTTGCCCGATTGAAATTGGATGGAACGTTGAAGTAATTCCAATAATTCGCGGTCGTCCGACTCGATGTCGCGTCGTGCATCGACAAGTAGCACGACTCCCCGTAAGCTCGGGCGTTGCAGTAGATAGCCCTCGATTAGCCCCGCCCAACTGCGCCGTTCCTCCCGAGAACGT
>CAWIGY010000050.1:0-22739 GCA_963835565.1 uncultured delta proteobacterium
TGTTAAGATGCAGTTCCATTTCGCGACACCAAGCGTTCACCTTCCTCGGTTGGCCCCCGAACTATTGAGCTGCGTTTCAGTAGGCGACCGTCTTCGATGATAGGCTCATTCCAATAGAAGGTTGGCACCTTGCTGGGATACCACCCGTTGCGGCAACGCTATTCCATGCCGTCGATCGTTTTCCTGCGGCGCGTCCGATTTCCTGCTTTGCTTGCGCTATATTGATGTCCAGTATGAAGAAATCGGAGTCGTCACTGTTTGCATGAAGCACGTTTCCGCCGGAAGCAATGTGAAGGACAACTTCTCCCTTCCTGATCAAGTCTTCGAGAAATTCGGTGTCCGTTGAGTTTCGGGCGATCCGGTCCCACATGTAAAAAATGAGGTGGCGGATCTTCTCGTTGCGCGCCTTGCTGATCGCTGCGTGGAACTGCGCCCGCAGTTTGGAACGCTTCGCGCTCTCTTGGAATGGTTCGGTAGTAGCGACTTGAAGTCCTACGCGCTCAGCGTACAGTTTCTGATGATGTTCCTGCGCTTCTAGTGAGACGCCATCTAGTCCCAAATCAAGCGAATCCCCAAAAGCCGTTCAGGCACGCATTCGCTCATGTATCGACAGACAACTGCAGGGCGCACCTCGCCTTCGGGTGATCCCGCGGTTGCGTCAGTTTTTGGAATTGGGTTTGGGTTGCTCTCGTTTCTTGGTAAGGGGTTGTCAGTAAGCACGCGACTCGTCCGGGCACCAGTGCGTCGGGCGAGCCAATGTTTAGAGTGCGTCAAGCAATCGAAACAAGATCGACAACTGCGGGCGCCAGACGAGTAGCCGATAGATCAAACGCCGTCCGGAGCGGATGATTTGCGCAGGCACCAGCATGAGTTGTTGCAAGAAGGTATGAAACTCCATGCGCAGCACCAGCTCGCGCTCATGTTGTTGCCACCAGCGAGGCACGATGGGCAGTCGCAAGGCGACCCACGCTTTGAGAGTCCATGCGAGTGAAGCCATCACCGTGTCACCCCGCAGCAGGATATCCTGGAACCCCGCACACCGACATAACCGAATCGCCTGGTTGATCACGGCTGGTGCACCCTCATGCGACGGTCGATTGCCGCACCGATTGATGATGAAGAACGGCTCGATGGTATTCGCGAGCGAAAGCAGAAGAGGATGGTAGCCCCACACGCCCTTATAGGACATGTCCATGCCCTGTTGGCATTCCCCAGTGGTCGCAACGATGGACCCATCCACGTCAATGCGGGCCGTTTCACTGGTGAAACGGGCGGGCTCTCAGAAAATCAAAAGCTATGAAGTTGCTGAAAACCAAACGCGAACGGAACGGTATGCTTGGTGCCACCGGCTGGCTGCTGACTCTACTTGGGGCTGCAAGCGAAGCATCCGGCCTGGACCGTACACTAAAAGCGAACACCTCCCCCAAGCGCACCAGGTCCCTATTCAACCAAGGCCTGTACTGGTACAGCTGTCTGCCCAATATGCGCGACGATTGGTTCGACCGACTCATGACCACCTACGACAAGATCGTCCGCGAGCACAAATTCCTCGGTGAAATCCTCAAGTTCGAACTGCCGCTGCCGCAACAAAAATGAGGGGATGGCTCAGGGGTTGTAAGACAGAACATAAATGCCGTGGTTGATCAGGTTGTCATCGGAGGGATCGACGCCTTGCTCGGTAAACTCATATGGCAAGAACTTGCGGTACTCACCGCGGCCAAAGGTTTAAAGGTCACAAATTGTGACCTTAAAGACTGCGTCTCATCGGGGCGAATAATTTCCGAACCCCGGAGAGGGCACTGAGTCAACGGGGGATGATGTATCCCTCGCCTCACCCAGCGATCGTACCGAAAGGGCCGGGGCTCCAGCTGATAACCATTGCTGGGCGGGACGGACATCGCGTGCACGCATTTCACTTGCCCGCGCGTCCAGGTGCTTCAACGGTCGTGATCTTTCACGGCAACGGGGAACAACTCGCGAACGTTGTACCCTTAGCTCAGGATTTGTCCGATTATGGGCTAGGCACGTTCGCTGTCGAGTACCCCGGCTACGGCTTGTCGTCTGATCCCACGACTACGGAGCAAGCCGTATACGCCGACGCCAATCAGGCAATCCTCCATTTGCAGCAAGAACTGGGCGTCCCGCGGGAACACACAGTACTTTTGGGTCAATCCCTGGGCAGCGCGGTCGCAGCCGAAATGGCCATCAGGGGACTGGGATCGCGGTTGATACTTCTTGCGCCTTTTACATCAATGGTCGACATGGCCAGCAACATTGCGCCGATTCTACCAACTCGACTGCTCGTGTGTGACCGCTACGATACATTGTCAAAAGCCACACGGCTCGTTCTACCGACTCTACTTATTCACGGAACCGCGGACACTGTGGTGCCAGTCGAAATGGGCCGCAGGCTGGCAAAAAAGCTTGCTTCCGCGACTGTGGAGTGGGTGCCCGGTGCGAATCATAACGACCTGTACGACGTTGGCGGGGCCAGTCTGATTCGACGAATTGCGCAGTTTGCGACCGAAAAAAATTTGATTGGCATGCGAGGCCTAACCACGGGGCATTGAATTACTACTTACTCACCAACCCATGTACCCCCCATCCAAGCAATACATCGACGCAAGCACGTCGCTCGCGGCGCCAAAAGAAACATACCCCCACCACCGCAACGCCAATCCCCGCCTGAGCTTCATTCAAAGACCCGCGCGCCGTCTCCACGGCGGCTCTTAGTCGGTGAACTTCGGGGTTAGGTGGGTTGCGAAAGTTGGACGCGGTGGGTACGTGCTGGCTTTACGCAAGGACGACCAAGCTTGGAGCTTTAGCTCAAACGCGAGTCCTCGTCCTTGGGGGCCAATGGCCACGAGAATAGCATAATCGCAGTTGCGAACTAATCGAATGATGCGTGTCAAGGCTGTTAAAAATCTCTCAAGCGGGCAAAGTGCTAACTTGTCGGGCTTACCAGCGGATAGCTCTCGGAGAAAATGATGTTTGGTCATAAATTGAGTGGTTTATTTCGATATGTGACGCTGGGCGCGATAATCACCGCGCCGCTCGCTTGCGGCGGAGGTAGTAGTAAAGGTACCTCTTCATCGAATGGCGCGACCATTAGCGGTACGGCTACAGCGGGCCAAGTACCCGTCGCTGGCGCGACGATATCTTTGTGGAGCGCCGGCATCACGGCAACGCAGCTCGGGTCAAGCGCGACCACAGACAGCAATGGTAGCTTCTCCTTCAACTTCGCTTGTCCCGAGTCGGGCACGTTGATATACGCCACTGCCACCGGAGGCACCAACTCCTATATCTATTTGACATCCGCGCTGGGTGCCTGCGGCAGCCTGCCGGCTTCGGTTGTCATCAACGAAGTCACCACGGTAGCCGCCGCCTATGCGCTCAATGGGTTTGTGGTCGCACCGCCGGATAATTCGGGGGCGCCACTCCATATTCAAGGCAAGCCGCCCGGTCTTGACAATGCATTCGCCACGGTTAGCAACCTGGTCAGCGCATCCAACGGTCTCGTTGCAAAGAGTCCCGCCGTGGTCAATCAGTCAGCGGTCGCGAATATGCTCAATTCCTTAAGCGACGCGCTGGCGGCGTGTGACAACAGCAATAGCGTGAGTACGCAATCCCCGTCTTGCGCCGAGCTGTTTTCCTGCGCCACACAGGGTGCCGCGTACGGGAGCCACAATTGCACTGGTGGTGCCACGCCGCTGCCAACAAACACGTTCAGTGCCGCATGGGAGATTGCGAAGAACGCCGGGATCGTGTCAATCGAAGGCATTTATGACGTTTCCACGCAAAGTTCCGCCTACTCTCCGACACTGAGTGCAGTACCTACAGACCTGACCTTGTTGCTGGCTTTCGCGGTGCCAAATACCATTGAGGGAGGCCCACTTGCGATTGATGGGTCCGGAAACGTGTGGACCTTCAATAGTGCCAGTCCCTCGTATCTTTATCAGGTCAGCCCCGCAGGTTCCTACAATAAATACAATGCCGCGGGGCCATTCTCGTCCGGCAACTCCAATTCGATGGCGATCGACTCGAGCGACAATATCTGGGTTGGCGGAACCGATCAGGTGGCGGAGTTCAGTCCTGCAGGGACAGAAACTCTTTTGCCATCGATGCCCCAAGTCACTAGCACCAATTGCCAACCTGGCAGCGGCCTGTCCGGCGGCAGTATAGGCATGGCGTTTGATCCAAATGGAGATCTTTGGGTTGGTAATGCCAATGTCAACGGCAACTGCGCCAGCGACGATGTCGAGCTGAGCGCAGGTGGCTCAATGCCGCAGCTCGAGCCGCAAGGGGGCTACCCCGTCGTAGGTGGGACGAGTCTTATCGAAGGTCTTGCGGTCGATAACGCCGGACACGTGTGGAACGTAACGCATCAGGCAATCGTGGAATTGAGCAATAGCGGCACATTATTGGGTACTTGTGGCAATGTGCCGAGTGTCAACACTGCTTGGTGGTCCGTCGCTGTAGATCAAACCGGTACGAATCTTTGGGTCATGGACACTGACATAACCGCCCCCGCCGCCGACTATGTGGTGGCTTCCAAATGTGCCGTGACACCCCATACGGGCGGCGGCATCAATGCTCCAACTGCGGTGGCTGTGGATGGTGCGGGTCACGTCTGGATTGCGAACCACGGGGGCCCCAGCGTCACGGAATTGGGTCCGAATGGGGCTCCGCTTTCTCCAGCCGTCGGCTTCGATGTCGGCGGTGCCATCGATGACGCACAGTCGATTGGCGTCAACCAGTCCGGCAATGTGTGGGTCGGCGACGGCACCACGAGCTTGTATGAGCTTGTCGGCGCTGCGGCACCGACGAAAAATCCGATCGTTAGCGCCGTCAATACAGGGTTCACGCCATAGACAGCAGCCGTGCTCATTGTCACGACATGCAGCATTTTTCCGCGCGTTTGTTTTCGCGATCAAGCCGCCCTATGAGAAGCTCTCACTGGCTGCACTGTGGTTGCCGGTGGCGCAAACAAACTCACACACTCGAGATTTGTAAACCTTGCGGCGTGGCAAGGAGCCGGTGCTGCCGAAGCGCGCAAACGTCCGGAGCTTCAAAACGTGCGACCAAACTTCTCGCCCGCGGTGCCGCAATTGTTTGCCGATGTCGATAAGGACAAGGCAATCAAGCAAGGTGTTCAGGTAGCCGAAATCTATAATGCGCTTCAGACGTTTCTTGGCGGATCTTACGTCAATGACTTTTCGCGTTTCGGCCGACAATGGCGGGTGTTTTTGCAGGCCGAATCAAGTGACCGCGTTTAGGCGGAGGATATTGGGAATTTCTACGTCGGAAATGCGCGCGGCGACATGGTTCCGCTTTCATCGTTTGTGCGCGTGAGACCCATCAGCGGTCCTGAATATACAGTGCGCTTTAACATGTACCGCGCAGTCGAGATTATGGGCACGGCTGCCCCTGGTTACAGCTCGGGGGACGCGCTGAATGCACTCGAGGCCGTGGCCGTTCACACCTTACCGCCGGAGATTGGCTATGCGTGGAATGCCTTGTCCTACCAAGAAAAGGTTGCGACAGGCAGCGCCGCAAGAACTCAGGGTCTATCGCTGATTTTCATTTTTCTCATACTGGCCGCGCTCTATGAAAGTTGGACGCTCCCGTTCAGCGTGTTGTTGAGTACGCCGGTTGCCGTGATCGGTGCCTACCTGGGCCTGCTATCGCGTAAGCTCGATAACAACGTCTATGCTCAGATTGGGCTCATCGTGCTTATCGCCCTTACCGCGAAGAACGCTATTCTTATCGTGGAATTCGTCAAGCATCGATTCGAGGCTGGAAAACCCTTGTTGGAAGCTGCGCTCGAAGGGGCCAAGCTGCGGCTTCGGCCGATCTTGATGACTCCTTTGCATTTATTTTTGGCTGTGCCCCACTTTGGTCGGCCACAGGCGCGGGCGCCGCGGCGCGCCAGATGCTCGGCACTGACAGCGGCTGGGCATGGGCTTCAGTTGGCTGGCAAGTTGGCAATGTGGTTCTTGAAGTAGACGCCATACCCATCTGGGGCCGTGCCGGAGGGGAGCCCGTGCACGTTATCTGTGGTAATCGCGGGCCCCGAAGAGCAGTTCTCATTGCTCCAGGACCACGCGAGGTACGAAACGCCGGTGGCGTCAGCCCAGGTCATGAATGGACCGATGAACGCCGAGTCGCAGTCATTCTCGCCCATCTCACCAACGACGATGGGCATGCTGCCTGCAATTGTTCCAAGGGTGGCTTCGCAGGCGGCGCCGTTGCAGTTGGCGAAGTTGTACGCGTGGGCAGACACCACGAGATTGCCCGTCGAGTCCGCAGGCACGTTGGCAACCCACTGTGTCAGATCTCCTGCCCAATTGTTCCCACCCACCATGACGACGTTCTGCGCGCCCGTGCTGCGGACCGCCGTTAGCATGTCTTGCATGCCAGCAATCACGTACGCGCCCACCTGCTGCTCGCTGCCAGTTCTCGGGGTAACGGTGCAATTGCCATTCAACCAGCAGCTCCAGGCCGTCCCACCTGTAAGGCTACCGACTGCATCCAGATGGGGCTCGTTGTAGAGGTCGAAAATCACGCCGAGATCACCCTTGAATTGGTTGGCCACGCCGTCCAGAATGCGATGGAGTGATCCGCGTCCGCCATGGGCAATTGAGTCTTTCCGACGTAGGTTCCCGGCGCGTTCCAGTGCAGGTCGAGGATGACGTAGATGCCATTGCTGCGAAGCAGACTAACGTAGTTGGTCGAGCGCATTGATGTACTTGGAGCCAGAGACCGCCGAATTGACTCCGTTGATGCCAAGCCAGCACGTCTCATTGAGTGGGAGGCGAATAGCATTGAAGCCAGTCCACGTCTGCATCAGCTGAAGATTTGCCAGGGTGGTCGCGCCGTCGAAAACCTGGCTGGCATTGGTGGAGACGCACATGTACTCTGTCCCCGGTCGATCCCAGCCAATGAGGCGAACGGTGTTCCCATTGTCTTGCAGCTGATTCCCGTTCACATGGAGGGTGCTGGACTTGGAGCTTGTTGCGGTGGATGTTGTGCCAGCTGTTCAGCAAACTGCTAGTGCCCGCCGTGCTGTTGCCGCCACTCGATGATGCTGTGCCCGAAATGCCTGTAATTCCCTCGTTACTGGTGCCGCCGCTGTTAACATCTCCGCCGATTGATTCACCGGTTCCTGCTCCCCCTCCAGTTGCGACGTTTGTGCCCAATTCCTTGGAACCGCAACCGCTCAGCCACACGAAACATCCTAACCAACTTGTTATAAGACACACGCGCATGGTCACCTCTGATTCACGACCTTACCAATGTGAAACGCACGCCCGCCGCGTTCAAGCAATGACTGCGTTTATGAAGACAAATGTTTCCTACGGTAATTGGTATAATATGCCTAGCTCGTGCAACCAAGATCCAATGGGTCATAGATCTATCAGTAGCATGCAATATTGGACTAGCTTGTGCGTAGGATTGCAGTAGCTCTTTCAGCCGCCCATTCACTTACCGGTAAGCGTGAAAACAAATTGACCCAAGGTCACCGACAAAAGTCGCCAAAGCGTGGCGATGGCCACGTGGACCTCGTCGTCGCCAACACGAATAGCGATAACGTGGGCGTGTTTCTCAATCAGGGAGACGGCAGCTTCGCGTCGCAGGTCATGTATGACACGGGCAACATGCCGCTAAGCAGCGGTTCATATGTACCCTCCGGCCCGGGCTCAGTGGCCGCGCGCGACTTCAACGGTGACGGCCATGTTGATATTGCGACTGCCAACATATACATCCTTACTATTGGCGTGTTTCTCAATTTAGGCAATGGAACCTCTTGCCGATGATCACGTATGCCACGGGAACCAGCCCGAGTCCTGTCGCGGCCGGCGACTTCAATGGCGATGGAACTCATTGATCTCGCCTGCACTGGTGGCGGGATTGGCGGTGGCAGCGACACAGTCAGTGCGCGGCGCCCAATCCATCGGGGCTCAACACACTTACAGGGTTCGCCGGTGATTTGTAATAGACTTCCGTCACTGTTCGAGACTGAAGGAGGCAATTTGAGATCCCCAGATTGTGAAGCCCCAGATTGCCAACCCGAGCACCAAGCACAAGACATGGCCGAACGACCACCTAATGAACGGCTGAGTCGGGTCTCTCTTGTAGGCCGCCGAATTGATGTAATTCTGCACCGGCACGAAGAAAAGGTATGACGGAACCAGAAATGACACCAAGGTCGCGATTGCCCCAGGTGCAAGGTCAATGAGATTCGTAATAATTATCACTAGCTATCCAGCCAGTTGCCAAACCCCCGGTGAGAAGGACGGCTGCTGTACGGAACGCAGTGCTGCGTCTGTATGGATTCTTTTGAGCAGGCTGTGGCAGTAAAATACGCAGAATGCACCCCTCCAAAATGGACTGATCTTGAGTCCGTGTCTGCGCTTGATGTACGCCCAATGCTCGTAAATCCAATAGGCTTCATAGATGCCGCACGAAAGAATTGAGAGCACGATCAACCTTGCGATGGGTATGCGCAAGAACGGCGGTCCTGAAGTCCGCGTTTGTGGGTTCTCGGTCGGTCATTTTTGCTCGTTCGGCCCCCTAAAGTCCCGTCCAAATGCCATCGCGAAGTCGGGCGAGCAGCGTGCGAGCGTGCCGGTTTCAAAGTCACGTCATGTCGCGTCCCGAACGCCGCCCTCGGATGATTCCTAGTTATAGTCGTTGCCCATCACCTGTTGCAGCTGTTGATTATCACGAATACTGGGTTTGCCTGCTTGCGTACGAAGGGCCGCAATGGTGTTGTATGGCCATGACTTCTGAAAGAGATTGACGATCCATTTGGCAACGGATCCTTTCGGATCACATACAAGCTCGACTAGAACACGACTTTTCGTGCCGTGTTCGATGGAAGTCATTCCAAAAGTACCGTACTTGAACTCCCCGCGTACGTAATCGGTCTTGGGCGCCAAGTTGTCGTTCACGGAATGGTAGTCCAGCGTAATTTGCTTTCCCTTCGGATTGAATTCGAGTTTCGACACGAATACGAATTCCCGATCTCTGAGTACGAAGGGCGTCTTGACGTGGTCCCATTCCGTGTACTCGTTTGAGCTGATTTTGCGGAGAGTACGCGCTTCGGCCAGGCTGTCGATCCATTCGGTGGCGCGGCTAGTGTCGATGATGACGGAAGTCACACGCAATATGGGTGCGTTCACCACACCTTCGCCCCGCAGTGCAACGATGGGGGACCCCGGCACTTCTCGGCGATAGACCGCAATGCCGTCTTGGTCATCGAACTTTTCCCAAGGAGGCGGCCGTTGAGCGTCACCCTTGGCAGAAAGGGCCGAGAGGCTAGTTCCCGACAACAGCAAGACGCCCAGAATCTTTCGCATTGATGGTCCACTTACGATACGCGCAGCAAATCATCAAGCGCCGTGGGTATCCCTTGCAACGAGGCGAGAGCCCTTGCTTACGAATAGTCGGCGCGGTGTCCGGACATCGCTGGCACCGGTCCGCCAAAAGTGCCGCCCCAACAAACAAAAACCAACCCCGAAGGCTGCTCCAATTCGGCAGCAGGGTAGCGGCTGGGTGAGCGATCATCGTTTGCAATGCCAATGCACGCTGAAGACAGCGTTCGACTTACCATTTATATATGAAGTTCCAGATTACATAGCCGACCAAACTACCAAACAAAAGGACTACTACAGCCGCAGTAACCCAGATAACGATAAGGTCTTTCATGGTACTGTGAAGTATTTTATCATTCATCAGCCAACAATTCCTAGCCCCTATTTAGCCGGGATTCGAACCGAGCTTTTCTGCCCCCAGCATTGCTATGCCCCAGAACATACTCCAACTAGGAGCGTGCAGTCGCAACATGCTCGACATAGTGATCCTGTCGGGCGCCGAGATCCGCGAGCGCGTCGTCGTGCAGGGGCGGTTTATCATGAACGATCCGTCGCAGGTCGAGGCGGATCCATAGGCTGGTTCGAAGCCTGGGGCCTATTTCAAGGGTGGGTGCTTGGATTCCGGGCTGGCTCCTGTGGCATCATGCCGAACGGACGGTGCCTCGGCCATGGGAGGACGAATGATGAGTGTAAAGCACCCTGCCTCGCGCGAAGCGATTTGGCTAATTGTGGGATTGACCCTGGCGATATTTGCCGCGTGCGTCGCGGCAAGGACAGAAGGCGCCCCTGGCGCGCCCGTGACAGCCAACGCCACGGCGGCCGTTGCATCTGCGAAGGCAAGCGCCACAGCAAACGTCCCGCCCGCAACCGCGAGCGCCACGCCGAATCCCCCCACCTCGGTCGCGGTCGCCGCAACGGACGCTTCACCCCCGGTCTTGTTCGCCGCGATCATGCCTGACGTTGACTACTGGGCGACGCCACAGCCGGTCGTTGATAGGATGCTAGAACTTGCACGAGTCAAGACTTCCGATGTCGTATACGACCTAGGGTGCGGTGATGCGAGAAGTCTCGTCACTGCGGCACAGCGCTATGGTGCGAGTGGCATCGGCTTCGATATCGATCCGCGCCTCGTGGCCGAAGCGCGAGAGAACGTGCGCCGCAATGGAGTCGAGAACCTCGTGCAGATAGAGCAGGCGGACATCTTCACCCTGATCTCTCGCCCGCAGACGTTATTTTCCTATATATCACTCCCAGGTTCAACTTGCGGCTCGTCCCCCAGCTCAAGAAACTACGTCCAGGATCGCGGATCGTCGCGCACGAATTTGAGATACCCGGCGCTAGGCCGGCGAGGATCGTGCAGATGCGGGGTCCGCCCGACGGACCTCCCGATACGGACCAGCAGGAGTCGACAGCGATGCACAAGATCTACCTATGGAAAGTGCCATGGCAAAAGCAGCCGACAGACTGGAAGACAGATTAGCGTTCTTAGCGAACGGCTCACGCCTTACAGTCCGGTACCGCATCGAGTAGTTGGCATGCAATCCGTTGTATGGTTCGCTGGAAATTGTGGCAATATTCCGCTTTTTTCACTAAGGCTGCGGGGTAAATTGCACCGAATTTGATTCGATTGTATTGCCGGAAGAATCTCGAATTCGGAGGCTCCAACTGTAGTTCACTCCCTGGCTGAGCGTCGGGGCGGACGCCGAACCGTCAGCGTTGTACAAGATGCTGCGTTGTGAGGCGTCGATATTGCTATCGTCCCATATACTCGAGTTATTTTCGGGCGATACCCACAATTCCTGGGTATACACGCTCGGCAGTGAACCATTGACGGACCACGAGAAATCCGGAGTGAGGGTAGACGTTGCCCCAGTGGGCGAATTGAGGCTGATGTTCGCCGTCAAAACGTCGGAAACGCTAGCGCTCAGGCTTTCCTCGGTTCCGTCGGCGTAGCTCACCAGCAGGCTGTAACTGTCTCCAATTGCTGGTACAATGCCGTTTGGCAACGGATACCAAGTCGAGAAGCGAAGGTCACCATCAGCAACTAAGCCGACGTCGGTTGGAGTCACGATGTTGGGACCCGAGCACAGCACGACTCCCACTGGGAGCTCGGTATTCGGGGCAACGTTGACTGAAAGACCATAGTTGCCGTACTCAGTTTGATAGGACGTATCAACCTGCGCCAGCGCTCGACCGGATGCAAGGCTGTAGTTGACATCGGTCAAGTTGGAGTTCACCGAAATCAAAGGTGAGGTATCGAAGTTCACATGGGGTTCGGTCGAACTAAAAACACCGTCGCCATTAAGATCGACAAATCCGATTTGGCGGTACTCACCCGCGGTCACTCCAGCAATCGAAAAGGTCGTATTGGAAGTTGCTGCAGACAAGGTTGCAAAGATTGAACCCGATGGCGTGTAAAGGATGGTTGCAACCTTGCTCGACGCTGTCAACGCCAGGCCCGATAGGGAAGCCGCGCCCGAAACGGTAAAACCACTGCTCGGCGCGGAAATAGTCACTGCGCGCGGAGAAGATGGGGCACTCTCCAAATTGCCCGCCAGAGCGGTCAACGCGAATGCGTAATCGACGCCGACGGTTAAGCCCGGCATCGCAACTGCCATGGCGTCCAGTGGAATTTGCACTACGCCATCGTGGTGAGCGGGCGAGGGAGGCCCGCCGGCAATGTCGCTGGTGTAATAAGCACGATAGCGATCGGCGAGATCTACTCCAGACACGTCGGTTACGTGTTCTAACCCCACGAGAACTGAATCCGCCGCAGGAATGGCGACCTTGAAGGAGGGTACGGGCGGCGTCACGAACGTCGGCGCCTCGAGATCGAGGACATTGGATGTGCTGTCAACGCCGTTGAGTGAAATATCGATATTCGCGGCTGGTTCCGCACGGCTAGGTACGCCCGTTCCCGTCGTGTCGAGCACGGCGGCAAGCGTATAAAGACCCAGCATCGAATTGACATAACGCAAGTCGAAATCGCGTGAATCGCTGGCAGCTAGCAGTAGACTGGTCCCGGCTACGACAGAAGGACTGTTTGGATAGCGCAAGGTAATATAGGCTCGCCCCTCTATACCAGTCGTATTGGTTATGGTCCCAGTCACATGCAAAGGGAGCCCTTGTCCGGGGCAAGCGACTGCGGTAACACCGCCGGTGGAACTTAGGCCGCCCGAAGCGCTGGCACCTGCTGTGGAGCTCACACCACCCGAATAATTAGCGCCGCCCGTCTGCGCTGCGCCACCGGTCGAAATCATTCCGCCTGACTGCGCCCAACCCCCCGTTGCGTTCATCCCGCCGGTACTGGAGTCGCCTCCCGTGCTTGAATTTCCTGCCGCCGAGCTTGCACCGGAAGTGGCAGCCATCGCCCGTTCACTGATAAGTGCTACCGCCATTTGCGGGCGATCCTGCGAGGCCTGTTCCGGGAGTCGTCGTTCCTCCAACGGATATTTCGACGCCTCCATCCAATGATTCAGAATTGTTGGTACCTGAGCAGGCAACCAGGCCCCCTATTGCGAATGGGGATAGCCAACGGGGCAACGTTCTTAGTGGGTTCATGGGTGTTGGCTCCTGGACAATCCGCTGCAACTTCACGGATTGCACCAAGGGCTAAGCGGCAGTTCATTGCTGAGTCCTAAGTCACGTTGTCACTTCGTTTTAGTGCCAACGGATTTGACCAATTCGTTCTCGATGTCGGCTACGTTGCCAGAACGTCGTCAAATGACGCGATTCAAGGTTTGGTATTGCCGAGATCGCGCTCAGGCGCGGCGAGAGACACCTGACCTTCGAGCGTGCCGTCGATACAAATCGAGAGCCTCAATGTGAAATTCACAATACGAATCAAGGAACAGGCGTACATAAATCGACACGATCATCCAAGACTGCCGCGTTTTTATCACCTAGGGTTTCACTGAACCAAATGGGCTGATCATCTCCATAAGAACAAGGAACTAACCCAACGATCTACCGGCGCCGATAGCCGCCTCCATGATAGCCGCCTCCATGTGCGCGACCATAACCATAGTAGTGGGCCCCGCCATAATAAGGATGAGCGCCCCGGTAGTTGCGAAGATAGTAGGGCTCACTGGCATAGTGGTGCCAGGCGTGCCCGTCTCGGTAGTACCAATAGCCGCCATACCAATACACCGGGCGGCCTTCGAAATACGCGGGCTCATACGTCGCGATGTAAGCCTCAGGTGGATAGTCCTCGTCCTGAGCCTGGGCAGGCGCCGCGGCCACAAGACATGACGCAATTACTCCAATACACAGAACGCTCTTTAGAAGATTTACTAGAGTTCGCTTCATGTTATTGCTCATTTCTTCGAAATTGCCGATGGTTGGTGAATGCTAGCATGCTCCCGGAGATGCTCGGCCAGGGTCGTACGCTGAGTGGGCGTTAGCAGTGGAGCCAACGTCTCGTACAAGAGCGCCATTCGCGCCGTACCGTGGGTTGAGAGGTGGGTATTTGCGATAGCGGTAATGGATTTCGCATCGAAGGATTCGCCAACGAATGCCTGGGCGAAGCCCAGCCGGTGAGCTTCCGCTTGCTTTGGGTCGAACTTACTGGCCAAACCGGCGAGCGCCGTGCGCAGAGCGGTCGAGATCTTCTCGACCTGATCCGGTGTAAGGCTCAGCTCGCGAGTGAGCTGGTCCACTTGGCCGTGAAAGTCATGGGCACGGGCGTCAACGTCGTGATTGGCCTGCTGCCACACTTCCCAATGTGCATTCACCTTGTTCAACAAGCGCCGTACGTTCCGCCGGCGACAGGAGCGCATGGAGCTGATTGAGCGCGTCAATGCTGCACTCGTGCACATTGGAGGAAGACTTCAATTGCGCGATGGTTGCGTCGACCTTCGCTGTATCAACGGCCCCAGCAGCGACGCCATCCGCCAACGTCAGCAGGACCTTGTTCTGAACTTCTCCCGCCGGAGCCATGCATGCGTAGAGGCTACTCTGTATCTTCTCGACCTGGGCGCGCTTGGCATCGTCAACGCCTAAGGTATCGAGGCTCATTGCGATAAACTGCGTCACGCCGCCAAGATGATGGTGTTGGTGATGCTCTTGCAACTCGGCAGTAGCAAGAGGGTCACCCTTTGAGTTCACGTCAGCAGCGGAAGCGCTACTCGCCGCAATGGGCGTGCCGCTCGCGGCGGGTGGAGCGCTGCTCGCCGTGTGGGCTTGGCAAGCGCTGAGCACTACGCCTGTTATCAAAGCAAAACCGGTCGCACTTGACAGTTTCATATTCACCCTATTAAATGTGGTAATTTCTCAGACCGCTACTTCAATACCGTAAGAGCTGTCGTGTGTCAAAGGAGTAATCCCGCGGTTAGGTGAGGATTCGCATAGATCAAAGCCAAAGGTTCTTCATCCAGGACAAAAGCCGGACTTCTTGTGGCGTAGCGCGTGCGGTTTTGAACTGCATTAGCAACCCTGAAACACCAAGCAAACTGACTACGAGAGAATACGCAGCAATGGTCCGATTGCTTCCTTTCTTTTTTACACAAATATCTGGGAACGGGCGACAGGACGAACGTTTCCTGTCGGCTACCTGATACGTCCGCCCGACAGCATCGGTTGCGCCGGCAATACGAGACTGCAACTATATTTATTCGGGCAATGGCGGAATCTGATAAGGTAGGTTGGGTTTACGTTCCAATGCAGGCTGCGCAGATTTGGATCAGACGCACGCTAAAATGTGTCGTCTTTGGCTTGATGATTACGACGCTGTTTGGTGCCCTGCACGATGTATCACGAGCGTGGGACGTTTGGTCCTATCACATGCCGTTTGCCGCACGTCTCGTGGGCATCGTGCCACGGGACTTCTTTACCTTTGATGCCGGGAACGAGGCAAGGTTTCAAGGCTTTCCAGTTCTCGGCGAACTGTTGCAAGGTTGGCTCTGGCGCTTAATCGGTCGCCCGGAAGCGGCAAACCTGGTCGCATTCTCCAGCGTTCCAGTGTACGGACTGTTCTTGCGTCATCGATTCGGCGTACCGCTTTACCTCAGCACCTTGGGGTTGCTGGCAGTGCCGCTTGTGCAGTTACATATGACGTCGTGCTACGTGGATTTGCCTGGCAACACGGCGGCAGCGGTGCTGATACTGCTCGCGCTTGAGTCCTATACGCGCAGCGAACCACCAACCGTGCGCACGGTAATTCTTGCAGTATTCGCCGCGGCCGTTGCCGCTAATACCAAAGCGCTGCTTCACCCCGTAGTATTTACCGCCCTAACTTTGCTCGCACTGCGCGCAGCCGTATTGCAAGCAGGAGCGGGTTTCTTCGCAACCCATGCTCGCAGGCTGGCCGCGCTCGGTGCCATTTCCATCGTATCGGCAGTGATATTCGCGACCCCGCTGAAGAATCTGGCCGCGCACGGTAACCCCTATTATCCTTTGGATTTCACTATTCTCGGTCACCACTTTCCGGGGCTAGAGCAGCCATACGAGTCGTCACCCCGGTGGCTCGCAAGCGCGCCTAGGCCCCTGCGGTTCGTGGCATCGATACTTGAGCTTCACTCTGCGCCCCTGGCGGACCGTCACCGGTGGACTGTTGACCAATGGACTGCGCCCAATGCGCCTGGCTACCGCATGGGAGGGTTCTTTGGTGCGTACGTCGTCGGGCAACTAATTTTCTTTGCGTATCAATTGGTTCGCCAAAAATCGCGACAGACTCGACGCGTTGGCGGCGGATTCGCACTTCTGACGGCGCTTACCTCAGCATTGCCGCAGTCGCACGAACTCCGTTACTACATGTACTGGATTATTGTACTTGTCTCACTGAATCTTTGGCTGGCCTGTCAGAAATCTCAGGCAACCTTGTTGGGCATTACGTCCGTCGCAGCGCTCGGTGTCGTACTGTCTGTGACTCATTGCGGATATGTCTATCCTTCGGGGATATCGTTCAGAGAACTTGTGCGTGAGAAAGTAAATGGCAATATCGTCGATCGGCTGGCGGCCGGCGCCAGTATTTGTGTCGCGAGGCAACCTTATGATTTACTCTGGGCCGCTCCGTTCCATCCCCCATACCAGTACCGGGTCAAATCGGTGGAATTGAAGTCTCAGTGCGGAGATTATCGCCCGATTGACTGAATGGTGGCAGTTGCACCCGCACATTAGCGAGCAAGTGCGCGGGTGAGCAACATAATATTCTCGGCGTCCCGCACACGCCCAGCCCTGTTCTTTCGACACCGAATGCGTGATCTCCGTCGCATGGGCCATGCGGTTTTGTCGGATACAGATATTCTCGAGCGCGCACCGACTGAAGCCCCGCAGCCCATTGTGTGCGTCGGAGAGCCGTAGTCCGGTCAGAGTCCGTCATCGACGAGTAAGACAATAAGACCCCCGAAATCCCTGCCTCGCGCACGCAATGCTTCAAGAGTCGAGATCAGACGATTCCCCTCGTTGTAAGTCGGCATCAATATGGCTACAGTCACTTCAATTTGCCTCCGATTCAGGGCGCTATTGCGCACAGGACTCTATCACCAAGGACTTCGCACAAGTCCGCGCGGCCGTCGCCGTTGAGATCCATAAGCTCAAATGCGCCGCCCGCACGCGGGGCAAGCCATCCGTCAGCATCGCCCATGCCCTCATGAAGCCAGAGCGTCGGCGCGAGGAATTCCTGACCCGTTGAGAGTGCGCATATGACTCCTGACCGGGTCCTGTAGCAAAGGTCCGCGCGGCCGTCGCCGTTGAAATCTCCTAGACGCATGGTTGCCTCATAAGCTGACCTGGCTAACCACGGGGTTTGAGCTGAATCACTGAAACCTGTACCAACGGACCACTGCCTCAGCGCGCCGAGGTGATGGCCGTTGGAAAGTGCGCAAGTTATCCCCCGCGGACTAATCCCGCACACATCGGCGCGGCCGTCGCCGTTTACGTCACCAAACCGCAGTGTCTGCAGGCAGTTCGAACAAAGCTCCGAACCGCCGACACGACGCTCGGATTCCGAGAACCACAAGTTCATTCTCCGAAACTCATGTCCCTGGCTAACTGCGCATTGCAGACTAGACTCAACCCAACGACAGAGATCCGCTCGACCGTCGCCGTCGATATCGGCCAACCAAAACCCTGCGCTGACGCCCAGGCTAGCTGAGGTTTTGGAGGCGAGAAAGTTTTGGGCATCGAACGAGTGTGCCACCAAGTTGTGGGCTTGTTGAAACGACCCGTGCGGGTTCCTAGTCCGCACTCGATTCCTTGTGCAAAAGAAGTGCAATAATCAACGGCACCGTCACCATCAACATCCCCAAAGCGCCTACTGTCATCGGTCGCCCCAGCCGTTGTAGATATGCGTTTTGCGCTCGCACTAGCGATGCGAGCCCCGCCAAAAGTGCTGAATGGAGTAGGGGTCGTAGCGCTGGGTGCACTCAGCGATGCGGGAATACAGAGCGGTCCCAGCTGGTCCTCGCCGCACAGATGGGCAAGTTGCCTTGCGTCGGTCGCGAATTGAAGAGTCGAGGATTAACGCTGGAGCCTGAGGCTGTTCGGTCGAAATGAGACGCTCGGCAAGTGGCGAAAACTGGAGAATTGGAGCCGAAAACACGTAGCCTTGGGATTTCAGCGCGGGCACTAGAATTTGGGCGAGTTCCAAAGCATACAGCGATCCCACGTCGCCGACTCGATCGTGCAAAAGGACGATTCCGTGCCGCTGCGACAAAATCGAATCAAGATAGCGTCGCGCCGTAACAGCTGGCTTGGTTCGCCATCCAGATTCGTTGGGCCGTCGCTCGCACTCTGCTTGGGGGCTTTCCGAATTGCACTCGAGCGAATTCTGCCAGTCCTTGCGATCCACGTCCCAACGTATTGGGGCCAGACGCCTTGCAGATAGGTATCGGAATCGGTCGCCGTCGCCACTGAATTGCTCCAGGCCCCACCCGGAGCTCGAAACAGGCGAAGCTCATTGCTCGCGTATCGGTCACTGCCGCGCTGTCCGGTGGAGATCTGTTCGACAGCAATCTGAGGCGTGACATCCGTAAGCAGAACGTGACTTTGCGTGTGGTTCCCGAGGCGATGACCGAGCGCAACCAGGTCTGAGAGTACTGGGAATAGATGCGTATCCAGTTGAAAATACGGCGCGTCCGCTGCCGGGGTCCGACGAGAGGCCTGGTCGCCAATCCTTTACGACGAAGAATGTTGCCGAAACGTGCTCTGACTTCAGATATCGCGCGAGCTCGACAGTGTGAGCGTCGGGTCCGTCATCCCACGTCAGCGCGATTACGCGATCAGGGAAAGCCCCACCGCTGATTTGTTCTGCTGAAAAGCCCCGAACGCCGAGTGGAACGTCCCGGTCGCGTTTCATCTGGGTCTGCGCTTTGGCGTGACCCGGGCCGACTGCAGCCGAATGACTACAACCGAGAACACATCCAGCGAGGATTGCTAGCTTTTTCACGCGGGCCAGTCGTGTTTCGCAGATTTGCTGTTGAACGGGTTACTAGTAAATAGTAAATAGACTGGCGTGCAATGTTCGATGTTCCCTACAGGTGTTCAATCGCCTTGCTCGTCTGAATTGCGCCCATTGCCATGTGTGTAGATTACGATGACCGAAGCCCGCGCTCGGCCAGGTGAGATTCAAATGGCGGACCGGCAACGCTGTCGCCATCGGGGCTGTTGTTGGAGGCAACGCCGATTCTAGTGTCCATGGACGCCGCGCTTGATTTCAGCTAGCTCGGCTGGGCTCAGGCCGTCGGTGAGTCGCTCGATGCGGTCCAGGATTTCTGTTGTACCGAAGTACGCCTCGGCACACTCGGCATGAATGGTTCCGATGGGCTGCATGCGCCCTTCTTCGAACATTTGCAGGCCAAGCCGCCAACTGCCCTTGCTCACCAGTTTGCGACACTGTCGACAATGAGCGTTGCCACTAGCGGCTCGCTCGGCGCGCACCAGACGTGCGAGGCGCTGGGAAGCGAGGCCGACGCTAACGGTCTGCCGTAGCCAATCGGGCTCGGGGATGGCCTCGGTGTACGTTTCGAGTGCGGGCCCGAATTTGTCGGGCCGCATGCAAGCCGCGCACACCAGGTGGAACCAAAACAAGGACTGTCCCTCGGCATAGGGGTTTGGCAATGATTCGCCGAAGCGCAGTTCGCCTCGAGCAATGGCGCGACCGCACCCTCGGCAGTTGGAACGGCCACTCTTGGCGGTATCGATGACGTCAGGCACATTTCGATCTGTGGGACACTGCGAGCCGATTCGTCAACGTGCTGGCGAGAACCCTCGAACTTCGCGCAGTATCCGCTACGTACTCAATCGGCGGCGTTCATTTTGACCTGGTCATCCGTAAAGCACCAGGTTGTGCCTGGATTTGCATTATTGCGTGGGTCAGCGGGTCCCTGGCCCGCTGACTGTGACTGGCTACCTTGATTCGTCAACTTATCCCGCTCTTTTCCGGCGCGCCGGCTTCGGAGCGCGAACGTCGGGCGCTTCACCTGCGCGTGGCCTTGCACGCGCTAGACCCTTATTTGGTTGCGCCTGCTCCATCTTGTCCGCTGAAGTCACTTCGAGCGGTAGCGGCGGCTCCGCTGCACCCGACGCCACGGCCGCGAGAAACAGGGCATAGTCGGGCCCGAACACTTCGTGCTTGAAGTAAACGTACGCATTCGTCCAACGCTCGGCGACAATACGCTCGCACCAGTCGTGCAGACCGCCCGAGTCGTAGCTGGCCGCGCGCAGCCGCAGGTAGCCGAAATCCGCAGTGGCAACCATCGGCGGGGAATAAGCCCGTTCGTCGGAATCGCCGACACAGAGCGCGACATTCTTGCCCGCGAGCAGCGCATAGGTTTCGTCATCGAACCAAGATCGGTGTCGAAATTCGAAGGCCACCGGCAGCGTCGATGGGAGTTTCTCCAGGAATTCAGCGAGCAACGGCGCGTCCTTGCGCAAGAAGGGTGGCAGCTGAAAAAGGACCGGCCCGAGTTTTGGCCCTAGCATTGCAGCAGCAGCCAGGAAGCGTTCGAGCGCGTCACCCTCTGCCTTGAGCGGTCGACTGTGCGTGAAGCGACGCGGCGCCTTGAGCGCGAAGCGAAAGTCGCCCGGGACGGTATCACGCCAACGCTCGAGGAGCGCGGGCTTTGGCATCTGATAAAATGTATTGTTGATCTCGACACTGTGCAGGCGCGATGCATAGTGCCGAAGCCGATCGTCGGGGGCCAGCCCGATTGGGTAAAAGTGCCCCTTCCATTCGTCGAAACTGAATCCGCTCGTCCCGGAAAACACAAGCATGCTGGTATAAATCCGTGATTATCCCGTTGCCGGCTTTTGGGTGGTGCGCCAGTCGCGCGAGGCTCGGCTTTCTTGGGTGGTTTCGCCTTGGAGATCGGCGCTTTTTTTCCGACGTGCTCAGCTGCCTCACTCTCAGGCGCTGGCGAAAGGTTTGACTTCGTCTTCGAACCGCGGCTGGCCTCGGCTGCGCTCGGTTGAGCCTGCTCGGACGGTTGATCGTTCGCCGGCTCGAGCTTCAGACTTCGCTTGAGCGCCTCGAACAAGTCGATGATTTGAGCCGTGGGCTGCTGGTGGCTCACGTGAATCTGTTGCCCCGCTACCTTCTGCTCAATGGCCTCGCGCAGCCGGTCGTTGTACGTGTCGCGATAGCGATCAGGGTGGAACTTGTCCGTCGTGAGTTGCTCGATGAGCTTATCGGCGAGCTCGGATTCCACCGGCGAGAAGATAGATGTGGCGCCTGTGTCGAGTTCGTCGAAGGCACGCACTTCGTTGGAATAATAGACGTAATGCAGCACCAGCCCGACCTTGTAAGGCCTCAACAGGACGAGCTGCTCTTTGCCGCGGGTCCAAAAGCGGCCGACCGCGACCCTCTGCGTGCGATTCATGGAGTCGCACAGGAGCTTGTACGCCTGTCTCCGCCCTTGTCGGGACCGAGGTAATAAGTCTTGGCGATGTAGAACAGATCCACCGATTCGAGGGCACGAACTCGACGATGTCGAGCGAGTCGGTCTCTCGGCACTCGAGAGCATCTCAGATCGTCTTCGGTGAACAGGACATAGCGGTCTTTCGCGAACTCGTATCCCTTACCATGTCGGTGCGCTCGACGACCTCGTTGTCGACCGGGCAAACGTACTGTTGCTTCATTCGGCCGCAGCACTTCTTGTGAAGCAAGTGAAGTGAGACGTCTCCGACGAGGCCGCAGTATAGAGTTTGATCGGGATCGAGACGAGACCGAAGGAAATCGTGACGGATGGATAGCGCGAGCTGCCATGGGGGATTAGACGGATCGAATCGTGATTGGCCGAAATCGGAAGCTCCCGCCGAGCCTAGAGCGATACGATGCTACGCGTAACCCAAAGGGGACGACCAACGAGCCGCGGCGACTGAACCCTTGTCTAGCGTCGGCACGACGCGGGGGGTAGCTTCGTCGTTCATCTACACCACGCGACTCGCCGCATTACGATCTGCGAGTCGAAGTCGCCGGCGTACTCAAGAGTTTCGCCGTGCCGCGAGGCCCCAGTCTCGATCCGCGCGAACGCCGCTTCGCGATCCAAACCGAAGATCATCCGATCGAATACCTCGATTTCGAAGCGGTGATCCCCGAGGGAACGTACGGGGCAGGCCCGATGATCCTCTGGGACCGCGGCGATCCGTTATCTCGAGGCCGGCCGAAGAAGGATCTCGACACGGGAAGCTCGATTTCGAGCTTCGAGGCAACAAGGTCCACGGGCGGTTCGCCCTCGTGCTAAGGCAGCGCCGGCGCACCCGAAGAGCGCGCACCGGCAATGGCTCTTCCTCAAGAAGCGCGATCGATTCGAGCAAGGACCGAAACGTCGCCCATTGACGAAAAGACACGAAGCGTGCTTTCGGGGCTCACCATCGACGAGCTGCAGCTCGCGGAACGCATGGCCGAGATCCGCGCTCGCCGAAAGCTACGGAGCCAAGCGGCGACCGCTCGACGCGCGCGGAATGCAGCCGATGCTATGTGCGGATATACCGAGTGCCAGAGCGGCGGACGCCGAGGAGGGTGAACCGGCAAGGTTGGATCTACGAGCTCAAGCTCGACGGAGTACGCGTGGTCGCGGACAGGCATCAGGGTGAGGTGGCACTTTGGTCTCGGCGCGGCCCCGCAGTGACCCAGAATTATCCGGAGATTGCCCGAGCCGTGCGCGCGTTGCCAGGCACGCGGCTCGTGCTCGATGGCGAAATCATCGCGTTCGACGGCTCGGGACGGCCGAGCTTCGCGCGGCTCGCCCGGCGCATTCATGCGCGCGCGGCAGACGTGGCAGCTCTCGCACGAGGTTCCGGTGAGTTACGTCGTCTTCAACTGCTTGCCGTCGGCGATTGGGACTTGCGTGATCTACCGCTGGGAAAACGCAAGGAACTCCTGGCGCGTATCGTTCGGGGTAAGGGCTTTCGTGCGCAGTCTCG
>CAWIGY010000051.1:0-10309 GCA_963835565.1 uncultured delta proteobacterium
GCTAGCGAAAGGCCGATCATTGACGGCATTGCATCTCCGTCTATGGACACGATCATCCAAGACCGCCGCGGTTTGATCATGTCGATTTTCTCTGAAAGCGCTGTGATACCAACATGTTGGGTTCCAATTTTCATTAATCGAACCGCCGCCAAATGGGCTGATCGTCTCCACATACGGGTTTGAACGAGCCTCGAATACGCTGTTTTTCATGCCGAATGTGCCGATTCCACGGACGACCCTGGCCGGTACATGCAGAGAAGCCGCCCCCAGGTGGTCAAAGGCGCGGCCTTCGCTAACCGCATTTATAGACTGGCAGTGGCAGCGCCACGCGTACACTCATTAATGTAGTCGCGCGCTACTTCGACCAAACTTCGCTCGTGACCACTCGCGTCCTTGCGTGCGTCCCAGCCGCTGACACGAACCAAGGCCAAGAGGGGATCCATTAGTTGTGCTGTGAGTGCGTCTTTGCGATTGTCGGACTTGTTCGCGTTGGCCTCTTTCAGGCGGTCGCGAAGCTCATCGATCAGCATGGGGATCAAGACTTTGTCGCCGATGGGCCCCGCGAGCCGCACGTAACGTTCCTTCACCCACCACGCAAATGTTCCGGATAGCCTATGTCGCGCGGCCAGCATTTGGCGGTCAAAGAACGCACGTTCATCCGCAGTGGGTAAGTCGGCATCAAACGCAATGTTTTCTACTAGCGGGCGTAGCGATTCCATCGCGAGCTCTAGACCGAGATAACTGCCTTGACCCAAAGTCCCGCCGTAACCGGTAAACGTGCGCTCAATCTCATGGCCAGAAACATCGCGCACCCGAACGTAATCGTGAAAGTCATTCGAGCTCATTTCCATGCTTATGCCGGTGAGCCCGTCTTTGAGCGGTGGCTCGAGCTCCCGGAGTCTCGCCGTTAGTGCAGGCAAGCCCAATTTGAGAGCCCGATTCACGATCTCCGCTGCCAAGGTTTAGCGTTGGGCCACCTACATTCCGCGATTGCTTAGCGGCTGTCGTCCCAAGTACTCTCTCAGGAAGTACCGCACTGCCACTGGCACCAATGCCTCATGCGCCTTCTCGTCACGCCCAGTGTCCAAAACCAAAGCCTGCGTTGTCGCACCGTCATTCGTTGCGCAACGGAAAGCTAATAGTCGTAGCGGTGCCTCCGGCAAACGCGTCGGGCATGTTGATGGATGCAGTGCAATAGTCGAGTAGACCTTGCCAAAGTCAAAGTCAACGTCGTACTCGGTGGGCTGACGTGGATGAAAACCAGCCGTCTCGACGCTATGGATGATGAGCGTCGGGACTCGGTTCTTGGTCAGCGCGCCGACTTCGTGCACGAATCCAGCACCCACGCACGTATCAAAGAACCCGACCGCGCTCGGGGAAGCGTCGGCAACTCGATTGAGCCCACCACCGCCACACCCCGCCGCCCCTGAATGGCCAAACACGTAGATGCCTTTGGTAGTCAATCCAGCATCCAAGAGTACGCGCCGCACTTCCACCAGGAAGTCCGCTACGTCGAAGTCTGGCCAATTGCGTCCTTCAAAACGAAATACGGGTGTCGCCAACACCAGCGGTCCGACTTCTCCCGACTGGACGAGTTCGCGAGTCACCTCAGCAACGACGTTAGGGAATGCATAACTCCGTGGCGCTTGTCCACGACGCGGTTGGCCATGCAACGCGACAACGACCGGATAGGTGTTCCCCTTCTCGACGCCGCGCATTAGAACAATTGGATGCTGATCCTCCGGCTCGATCATCGCATATTCGCTGGCCCTGGCGTTGTCAGGCTTCCAGGCAAAGTGGATCGTACGTTCTTCTGATTGCGCCGCGAGCGCAGGAGCCTGGACTCGTGAGGGAGAAACGGCGGCGTCCGGTAGGTCTTCGGAATGACCCCCGTCCACTCGAACAACCGACGGGGCTACTGCGATTCTCTCTTCATGCCGAGAACAGGATAGGAAATCTACCGAAAACAGTAGGCAGGTCGATGCGGCAAGCTTATTGATACAGTGGCGCATTGTGTTGCACGTCTATTCCGAAATGTCGGGATAGCTAGATTGACCCTACCCAAGTTGGATGTGTTCGGTCAAATTGCGATTCTAACCACATGGTCCCTGTGCCCAAATCCGCCGTGCTCCTGATGGATCTGCAGCGAGACTTCCTGGCTGTCGATGGCGCGCGAATTCCCGTGGGTGCGGGGGGCGCCGAGGCGGTGCTTCAGATGGCAAACGCTATTCTGTCGAAGAAACTCATTCCGGAAGCGCTGCCAATTCTTGTAGTGAACCAGTTTGCTGCATCCGCGCGAATAGCAAACTTCTTTCGCAAAAGTGCAGCTATAGCTGGAAGTACCGGAGCGGAGCTTGATGCGCGGCTTGATAATACCGGCTCGGTAAAGGTAATTGCAAAGGCGAATCCAAGCGCTTTTTCGAATCCAGAACTTGACCGTTACCTTCGCTCAAGCGGCGTCCAACAAATTTACGTGATGGGCGTATTCGCAGAAGGTTGCGTCCGAGCGACAGTCATCGAAGGCGCCAAGCTTGGATACGAGGTTCATGTCATTTCAAATGCAGTCGCAAGCAATTCAGCTTGGAATAAGTGTTTTGCGCTGTGGTCTATGAAGCGTGCCGGGGCGATCATTTTATCCGACCTCGCTGCACGATAAGCCAGCCGGCACTTAGTCGCCGTGCCGGGGGCTCGTACCCAATGCGACAAACAGTCGGTGAATCCAGGAACGGCAGCAGAGAATACGACCGGAAACAGCTATGTCCCGACGAAACTCGGGTGAATGGGGCCGCAAAGTCGGTTGCTCTGCGCCGAGTTTGGGACAGCGGTATTTCGTGAACCAGCGCACAGGACCGAGCACACAAGAGCCACTCGGGGTACGCTACATTCGTGATATCTTTGCGCTGGGCCGAAGTTGAGAATGCCTTCACCCCGTGCAATTACTCGCTTCGGCACGAGTCCGCTGCTCCAGACTCCCGGGCAAGCTTGGTGAAATCGTCTGTTTTGCTCTTTCTTGCGTTCCTTGGTTGCACGCGGCCAACACTCTCGAGTCCTCGCGGGCCGCCCTCTGGACGAGTTACAAGCAACATTTTGGCAGCTGACTACGCAGGCTCGGTATCTTGCACCCCGTGCCACGCCTTCGAAGCTACATCTTTCCAGCATTCGCCCATGCACCGAATGACGCGCGAGGCCGCGCATACGGAAATTGGCGCTCCCTTTATGGGGGAAGCCTTCACCTTTCAGGGTGATACGGCCCACATACGTCAAGTCAACGGCGCACGCGAAGTCGTGCTCGACAAGGAAGATGGTTCCGAACGTATTTATCGAATAACCAAGGTGATCGGAGGCCGCCTGCGCGAAGACTTCGTAGGCATTGAGCTTGGCCCAACAATGGATGGACGGGCGCCTAACGAAGAACGAATATTGCCAATCTCGTACCTTCTGTTCAATCAAAGCTACCGTTACAAGGGCTATTCAGTACTGGTCACCGAAAGGAATAGACTCGAATCCGGCCAGATCTGGCGGCAAACCTGCATATTCTGCCACAACACGCCGCCACAATTCGACGGGCTCCTGGACGAACTCTATGGGCGAGGCTCTCCGAGCTATCAAGGTTCAGCGAGTGACGACGCCCCACCTAGCCGGCGTTTTCGCTATATCATCCGCGATGAAGTCGCTCTGCGTGACGCCATTGCACAAGAGATACAACGACTCGGCGCCAAGCCATTGGGTAGCGATACTCGGCCCCTATTGCGCGAAGCTATGCTGCGCACGCGGAAGAACTTTGGTGAGCGCCATTTGGTTGAACTCGGTATTGGGTGTGAAGCCTGCCATGGCGGCAGCCGAGAACATGTCATAGCGCCCAGGGAAATAAAACCGTCCTTTGCGCTTCAAAGCCCGTTTCTGAAGGTCTTGGGTCCTGATAACAAAGAACCTTCCCGAGCGCTAGAAATCAATCGCACATGCGCCAAGTGCCACACGGTACTTTTCTCACGTTACCCGTACACTTGGGAGGGAGGCCACCGCCATAGCGACCCGGGAGGCAGTCCAATCAACTCCGGCGAAGCCCGCGATTTTCTGCTCGGTGCCTGTCGCACCCAATTGGATTGCACCAAGTGCCACGACCCCCATAGCGAGGATTCTCGCGAGCATTTAGACGCACTCGCAGGCCCCGCGGGAGACGCAATTTGTACTGGCTGCCATCGGAGCCTAGATAATCCGGTGGCCGCCAGCGCGCACAGCCACCACGCCGCCAACAACGCGGGCAGTCACTGCTTGAGCTGTCATATGCCGAAGAAGAACATGGGGTTGGCCTATCAACTCACGCGATACCACCGAATTGGCTCACCTACTGACCGCGAACGCGTCGAACATGACCGACCACTCGAATGTGCGCTGTGCCACACCACAATGAGCGTCGAACAAATACTCTCCACCATGGAGCACTGGTGGAACAGGCGCTATTCACGCAAAAATATTGAACACCTATATGGAAGAGACCTGAGCGTCGATGCGATTCGAATCACGTTAGTGTACGGATTGCCCCACGAGCAAGCGGTGGCAGCCAGTGTTGCCGCCGAAAGCGGGCGTCACGAACTTCTGCCACTCGTAGCCAGAGTGATGACTAACGATTATCCGTTGGTGCGTTATTTCTCCAAGAAATCAGCCGAGCAACTTAGCGGCACTCCCATACCAATTGACCCCGCTGCGCCGAAATCACAAGTCGACGAGGATGTCCGCCGTTGGCTGGCAGAACAAGCGTCCAATTGAATGCACGGCAGTTTTGGAGGTCCATTCACCCGTTCACGAGGACTGCGCATGTTACAGGGTCACGGCCCCATTGCGAGCCCGGACTCGCTACGGTGCGTTTGCGCCCCCAAGGGCAGCCCTTTGGTTGCATGGCGGACTATTTTGTCGAATATCCAAATTGACAGCGCGTTGCGCCGAGTCTGCTCCCGAAATGACAGCTCTTACACGATTGCGTCTTTGACGGCCTTGACTGGTCGAGCCTTGACGACCTTGCTGGCGGGCTTAGCAGCAAAGGTTGTTGGCTCTTTGGTGAAAGGATTGATGCCCTGGCGAGCAGGTCTTGCCTGCTTCTTCACCAGCACGAATTTGGCAAAGCCAGGAAATACAAACTCACCCTTCTTCTTAAGTTCGTTATGACCAATCTCGGACAGGGCGTCGAGGACCTTCACGACATCCTTGCGCGTCCAACCCTCTCCCATGGATTCAAGAACGGACAGAATCAATGCGCCCTTGGTCATCTTCTTCACGGATTTCGTCTTTGGTTTTGCCAATTGGGGTACTCCTGTGTGAGGGACAAATGTCGATTGAAAGCACTAATCGCGGCCGAAAGCCAGTCTAAATCCGACCACCTTTGCACATCGTCGTCTTGGCCGTCCGATCCTGGCGGTTGAAGCAGTCGTAATGCTCCAGCGTTTTCAATAGGGTGTAGCAGCCCGAAAACTTGCTACCGCCGCGCCCCATCGAGTTCCACCAAACGCTCCGCACAATCGAGATTCAAAGCAGAGGTATCACCAAGCATACGACGTGACTACAAGCCGCGAAAGACGGCAAACCCTTCCAGCGCAGCACGATCAGTGCGCAGCCGATTGATTGGCGCTGATTCGTCACGATAGCCCAGCGCCATCCCGCAGAAGAACATGAGTTCCGGTGGCATTTGCAAGTGCGTTCGGATGGTCTTGTGCCACGCGGCCCACGACTCTTGCGTGCAGGTATGCAGACCGTATTCACGTGCCAACAGCAGGATGGTCTGCATGAACATGCCGAGGTCTACCCATTGACCAACACCCATCTGCCGATCAATGGCAAAGAACAAAGCGACGGGGGCGCCAAATAGTTCGAAGTTCTTCGCAAATTGCTGCCACCGTCCTGACTTGTCTTCGCGTGCGATATTGATTGTCGCGTATAAGTCCTCACCGCACTTGAAACGACGCAAGCGATACGGCTCCGTAAGTTTCGGTGGATACACGTCGTACTCAGTGCCTTCGCCACGAGGGTTGGTCGGAAATTTCGAATGAATATCGCTCAATAATTCTTGAAGGGGTGCACCTGAGAGATCGTAGAGTAGGCTGAGAGCCTTTCGACCCTCAGCCCCTCGCCAGATCCGGACTAGGAGTTTTCCACCATCCGGCTCCTCCATCGAGACTGACTCATAGAAGGTAAACCCGAGAAAGTCGAAGGTGGCCGGGCCTTTGCCCTTGTGTTCGGCAGCCGGCCGTCCAAGGGCAGCAGGCGGGTCTTTTCCGGGTGCAGTTTCAACCAGTACCGCTCCAGGCGTTGTCCCAACACCTTCATCATCTTCCTGGCGTCCTGTTCCCGTTCAAACCCCATGACGAAGTCATCGCAGTATCGGACCAAGTGTGCTTTGGCGCGCAATCGCGGCCGCACGTCGTGCTCAAACCAAAGGTCGAGCACGTGGTGAAGATAGACGTTGCCTAACAGCGGCGACAAGCTGGAGCCCTGCACCGTTCCCTCATCCGGTTCGCTGTACGCTTCCCCGTCAAGGATTCCCACATGCAAGCATTTGCCGATGAGCCGCAAAAGCGACCTGTCGGCTATTTTCTCCTGGAGCATTTCCATCAACATCTTACGGTCGATGCTGTCGAAATAGGCTTGGATATCGGCTTCTAAAATCCAATTCACTTCGCCTCGTGCCAACACCCCGTCCAGCAGCCGCAATGCATCGTGTGCACCGCGACCAGGTCTAAAACCATACGAGCAGTCCAGAAAGATTGTCTCGTACAGCACTCCCAACAGCTCGGCCAGTGCGCTCTGTACCAACTTGTCTTCGAGACAAGCAATACCTATCGGGCGCGTCTTGTCTTTGCCCTTGGGAATGTGCACCCTGCGTATCGGTTGATGCCGTTAGCGCATCGTCTTGAGCCTGTTGTGCAGGTCCTTGACGTTGTCCTCCAGCCGTTCCCTATACTGCTCCTTCGTGATGCCATCGAGTCCTACCGCCGCATCCTTGCCGAGGCGTTGGTAGGCTCGTATCAGCGCAGCCTCATCAATGAGGTGCGCCAGCGAAGTGAAGCGGACTTCCGGGTCTCGCTTCGCTCTCTGCATTACCTTCAAAAGTTGTGGTGATAGGGTTTCTGTTTTCTGTGCAACAGCCATATTGCCCTCCTAAAGTTCACTCTCGACACGGACCCACTTTGCTCGACCGGCTCCGGTGCCACCCGTTACCCGGCTTCATTGCTCCTATTGGGTCCTCCGACTCCCTGGTTCCCGTCGGCCTCGACTTCGGTTCCCCTTGCCTTTGGCCTACCTTGCGACGGATGCTTTTTTTTCTTTGCGAAGTCTTGCGACTCGGCCGCAACATCTGTGCTTCCGCTAACTCGTGCTGCGTTCGGGGATGGGTCACCGGCTCCCCGATTTTCCGGATATTACGCATGGAGAAACTAGGGTATCCTAGGTTACTGGGTCGTCCTCTTCGTACGTGCCACGGCCATGTACCCCGCCGGGGGCAACCGGACTCGCCCATTGCGTCCGCTTTGCTGCTGCCTTCAATGTGAGGGAACACCTGGACTCCCCGGAACCGTATATTTCGTGGCTGGCTCGCCGCGGCCCACACGCTCGCGTACCTACGCATCGCCGGTTTCGTTACCTCCACCGTCGCAAGGCTCGCTACCAACCTGCTGGGCTCAGCTTTGGTTGGACAGGATTTGCACCTGTTAGACGACTTACCGAATTTCATGATTTACCGTTTCATCACTCCTTTCGGACCAGCAGGGCCTGGTCGCAGCCCTCATTTTTTACTTCAGTAGTTCGGCAGCAAGTGATCGATCTGCTTGGACTTTTGCCAAAGCTCTCGATGCGCGAAGCCCTGGCGCTGAACATTCAAGGGAATCCATGGGCTGCGCCACGTGTGGCGGGATGCATGAAATTGCTACCCATAGATCGCTGGTTGCTTCCGAAGGGCCGCTCTCGCAGAAACCTCTTCGACATGGCACATGTGCGAGTGGCTCTCGAAGATCTTTTTGGTGAAGACCTGCATCTGGCGCGAGTGCGCTCGATGGCCAACGGAGTGGTGGGGATTGTAGGCGCGGCCGTGGTGTCAATTGCCGCAATCGGTCGAGCTTACGCTCGCCTCGCTGAGATCGAGAGTAAGAGTGGGATCAAGCAGGTTGACCGGTTGCTCAGCAACGACGGGCTAGTGCTCGATGAACTGATGCCCCTGTGGATTCAGCATGTCGTCGGAACTATCGCCAACATCGTGGTCGCCATGGATTGGACGGACTTTGATGACGACGACCATACGACGCTTTGCGTCTACCTGGTAACGACCCACGGTCGTGCAACACCACTGGCGTGGCGAACCGTGAAGAAGTCAACGCTGAAGAATCGACGTCCTGGGTATGAGCTGGACATGGTCAAGCGCATCCACTCCTGGCTACCTGCGCAAGTGCATGTGACTCTGCTGGCGGATCGCGGCTTTGGTTATGCGCGACTTCACCGCCTACTGGAGAAAAGCCATTGGGATTTGGTGCTGCGTTTCCAAGAGAACATCTTCGTCACAAAAGCGGACGGGACAAAAGCAAAGGTATCGCTGTTCGTCCCGCCCAATGGTCGAGCCATCAGGCTTATCGACGTGAAGGTTACTGGCGAACTAGATCCAGTTCCCGCGGTCGTGTTGGTGAAGCGCAAGAACATGAAAGAAGCGTGGTGTCTTGCAACATCGCTAAAAACAGCCGACGCCAACGATATCATTCGGGCCTACTCACGGAGATTTTCGATAGAGGAGACTTTCCGAGACACGAAAGACATTACCTTTGGGCTCGGGCTCCGAGCAACGCACATCGGCGATGGCAAGCGACGAGATCGGCTTCTCTTCTTGATTGCCATTGCGCACACATTGCTGACTCTACTTGGGGCTGCAAGCGAAGCATCCGGCCTGGACCGTACACTAAAAGCGAACACCTCCCCCAAGCGCACCATGTCCCTATTCAACCAAGGCCTGTACTGGTACAGCTGTCTGCCCAATATGCGCGACGATCGGTTCGACCGACTCATGACCACCTACGACAAGATCGTCCGCGAGCACAAATTCCTCGGTGAAATCCTCAAGTTCGAACTGCCGCTGCCGCAACAAAATGAGGGGATGGCTCAGGCCAAGGGCATTGAACGCACCCCCGCAGGTTCTCGCTAATGCTAAGCTGCAAGCCTAACTTGGAGTTCGGGAGGTACCTATGACTAAATTCAAATTGGGAACTTTGGGGTCGCTGGCAATTGCACTTTTCAGTTTGCCCAAATGTGGAGGCAATAGCGAAACCGGCTCAAACAGCTCAACCACTGGCGGGTATGAGCTTACAGGCACAGGTGGCACGCCGCCTTTGTTCCAAACTGGTGGCAGGCCGCCAACGGGTGGCATTGGTGGCGTTGTCGTTGGTGCGGGTGGCAATATCGCTATCCCTATGGGCACCGGCGGCATCATATACTTGACGGCTGGCGGCGTGCGAGAAGTTCCTGTGCCCGCGACTGGCGGGACTCGAGCAGCTCCTGCCGCTGGCGGCGCGGATACGGGCGGCATGCCCGCTACCGGAGGTAGGGCCACGGGCGGTGCGCCTGCAAACGGGCATCAATGCATCTGTGACCTGGCTGACTCACTCAGTCCCCCCTCTGCAGCCTGCATTTCCGATACACCCAACGTCTGCACGCTGCGAAAAGCCTATTGCGGTCAAACCTGTGCGAGTCAATCGACGGACGCGGGTCTATCGACAGAGGAGGCGAGTTCATCGACGAATTGTGACCTAAATTGTGTTGCAGGTTTCTCCTCGGTGACCTTCACTGATCTATCCACGTACACTTCGGGCTCTTGCACCGTGACCATTCGTTGCCCGTAGAGTCGAATTGAGCGCCGTAAGCAATCAAGTACAGCCGTGAAATCTTCATCTAATTTTCTGGTGAGATTTTTCTAACATTTTTGTTCGGAAGTCGAGGGCTCAAATCTCTTTACCGCCCCAACCCGTGATCCTCGGCAACCTTGGCGTTGATAACATTGGCGCGCTGCCGCGCTGGGCGCTCGCTGTAGCTCGTGAACTCAGGCAAAGGTTCGAGCAGCTTGTAGCGGAGCATGTAGCTCATGGGTTCCGCCGAAGATGGCGTCTGCCATGGAGAACTGCTCGCCTAGTACCCACTTGCAACCGCTAATAGCACTTTGCATGCAGCTGATCATCGATTCGTAATTGCCAAAACCTGCGTTGCTTTCCCGGAACGTCCAATTTGCGGCCTTCGCCATGGACCCGGGTTCGATGACAGAGGGCGCGGCTCGATTTGCGCAAGCGAC
>CAWIGY010000052.1:0-19587 GCA_963835565.1 uncultured delta proteobacterium
CGCAGTCGCACGAACTCCGTTACTACATGTACTGGATTATTGTACTTGTCTCACTGAATCTTTTGGCTGGCCTGTCAGAAATATTTCCGGCGACCTTGTTCGACATTGCATCCGTCGCAGCGCTCGGTGTCGTACTGTCTGTGACTCATTGCGGATATGTCTGTCCTTCGGGGATATCGTTCAGAGAACTTGTGCGTGAGAAAGTAAATGGCAATATCGTCGATCGGCTGGCAGCCTGCGCCAGTATTTGTGTCGCGAGGCAACCTTATGATTTACTCTGGGCCGCTAACTTTACATCCCCATACCAGTACCGGGTCAGAGATCGGTGGATCTGAAGTCTGAGTGCGGAGATTATCGCCCGATTGACTGAATGGTGGGAGTTCCACCCGCACGTTGAGCGCAGAAGTCCGCGGGTGAGCAACATAATATTCTCGGCGTCCCGCACACGCCCAGCCCTGTTCTTTCAACACCGAATGCGTGATCTCCGTCGCATGGGCCATGCGGTTTTGTCGGATACAGATATTCTCGAGCGCGCGCCGACTACGAAGCCCCGCAGCCCGTTGCTGCATCGGAGGACCGTCAGTCCGGTCAGAGTCCGTCATCGACGAGTAAGACAATACATTCCCGAAATCCCTGCCTCGCGCACGCAATGCTTGCGAGAGTAGAAGATCAGACGATTCCCCTCGTTGTAAGTCGGCATCAATATGGCTACAGTCACTTCAATTTGCCTCCGATTCAGGGCGCTATTGCGCACAGGACTCTATCACCAAGGACTTCGCACAATTCTCGCGCAGCCGTCGCCGTTCAGATCCATAAGCTGAAATGCACCGCCCGCACGCGGGGCAAGCCATAAGTCCAGTACATCGCCCATGCCCTCATGAAGCCAGAGCGTGTGGCGCAAGATCCTGACCCGTTGAGAGTAGGCATATCCAGCTTCCTGACCGGGTCCTGTAGGCAAAGGTCCGCGCGGCCGTCGCGGTTGAATCTCCTGGACGCGCATGGTTGCCTCGTCGGGGCTGGACCTGGCTAACCACGGGGTTTGAGCTGAATCGCTGAACCTGTACCAACGGACAAGCTGCTCAGCGCGCCGAGGTGATGGCCGTTGGAAAGTGCGCAAGTTATCCCCCGCGGACTAATCCCGCACGCATCGGCGCGGCCGTGACCGTTTACGTCACCAAACCGCAGTGTCTCAGGCGGTTTGAACAAAAGCTACCAACCGCCGACACGACGCTCGGATTCCGAGAACCACGAGTTCATTCTCCGAAACTCATGTCCCTGGCTAACTGCGCATTGCAGACTGACTCAACCCAACGACAGAGATCCGCTCGACCGTCGCCGTCGATATCGGCCAACCAAAACCCTGCGCTGACGCCCAGGCTAGCTGAGGTTTTGGAGGCGAGAAAGTTTTGGGCATCGAACGAAGTGTGCCACCAAGTTGTGGGACTGTTGAAACGACCCGTGCGGGTTCCTAGTCCGCACTCGATTCCTTGTGCAAAAGACGTGCAATAATCAACGGCACCGTCACCATCAACATCCCCGAAGCGCCTACTGTCATCGGTCGCCCCAGCCGTTGTAGATATGCGTTTTGCGCTCGCACTAGCGATGCGAGCCCCGCCAAAAGTGCTGAATGGAGTAGGGGTCGTAGCGCTGGGTGCACTCAGCGATGCGGGAATATCAGAGCGGTCCCAGCTGGTCCTCGCCGCACAGATGGGCAAGTTGCCTTGCGTCGGTCGCGAATTGAAGAGTCGAAGGATTAAGCGCTGGAGCCTGAGGCTGTTCGGTGGAAATGAGACGCTCGGCAAGTGGCGAAAACTGGAGAATTGGAGCCGAAAACACGTAGCCTTGAGATCTCAGCGCGGGCACTAGGACTTGGGCGAGTTCCAAAGCATACAGCGATCCCACGTCGCCGACTCGATCGTGCAAAAGGACGATTCCGTGCCGCTGCGACAAAATCGAATCGAGATAGCGTCGCGCCGTAACAGCTGGCTTGGTTCCATCCAGATTCGTTGGGCCGTCGCTCGCACTCTGCTTGGGGATCTCCGAATTGCACTCGAGCGAATTCTGCCAGTCCTTGCGATCCACGTCCCAACGTATTGGGGCCAGCACGCCTTGTAGATAGGTATCGGAATCGGTCGCCGTCGCCACTGAATTGCTCCAGGCCCCACCCGGAGCTCGAAACAGGCGAAGCTCATTGCTCGCGTATCGGTCACTGCCGCGCTGTCCGGTGGAGATCTGTTCGACAGCAATCTGAGGCGTGACATCCGTAAGCAGAACGTGGCTTTGCGTGTGGTTCCCGAGGCGATGACCGAGCGCAACCAGGTCTGAGAGTATGGGAATAGATGCGTATCCAGTTGAAAATACGGCGCGTCCGCTGCCGGGGTCCGACGAGAGGCCTGGTCGCCAATCCTTTACGACGAAGAATGTTGCCGAAACGTGCTCTGACTTCAGATATCGCGCGAGCTCGACAGTGTGAGCGTCGGGTCCGTCATCCCACGTCAGCGCGATTACGCGATCAGGGAAAGCCCCACCGCTGATTTGTTCTGCTGAAAAGCCCCGAACGCCGAGTGGAACGTCCCGGTCGCGTTTCATCTGGGTCTGCGCTTTGGTGTGACCCGGGCCGACTGCAGCCGAATGACTACAACCGAGAACACATCCAGCGAGGATTGCTAGCTTTTTCACGCGGGCCAGTCGTGTTTCGCAGATTTGCTGTTGAACGGGTTACTAGTAAATAGTAAAATAGACTGGCGTGCAATGTTCGATGTTCCCTACAGGTGTTCAATCGCCTTGCTCGTCTGAATTGCGCCCATTGCCATGTGTGTAGATTACGATGACCGAAGCCCGCGCTCGGCCAGGTGAGATTCAAATGGCGGACCGGCAACGCTGTCGCCATCGGGGCTGTTGTTGGAGGCAACGCCGATTCTAGTGTCCATGGACGCCGCGCTTGATTTCAGCTAGCTCGGCTGGGCTCAGGCCGTCGGTGAGTCGCTCGATGCGGTCCAGGATTTCCTGTTGTACCGAAGTACGCCTCGGCACACTCGGCATGAATGGTTCCGATGGGCTGCATGCGCCCTTCTTCGAACATTTGCAGGCCAAGCCGCCAACTGCCCTTGCTCACCAGTTTGCGACACTGTCGACAATGAGCGTTGCCACTAGCGGCTCGCTCGGCGCGCACCAGACGTGCGAGGCGCTGGGAAGCGAGGCCGACGCTAACGGTCTGCCGTAGCCAATCGGGCTCGGGGATGGCCTCGGTGTACGTTTCGAGTGCGGGCCCGAATTTGTCGGGCCGCATGCAAGCCGCGCACACCAGGTGGAACCAAAACAAGGACTGTCCCTCGGCATAGGGGTTTGGCAATGATTCGCCGAAGCGCAGTTCGCCTCGAGCAATGGCGCGACCGCACCCTCGGCAGTTGGAACGGCCACTCTTGGCGGTATCGATGACGTCAGGCACATTTCGATCTGTGGGACACTGCGAGCCGATTCGTCAACGTGCTGGCGAGAACCCTCGAACTTCGCGCAGTATCCGCTACGTACTCAATCGGCGGCGTTCATTTTGACCTGGTCATCCGTAAAGCACCAGGTTGTGCCTGGATTTGCATTATTGCGTGGGTCAGCGGGTCCCTGGCCCGCTGACTGTGACTGGCTACCTTGATTCGTCAACTTATCCCGCTCTTTTCCGGCGCGCCGGCTTCGGAGCGCGAACGTCGGGCGCTTCACCTGCGCGTGGCCTTGCACGCGCTAGACCCTTATTTGGTTGCGCCTGCTCCATCTTGTCCGCTGAAGTCACTTCGAGCGGTAGCGGCGGCTCCGCTGCACCCGACGCCACGGCCGCGAGAAACAGGGCATAGTCGGGCCCGAACACTTCGTGCTTGAAGTAAACGTACGCATTCGTCCAACGCTCGGCGACAATACGCTCGCACCAGTCGTGCAGACCGCCCGAGTCGTAGCTGGCCGCGCGCAGCCGCAGGTAGCCGAAATCCGCAGTGGCAACCATCGGCGGGGAATAAGCCCGTTCGTCGGAATCGCCGACACAGAGCGCGACATTCTTGCCCGCGAGCAGCGCATAGGTTTCGTCATCGAACCAAGATCGGTGTCGAAATTCGAAGGCCACCGGCAGCGTCGATGGGAGTTTCTCCAGGAATTCAGCGAGCAACGGCGCGTCCTTGCGCAAGAAGGGTGGCAGCTGAAAAAGGACCGGCCCGAGTTTTGGCCCTAGCATTGCAGCAGCAGCCAGGAAGCGTTCGAGCGCGTCACCCTCTGCCTTGAGCGGTCAACTGTGCGTGAAGCGACGCGGCGCCTTGAGCGCGAAGCGAAAGTCGCCCGGGACGGTATCACGCCAACGCTCGAGGAGCGCGGGCTTTGGCATCTGATAAAATGTATTGTTGATCTCGACACTGTGCAGGCGCGATGCATAGTGCCGAAGCCGATCGTCGGGGGCCAGCCCGATTGGGTAAAAGTGCCCCTTCCATTCGTCGAAACTGAATCCGCTCGTCCCGGAAAACACAAGCATGCTGGTATAAATCCGTGATTATCCCGTTGCCGGCTTTTGGGTGGTGCGCCGAGTCGCGCGAGGCTCGGCTTTCTTGGGTGGTTTCGCCTTGGAGATCGGCGCTTTTTTTCCGACGTGCTCAGCTGCCTCACTCTCAGGCGCTGGCGAAAGGTTTGACTTCGTCTTCGAACCGCGGCTGGCCTCGGCTGCGCTCGGTTGAGCCTGCTCGGACGGTTGATCGTTCGCCGGCTCGAGCTTCAGACTTCGCTTGAGCGCCTCGAACAAGTCGATGATTTGAGCCGTGGGCTGCTGGTGGCTCACGTGAATCTGTTGCCCCGCTACCTTCTGCTCAATGGCCTCGCGCAGCCGGTCGTTGTACGTGTCGCGATAGCGATCAGGGTGGAACTTGTCCGTCGTGAGTTGCTCGATGAGCCTATCGGCGAGCTCGGATTCCACCGGCGAGAAGATAGATGTGGCACCTGTGTCGAGTTCGTCGAAGGCACGCACCTCGTTGGCATAATAGACGTAATGCAGCACCAGCCCGACCTTGTAGGGCCTGACCAGCACCAGCTGCTCTTTGCCGCGGGTCCAAAAGCGGCCGACCGCGACCTTCTGCGTGCGAGTCATGGAGTCGGACAGCAGCTTGTACGCCTTGTCGCCGCCCTTGTCGGGACCGAGGTAGTACGTTTTGGCGACGTACAACAGGTCCACCGACTCGAGCGGGACGAACTCGAGGATTTCGAGCGAGTTGTTCTTCGGCGATTCGAGAGCATCCAGCTCTTCCTCGGTGAACAGAACGTATTGGTCCTTCGCGTATTCGTAACCGCGTACCATCTCGCTGCGCTCGACGACTTCGCTGTCGACGGGGCACAGGTACTGTTGCTTCATACGCCCGGAACACTTCTTGTGAAGGAGGTGAAACGAGATGCTCTCGGACGAGGCCGCAGTAAAAAGCTTGATCGGAATCGAGACGAGACCAAAAGATATCGTGGCTGACTGGATGGCGCGCGCAGGCATGTGGGATTAAACAGATAGAGCCTTGTCGCCCCAACCGGAAGCTCCCCCGCCGCGCCTTGAGCGGTACTCTGCTAAGCGTAACCCAAAGACGACGAACGAACCCGCGGCGACTGAACCCTTGTCTAGCGCTCGGCAAACGCTGGAGGGTAGCTTCGTCGTTCATTTACATCACGCGACGCGCACGCACTACGATCTACGACTCGAAGTCGGCGGGGTACTGAAAAGTTTCGCAGTGCCTCGAGGCCCCAGTCTCGATCCGCGCGAACGTCGCTTAGCGATTGAAACCGAGGATCACCCGATCGAATACCTCGAGTACGAAGGGGTGATTCCAAAGGGTAATTACGGGGCAGGTCCGATGATTCTGTGGGACACCGGACGAGTCCGTTACCTCGAGCGACCTGCCGAAGACGGTCTCGCCCGCGGCAAGCTCGATTTCGTGCTTTCGGGCTACAAGCTCAAAGGGAGGTTCGCCCTGGTGCTGAGCCATCGCCAAGAGGACACGAAGAACGCGCAGCGACAATGGCTCTTACTCAAGAAACAGGACGCATTCGCAAGTACCGAAACCTCGCTCATTGATGAAAACACACGAAGCGTGCTTTCGGGACTCGCCGCTGACGAGCTGCAGCTCGCGGATGGCATGGCCGAGATCTCGCTGCTCGCCGAAAGCTACGGAGCCAAGCGGCGACCGCTCGAAGCGCGTGGAATGCAGCCGATGCTATGTGCGGATGTGCCAAGTGCCACACCGGCGGATGCCGAGGATTTGTTGAACCGGCAAGGTTGGTTGTACGAGCTCAAGCTCGACGGGGTACGCGTGGTCGCGGACAGGCATCAGGGTGAGGTGGCCCTCTGGTCTCGGCGCGGCCCAGCAGTGACCCAGAATTACCCGGAGATTGCCCGAGCCGTGCGCGCGTTGCCAGGTACGCGGCTCGTGCTCGATGGCGAAATCGTCGCATTTGACGGCTCCGGGCGGCCAAGCTTTGCGCGGGTCGCCCGGCGCATTCATGCGCGCGCGGCAGACGTGTGGCAGCTCTCGCACGAGGTTCCGGTGAGTTACGTCGTCTTCGACTTGCTTGCCGTCGGCGATTGGGACTTGCGTGATCTACCGCTGCGAAAACGCAAGGAACTCCTGGCGCGTATCGTTCGGGGTAAGGGCTTTGTGCGCAGTCTCGATCACTTCGACGACCAGGGGCAACCCCTGTTCGAATTCTGTCGTCGCGAGCGCCTAGAAGGTGTCGTTGCCAAACGCGCCGATTCCTCGTATCGAGCCGGACCGCGGCGCAGCGGCGATTGGGTGAAAGTCAAATGCCACCGCGACGCCGAATTCGTCGTCGTGGGGCTGACCCGTGGCGAGGGCGCTCGCTCGAACCTGGGCGCGGTCGATGTCGCGAGTTTTCGCGGTCAAAAGCTCATTGTTCGCGGTAAAGTGGGCAGCGGCTTGGATCAAAGCGCGATCACGACGTTACTCGAGAAGACCCGCGGGCACGAACGCAAGACCTGTGCAGCTGCGGGAAGTCTCGAACCTGCACCCAACGGTCGCACGTTCGTGCAGCCGCGCATCGTCGTGAGCGTGCGTTTCGGTGGCTGGACGGAAGAGGGACGCCTGCGGCATCCAGTGTTTCAGGGCATTCGAGACGACATTGAAGCCGAAGCGTGCACGAGCACGCCGACCAATGAGATGGTGGACGAGCCGAATACCGGGGTCGAGCCACAACCGACGCTGCACGAAGCCAATGAGCCACTCGAGTCCGTGGGTCGCAACGACGACGCCGAGGAGTGGTCGAAGGACCACAAACATAAATCCTGCGGCGCATGGGCACGCAAGGTCAAGATCAGCAACCCGCGCAAAGTGTACTGGCCCGAGGACGGCATTACCAAAGGGCAACTCATCGAGTATTACGAGCAGATAGCGGAGGTGATGCTGCCGTATCTGATGCAGCGACCCGTGATTTTGGTGCGCTATCCCGATGGCATCGCGGGCAAACACTTCTACCAGTGGAACGTGCCCGAGGGGTTGCCGTCCTGGGTTCCGACGCTCGAGCTGCCGCCAGAAAATGGTCAAGGCCAAGCGCGCCAGGGTTTCCTCATCAATGACGTCGAAACGTTGAAATACGTCGTCAATCTCGGGTGCATCCCGATCCACATTCTGGCATCGTGCAGGCCGCACCTTGACACTTGTGACTTCATTACTTTGGATTTGGATGTTGAGGCACTGAACCTCCTGGAAGCGATTGCGATTGCCCAGTCGCTGCGCGAGATCATCGGATCGGCTGGGCTCGAGGCTTTTCCGAAGACTTCAGGGCAAACCGGGCTGCATTTGCTCGTACCTCTAGGCCCCGGTGTTCCGTACGAAGCCGCGCGCCTCCTGGTCGAGCTGCTCGGGCGGCTCGCAACACTGCGACACATGGACACGGCCACGATGCAGCGCCGCCGCGATAGGCGCGGACCTCGAGTGTATGTCGATACCGGTCAAACGGGCCCGAGCCGCGCCATCGTCGCTCCGTATTCCGTGCGCGCGGTCCCACGCGCCACCGTTTCCACGCCTCTGATTTGGGACGAAGTCTCGCCAGCGCTCGACGTCGGACGCTTCACAATTGCATCAGTGCCGCACAGGCTTAGGACGCGAGCCGACCCGATGCGCAACCTGCTCACCGCAAGGCCCGACATCCCGAAGGCGCTTAGGTCACTCGAGAGTGTTATACGCGGAATTCCTTGAGCGCGTTTCGAAATCGCGTACCCTGCGGAACCCATCATGCTCGAAATTGCTTGCGCCGCATACCCTTCCAGACCAAGGGAAACCCGGTTGGTGGGTGCATGTCCTAGCGGTATTCTGGTAAACTGCCATCAGAATGCACCATGGCCACTAAAGCGAAATTGCAGTTACGCCCCCCAGCAAAGCCAAAGTCAGCCACCGGTTCCAAAGTTCCGCCAAGACTGGCGGGAGCATCCAGCAAAAGGCCGGAAGGCGAAGGGTTGAGGCTGATTGGCGGGCACTTTCCTCGCGCGACATGGATACAGCTTAGGAAGTTAGCGATCGACGAGCAGCGGACAACTCAGGACCTGCTGGGTGAAGCGCTGAGTGACCTGTTCGCCAAATACAGCCGCTAAGTGGCATGAACCCAGGTACCATTCAGGGGTGACCCTCGGGTCAAAGTGGGCCGCGGGCTTTTGTGCCCGCGGAGCCTTTAAGCAATCCGCTGGAGTATTTTTGTTTTGTCGTAGCGGCCCGTGAAGAGTGGGTGCGGCCGCCCCTTTTTTGGGATACTGCACTCGCGATGAATGACAATCGTTCAACTGGATCGAGCGGAGCGCTTCGATTCCAAATTATTCCCTCGGGCAGCATCAGCTGTAACGCCATCGTGCTGTGGCATGAACACACGCACGACGCGGTTATTGTCGATCCGTCTGATAATGCGAAAGCGGTCATTGATTTCTCGGTGCGCCTCGGGCTTCAAGTGCATCAGATCCTGCTCACGCATGGCCACTTCGATCATGCTGCTGACGCCGAGCGAGCCATGAAAGAGTTCGCTTGCCCCGCATCCTTGCATGCCGACGATTTCCCCCTCTACTTCGATATTCCACATCACGCGCCGCTGTTTGGCCTGAACGTATCGGCGCGTACGCTTGCCCTTTCGCAGGTCACGGATAACCAGACAATTGAGGCTTTACCGGATTGCCCAATCGAAGTCCTGCACCTGCCGGGTCACAGCGAGGGTTCAGTTGCCTACTACTTAGCAAAAGCACAATGGGCCCTCGTGGGGGACACGCTTTTCAATGGCGGAGTCGGGCGCACGGATCTACCCGGCGGCAACACGAGAAAGCTCATTGCATCGATCCAGACGCGCCTGTATAGCCTGCCCGAATACACGCTAGCCATTCCTGGTCACGGCCCAACGACAACCATAGGCCACGAGAAACGCAATAACCCTTACGTATGTGCTGCGCGCATTGAGACAACACTCTAAACTAATCCAGGTTGATACCTGCCCTTGCCGACCTAGATTCGGTATCTTGATGCCCCAGCGGATTGAGCATGACCACATCGCGAGTAAGACCAGGCAAGAATCCGTCGCGTGAACGCGACGTGTCCGCGGGGCAGCGAAGTCCGTGGAACCTCTTGCTCTTTTCGGCTGTAATCCTTTTCTGGGTGGGCTTGTGGTGTACGCTGGTCTTGGCGCTCAGTTGGCTCCATTTGCGCTTGTACCCCACCCAACACCTGCTTACTTCACGCGGGGTAGGCAGAATGCTGGCAGTTGTAGCCGCATTCGCGGCAAGTCTACTACCAGCAATGATCGCCGCTAATGGGCTCATCTGGTTGATTCCCAGTGCACGCAGGGTCTTGGAGCGAGAAGCCGAGCCGTTTCCCGAAGGCAGTTTCGCTCGTGCACAACGAGATCTATTCCACCTCGCCCGCGTGTTGGTACCGTCAGCCTTGTTGTTAGCCGCGATGGGTGCCATGCTGTCGTGGTAAGAAAGGCCCCTCCATAAGACTCCGCATCCGCATGGCTCGTGAAGCGCCGTAAGGTCCGCCCGCCTAGAGTTGTCTGAGTGAGTCGGAGGGCATCAGGCTATCACCAATTTCAGTTCCCATGCTGGCGCAAGCATGAACTATGATCTAATTGCCGGCGCGTGCTGTCCGAGCCCAATAAGACATCCTCGTCCGGAACGGGACTGACGTTCGTCATTATTGGCGCAAGCCTGCTACGACCTCCGCGTGAACCCCGTGGGATCGGAGGCCAACACGAAAGAAAACGCATACCGGTCATGTCCGGCCTCCTGCGCCGAAAGAAAGTCCAGTAATTTCATGCGGGTTGCAATTGCGTCCCGGCAAGTGCAGAATGTCTCGAGTCGTAGCTATGATAAAGACCATAAGTCGAACGTAATGAAGTTTACAAGTGTTGCAGGTCAGGCCGTCTCAGTTGAAGCGTTACCTCTTCTCGAGCCTGAGCGTCAGGCCATGCGAGAGCCACTTCGTTAACGAGATGCAAAACACGCTCACCTTGCAATCATCGACGCTTATGCAAGGCTCGATAGAAAAATTCAAACCTCAATTGATGGCTCTGGCTTGGTGCCAGCATGTCACCAGGGTTGTGCTTGGTGTTGCCGTGGCGTAAAGGTAAACGTAACGGCGCTTGAAGCACTGGCAATTGCCGACCGCTTGAGGAGCGAAAGTGACGAACTACGCGCGGCTGTCCAAGCAGCAGCCAACCGTAGGCGCACGATGAACACGGATCAGTTGTTCATCTCCGGCGATCCTTGCCCCTTTCTGGGTCCCTCCAATGATTGCAGGATCTACGACGTACGCCCGATGGCGTGCCGGCGGCATTGCTGCCTTGACTCCAGCGAGTGTGAACGTGCTGTTAAGAACCCCAAGCTCAAGCTACCCGTGAGCCAGCATGCGGCGGTTAATGCGGTTGGGGCATTAGCGGGATTTGCATTGGCCGCAGCCATGAACGACATTCGCCTCGACTATCGCACTTTTGAACTCGCGGGCGCAGTATCGGTAGCCATGCGTGCCGATGCAGCAGAACGCTGGGTTGCAGGCGAGCGGATTTTTGATGGGGCAGTTCGACCCGTGGATCGCGACGACAAAGAAATTGCGAGGGCTGATCTGAAGAAATACTCCTTGAATTCCGGACGATCTGAAGGCACTCGATGGAAAAGTCATAGCAAGAAGAAACGTAACGTTTCTAGATCTAAGAATGGCCCCAGATAAGGGCAGCCTCCGAAAAGTGCCATCGCAGCAAACCGGTGTAGCGATTGTGCCCAGTAGTCCTGTCCCGTCGGCAGATTCGCCTTGCTGCCTCACTATTGCCGAACATGCCAGTAGCCTGAGCATGGCTGGGCGATGCTCCACATCTCGCCGTCTTGCGCAGGATAGGCCTTTGCCAGGAACCACCTCATGTTACCATAGCATCAATGCGAAATACGTCACAAAGAGTAATCGTTCAACTTCTGGTCGCCGGCCTAATCATAGGCATCATCTGTCCCGCTGATTTAGCGGCACACACATGCGCCAAAGGCAATTGTATCAACGGCGATGGCATTATGGTGTACCCGGAGGGGGCCAGCTATGAGGGGCATTTCAAGGACGGGAGGTTCGATGGGCGTGGAAAAAGGGCCTTTGACGACGGTGGCACCTACGAAGGTGAATTCAAGGGCGGTCGGTACGAGGGAAAGGGAACCAGGGTCTGGGGCAATGGCGAGAAATACGTTGGAGACTTCAAAGGAGGTGTAAGGGACGGCCAGGGCATCTTCACGACCACCAGCGGCAAGCGATACGTCGGGGGTTGGAAGAACAATCTTCACGATGGTCGAGGAACGGAAACCGAAGCCAACGGTGATGTCTACGAAGGCGAATTCGTGGCCGGAAGCAGGAACGGACACGGCGTTTTGCGATCGAGAAACGGGCGAACCTACGATGGGGAATGGAAGGACAATCTATTCCATGGCCGAGGAAAGTTAACACTGCCGTTCGACGTGACCTACGAGGGCGAGTTCAAGAACGGCCTCTATGATGGACGTGGAACGGCAACCTTTACTGACGGTGGGACTTATACGGGGGACTTCAAGCAGGGAAGGTGGCACGGCAAGGGTGAGCTCAAACGTCGCAATGGCGTGCACTATACTGGGGAATTCGCTGAGGGCATGTACGAGGGGAAGGGATTGCTGACCTACGCCGACGGGGGCTTTTACACCGGGGAGTTCCGGGGCGGAATACGCGAAGGGAAGGGCGTCCTCACGTACGCCGACAAGAGCAGGTACGAAGGCAACTTCAGGAACAATTGGGAAGAAGGCCAAGGCAAGATCGTCTATGCCGATGGCAGTGTTTATGTTGGCGCGCTCAGGAACGGCAAGCGCGACGGCAATGGCAGCTTAGAGTTTCGAGATGGCCGGACCTACGTCGGTGAATTTCGCAACAACGCCTTCGATGGAAAAGGAACTCTGGTGATACCGCGACGAAGTACCTATAAAGGAGACTTCCGGAACGGAACGTTCGATGGGACTGGGACGCTTTTTCTCCAGGCAGGTGGGACCGTCACCGGCCAGTTCAGAGGTGGCATGCTTGATGGTCCATGCACGCTGAAGCTCAAGGACGGCGCGGTCGTGAAGGGGGAGTATAGATACGGCGTTCCCGATGGCAGTTGGTCGCTTGAGGATGCCCACGGGCATAAAAAGGAGTGGCAAATCAAGGATGGTATTCCCACGGAGATCAACCAGGTCTTGAAGGGAATCTAGTCATCAATTAGGTGTTGTCCGTCGAGATGTATTTGAGGGCCTGCGAAGGTGCGCGTGATCGCTAATATCGGTGGAAAGAGCCAGCCTGAGCCTTGGCGGAGCACGCTTTTGGGTTCACTTTTGTTGTTGGCATTCTTGCTGGGTTGCTTTCCCATGTGCGATTTCGATGTCTGGTGGCACCTGCGCACCGGGCAACTCATTCTCCAACGTGGCGCAGTTCCGCGGGTTGATTTCCTGACCTACACCAATGTGGGCCGCGCGTGGATCGATCTTTACTGGCTTTTCCAGATCGTTATTGCGGGGCTATATCGTCTGGGTGGCTCATCGGCACTTGTTCTGCTGAAGCCCGTCGCGGGACTCGCCGTCGTTGCGCTCGCGCTCGGCGCGCGACAAGAGGGCAACAAGGCATGGCCGGCGGCGCTCGTTTGGCTGCCGGCGCTGATTATGTTGTCGGGGCGCCTGTGCGAACGGCCCGAGCTATTCTCCTTGCTGTTACTAGCAGGATTTCTAAGCGTGCTTGCACGTGCGTCGAAAAGTCCGCGATTGTTGTGGCTTTTGCCGCTCCTGCAGGCTCTCTGGGTCAATTGCCACGGATTCTTCGTACTCGGTCCACTCGTATTGATGGCCTATTCAGCCGAATGGCTCTTAGACCGACTGCGACAGTCGCAGCAAGTGCAAGCACGACCGCCCGTTCGGAACTTTGCTACGGCTACTGCTCTAAGCCTGCTTGCATGCGTGATCAACCCGTATGGCCTACGGGCGGTAACGCTCCCAATCGAGCAATTTCAAAAGCTAGGCAGTTCCGGAATTTATCGCGCGAGTATTGGCGAACTCATGACAGTCGGCGATTTCATCGCTATTGCTGGCGTGAATAATCCTTACTTGTTGGCCTTCCTTGCTGTATTTCTATTGGGGATATTAAGCTTTGTGCTGATTGCTCGACGTGGGCGTATCAGCCTCTACCGCATCATGCTCTTTTTGGCTGCGGCCTATCTTGGCTGGCAGGCAAAGCGAAATAACGCTTTGTTTGCTTTGGTTGCAGCGTTCGTGACCACGTGGAATCTTGACGATGCTCTTCGAATCGAGCCGACGCCGGCAAAGTCCCCGGGGGCCAGCAACAAGCCCGAGACGATGAGGGAGCAAACGCCCGCTAGATCCCAGCGGGCGAGCGGCAAGCCTAAGACCAGGCGCAGGACGACGGCTGCCCAATCCAGGCGAGCTAGCGGCAAGCCTAAGACCATGCGCAAGCCGACACCCGCTATTTCCCCACCGGCCAACGGCGAGCCCCGCACGATGCGGAATTGGAATTTGTGGTTGATCTTCGCGGCTGCTTTGTTGGGCCTCGCTACTGTTTCCGGCAGCCTCTACGCGTGGGCTGGCGAAGGTCGAGCACTGGGTCTTGGAGAGCGCCAACAATGGTACGCGCACGACGCGTGCAATTTTCTGGCTCGACCAGATTTGCCCGAGCGGATAATCGCCTTCAACATTAGCCAGGCTGCCGTGTGCATTGCCCACGTTGCGCCCGCGCACAAGTTGTTTATGGATCCTCGACTCGAGGTCAACTCGCAGGAAACCTTCGAGCATTACCTGGCGGGGATCCGCGCCTTGTGGGCAGGACAAGCAGGCTGGGAGATTCCGTTAGGGATCGACTACGAGCGCGCGACGGAAATCCCGGCGTTGCTCATCGAGCGCGGCATCCTAGGCCGCGCCGCTCGCGTGTTGAGCCACGATCCGCGTTGGCGTTGCGTGTACGCCGATGCTGTGGCAACGGTGTTTATCGCATCGCCGTTCGCGCAGGCTCACAACCTTTCCGAAGTCAGCCCGTAGTCTATGTCGCAAATGAAAAGCCCTGATGTAGGCGCTGACGTCGCGGATTACCGGCACGGAAACGGCCTTTTCCGTGCCGGTGTGACCCATCATCAATGACGACTTGTGTGAACACTCATCGTCAATCCGTCACGGTGTCGATTTCGAATACCGTGGGACCCGTGCTCACGAAGGTGCCCCCGTTGCTCGAGAACCCTGGGAAGAACTGAATGCCCATTTGCACGACTTGGGTCGGATCGAAACCGCTCGAGGTAACCGCACTGAGGTCGAGGGTCAATGGCACCCATGTTCCAATCGGCAAGCTGTCTGCGTTGACCCAAGTGGTGCTGCCCCAGGTGTACGAAGATCCGGTACTAGCGTGGAACTGCAGACCGCCCGCGGCAAAGGAACCGGATACCAAACGAACCTGAGCGTGCAGCGTTTTGCCCGAGAGGTTGAGGCCCGGCGGCGCGTAGTTCACGACTGCGTCTATGTATTGGTCGAAGCCCGTGAATGTTACGGTGATCATGAGTGAGCCGGGGTTCGGGCTGCCATCGCTGCTGTTCACCGTTAGGTTTGGCGCGGTGCCACCGTCAGGAACACTTGCGGCAAGATTGGTGTATGTGGAATCGGCATAGGTGCTAAACGTCCATCCTTGCGGCTCGCGGTCGAAGGTGAAGTTTACGTCGGGACCGCCCGCTGCGGATGCTGGCGGCGAGGCCGGCGGATCACTATAGCCGAGCAACGCGGACTTTACTACGGCCCCCACAGCCGAGGGCGTTCCTGCCCAATCAGTAATTACGGCTGGGAATGTGCAACCACCGGGATACCAAGCCCAAGCGGTCCAACTGGCAAGGTGGCTGTCCGCGTACTGAATGACCTGCGCGCTGTAGTCCTTCGTGCAAGCAGTGTCGTTTAGCATGCCGAATTCCGTGGCGATAACGGGATCGGTGTATGTCAAGGAACCCCAGGCGCGGCCCCAGTCTTGCGGCGATCGGGATGGGCCGTAAGGATGCGTTGCATAAACGATGTTGTAGCCATCGATCCTGTTGGCAGGAATACCAGAAAGATCATAGGCCCAGTCCAGGCCGCCGATGAGAACCAGGTTCTGGGCGCCGGTGGCTCGAACGGTGTCGTAAAGTTGTTGCATGCCGACCGCCTGCCAGCCGGCGCCCGTGTCGCCACCCGACTTCCAGACGTCCCAGCTGACATCGTGCGGTTCATTATAGAGTTCGAACATAACGCGACCGTCGCTTTGGTAGCGAGTTGCCACTTGGGACCAGAATGTCTGGGAGTTGACATCGGGCATCATTTGCTGACAGCCGTTGGCTGGAGCGCAACCGCCGAGAACTCCCGCATCGGACCAGTGCAGATCAAGAATGACATCCATGCCTGCCATTTCTGCCCAGGAAATCGCGGTATCGACCGTAGCCGCGTAATAGGGATCCGCTAGCGGCGAACCCAAGAGCCAGAAGTCCTGATTGAGCGCAATGCGCACGACATTGGCATTCCAGGTGGACATGAGCTGAAAATCTGCGAGCGACAGATTTTGCCCGCCGCTATTCCACTCGAGAGACGGCCTGTCCACGCCGTGGAAATGGTGCACGCGCCCGGCACCCGTGCAGATCGTATTGCCGTTGACGTAATAACCGCCCGGTGCGACTGGTTGGGTAGGTGTGGATGTGCAACCCGTCGGTGTGGGCATTACAGGTGGAGCTACTACGTACGTAGCGTCCGCGGTCTGTTGAAGCGCGCTATTCGCCGTGTCATACACGAAATACTCGAATGTGAACGGTCCGCTGAGCCCGACGTCATAGGAAGATACATTGATGGTAGTGTGTGCAGTTTGGCCTGGATTGACGAGCAACTGACCGTAATAGGTGTCCGCAGTCAACGGATAGGGCAACGAATTCTCGTAGAACTGAAAAGTATCCGCTGGACAAGACGCGGCGTCGCTTTGATTGGTCACCGCGAGGTCAAAGGGTACCGTTGTCCCGGCAGGCTCCGGTGGCGTTTGGCTAGGCGATAGTGTTCTAGTGCATCCCCTCAAATGGTGCCAAAGATCTCGCAGAAAACCGCATGCTCTCTAACAATGCGATCAAACGCCATCATTAGAGGAACCAACCACTCGCGTCGCATGTTCGGAATCGCGTGATACCAATACAGCCCCTGACGGAATAACGAATGCGTGCGACGCTTGACCGTGTTGACTTTCAGGTATCGGTCCAGTCCAGCCGCCTCGGCGGCCGCGCCCAGCAGCGTCATCAAAGCTTGCGCCACAGCAGCCAACAGCAGAAGTCGATCGCGTCGCGCAATTTTACCGATGTGAGTGGCCTTGAGGCCCATGCCAAAGTGCAAATCCTTTTGGTCTCGGAAAGTCTCTTCGATCGTGAACCTTTTGCCGTACAATTTGATGACCTGGCTCGCTGTGCTCTGCGTGAGGCTGGTGGCCAAACACCACGGCTCCTTCATCTTGCGGTCCCACGTCACCACCACAGCGGCGACTTTGAAGTCGTCGCTGGTGACCATCGCACCCCGCATGATTCTGCCTCGACCCCTGGGACCCACCCATTGCGCGGCTGTTTTGCGTTCCCCGTTAGCCGCGGTCACCATGATGTTGCCCCGGAAGCGGATGACGTAGTCCCAGCCAAGGCTGTCCAGGTATTCGTACAGCTTTTGGTCTCCGAAGCCACGGTCAGCAAGCAATGTAATGCGAACCACGGGCTCAATCCATGCGTGCAGCTGCTCGATCAGCTCCCGTTCATAGCGTTTCTGGTTGCCCTTGAGCTTGGACTTGCAGTGCGTTTTCCAAGCCAGTGGCGTAGCCCGCCCATGGCGAGTGACCAAGTACGCTGCCAGGGTAGTATGTCTGTCATCGTCAAATTCGGTCCAATCCAGTGCGATCACGAGCTCTTCGCGAACACCGATCACGAACTTTACCCAAGTCTCCAGCACTCTCTTGAGTGCGAGATTGGAGTTGCTCAGTAGTCGGTCGATCTGCTTGACGCCGCTCTTGGGTGTAATTCCTGCGACCTGGGCGTAGGCCTGTCCGATAGCGTGAATGGCCAGCACAGCAACATGAGTAATGCCCACGACCGCGTTGGCTAACGACTGCACTCGCGCGGCATGTTCAGTTTCACCGAATATTTCCTCCACAAATCGTCGCACTTGTTTGGGATTCATTCGCGTTTTGATACGCTTGGACTTGAGGATTCGTCTTGGGGATTTGCGGGAACGGACCTTGGTCTTCTTGCTCATGCCGCCAGCAACGCGCCAGCCGCGCGTAAATTCCTGCTCTCGTCATCCTTGTCGCGCCCACCCAGCATAAACCTTTGCAGATCGATCACTTACACGTCGAACTTCATTTGACAGATGAGGGGATCTCTCAGGATAGTGTTACCAAAGGTGGCTTTCTAACACAGGTTAATGCCTTGATGGTGTCCGACGATGCCGCAAACGTGTTCAGCCAGACTTCGTCAACAATCCCCTTGAATTGGCGTCCATTGGCGTCGTTTCCGACAAAGATTGGTCCAACGCCGGGAGCAATCGTACCGACCGCTTTGGCTTTGGCGGCGACCACACCGTTTACGTAGAGCAGCACCTGCTGTCCGTCATACGTTCCCGCAGCATGACTGAAGTGTCCAGCTTGAATAGGAGTCGAAACACCGACAAGCCGCCCATTCGTAAGGCGCACTACAAAGTGAAGTTGCTTGTCGTCAATCGCCAAAGTAAAAGAACTTGTGCCGTCTAAGCGCTTGCGCACGACGCTCTGCGTACTCTTTACGGCGATAGGATTAATCCAGGCGGCGACCGTCAATCCTTGATTGAACGAGTAATCTGCTTGGTCTGGCGAATACACAATATCATCACCACCGGAGAGCTGGACGGCCAGGCCGTCTTGCCCCGTGACGCAGGCCACGCTCACTGCACGAAAGGCTGGATGTGAAATCGATGAAGTGTAGGCGGTGTCCGCAAGTTCAGTGCTTTGTGTGTTGCAGTCGTCGAACTTCCAGTACGCAAGCGGCACTTGCGTGCAATCGCTGCAATAGCGAGGTGGGGGTGTGGCCGTGGCCGCGCCGGCCGCGGGCGCGATGGCCGTCGTGTCGCCGTCATTCATAAGGGCCGCCCAGGTTGAGTCCGCGGGCGCCTCCTCGGTTGCTGAACTGCAGCCAAGGGCCGTCGCCATGACGCCAAGCCCCAGAAAACCCACTATCCAATTAACGTTTCGTAGCATTGCTGTTTCTCCCTCTTGATTCACCCATTGCTTAGCCAGCAAAGCGCCGGCAGCATTCGCCTGCAAATGCGCACAAATTGCACTTTTGTTGAATATCAGTCGAATCTATAAGAATTGAGCCGAGCGGAGTATCGGACAGGATATACACAGTGTCAAGCGCAAATGGATTAGACCTATATCGTCCTTCAGTCACGAGTTTCCGCGAATATGACGCTTCTGTGAACGTGTGCGAAGTGCGACGATTGCATTGTGTGATCAGCTTTCTTTTGCACAAATTCACGAGGTAACTAGCCACCGGCAATTGCCGGTGTGGATGCGGACGGCTAATGGCTTCGGGCGCTCGCCAGGAACAGTTCGAGGGAAACGAACATGTCGTTCTTTCCGCTCTGATCCGTAAAACCGCACAGATTGACTGTTTCTCCCGAGCGAAGCCGCAATCCGACGGCCGTGCTTCTGCGTGCGTTCAGCTGCACGACTCCATCTATATCGTCCAGTGGGACCGTGCGCACCTCCGATCCAAACAGTCCCGTTCGGCGAATTGAGAGCGTGTTATCCGGCAGCGACACTTGGACGAACATTTGGGAGACCGCCGCCTGAACCCCAAAGAACAGGAACGGGAGCGCCAGTACAAATCCTGAGAACCGGAGCGGCCACCTCACGGACAGGAATCCCAGAAAGAAGAAGACGACGACAGCGATGACCGCAGCCACAGCGAGGAAGCCGATGGCGAAAGGCCAATACGGGGGTTGATAGATCAGAATCCGATCGTGGGTCTGCTCGATGACGCGAATTGCGGAAGACTGTACCG
>CAWIGY010000053.1:0-3197 GCA_963835565.1 uncultured delta proteobacterium
ACCCATCCGCGAGCGGCGTATGGAGGGTCAAGGGGATTGGTGGCAAGCCGTACGGCGGAGGCCCATTTTGCCAAAGTCGCTGGCTCGTGTTCCACCGATCGTACCCAAGAAGCGCCGCGCTCGTTGGTCAACTGAGGAGGCACGACGCGTAATTGGTGAGCAATTGTCGTCGGGCTTGTCGGTCAACAAATTCGCTGAGCGTGAGGGTCTTGACGCGGAGCGCTTGTATAGGTGGAAACGCATCTTGGCGGCGGGAGCCGCGACAACGCCGGCATTTGTGGAAGTTCGGACCGCTGACAATGGCCGGCATGATCGCCAAATTGAGATAACGCTTCGGTCAGGGCATAGGGTGTTTTTCGCAGATTCGGTTGACCCGTCGGCGTTGCGTCGATTGTTGCAATTGCTCGAATAGAGGTACGCTGTGCTGGGCCTTCCCCCGAGCGTACGCGTGTTCATCGCCACACAACCCGTGGACGGTCGAAAAGGCGCTGATAGCCTAATCGCGATGGTGCGCAATGCTTTTGCCCAAGACCCATACTTGGGCTACCTGTACGTGTTTTTCTCGAAGCGCTGTGATCGGGTACGCATCGTTTACTGGGACCGTAACGGCTTCGCAATGTGGTCCAAAAGATTGGAACGCGGCCGTTTTTACGCACGGTTCTTGCAAGGCGCTCCACTGCAAGCCCAGGCGATTGAATCTGCCGAATTGAATCTCATTGTAGAAGGGATCGACCTGCAAGGAGCTCACCGCCGACCGCGGTGGGAGCCGCATCGAGCAGCATAATCCTGGTCGAGTCGATTTTCGAAAAATCGTCGCACGACCCGGAATTAATCGGAGAAGTGGCGTGTCTACAATTTGAATGACCACGTTGCAGCCGATCACCTCAGCCCATGTTCCTGACCTGGAACAGGTGCGTGCTTGGTTGCACAAGATGATAACCTCGCTGAGGTTTGTCGAGTTGATCGCAGCCATCATTGGCCTTATCGTGCGGATGCGCGACATCAACACCGAGCTAAATAAGCGCCTAGCGCATCTAACCCGAAAGCGCCCACGCTCCGAGACGCTCAAGCGAGTCGAGCGACAGTTGTCGCTGCCGTTTATGCAACCGGTGCAAGCAAAACCCGAAAAGAGGTTGACGGATATCGCGACGGACAAGCCCAAAGTCAGCCGCAAAGGTCGGCATCCCGGACGCCGTGCGCTGCCAGCACACCTTGAGCGCATCACTGTCGAAAATCCGGTGCCAGCCCCGATGCGCGTGTGCCCGCAATGTGGCGCCGAGATGACGACCGTCGGACATTCGGTGTGCGAGATACTGGATGTGATTCCAGCTCGCGTTGTCGTCATCCAGCGGCGCGATGAGCGTGTGGCCTGTCCGCACGACAACGCGATCATGTCGGCTCCGACTCCCAATCAACTCGTCGAGCGCGGCGTATTGGGTACAACCCTCATCGTTGAAGCCACTGCCGACAAGTACTTGGAACACCAACCGATCGAGCGACAAAGCAGTCGCTTTCGACGCGCTGGAGTCGAGGTTGCCCCGCAAACTCTCGGTCATAGCGTCGCGGTACACATTGATTGGCTGCAGCCCATCGCCAAAGCCATTGCTGAGTGCACTCGCGGACCGGGGCTACTGGGAACGGATGCTACGGGAATTCCGATCTCTGGATCGCGATTCGCCCGAAGGCATTCGCATCGGCACGGTCTGGTGTTGGACAAATGACCGCTGGGTGACTTTCTTCTATTCGCCCGAAGGCGATTCGGACAGTGTACGTCGGTTTCTCGGTGACGACTTCGCGCGCACCGTGCAATGCGATGGAACCAACATCCTGGCATTCGTCGAACGCGCTGGCGGACGCCGTCCAGGCTGTTGGAGTCATGCACGGCGCGGCCTGGTGCAAGTGGCTCGCTCGGGCGAGACCGTCGCACTCGAAGCACTGCATCTGATTCGTTCGACTCTTTGCGATTGAGCGCTGGGCGACTCTGTGTGGCGACACTGCCGAACAGAGATTGGACCGACGCCGGCAATACTCGACACCCGTCGTGGAAGTCTTGCGCGACTGGGTGGACAAGCAGCGAGAGGTCATTGCGCCCAAGTCCGAGTACGGACGAGCCCTCGGCTATATCCATCGCCAATGGCACCGTTTGATACTGTTCCTCCAGGACGGCAATATTGAATTGACCAACAATCGCCGAGAACGCGAGCTGCGAAAGTTGGTTCTCGGAAAGAAGAATTGGCTCTTTGCGTGGGAAGATCTCGGCGGTGAGCGAACCGCGAACATCCTGACCATCATCGCCACTTGCGTCGGGCACGACATCAACCCTCGCGCCGATCTGCATGTCGTTACAAGACTGCTCATCGAGGGCTGGCCGCAAAAGCGACTTGCTGAATTGCTTCCCGACCGAATTGCTTTGATGCACCCTGAGCTACGCTTGGCGCCAACCGTCAAAAAGAGCCAATCATTGCCAGAATTGAACCGGGCGATGCTAGCAGCGATGTCGCAATAGGTCCTCAACCCAGAACCTGTTCATCGAATTGCATAGACTCGCTCGCAGCCCGTCGAGCAACTCGCGCCTACGCCCACGCGGCATAACGTCGGTCAGTTCCTCGACGAGAGTGTACATCTCATCCAGCTCGTTGACTGTCGCGTCGATGAGCAGCAGTCCCGGCACGTCTACGTGCGGGCGTGCACGAGAAATGATCGAGCGCAGCTCGAACATCTCGGCGGTGTGCTCCCGGAGAAAATCGCGTTCCGCGTCATCGATCCCCCAGAACACGAGCTTCCCTTTTGGCGCATATGCTGATAAGTCTGAGGGTGTTTCAACGTGCCCCGTAATGACGCCATTCTCGGGGCAATCCGTGCAACACCACTCGACCGATTCGAGCGTCGAGATCACGATACGAATGCGACCTCGACACAGTCTCCGGCCGACTCGAGCCACGCAGGGGACCGCAGAAATCCACGGCTCCCTCCAGGTGCGGCAAGTCGCCGCCTCCACGACCTCACGTGTGAATGCAGCTCGGCGTTTGGCCGGAGCTGGAGCGTCCTTGACGAATTCCGGAACCAGATGCTGTAGGTCCGTAACCCACGTTGCCATTGGCGGAATTTCAAGCACATCCCCCCTTGCCCGTCACCCCATCGATCACAAGTCTGCCCTAAGCGCAAGCAAATCTGGCTACGCTTCCCGCAAGCGGGTT
>CAWIGY010000054.1:0-83250 GCA_963835565.1 uncultured delta proteobacterium
GATTATACCGGTCGTAGCGAGTGCCGCTGCGACCAAATTGTAGCCCAAAGAAACACCCAGGCAGCGACGGATGACGCTGAGCGTACGCCGGGAACCATCGAGCAACTCGGTGAGCACGCCGATTCCGGGTCGCCCCAGGTAGACGTCGGCTGCCGCGAGGCTCGCTTCGGCTCCGCCGTGCACGGCAATCCCGACGCTGGCGGCGGACAGCGCGGCCGCGTCGTTCACGCCGTCACCGACCATGAAGGTGGGTCCTTGCGTCGCGGCGGCCTGGACGATGCGCAATTTGTCTTCGGGCGAAAGCCCTCCGCAGCAATCTTCCGGCAATACTCCCAATTGATTGCCTAGGTTAGTAACTGTATTCGGATCATCGCCGGAAAGAATCACTACCTTTAGTCCCGCCTCGCGTAAACCTTGGATTGTTTTTGTTGCATCGTCACGCAGACGGCTCCCGACGCCAATCACTGCAGACACAACGCCATCCACCGAAACCCAAACCGGGGTCAGGCATTTTGAAGTGGTGTCTCGTCGAGCCGCGATGGCCCAATCGGGCGCGATGGCTTGAGGGAACAGCCGAGCCTCGACGAGTGAAGAGGACAGCGCAGATTCCTCTCGATTCGCGGCAGGACAAGCGGGGACGAGGCATGCCTCGTCCCCGGCAAGATCGGGGATTGACGTCGATGAATCGACGATTCTCGACTGACAGACGAATGATTCGGACCCAATTGTGAATTGCTTGCCGTCGATTTGACCCTGGACGCCCTGAGGCGTCGATTGGAATTCGAGAATTTGCGAACTGCCAGATGGTTCCTCGGGTTGCGTCGGGTCGGGAGCGACGGCGATTGCGCGGGCGATGGGGTGCGACACCTGGGACTCAAGGGTGGCCACTGGGTCCCGAATGGATTGATCACCGTGCCATGCGACAACCGCTAGGCCCGGTTCCGTAAGCGTGCCGGTCTTGTCGAGAAATACTGTGCCGCGGGCAAATTTCGAGGGCACAAGCCTTTCCAGCACCTCTCCGCCTTTGACTAGAATTGAAGAGCGAGCAGCGCGACCGAGCGCAACAGCAACGGCAAAAGGCGTAGCCAGACCGAGTCCACAAGGGCAAGTGACGATCAACAACGATAAGGCGTTGTTTACGGCGCGCCTGGCATCAATGAACTGCCAGCCTGCCCATGTCACAACAAATAGTGCAATGGCTCCGACGGTAAAATAGCCTGCCATCCGATCCGCAAGTCTTACGATGGGGGCCCTGCGGCGAGCGCATTCCTCCATCAGCGTGAGCAACTTGCCGACGCGGGTCTGTCTGCCAAGTGCCGTGACTTTTGTGAGCAGGGGTCGCTCAATGTTGATGGCGCCCGCGAAGATTTTGTCGGTCGCGCACACGGGCACAGGTCGTGATTCTCCGGTCAGTAGAGCCATGTCCACCGAGGACTGTCCCTCGAAGACTTCACCATCGGCGGGGAATGATTCCCCCGGTCGCACCTCGACGATTTGCTCGAGTTTCAGCGCCTCGATGGGGACTTCGCGCGTGTCGGACCCCTCGCGCAAGCGAGCAAAACTGGGCGTCAGTGAAAACAACAGGTCGACGGCGTCCGCGGCGCGCCGTTCGAACCGGCGTTGAATATAACGCCCGACGAGCAAGAGGAATACCAAACTCGTGAGGGAATCAAAATAAATCTCGCCGCGGTCAAGCAGGGTATTCACGGTGCCGGCAATCGTTCCCGCGCTAAGGGCAATCGCAATCGGTAAATCAAGATGGGCCGTGCGTGTGCGCAGCGCAGCCCAGGCGCCACGGAAGAATAAGCTGCCGGGCCAGAGCAGCACGACCAGGCCGATGCCCATGCTCATCCATCGAAAGAGCGAGCCATACTCATGCTCCATTCCGTGAAATGACCCACCGTAGAGGGCAAAGGCGAGCAGCATCACATTGCCGGCGCCCGCTCCGGCAATGGCGACACGCACGAGCAGATTGCGGTCATCCCGGCGACGCAGTTCACGGCCTGTGGAGTCGCGGCCTGCATGCGGCGTGTAGCCGAGCGAGTCCAGCGTGCGTGCGATGTGGGACAGGCTTACCTTGCTGTCTTCCCACACAACCCTGAGGAGCGCTCGACGCATGTCTAGGCGTGACTCGACGACGCCGGTGGCGACCCTGGGCAGCTTCTCGACCAACCACACACAAGCGGAACAATGAATGCCCTCGAGGTACATGTCTGTGCAGCGCAGGTCCGGCGCGACTATTGGCGCATGCGCGTCGAGAAACTCGCGGTCGTCGAGCTCAGCGTAGGCGCGACCCGTGGGGCGCGCTGGACTGGGTTTTCCCGGGTTGCCTGCTTGCAAGTGGTAATAGCGCTGAAGGCCGTATCCGCGAATCGCCTCGAAGACGGTGCGGCAACCGGTACAGCAAAACTGATGCTCGGCACCGGCCACGATGAGACCCGAGGGGACGGTGAGCCCACAGTGCGTGCAAACTGTCGGCTGAGTCGAGCGCGGTTGCGACACTTCACTTCCGACTTTGCCGGCCAGGTTGGTCAGTACAATGGTGCGAACCCTGCCCCATGATGGCGGCGACGCGTTGAACCGCTCCCGCGAGCGACGACGCCGGTGAGGCCCGATGCGGCGCCGGGATGGTCCACCTTCCCATGATTGAACTCAGGCCCAGCCCAATCACGAGCACTGCTATGGCTAATTGAAATGATCGCCCGGCGCGGATCAGAAGCTGGCCGAATCCGGCACCGATGCCGGCGAGTATCGGCACGGTGCCAGTCCAGAAAACAATCAGCGTGGCGAGGCCCCAAAAAGCATTTCCCGTGCCGGCTGCGACAGCCACGAAAGCGTAAAGCCAACCACAGGGCAAAACTGCCGTGAGAATTCCAATCGCCCCAGCGCGATGAATCGGTGTGTAACGTGACGCCGTGACCTGACCTAAGGCTATCGCACGGCTCAGCAGCGAGGAGCCCGGCAAGACCGGTACTCTCAGGCCAAGCAAGCTCAGCATGCGTGAGGCGCCCACCAGAACCAAAAGGACGCCCGCGCTGAGCCCCGCGAGCCGCCCGATGCCCACCCAGGAACCGCCCAGGTTGAGCGCTACACCGAGCGCACCGGCAAAAATGCCGAGGACCGAATAAGCCAGTAGCCGCCCGGTGTGATATGCGAATTGCAGCATCAAGCTGCTGATCGGTGCTCGCGGCGCATCCTTGACCCGCAACGTCGCGAAGGCAACGAAAGGCCCACACATGCCGGCACAGTGCAGGCTCCCGAGCAGGCTCGCCAAGAACACGGCGACCAATAGCGCCGTCAAGAACTGCCTCCAACCTCTTGCATCACGACCGCATTGTACAGTAAATCACCGCGGCGCGCCGCTAGGCGGCATTCCCAGAGACCTTTTCGTTTCATGGGGACTAAAGCGGCGTAGGTTCCGTCTTTTTCTGGGCTTAGACTCACCTCTAGCCGATCGGCGGCGCGGGCATGATGAAACATGAGTAGCTGCACGGTGGCGCCGACCACGGCTACGCCATCTTTGTCGACGATGCGGCATGACAGGCGTCGCCGGCCCAATTCGTCGGCAGTCGGGTCCGTTTGAATCGACACGGACCAACCCAGTTGCTGACTTGCCCTTAGGCGTGCCGCTGCGCCATCCCAAGCAAGAGCCTTTTGATAATGATTGGGCTCAACGGCAAAGGAAGGGTCGCGCGTGGCTATGAATACGACGACAATCAGCCCTAACGCGTGGAGCGACAATACGGCGATAATGGCAGTCGGCCAAGCCCAATGGCGACGGACTGCGGTCGGCGCAGCGCTAGGGGCTAGCACCGGTTTTTTCCTTTGAAGTCGCGCTGGGCGCTGCAAAATAAGGACCCAGCAATTGGTAGGCGACCTCGGTCGAAGATGGTTGCTCGTCGAAGATACGCAAGCGCACTTCATGCTTTCCAAGTACGAATGAAGTGGCAGGCACCACGATGAGCAAGCCGCGCGTGACCGACGCTGAAGGTTGAACAGTCACGGGTTGGTCGTCAAGTACGATGCGCGCGGGTGCACCGCCCGAAACTTCAATTCGATACGAGCGAGCCTGGTGTCCCCGATTGGTGATCTTCAAGCGCGCCGGGTTGGCAATCTCACCATTGGCTAGCTCGGTGAAGGGAACACCCATTCCGCGCAGCAAGGTGATATCCGTGTCCTTGGCCTGGGACACGAGCGCGGAAAAGACGCCAGCGATGGCAACCAGCACCGCCGCGTAAACAAACAGGCGAGGCCTCGCGACGCGACCGCGCTCGCCGGCAATGCGAAGCTGCGAGCTGTAGCGAATCAGTCCTAACGGTCGTTTTATTCTTGCCATGACAGCGTCGCAAGCGTCGATGCATTGCGCACAACCAATGCATTCCATGCGCAGGCCTTCACGAATGTCGATGCCGGTCGGGCAGGTCTCGACACAGAGTCCACAGTCGATGCAGTCGCCTTTTGATGCTCGCGGTGCAAGGTTGCTCGCCAAAAGCACATTTTCAACCATCGGTTTCACATGCGCGCCGCGTCCATGACCGCGTGGCTCGCCGCGCTTGGGGTCATAGCTAACAATCAGCGAATCACCGTCGATTAGAACGGCTTGCAGGCGCCCGTACGGGCAGGCTAAAATGCAGGTTTGCTCGCGAAACCAGGCAAAATCGAAGAACATCAGCCCAGTTGTCACGGCCATGATGGCAAACGACGTCGGATGATCGACGGGGGATTGCACCATCCACTGACGCAAGTTCTGGACGCCCACGAAGTAGCTCAGAAACGTGTGCGCAAGGCCCATCGAAATAATGAGATATACGAGCAGCTTGGCCGCAGTCCGAGCGACTGAGGCTTTGCGTCCCCTGGTGCCACCGCGTCCCGGCGGACCCTCGAAGAAGCGCTCAATGGGCCGATAGACGAACTCCAGGTACACCGTCTGTGGACAGGCCCAACCGCACCACACACGACCGAGCACCGCAGTAACGAGGAATACTAATACCACGAGTCCCAGCAGCAATACTGCAAGCAGAACCGTATCCGTGGGCAAGAACGTCTTACCGAAGAGCGTAAACTGGCGTCTTGTAATATCGAGCAATATCACGGGGGCGCCGCTTACGCGCAAAAATGGGAGCAGCGTGAAGATGCCAATGAGTGCCCAGGCGAGGATCCGTCGCGCCTGCAAGAACCGCCCCGGCGATAGGCGCGGTCTGAGCCAGCGGCGTGATCCGTCGGAATTAAGCGTCAACAGGACGCGATCCGAAGGACTGGAAATGATGGGGTCAATGCTCATGGTTGCGGGGACTGCTACGATTGCCGAAAGCTTAACGCTTACGGTTTGGCAGCAGGCGGATTTGGGGGCCAAGGCGGAATCACTTGTCCTTCGGGGCCGCGCGGCCCGGGGAGATTCTTGCCCCGCAGTGAGGCCACGTAAGCTGCCACGAGCACTACTTCGTTCGGGTGCAGGCGGGTCTTCCAAGCCGGCATGGCGCCCGCGCCGGCTCCATTCATGATGACTTGTGGGATATCCTCGAGCTTTAGAACGTTCTTCCAGACGTCATCCGTAAGGTTGGGACCCACTTGGCCGGCAGCATCGGGGCCGTGGCAGGACACACAATTGGACTTGAAAACCGAGGCTCCGACGGCCTTCCACTCGGCGTTAGCCATGTACCTGAGTAGCGTCGGTTGATCCGGCTTCAAGTCGCCAATCGTCGAGAATCGCTTTCGCAAATCTTCCGTGACGTCATTCTCGAAGCCTTGGGCTACCGACGTAGCAATGGTGCTCGCATGATAATACAGGAAGTACCAGATGCTAAACACGAAGGTCGCAAAGAAGATGAAATTCCACCAACCCGGCGTCGGGTTGTCATATTCTTTGATTCCGTCGTACTCGTGGTCCCGTACCACGTCTTTGTCATTGCCGGCCATCGCCAGGCTCCTTCCCAGTGCCGAGTTTGTCGTGCTTCGAGCCATCGTCGAGTACTGAGCGAGCCTGCGCCTGCATGGCTGCTTTGGGCCGCAGCAGCGCCCAGACCACGATCAGCGTGAACACAACGAAGCTTACCACGAAGCCTACCTGAGCGAACCCGCTGCCGCCCGCACTATTGACAACGTCGCCGAGGTTCATGGTGCCGCCCCTGGCTGGGCGGCGGCAAGCGCCGCATTCGCCGGGATTGCCACGGCCATGGCGGCAGGAGCGTTCGTCGGCTTAGCATCAGGCGCGGCATATAGGTCGGTACCGAGCCGTTGCAAATAGGCCACCAGCGCGACGACCTGTTTCGTTTCAAGGCCGCCTGGGCCCTTTTGATCGACAATTTGCTGCGCGATGGCGCTTGCTTGCTGGCGTGCGCTACCCGACGCGCCCGCAATTGTGGCCTCGTCGTAAGGCACGCCCACCTTGTTCAGAGCCCTTAGGTGCGAGGGGATCCCCTCGAAGTCAATCGATTTCGAGAGTAGCCAAGCATAGGCCGGCATAATGGACCGATCGTTGATCTGCCGGGGATTTTCCAGGTGCAGCACGTGCCAGAAGCTCGACTGCTTGCCGCCCTCACGCGCTAGGTCCGGCCCGATCCGCCGCGAACCCCACTGGAAGGGATGATCGTAGACGAATTCGCCAGGCTTGGAGAACTCGCCATAACGCTTGGTCTCGGATATGATGGGACGAATCATCTGCGAGTGACAATTGTAGCAACCCTCCGCGATGTAGATGTCGCGGCCCGCGACTTCAAGGGCGGTGTAGGGCTTCACGGTCTTGATGGTGGGCACGTTACTGCGAATCAGGAATGTCGGCACGATCTCGAAGGCCGAGGCGACTAGCACCGCAATGGTTACATAGACCGTAAATCTAAATGGCAATCGCTCCCAACGACGGTGCCAGGCGCCTTGTAGCCATACGTCAAGCTTGTGCGCGAAGTCAACGACAGGAAGACCCTTGAGCCGCGACTCGGGTAGCGGAGGATCCTGGTAATTCGGAGCGAGGCGCGCCGCGCGAACGACTGGCTCCTCATACTTGGCGGGACAGCTGCGCCAAGTTCCAACCAGATTGACGAGCGCCATAATGGCTCCCGAGAGGTACAAGAGCCCGCCGAGGGATCGAATCCAGTACATCGGGATAATAGCGGCAAGCGTCTCGACGAAATCCGGATACGATAGCTTTCCGGCGTCATCGATGGCGCGCCACATCAGGCCCTGGGTTAAACCCGCCACGTAAATGGGCACGATGTACAGGACTAGGCCAATCGTCCCCAGCCAGAAGTGAGTCGTGGCTAAGCGCTTCGACCAGAGCGGGGCTTGGAATAGCCGCGGCACGAGCCAATACAGCATTCCGAATGTCATGAAGCCCACCCAGCCGAGCGCGCCGCCGTGCACGTGGGCTATCGTCCAGTCCGTATAATGCGACAGGGCATTCACCGACTTTACCGAGAGCAGCGGCCCCTCGAACGTGGACATGCCGTAAAAAGTGATGCCCACAACAAAGAATTTCAAAACGGGATCCGCAGCGACGCGATTCCATGCGCCACGCAGTGTCAGCAGGCCATTGATCATGCCGCCCCAACTGGGCATCCACAGCATGACGGAGAACAACATTCCGAGGGTAGAAGCCCATTCCGGCAGCGCCGTATAATGCAAGTGGTGCGGGCCAGCCCAGATGTAAATGAAGACCAGGCTCCAGAAGTGGATAATACTCAGACGATATGAAAATACCGGCTTATCTGCCGCCTTCGGCAAAAAGTAATACATTAGGCCAAGAAACGGCGTCGTCAGAAAGAACGCGACCGCATTGTGACCGTACCACCACTGCATCAGAGCATCTTGCACGCCCGCGTACAGGCTGTAGCTCTTGAGCGGCCCGGCGGGAACGGCCAGGCTATTGAAGATGTGCAGAACGGCAATCGCAACGATGGTGGCCGTGTAAAACCATAAGGCCACGTACATGTGGCGCTCGCGACGGTGCGCGAGCGTGCCGAAGAAATTGATCGCAAACGCCACCCAGATTAGCGCAATCGCGATGTCGATTGGCCACTCGAGTTCCGCGTATTCCTTGCCTTGGGTGAACCCAAGCGGGAGAGTAATCGCTGCACCGACGATAATCGCCTGCCAGCCCCAAAAGTGCAGTTTACTGAGAAAGCCGCTGAACATCCGGGCTTTGCAGAGGCGCTGCGTCGAGTAGTAGATCGCGGCAAAGATTGAATTGCCTGCAAAGGCGAATATTACCGCATTCGTGTGAAGTGGTCGCAAGCGCCCGAAACTGAGAAACGGCAGCCCGAAGCTCATGGCGGGAGCGGCCAACTCGAGAGCAGCCAAGAGCCCCACCAGCATGCCGACGATGCCCCAGACTACGGTCATCACTGCAAACGCACGCGGCGTCGCATCGTCGTAAGTGAACTCCTCGATGTGCGAAGTGGCATCTGGTTCCGGCTTCGCGCCTATTAGTCCCGGGCCGGCTGTGGAATCCATCAACGCAAATCCTCCTGAAGAGCCGCGGATTGGGGGAGAAACCCTCGATTCCGTTACGCGCCATCTTCGCCTTCAGACCAATCCAAGTCAAGGTAACGCGCCCCGAGGCTCAACACTTCACCGACTGAAAAAGTCTGATTTCGTTGCGGTGCAACGCGGTACCGGCGCAGTGGTCGGGTGGTTATACCCCCAATACAACCCGATTCCTCGCGATGGTGACTTCGGAATTTTATGGGGCGAATTTTGTATTGGCGGCACGGGAACAACAGCCTTCGGCTGAGTTCAGTGTGCAGCGTGCAGGGGCAACGGTTTGCGTGGCGTGCGTTGGGAGTTGTGGGATGGGTGAGACGGTGAGTTTTGCCTCTCAATCACCGATCGCGCGCGTGGCATCTGCGGGCAGCAGCTGAAGCGAGCGGAGCACTCGTTCTGTAACCCTACGACGTACCGGCTTAACGTCGATATCTTCAGCGTGGGCGTTGATGATCGTCGCGAAAAAGACGCGTCGTTCTCCGAGTTCGAGCCAGCCTACGAACCAAGCGGCAAGCTCGGGAAAGTCCGGTGGCTGGGCTAGGCCCGTCTTGCCGCGAAGAATGTGGCTTTGGCCGACATCAAGGGTAATGATATCGCGCACCGTTTCTGCAGTGCGCAATGATATCGGGAGTTTGCCAGCATCGAATCGCCGCAGAAAGTCGATTTGTTGCAGCGGTGAGATGCGAAGCCCTCCGCTCAACCAGAAATGATCGATGGATCCTGAGATATCGTGATTGCCGTAATCAAGTTTCGTGACCCAATCCTGCATGCGCTCAGAGCCGATTTTTCGGGCAATCGCCTGATAGCACGGCACGCAAGATACTCGAATTGCCGTGCGTAAAGTATTATTGTGATTCCATTCCGGGTCTGGGTACATCTTGCCGTCCCATGGAAGTACCGTCTCTGCGTCCTCGGCCACACCAGTCTCGAGCGCGATGATGCTATTGGCAATCTTGAATGTGGATGCTGGAATAGTTGCTTTGGTGCAAAGTGCGACGTCACTGCAAGACAGGCTCCCATCAGCGCTGTCGTAAAGCGCAATGGTACCTGACACCTGCTCTACCTGAAAATGTTCACGAAATTCCGGGCGCTCGCGGGGCCCGGCTGGCAATGCAATAGGTGGCGCTGCAACATCAGCCGTCGGCATTGTTGAGCTGGGTGGCTTTGCCCACGCGGGCGCTACCCTCTGAGTTGGCGCGCATCCGATTGGAATAGAAAGCCAGGCGAAAATAGCCGATACCATCAACCGCTGCGTCATAACCCAAGCGTTGCACGCGCCGGGCGAGCCGCCAAGTTTAGAGGCAGGCGGTGCATTGGGCCAGTGGGGTTTATACACGTCCAGGCAGACTCTGCATGAAGTCCTTGCCCAAAACTTAGCAGCATGCCGTCGCTGGGGCTGGGGACCCAGCGACCACAGAAATAGCCCAATCTTGGTCTTGCTTCGACTCCTGTGTTTGCCAAAGCGGCGCTGGGTTTACTGTTACGGCCGACGGCACCCCGAAACGCGCGTTGGGCCGAAGGTTTATTTGTTGCGGTGTCAATTTGGAGGTGTTTATACTTCCCGGTCGCCAAAGACGCGCTCGACGAATTCACTCAAGGGCGCATCCCCGCGCTACTTGGCCGCGTCGCGCACCAGTCGAGACATCTGAGGGTCGTAGCTTTGAACCGCGAGAGCTTGCACTGAGGCGCGGGCACGAGCAAGCACGCCAGATTTGACGAGTCCGAGCAGGTAAAGTCGTGCTGGCTCGTACCTGCTAAACCCGAGCGCTCGGATGCCCATCTCATGATCCGTCCAGATTACACTATCCAAGTGCCAAGTAACGCAGATTTGAAAAAGCCTGGTACGCCGCGGAGATCACGCTCGGTCACCTGAACTGGATTGAAGCCCGCTCGGCAAATAGCTGGGCGTGGGTCGCGTAGCAAATGGCACCCGCCCGAGAGAATGGTCCATGCGGGGTCAAGATAATTTTGCCAGCGTCGGCGCCTGGTTCCCGCCGGCGCCGCTATATGTTCAACTAGCACCAGACGTCCACCCGGTCGCAGCACGCGCCGAACCTCGTTTAGTACCTGTGCCACGTCTGTTACGGAGCATAAAACAAGCGTGCCCACTACCGCATCGATACTCGCATCGCCTAAGCGGAGCGTTTCTGCAGACGTATTGAGGATTTGAGTGCGCGTCGCAAGAACATGCCCTTTGAGTTTTCGAGCCAGGCGACGCCGCATGAATGGGTCAGGTTCGAGCAGTGTTAAATGTCTTACGCTTCCTTGATAATAGTCAAGGTTGGCTCCAGTCCCAGCGCCCAGCTCGATAACGTCGCCCTCTAGCGACGACAGCAACTCTGAACGCCAGCTTGCCAGGCAATAACGTTCCAGACCAAAGCTTACGCAATCATACGTGGCCGCCATCCAAAAGGACACAGCCTGAACATAGCCGACACTGCGGGGTCAAGCACGCCGCGCATGAGCGAGGCCTCACATCCGGTCGATAAAATAGCCGGAGAATGGCCGCCGCTGGCATACGGCGCGATTCGGTCTTATCTACAATTGCCTAGCCCGCATAGCAACCGATGAGTATGAATAAGCCGCCGTCTTCCGACACTGTGCCAACTGGGCTTTGGGGGCAACTGCTGAGACGATTGCCGCGCTACGGCACTGGCTTTCTATTGATACTCGTCTACCAGGCGGCTCAGTATGTGTTCGATACTCGTCTGATTCGAGCAGTCGATGCAGCGGTCCAAGGCCGCGAGCAAATAGCTCTGCATTGGGCCACGGTATTGATTGCGTTAGCTTTGGGGGCATTCCTGGTGCGGGTCCTATCGCGCGTCGCCGTCTTCAATGCTGGCCGTGAGGCGGAGTACGAACTTCGAGGCGCCCTGTTCGACAAATTGCTCAAGCTGGGGCCCAAGCACGTTCAGCAATATGGCACCGGCGACTTGATGAGTCGCGCTACCAATGATTTGGCTCAAGTCCGAATGCTCCTCGGGTTTGGCATTCTCAACGTGTTTAACACGGCCCTGGCCCTGGCAAGTGCACTCGCGGTAACGCTTAGCATCTCGGTTAGACTGACGTTGGCTTCGCTGATATCGTTGCCAGCATTGGTTTGGATTACGCGAAGCTTCAGTCGCAAGGTCTTCGCTCGGACCCGAGAAAACCAGGCCGCGCTCGGTGACATGAGCGATACTGTACAAGTGAGTCTGTCGGGCGTGCGCTTGGTGCGGGCCTACGGACTCGAAGCCAGTCAAGGTGGGTTATTTTCCAAGGTAAATGGGGTGTTGCTCGAAAAGAGCCTCGACCTAGCACGCCTGCGCGGAGCCATGGGTCCCATCATGCAAGCGGTCAGCGCCGTCGGACTGGTGGTCGTGTTTTGGTACGGCGGTTACTTGCGAATGCACGGGGCACTCACCGATGGACAATTGCTCGCCTTCTTTCGTGCCATAACCAGGCTAACTTGGCCGCTTATTGCACTAGGATTTTTGGTCAGTTTGGTCCAACGCGGTCGCGCGGCTTACGAACGAATTACCGAGATTTTTGCGGCGCACCCGAGCATTCAAAGTGGACCGATCGTTGCAGACTTTGACCACGTTCCAACACTGAGCGTCACGGGGCTTTCACATTACTATGGCGAGCGAAAGGTTGTGGATGACGTCAGTTTTCAGGTCAAGCCCGGGGAACGGGTCGCTATCGTAGGCAGGACTGGTAGTGGGAAATCGACCTTGGCGCTCTTGCTGTCAAGGGCACTCGAGACGAAAAGAGGCTGCGTGCACCTGGACGATGTGGATGTGTGCGACCTTGACTTGACGGTATTGCGGTCCACTGTCCGCCATTGTCAGCAGACCCCCTTTCTATTTTCGACCAGCGTATCCCGCAATCTTGCGTACGCCTTCGACGACCCTGATTCGCAGGATGCGAGGCTTGGCGCGCAGGTCGTCGCACGCCAACTGCGGTTGGATCAAGATATTGAACATTTGGCGGCCGGCTATGACACGTTCGTGGGTGAACGTGGCATTCAACTTTCAGGAGGTCAGCGGCAACGCGTGGCCCTCGGTCGCACTTTACTCGCGAATTCGCGCATCTTGGTACTGGATGATCCAACCAGCTCGGTGGATACCGCAACCGAGCAGTCACTGCTAAAGGCCATTGAACAGCAGCAACGTGGCCGCAGTCTAATCGTTATTACTCACCGCGTTTCGCTAGCTTCGCATTGTCAAAAGGTGTTGGTATTGGACGAAGGCAAGCTCATCGAATGGGGCTCACCCGATTCGCTTCAAGCAAGCAACGGCCTTTATGCCCGATTCGTCGAGGAGCAGCGCCTTGAGCACGAATTGGAAGAGCTTGAAGCGAAAGGCACTCAGCCTGTAGGACATGAAATTTCCGTAGTCCCGAGCGGTCCCGAATCCGCCGCCTTGCCGAGCCTTTCATCAGAACCTCCGGTTTCGACATCACCCCTGGATGACGCATACGCGTCGCGAGGTTTCGATTGGCAACTGCTCCGGCGACTGTGGCCCTACTTGGCCAAGGAGCGACGCCTGCTGTGGGGCGCAATGGGAGTTGTTCTGGTAATTGCGGTCCTAGCATTGATTCGCCCACTAGTCATGCGGCACGCCATGGATGAGGGGGTGCTTCGACACGATGCTCGATTGTTGTTTTTTGGGGGTCTTACCGTCGCGCTGCTCGTCGTGGTGGAGCAAGTCCTAGGTTTTGCCCATGTTTACGCGACGCAATTGGCCGGAGCTCGTTCGATGGCCCGATTGCGCGAATCTCTATTCGCATTTCTGCATCGGCTGCCGATGACGTTTTTCGACCGTCAGCCGGTAGGGCGCTTGGTGGCGCGGGTCACCAATGATGTCGATGCGATACAGGAGTTATTCGCTTCGGGTGTCTTGGCAACCCTCGGTGACATGGTGCGCCTCGGCGGAATTGTCGCTCTAATGGTGGCCGTCAGTCTGAGAATGAGCCTGTACACCTTTGCCGCCGCACCCCTGGCAGGGCTTCTGGTTTTGTTTCTGCGACGGCGCATGCGCGACGCATACCGGTCAATTCGAACTGAATCAGCGCGACTCAACGCTACCCTGAACGAACAACTATTGGGCATGGGGGTGGTTCACGCCTTTAATCGAGCCGAACGGGAACGGTGCGATTTCGACATCGTCAATCGCGCCAATCGGGATGCCAATCTGCGGTCAATCCGTTACGAATCTGTGCAAGACGCGGCGCTGGAAACCATTGCCTCGCTATGTCTCGCCTCAATGCTGCTGGCAATTGCCAGCTCACCCGTCAGTTTTGGAACGGTCATTGCGTTCAATACCTATTTGATGCAATTCTTCGAACCGATAGCGATGCTTGCCCAGCGATACACGCTGCTGCAAAGCGCATTAGCCGGGGCGGAACGCGTCTTTGGGCTGCTCGACGTGCCAGAACGTGACGCGCCGCGCCTGACCGCGGTATCAACGGTGGAGACCGCGCGCAATCCTACGGACGGAAAGAATATTTTCGCAATTGAATTCGACCATGTCAATTTCGAATATCGCCCCGGGGTCCGTGTATTGAACGACGTAAGTTTCCGCGTGAAATCGGGAGAACGCATTGCAATTGTGGGGCCGACGGGTTCCGGAAAGACGACCGTTACGGGACTATTATTGCGGCTATACGATCTGCTGTCGGGGCACGCGCGGGTCGATGGGCTCGACGTGCGCGATTGGGACCCCGTGAAGCTACGCTTGAGGTTTGCGGTCGTCCCGCAAGAACCCTATCTATTTCCGGGTACGGTCGCGACGAACATTGCTTCCCAGGCAGAGCCGGATCGGGCGCGCGTAGTGGAGGTGCTCCGTCGAATTGGCGCGCTTGACCTATTCATGAATCGCACCGGCGGGCTTGACGCACCGGTGCTGCGGCAAGGCGACGGACTGTCCGTCGGCGAGCGACAATTGGTTGCCTTCGCACGCGCGCTATACCGTGATGCCCCATTTTTGATTTTGGATGAAGCGACCGCCAGCATCGATAGTGATACTGAAGCGCGGCTGCATGGGGCGCTTGAGACTCTGCTCGTTGACCGCACGGCCATCGTCGTGGCGCATCGTTTGGCCACAATTCGTCACGCTGACCGTATTTTGGTGATGCAGCGCGGTCGCCTGGCCGAGGAAGGCACGCATTTGCAACTAGTAGCTCAGGGCGGTCTCTATGCGCGTCTAGTGGCGCTATCTTCGGTGCGGGAAGTTGCTTGAGCGCAACGGTCCGGCGCTAGTGCGTTAAGTGAGAATTACTTACGGCACGATGCCGCCGTCGCACGTGAGCCCCGCGTCACTGGCCATAACAGGAGCCGTGATCCGCACATACAAGTACTGCTCTGAGCATGTGTCATTTACAATCTGCAACGAATTAGGACCCAGATTTTCGATCAGGGCCACATCGCCCGATGCAATGGCCACATCGCCCCCGGCATCATTCGGGGCGGGATTACTGCTGAAGGCAATATACATCACGGGAGTGTAATCGACCGTGCAGAGATTGTGCACCAGCTGAAAGCGCCGATACGACGGGAAATCCAACCACTCTCCGGTATACGGCGTCGATTCATAGATGCGCGACGTCCCTTCAACGTGAGTCTTGCCATCCACGTATTTAATGGGTTGCTGATTGCTGTTGCCGCAACTCGTCTGGCACGCGCTGGTAAGCCAAAAAAACAAAAAGCTGACACAGACACAGGCGAGTGATCGTACCGAACCCAATCTTGCCGAGCGGATTGGCGCTTCCGAATCAGTCATTCGAGCGGACCCCTAGCACAAGCTTGGCCTGAAGGCTGTCGAAAGGATGACAGCCGGCTAAGACGGCAACTCGAACCAGCCGTTGACGAGCAAGCGCTCCGCCAACACATCGGCCACGTCCTCGACGCGGGAGATTTCCCGGGCGGTAAATGCCCGTGCGATTTGGCCCACTTCGATCAGCGCCAACAGCTTATCAAACAAACGAATCGGCACCATGGCTACGCCAATCGGAGCTGAGCCACCGAGAATGAACCGCGCCGCAATATGGCGCCCCGCTTCGCCGAGAATGGGCTCGCCGACTACGGTGTTCCCCGATTGCGCCGCAATCAACGATGGGTCTGACGCCGACAAACGAATGCCCAGCAGACGTTCCACGCCGGATCCTTGGGCGCAGGCAGTGACGGCCGTTCTCCGATCGTCGTTATAACGATGCAGCAGGCCCACATGCGCCGAGGCCGCGGCCACGGCCGTTGAAAGTGTCAAGAGCAGCGCTTCGTCCAAGTTGTGGGCTTGCCCAAGCACACCTACGGGATCGACGGTCACCGGCCGTATCGAACTCCGGGTGACGCGTTGCGATTGCACCGCGCTGGCCAATTCTTCGTTCGAAGGCAAAGGCGTCGTGTCACTCCGGAATTCATTCGAGCGGTCGTCGATACCTGCGCTGGCACGCCCGAGGCGTTCGACGAGGCGACCCAGGGCAAGCGTGTCGAGCAATTCAATATCCTCGTAGCGTCGCCAAACATTCCAGCTGGCGTGGCGCACGAAAACCGCTCGCGACACGCGGCCTTCGGCGACGCTGCGAGCGACATTGTCGAAGTTGGTGGGGCCGGTCGCGATAACGCCGTTAGTCAGGAACCAAGCGTCTCGGGGGGGTGGGACGGACGGTAAGCGGGAGTTTGCTAGCACTTCATCAGCCTTTATGCGGTGATGTGAGCACAAGAACCCACATAAGTCCATAAGTGTCGCCAATATCTTACCTTTGTCAACAGTTGTCTCCATCTGCGGGGGGAACGCACGTATTTCAGTCCTATTTCCAGCCATTTCCGGATATTTGGATTGCCGGCCTAATATTCGCAAAGTTGCCCTGGATCACCAGCCAACGCATTTACCGCTAACGGTGGTCGATGAGGCCACGTACTTTAGGCAGCGTGACACCCCGCTCACTTGCCAAGAAGACGGTCCGGCCCGTCCACCAGGAGCAAATCTCATGAAAGTGGGAAAAGTCTGGTACGTCGGGGCAGGCCCGGGAAATCCCGATCTCATCACGTTGCGCGGAAAAGAGCTGCTGAGAGAGGCAGATGTAATTGTTCACGATAGCGAGATATCTTCGGAGTTTTTCTATGAATGTCCGGAATCGACCCAAATTGTGGAGGTTCGGCAAACTGGTTTTGCCTCGCGCGACGAACTGAACTTGATTGCGCAACAAATAGTCCGCGATGCACAAGCGGGCGCAAATGTCGTCCGGCTCAAGGTGGGCGACCCGCTGTTCTTTTCTCGCGCTTTGGACGAAATCGAGACCATTTGCGCGGCAGGCATTCCCCTGGAGATTGTCCCGGGTATTGCGTCGCCGCTCGCAGCCGCAGCCTATGCTGGCGTGCCGCTGACAGAAACCGATGGATTTATCGGGGTGGCATTGACAACGGCTACCGACTTATTGGGCAAAGCCCAGCATCTGGAAAGTTTGGCACGCATGGCAATTGCCGCCGAGACGATCTGCGTGCTGCTCGTGGCCGAACAGCTAAGGCCCGTCGTAGAGCGACTGCTGCAAATGGAGCGCTTCCAGCAATCAAACTCGGTGCTGGTATATAAGGCCAGTTTGCCGGAACAGCGCGTTCTAGAGGCACCTCTCAATAAGCTGGTAGGCCTGTTTGAGTCGAGCAAAATGGTGGAACCGGCTCTCTTAGTCGTTGGCAAAGTGACCCATTGGCGACAAAAGCTGAGTTGGTTTGAATCGCTTCCATTATTCGGCAAACGACTGCTCTTGTTTCGTCCCCGCGAGCAGTCTTACGAATCTGCTCGCGCGATTCGACGCGGTGGCGCATCGCCTCTCAGCTTGCCGCTCATCGAAATTGAGCCCATCGCCAATAACTTAGCCTTAGGCAACTGCATATTTCATCTAAACGAGTATGATTGGGTAATTTTTACCAGCGCCAACGGAGTCGAACAGTTCCGCCAAGTAATAGCGAGATCCAGCCTAGATGCCCGGGCCTTTGGGCGTGCGAAAATTGCGGTGATTGGTCCCGGCACGGCCAAACCATTGGAGAAGTGGGGGATACGGCCGGACCTAATCGCCGAGGAGCATGTCGCCGAAGGATTGGCTCGACAGATCCTGGCATGCGGTCCCGCAAAATCAGCGTTGCTGATTCGCGCCCTTCAGGCGCGCGATACTCTGCCCAATTCGCTACAAGCTGCGGGGTTCAGTGTCAATATCGTTGCGGCCTACACAACGAAAAAATTGGCCGAGCAGCAGCGTGAACGCTTGAAACTGCTGCTGCAGTCAGGAAATGTGGATGCAGTACTAGTGACGTCGAGTTCAATGGCGGATGCGTTGGTCGGAGCGCTGGCAGCGGACGCCGAGGCCGCGCTTTCGAAGGTGTGCGTTGCGAGTATTGGCCCTATCACCACTGCGACCCTGGCAAGGCTCGGAATTAAGGCCCATCTAACTGCCCAGACGTACACTGTGCAGGGGCTTTTAGACGCCCTTGAATCTTATTTCAAGCATGATGTTCCTCGGAATTCCAATCCTCAACGCACCGTTTAGGCGCCGAGGCTGGGACCTCGATGGTCACTCTAGGGAGGTCGGCCCGGCAAGCATGCGTTCTTCAAATAGGACAATCGTGTTTCTTCCAGCACGTTTTGCCTCATATAAGGCAACATCCGCGGCCTTGACCAGATTTTCAGAGTTCGGTTTGCTGAGATCGGCGACTTCGGCAATGCCAATGCTCACCGTCAATGACACCTTTTCACCTTTGAATTGGTGTTCCAGTAAGCTTATATGTCCTGCCACTCGTTGCGCCACGTTCTCAGCATTTGCTTTGGTGGTATGCGGCATAATCACCGCAAATTCCTCGCCACCGTAGCGTGCCGCAAGGTCCACTTCGCGTAGGCCACTACTCAGGGCTGCGGCGACAGCGCGCAGCACTTCGTCACCTGCGTCGTGGCCGAAGCGGTCATTGATAGTTTTGAAATGATCAAGATCAATCATCAGCAAGGCCAACGGGTTCTTGTAACGTCGAGTAACAGCGACTTCCCGCCGCAAAACGTCAGCAAAGCGTCGGCGATTGAACAGCCCAGTCAGCGGGTCCGTAATCGCCAATGACTCGACGTGGTGCAGCATCGATTCCAATTGGCGGTTTCGTTCCGCCAACTCTGTTTGGCTCGACTTGGAACGTAGTGCGGCAAATATTCGGGCTTCTAATTCACGTTCAGAGAAAGGCTTGGGCAGATAGTCGTCAGCACCCACCTGCAAGCCATGCACCCGGTCATCAATTTCGTCTCGAATCGTTAACATGATAATCGGGATGTCGCGCGTGCCGTGGTGCAACTTCAACCAGCGACAGACGGCAAACCCGTCGATATCTTCCATGACTACGTCTAGAACGATGAGATCTGGAGGATCTTGTCGCGCCCACTTGAGGGCTTCGATGCCGGACTTGACCCAACGAACGTTATAACCCAATTGCTCTAACTCCAGCTTGGTCTGACTGCCCTGTGTCGCGCTGTCTTCCACAAGCAAAAGCTTCGCTTTCACGGTACGCTCTCTCCGATCTCGGGTCGTTCTCAATATAAACGGCCGGCTCATAACTTGTTGAAGTAAGTGGCGCGAACACGACAAACGCGAAGCTGCCTTCGCTGCGGAGCGCAAACCGGTCACTCAGACCTGAACGGATTATCCGCAAGGCACGTCATTCTTGCGCATATGCAAGCCGATTTGAGCGACAGCGGATTCGCGTGAACGCTGGAGTGAGAGTTGGCCGAAAAACCCGAACGGACCGGCATGCGTGTACAGGCCAGGCCCAATTGGACCCGGCAACGGGAAGGGACGCACGCGTGCTAACAAGAATCTCATGAAAGTGCTTTGCCTCACGCATGTCGCGTATGAAGGTCCTGCTCGTATTGCAGCGTGGGTTAAAGCGCGAGGTCATCAATTAAGCGTCATTCGTGCCGACCTAGCGGATTCATTGCCAAACCCCGAGTTCATTGATTTAGTGGTGGTAATGGGCGGTCCAATGAGCGCAAACGATTCGCTCGCATGGCTAAATAGGGAAACCACTTTTTTGGAACAGGTGCTGCGTTTTAATCGACCAATGCTAGGAGTGTGTTTGGGGGCTCAACTTTTTGCCAAAATATTTGGAGCGCGCATCTACCCTGCAGCCACCAAGGAAATTGGGTGGTGGCCGGTCCGGCGCGTGCCCAAAGACAGCGATAAAAACCTGCCCTTGCCGGCGATTTTTGCTCCGTTGCATTGGCACGGCGAAACTTTCGATTTGCCTAGTGGAGCCATTCGCTGGGCTGAATCTGATGCAATATTCAATCAGGCGTTTTCAATAAACAAGCATGTAGTTGGTCTGCAGTTTCACATTGAGGCGACTCCTGACAGCGTTGCAACAATCGTAGCGGGCGCCCAGGCAGACATAGATGGTGGGATTTGGCAGCAACCAGCCACAGAAATTATCGATCAACGGTTTGAGCGTTGCGCTGCCTTGGAATTTCCTTGTTACACAGTGCTCGATTGGCTGGTACCGAATTCGCCTTAGGGTCGTTAAAGCGCAAGACTTGTTCAAGGTCCCGGGCTTTCTCCTCATCGGGTGATAATGGTGGCGGACCTGCTGAATGAACCTACTTGTCGTTGAGCATGCGGTTGGCGAAATAAGCCAGGTTGTTTATCGCCTCCTGCGCTGAAGTAGTTCTAACACCTGCATTTTGCCACTTATCTGCGCATCCTCTGAGAAATACACCTTTACATGTCTCGCGCCGTGTGTCGTTATTAGAAGTTGGAGTCTTGTGCATGATTCGAACATTTGGTCTCGCTCGGCTGGTGCTAGTGCTTGCATGCGCGGCCCCGGTGCTTAGTGCCTGTGGCAGTGATGAAAGCCCTCCTCCCCCGCCTAGCAGTTCGAATGCGGCTTTGGCGGGAGCTTCTTCCACTTCAGCTGGCGATAGTTCAGCCTCGTCGTCGGCCAGCACAGTTTCCTGTACGGACAAGCAGGTCCGTGAATGTCGTGTTGAACTTGGCCAACAAGGCACTGTCCAGAATTGCTTCGTGGGCCTTCAGCTGTGCACGAACGGAGCTTGGGGCCCCTGTCTGAGCCCCGCCGAGATTGAAGCACAGTTGAACGCACAATAGTTGTTGGAGGGATTTTTTGGACTGAAGTTACCCTTTTGCCACGCCAACTCAGCCCGTCAATGACGGCCAATGTAGGCCTTAGTAGCCCCGGGTACACCGAACAACAACGACCTCCCTGGCTCATCCCTGGAAGGTCGTTGACTATTTACCTCAGTATTCAGCGTCAGTGGTTCAAGATTGGTACCTTCCAGATTTCACGTGCGTAGTTCTCAATCGATTTGTCACTTGAGAATCTTCCCATATGAGCGACGTTCAAGATGCTCTTTCGCGTCCATTCAAAGGTGTCTCGGTACGACTTTTCGATGGTGCGCTGACAGGACGCATAGCTACGAAAATCTGCCAGTACCAAGAATGGGTCATGGTGCATCAAGCTATCGACTATCGGGCGAAACCGATTGGGTTCATCCGGGGAGAATAGCCCGCTCGCAATAGCATCCAGGGCTGCACGGATGTCTCGATCCGCGAAATAGATACTGAGAGGGTCGTAGCCGATCTTGCGAAGTTGCTCGACGTTCTCCGCCGTTAATCCGAAAATGAACATATTCTCCCGACCAACGGCCTCAAGAATCTCTATATTCGCGCCATCCAGTGTGCCGACCGTAAGCGCGCCGTTCATTGCAAATTTCATGTTCCCGGTGCCGGAAGCCTCCATACCCGCGGTTGAGATCTGTTCGGAGATATCGGTTGCAGGAATGATTCGCTCCGCAACAGAAACGTTGTAGTTTGGTATGAAATGGCACTGTAATATGTGCCGGGTGATCGGGTCTTGATTGATGACGTGCCCGACTGCATTGATGAGGTGGATGACACGTTTGGCCATGTCATACCCAGGCGCAGCTTTGCCCGCGAAAATAAACGTGCGAGCGATCGGATTGTCCGGAAGTTTTTGCTTATACTGAAGATAGAGTGCTGTCACATTCAAGATATTGAGTGTTTGCCTCTTGTACTCATGAATTCGTTTGATGTGCGTGTCAAGAACGTGATCTGGATCAATGGTAATCTCGAATCTCTCCCTTAAGAATTGCGCTAGGTGAAGCTTGTTTTGCTTCTTCACGGCACGCCAATCGATCTGAAACCCGGGATCTACTGCAAGCGGGACAAGCCTCTCTAGGCGGTCAAGATCCCTTTCCCAGCCAGGCCCAATCGATTTACTTATTAGATTGGCCAACCCTGGATTGCACTTGAGCAGCCATCGGCGTGGAGTGACGCCGTTAGTCACGTTGATTATTTTCCCTGGGGTCAAGTCCTCGAAATCTCGGAAAAAATGGTGCTTAAGAATTTTGGCTATGGAGTTTGGATACGCCGTTGACTCGCGAACTGCCAACTATGGCCAGGTTGGCCATTCGTACCTTTTTCACAGATCCCTCTTCGATGATGCTCATTCGGCGCATTCGGTCCACGTCCGCAGGGAAACTGCACTTTTACCTCTTCCAAGAAGACGTGATTAATTTGGTAGATTATCTCCAGATGGCGTGGCAATAGTCGCTCTATGAGATATACGGGCCAATGCTCCAAAGCCTCAGGCAGTACCGTGTGATTCGTGTAATTCATGCACCGTCGACATATCGCCCATGCGCTGTCCCAAAGCATACCGTGCTCGTCGATAAGCAGCCTCATAAGCTCTGCCACTGCCAAAGCAGGATGTGTATCATTCAACTGGAATACTGCTTGCTCAGCTAGATTGTACAGATTCGGATGCGAGCCCAGATGACGACGCACTGCATCTTGTAGCGTTGCCGAGACCAAGAAATATTCTTGCTTCAACCGCAGCTCTTGCCCGTCGGGCGTAGCGTCATTCGGGTAAAGGACGCGCGAAATGTTCTCTGAATAACAACGTTCCTCGACAGATTGCAAGTAATGTCCGCGATTGAAAACGTTAATATCGAAATCGCGGGCGGCCTTTGCCGACCAAAGGCGCAGCGTATTGACCACGCCGTTCTTGTAACCAGGTACCGGAACGTCATAAGCCATCGCTAAGACTTCGTCGGTATCTACCCATTCACTAACAATTTGGCCCCCTTCTCCAGTGTACCGAATAACTCGACCATTGAAGTGCACTTTGAATGAACGCTCGGGGCGCGCCACTTCCCAGGGGTTGACGCGGCGCAGCCAGTTATCCGGCGTTTCAACTTGGGCTCCGTCCACAATATCTTGTCTAAAGATTCCGAATTCATAACGAATTCCGTAGCCGGTGCCTGCAATGCCGAGAGTCGCCATAGAATCGAGAAAGCAAGCCGCAAGCCGCCCCAGACCCCCGTTGCCGAGGCCAGGCTCCAGTTCATGTGTCGCCACCTCCTCCAAATCCAATCCTACCTCCGCCAAGGCCTGTTGCATGGATTCGTGAATGCCAAGGTTGTGCAACCCGTCTTCCAGCAATCGACCCAGCAAGTACTCCATAGACAAGTAGTAGACTCGCTTGGGCTGTCTCACTAGGACCTGGTGCCAGGTTCGCGTCCACCGATCTGCCATTCGATCGCGAGTGGTGCGCGCAGCACTAATGTATTGGTCAAAGTCCGTCGCAACGCTGGGATGTCGGCCTTGCGTGTGTAATATATGGTCGATAAAGCTGCGTTTCAGCGCCGATCGATCGACGGGAAGCTCTTCATTGGGAATGGCTACAAACTTTTCTCGGTTGGCCATGCGAGTATTCCTTCCGAACAACGCTAAATGTTATGCACTGAATTGATGAGTCTCGCTTGGAGCGAGCCTAGGAATTGACCCTCGATCTGTGCCAGAATGTGACATGTTAAATTTGATGCCACATGAATCGTCCAAACCTCTACCCAGCTTTGGAGATCCACATCCGGATTTCTTCTTCAATTACGGACAGTGCTTTACCCCTAAACGGTCGTAGAATAAACGGAACGTCCAAATCCAGTGCAAACGTGTCGGCAAATACCTCGATCGCTCCGTTGAGCTTGAGACCTTTTACGCTGAACCCAATTTTGGCACAGGAATCGCTAGTCCAATCAACGCGGGGGTCATATTCTGCAAATCGTCTTTGGTAACTTGTCAAAGCTTGGATGGCGACCTGTTTCGCCTTCTGCTGCCCTAGGGCATGGGGTACCTGATGTTTCATACTGCTGCCTGTGCCGACCAATGCGCCCTACGCGACTTAGCGTATCTAGCACGTGGTCGCAAATTCTCCGACGAGTGATTCGGCAAACGAACATATCGCACTGAACCGTGTATCGAAAGCATGACCGCCACCGGACCCCTGGCCGCAGGTCGTCCTTGAATAGTTGTCCGTCACAGTGTACGACCCGAGCGATGATGGGCGATGCCCAATGCAGGATGCATCAAATGATCGGCGTAGATTTAGGTGGAACGCGCATCAAGGCTGGCGTCGTAATTGACGGGGAGCTTGCAGACTCGATTTCTGTGAATACCCAGGCCGAGAATGGCCCTGCCCACGTGCTAGATGTAATTGCGGAAACCGTAAGAAAGCTGGACAAAAGTCCGACTGCGGTGGGTCTCGCGATTCCAGGTGGGGTTAATCCCGAAGGTTTTTGTTGGAGATTGCCCAATGTACCGGGATTTGAAGGTATCAACATCAGCGCGGAGCTAAGCGCACGGTTGGGGTGTCGAGTCGTCGTTGAGAATGATGCCACAACGGCAGCTCTTGCAGAGCTGTACCTGGGACATGGGCGAAGCCATCAAAGTTTCGCGATGGTAACCTTGGGTACCGGAATTGGCGGAGGAATCGTAATTGACGGTCAACTACGAAGAGGCCGACATGGATTTGCAGGTGAAATTGGCCACACGCCCATTAACCGTTCGGAGACCGGTTGGCCTTGTGCGTGCGGCCTGCGCGGATGTATCGAATCTTATGCGGGAACCCGCGGCCTGCTGCGCAAGTATGCGGAGCTTGGCGGATCCGCCGAAGAAATAAGACCCATTGCGGAGGCCGCCCGACTGGGGGATTCAGCGGCTTGCGCAACCTTTGCAGCGATGGGTGAAGCTCTTGGCATAGGCCTCGCGGCAATTCAGAACACGCTAGATCTCGATGCAATGGTATTTACCGGCGGAATTTCGCCTTCCTTCGATTTGGTTGAACCGGCACTGCGAGCATCTCTGAGAAGATTTGTGTTTGGTCCACCGCTTGCTGAGATACCTTTGCTCGTGAGCGAACTCGGTGATCGAACAGGGCTTCTGGGCGCTGCGTATTTGACGACACTCTGAAGTTGCTATGGGCCGTCATGCCAGTGCAGTCTTATCCAAAGCCTGGGAGAGCTATTCAAAATGAAGGCCGTGACCATAACCGACTTCGGCGGGCCTGAAAACCTTCGGATCGCGGATGTGCCCGAACCAAACATGACGGAAAATCAGATAATGATCGATGTGCATGCAACCGCGCTCAATCGAGCGGACTTGTTGCAGCGTCGCGGCAAATACCCCCCGCCACCTGGCGAAAGTGACATCTTGGGGCTCGAATGCGCGGGTATAGTATCAACCTGCGGTGCCGCGGTGACTCGAGTGAAACCGGGTGACCGAGTCATGGCTCTATTGGCGGGCGGTGGCTATGCCGAACGCGTCGTGATTGACGCCCGCATGGCCATCCCAATTCCAGAATCGCTTTCATTCATAGAAGGCGCTGCAATTCCCGAAGCGTTCTTGACGGCACGCGAGGCTTTATTCGGCCTGGGAGATTTGAGGGCCCAAGACAGTGTCTTAATTCACGCGGCAGCCGGTGGGGTTGGCTCCGCGGCGGTCCAATTGGCAAAGGTACAGGGGGCAGTGATATTTGGTACCGCAGGATCGGACGAAAAACTCACGTTCGTCGAATCGCTCGGCGCAAAGTCAATAATCAACTATAAGACCGCAGATTTTGCTGCAGTCATCCGGGAGCAAACTGATGGGGTCGGAGTCCAAGTGATTCTTGACTTCATTGGCGCCTCGTACTGGGAACAGCATTCTAAATGTCTTGCGATCGGAGGTCGTTGCATTGTCATTGGCGTGATGGGAGGGACCCATACCTCGGTTGACTTTGGTCAACTGCTATTCAGGCGCCACCAAATACTGGGCCTGGTGATGCGCACACGACCTTTAATTGATAAGATCGCGATGACACAAAGATTCATTCGGGAGAGTCTACCTCTGATGAGGTCAGGCCACCTAAAGCCGGTAATTGACCAAGTCTACAATCTGGATCAGGTCAGGGAAGCGCATCAGCGGATGGAAAGCAATGCGAACATCGGTAAAATTATACTAAAGGTTCGGGATTGAAATGCAGCCATTCTTTGAGTTTGCTCCGCGCGCCATCTATATCCGACGCGATTTGGGCGCGTAACGCATGAACATCGGCGAATCGTTCGATACCACGCAATCGGTGGATAATGTGAACACGTAATCGCTTCGAGTATAGGTCGCCGGAGTAATCGAGCAGGTGAACTTCCGCGGCAAAGCCGCTGTTTACGGTTGGCCGTAGGCCTAGACTCATGACACCCAGTCCCAAACGCTGGACGGCTTTTTTTGCCGTTGCGTCACAAACGACGCAAGTATAAACGCCTGCCGGTGGCAATCCCTCCTCAATGTCACTAAGGTTTGCGGTTGGGAAGCCAAAGTAGTCGTCCTCGCCCGTCACCTGGAGCGACTATTCCCGTGATGGCGTGCGGCCGCCCCAATACATGCGCAACACCTTCCAAGTTGCCGGCTACTAATTCGCTGCGCGCGCGGCTACTTGAAAAAGTTCCCGAAGTGTCGCCGGACAATTCAAACGCTTCCGCGATGAACCCCCACTTATTCGAAAGAGCCCGGAGTAGCTCAGGGGTTCCGCGTCGAGCACGACCAAAATGAAAATTCTTCCCAACTAGTACGTAGCCAGCCTTCAAACTCTGCAGCAGAATTCGTTCAACAAACGTCTCGGCCTCAATTCTAGAAAACTCAGCATCAAACGGCTGGACTATGATGCTTAATTGAGGGGCTGTTTGAAGTATCAAATCGATTTTGCGCTCAGTAGTAGTAAGCAAAAGCGGAGCCGTAGCCGATAACACCTTGGCTGGGTGAGGATCAAACGTCATGACCAGTGGCATCAGTGAGCGTGAACCCGCCTGCGCGAGCACATGTTTGATTAGGGACCGGTGGCCCAGATGAACACCATCAAAATTGCCAACAGCAATCAGAGTTCCGGATGATGGGACCAACGAAGTTCTGGTAACCTGTAACTGGCCACTGTGACACGCAACCCGCATCTACTACGGCGCAATTGCTCTGCCCAGTGCTGGATTAGCTTTTGCTGCTTTGAAAGCCACGCGTGCGTGCTTGGAAGAGCCCACCACATTGCAAGTTATCGGCCGCAATTCGGCCGCGCGCGCCGATATTTGCCGCGGTAAAGCGCTACAGTGGTGAGCGAGCCCCCAGTCATGCACGAGTACTCCCTTGTTTTGTCACTCATTGAGCGCGTCGAGCAGGAAATTAGAAATCACAGTGCTAGCGCTGCGCTTAGCGTGAAGGTTAGCGTTGGAGAACTCAGCGGTGTCGAGGCGGATCTCTTGTCGTCGGCTTTCGAAGTCGCACGTGAAGGCACGCTGCTTAGCGCAACGAAATTGCGCGTAACGCGCGTAGCGGCACGATGGCTATGTTCGAACTGCGGCTGCAATGTGGACAGCACCCGATCTTTGGTTTGCGGCGATTGCGCAAGCCCAGCTCGCCTCGCAGAAGGTGGCGACATCCTGCTTGAAAGCGTGGAGCTGGAGGTACCGTAATGAGCGTACTTATGGCGTAAGACTTGATGCAAATGAGTCAACTTTTCGGGTCACTGTTGTTTGGGCCGGGGCCCAAACAACCAACATAATAAAGACGTCGGAACGAACCGGAGTGAAAAAGTACAGCACGCTGTACATTTTCACGGAGGTAGACGGTGCTGGTCCTTCGACCACTCCTCGACGTCGTCGCGCAGCGAGGAACGCCCGAAGGGCGTAGTGAACCTGCGGGTTGGAAGCGAAATTCTAACGCACGGGTCGTCAACGTCTCTGTCTGGATGAGTGAGCTCAACGTCACCGGCTGAGAGGACTCCCGCTAGTTCTCGGCGCCGAAACTTTCGGGTCTTTCGCTGATTTTCTGGTTCTATTTCCCACGATGCCGTTGAGTTAATCTTTTGCAAAAATCCACAAGTCTCCGTGCCTTTCCGGGAAAACTTATTCCCGTTGGCACGCAGGGGCCCGACCCTGCGTGCGGAAGTTTGCGAGCATATTTCAAGATTTAGGAGACTCCTCCGGCAACTAGTTAGTCGACCTTAAGGCAAGAGTTCATGGCTTTCTTCCGGTTGGGCCGGGTAACAGCTCAGCCCTAAATTGCGGCAATTAACGCCGTGTTATGGCACATCGTAATCAGCCGGCACGATAGGTCGCGCAAAAATGGCGCGCGTTTTGTTCAGCGCGCGCAGCATTGGCGCTCAACAACGTTCAATGTGGTCTGGCGCCGTCAGGATCAATCGGATATGTGGAGCGGCGACTCGCAGCATCTGCGAGTTGAAAGTTTTACCCTGCAACGCATGCGGTCACGTCAAGCGATCATGAGTAACATCAAAATACTCTACGTGTTTTCTACGAGCACTCCATGCGCAAGCGTTGCGCTCTTATTGCACGTGGATTCGCGGTCGTATGCATCAATGTTCGAACCATATTGATTCACCCCACGTCGTGTCGCGTGTGCTACGCTGATTTCATCAGTTTAAGGAGTCGTCGATGGGAAGCATTCAGATTCGACCCAACATGAAGTACCAGCGGCAGCTGGATCTCGGATTCGGCAGCTCGATCACTGCCTTCCCCGGATGCGAGGATTTGTACCGCTGTATCCAATGTGGCACCTGCAGCAGCACCTGTCCGGTCAGCGTGTATATGGACCACACGCCGCGTAAGATCATTGCAATGTCTCGCGCCGGCTTCCGGGATGACGTGCTGACCAGTAACACGATTTGGCTATGTTCTTCCTGCTATTCGTGCACCGTAGAATGCCCGAAGCAGATCAAGATCACGGACATCATGTATTCGCTCAAACGCATTGCGATGCAAGAGAAGCGTCATGCGAATCTGCCAACTCCAGTGCTCGCCAATGAGTTCATGAAGTCTGTCGTAAAGACAGGGCGTAGTAATGAAACCTGGATCATGACCTGGACTTGGCTCAAAACGCGACCCTTCGAATTGTTTCGACAAGCATGGCTCGGAGTACGCATGTGGCTCAAGGGTCGCTTGTCATTTTCCCATCACCGAATGGATGGGGATCGCACTGCATTGCGTAGGCTGCTTACTGCAGCCGGTTCTGAAGGACGAGGGCGCAACTGAGGTTAAACAATGCGATACTTCTATTACCCTGGGTGTTCATTGAAATCGAGCGGCAAGCCGTACGAAGAGTCATTGCTGGCCGTATTCGATAAACTTGGCGTCAAAATGCAGGAGCTTCCCGAATGGAGTTGCTGCGGTGCCACCACCTACATGGGCGTGGACGAGGTGCAAGCGTTTGCCTTGGCGGCGCGCAACTTGGCGATCGCTGAGAAGTCTGATGGCAACGAACCCGCATGTCTCGTTGCGCCTTGCAATGCTTGCTACCTGGTGCTGAATAAAGCTCAGCATTACATTGCGGAGTACAAAGACGTGCGTCAGCGCGTGACCGGGGCGTTGCACGAAATCGGCCTAAACTACCACGGTGACGTAAAGGTACGTCACCCGCTCGACGTGCTCATCAATGATGTGGGGCTCGATGTCATCAAGAAGAATGTCAAGAAGCCGCTCAAGGGAATGAAAGTGGCCTGCTATTACGGCTGCCAGGTCGTGCGGCCTTACGCCACGTTTGACGACCAACAAAATCCAACATCAATGGACAAGATATTGCGGGCGCTGGGCGCGGAGACAATTGACTGGCCTTTGAAGACGCGCTGCTGCGGTGCTTCACTGATGGGAACCGTTCAAGCGGCGGGGCTACGCCTGAGCTACATTCTGCTCAAAGAGGCGCGAGGTTTGGGAGCGGACACTGTCGCAACTTGTTGCCCGCTATGCCAACACAATCTCGAGTGTTATCAGGGCGACATGGCTAACGAATTTGGCGAAGGTGCTGAATCGCCAGTGGCCTATTTCACGCAGCTCATGGGAATTGCCCTGGGCATTCAAGACAGGGCACTCGGCCTGCAACGGTTGATGAAGCCCATTCACCTGGCGGCTGCATCAGTGTGAAGGAGCATGGCATGATGAAGAATAACGGTTCAGGAAGCGGCGAACCGCGCATTGGCGTCTACGTGTGCCATTGCGGAATGAACATCGCCTCTAAAGTATCCATCGACGCCACGCGGGAATTTGCGGCAACACTTCCCAATGTCGCTATCGCCAAGGACTTCAAGTTCATGTGCTCGGATCCGGGCCAGGAACTCATCCTTGAAGACATCAAGAAGCACGGCCTCAATCGCATTGTCGTAGCTTCATGCTCGCCCTTGCTGCACGAGCAAACTTTCCGTGGTGCGCTGGCCAAGGCGGGGTTGAATCCGTTTTACTACCAGATGGCGAATATCCGCGAACACGTGAGTTGGGTAACGGAAGACCGCGATCTTGCCACTGAGAAAGCAAAAGCGTTGATTGCGGGAGCCGTGCGGCGTGTCGCTCGTGCCTCAGCGCTCGAGAAGAAGCGCGTGCCGGTGCTCTCGGACGTGTTGGTCGTTGGCGGTGGCATCGCAGGAATTCACGCGGCGCTTACGATGGCCGAGTCGGGTCGCAAAGTCTACCTGGTCGAGCGGGAGCCCACCATCGGCGGGCACATGGCCCAATTCGACAAGACTTTTCCTACACTCGACTGCGCCGCTTGTATTCTCACTCCTAAAATGTCAGCGGTGAAGAACCACAAGAACATCACGCTGTGGACGTACTCGGAAATCGAAGAGGTCAGTGGTTTTGCCGGCAACTTCCAGGTGCGGGTGCAACGCAAGCCCCGCTACATCGACGAGGAACTGTGTGTCGGCTGCAATGACTGCATCGACGCCTGCGTCTTCAAGCGGCCGAGATTCGACGATGAGTTCAATGTCGGACTGTCGAAACGAAAGCCCGTATACATGCCGTTTCCGCAGGCTACTCCACCTTGCGTCGTTATCGATCCGGTGACTTGCCTGCAGATCATGAAGGGAAAATGCTCGAAGACCTGTGTTGACGTCTGCGAACGCGCAGCCATCAATTTCGATCAGAAACCCGAATACAAGGAGATCAAAGTCGGCGCCATCGTAATTGCCACGGGTTATAAGACTTTTGATCCCAAGCGAATCCCGGAATACGGCTACGGCAAGTACCCCAATGTCTATACGTCGCTCGAAGTTGAGCGGTTAGTCAACGCTTCCGGTCCGACCCAAGGCGAAATTGTCCTCAAAGACGGCTCCAAGCCGAAGAGCGCCGCGATAATACATTGCGTAGGATCCCGCGACCGTCGCTTCAACCCCCATTGTTCGAGCGTTTGCTGTATGGCGTCACTGAAGATCGCTCACTTGATCAAAGAGCGAACCGGGGCCGACGTCTATGAGTTTTACATCGATATGAGAGCCGCCTTCAAAGGTTACGAGGAATTCTACGATAAAGTATTGGAAGAAGGCGTGCAATTCATCCGAGGTCGCCCAGCGGAAGTCACTAACTGGGCCATGAATCCAGAAGAACAAGGCAAACTCGTCGTTCGGGTGGAAGATACATTGATCGGAACTCCGCGACGTATTCCGGTGGATATGGTCGTGCTCGCCGTGGGCATCGAAGCGCAGGCAGACGCCGCACAGGTACAGCGCACGTTCAACATCTCCTGCTCTAAGGATGGTTTCTTCCTGGAGCGCCACCCAAAGTTGGCGCCGGTGTCAACGTTCTCGGACGGCATCTTCTTGTCAGGTGCCTGTCAGGGGCCGAAGGACATACCGCTCACAGTGGCCCAAGCCGGGGCGGCCGCTGCCGAAGCCCTGAGCTTGGTCGACCGCGGCTACGTCGAAATCGAGCCGAATACAGCGTGGATCGACGCGGATGACTGCAGCGGTTGCAAGACCTGCATTCCGCTGTGTCCGTTCACGGCCATCAGCCGCGACGAAAAGCGCGGCATCGCCGTGATCAACGAGGCGCTCTGCAAGGGCTGTGGCACTTGCGTTGGAGCGTGCCCATCGGGTGCGGCCCAACAGCACCTGTTCACAAACGAGCAAATCTACGAGGAGATCGAAGGGGTGCTTAGCTATGTCTAACGCCGTTCACTTGCCGGTAGCACAGTCCCACGAGCCGCGAATTGTCGCATTCTTCTGCAACTGGTGCACGTACACCGCGAGCGACCTCGCGGGCACGTCGCGGCTGGCATATCCACCTAACACCCGTGTCATACGTCTTATGTGCTCGGGCCGGCTCGATCCGCAGTTCATTCTGACGGCATTGCGTCGCGGCGCTGACGGCGTCTTGATTGGCGGCTGTCACCCCGGAGACTGCCACTACCAGGCGGGCAATTACAAATGCCTTAAGCGCTTCAAGCTACTAAAGAAGTATTTGGCGCAGCTCGGCGTAGAAGACGCGCGCGTGCGATTGGAATGGATCGCCGCTTCTGAAGGCGACAAGGTCCAGCGAGTCACGCGCGAGATGGTCGAGCAACTTCGAACGCTCGGGCCGCTGAAGCTGCCGCCGATTCCCGAACCCAAAGCCCAAGGAAACGGCAAACCCAAGGTTTTGCCTTCAATCGGTAAGCCCAAGGTGGGTTTCTATTGGTGCGCGTCCTGCGGCGGATGTGAAGAGTCGGTCGTGGATTTAGCAGAAGACATTCTCGATGTCGTAGGCAAAGTGGATTTCGTATTCTTTCCGGTTGCGATGGACTTCAAGCGGAAGGATGTCGAGGCAATGCAGGACGGTGAAATGACCGTGTGCTTTATCAACGGTGCCATCCGAAGTTCGGAGCAGCGGGAGATGGCAGAGCTATTGCGCCGCAAGTCTCAGATTCTAATCGCTTATGGCAGTTGCTCGCAATTGGGCGGAATCCCAGGCTTGGCCAATCAGTTCAATCACGAGGAGATGCTCAAATTCGTGTACGAAGGCAGCCCGACGACGGTCAATCCCGAACGTACGCGATCCCCAGCCACACTTCAAAGCTCCGGAAGGTGATCTCGAACTTCCCACATTGGACGAGACGGTGAAATCGCTTTCGCAGACGGTAGCCGTGGACTATTCGATTCCGGGTTGCGCGCCGCCTACCAAGTTGCTCAAAAATGCGCTGACCAACATATTGGCCGGCAACCTTCCCCCACGCGGAGCAGTTTTGGCGCCCGATATCGCTCAGTGCCACGAGTGTCCACGTATCGACACCAAACCCCAAGATCTCGCCATTACCGTATTCAAGCGGCCTCACGAGATCGAGATCGATCAGGACAAATGTTTGCTCGCTCAAGGCCTATTGTGCATGGGACCGGCCACTCGAAGCGGCTGTGACTCTGCCTGCATGAATGCCAGCATGCCCTGCGGTGGTTGCCTGGGACCGGTGAGCCGCAGCGTTGATCACGGCGCTGCCTATATTTCTGCCGTGGCGTCACTGATTGGTCCGGATGACGAGGCCGGAATCGACGCAGCGATCGAATCCATTCCAGACCCGGTAGGAACATTCTGCCGCTATGGCCTACCGGGCACCATCATGCATCGGTCAATGCCACGTGCATCGAATAAGGGAGGTGCATGATCATGTCGAAGCACATCACCGTAGATCCGATTACCCGACTTGAAGGCCACGGGAAAATTGACGTTATCCTCAATGACGCGGGAGAGGTAGACAGAGCCTATTTCCAAGTGCCGGAGCTGCGCGGCTTTGAAAAATTCCTGGTGGGACGCCCGGCGGAGGAAGCACCTCAAATCACGTCGCGCATATGCGGCGTGTGCCCCATGGCTCACCACATGGCGGCCACCAAAGCTCTCGACGACCTATACAAGGTCGAGGTTGCGCCTGCCGGCAAGAAAATTCGAGAATTCATTTACAACGCATTTACCTTCGAAGATCACGCTTTGCACTTTTACTTTCTCGGCGGCCCAGATTTCGTTGTGGGTCCGGACGCGCCTGCTGCGCAGCGCAATATTGTCGGCGTGATAGGCAAAGTCGGCGTCGAGGTGGGTAAGAAGGTCATCGCGATGCGCCGCGAGGTTCGCGACATGATCTCATTGCTGACTGGCAAAGTTATTCACCCGGCGTTCGGGCTCCCGGGAGGTGTAGCGCGCCCTGTAAAGCCGGAAGAACAAAAGCAATGTATTGCGATAGCCGAGCGAGCCATAGAATTCGGCCAATTTACGCTCAAAGTGTTTAGCGATATCGTCCTGAAAAATAAGAAGTACGTGGATCTTATCGTGTCAGCTGGCTACACGCACGAGACGTACTACATGGGTCAAGTTGACGCGAACAATCACGTCAACTTTTATGACGGGAAGATCCGGGTAGTTGATCCAAATGGAAAGGAGTTCGTAAAGTTCACGGCGCGTGAGTATGGCGACCATGTGGCGGAACATGTCGAGCCTTGGAGCTACATTAAATTCCCGTATCTCAAGAAGATTGGCTGGAAAGGCTTCACCGACGGCATCGACAGCGGCGTGTTCGCAGTTGCACCGCTCGCCAGGCTCAATGCAGCGGACGGGATGGCAACACCAAAAGCTCAAGCTGCCTACCAACAATACTGCGAAACTTTCAAGAAGAAGCCGGTGCACTTCACGCTCGCCAATCATTGGGCACGTGTGATCGAGCTCTTGCAGGCCGCCGAAAAAATGCTGGAGATTGCCAAGGATCCTCAGTTAATCGACCCCAAGGTCAAGAACGTTCCAACGATGAAGCCCACGGATGGTCGCGGCATAGTCGAGGCCCCACGTGGCACGCTCTATCATCACTACGTGACGGACGACAGAGGCATCATCACCCAGGCGAACCTGATCGTGGCAACACAGAACAATGCGGCGCGCATCGCCATGTCGGTTGATCGTGCCGCTCGTTCGCTAATACATAAGGGCGTCGTCAATGATGGCATACTCAACATGGTTGAGATGGCGTTTAGGGCCTATGACCCCTGTCACGGTTGCGCCACACATGCGCTACCGGGACAGATGCCCCTGATGGTGAGCGTCTACGACCCTAAGCACGAGCTCGTCTGCCGGGTGCAGCGCGACCGCCTAGGTGATATTTGTCGCACTGATTGAGCTCGACAGAATGAGCAACCCGGTCGAAGCTAAGACTCAGACCAAGCCCCTGGTTATTGGATTGGGTAATGACCTGCTCGCCGACGATGCGGTCGGCGTACTTGCGATTCGCGAGCTTCAGCAGCGGCTTGCTAACCGCGCAGACTTGGTAGCAACGGCGATGCACGGAGTGGCATTACTGGATGTATTTCTAGGCTACCGGTGCGCAATCGTGATTGACGCTATACAAACCGGCAAGCATCCGCCCGGCACCGTCGTCGAGATCGACACTTCCACCCTACGCCCAGCAGCGTCACCGTCCCCTCACTACGTGGGACTGCCCGAGCTGCTTCTCTTGGCGGAACAACTTGGTCTGGAATTTCCGAAACACATTCGAGTGTTCGCCGTGGAAATCGTTAACGCCCAAACCATCGGTGGTGCGATGTCCGAGGAAGTCCTCGCCGCTATTCCGGAGTTATGCAACCGCGTAGAGCAGGCATTGTCATCGTTAGAGGACGAATCCAAGGCACTTTGCTAGCCAAAGGACCCATCACTTCAGTGGAATCGCGCTACTAGTAGCGCAATTCCATAATTCGGACATACTTGTTCCCGTTATGACGCCAGAAGATTTTTGTAAACAAGTCGAGGCGGGAAATGTGCCGCCCGTCGTCCTCGTAGTCGGCGTAGAGCAGTACTTGCAGAATCGGGTTGTGCAAGCGATTCGCAATACCGTATTAGAGGGCGCGGTACCCGGACTCAATGAGGATCACTTCGTTGCTACTGAAACGTCGATTGATTCCGTTATCGCTGCCGCGCGCACATTGCCCATGCTCGCGCAACGAAGGTTCGTGACAATTCGCCAAATTGAGCGTTGGGAATCCAATACAAAAAGCGGAACCGACGCTGATCGCATCGCCCAGTATGCGTCCAATCCTGTGAGTTCATGCGTCCTGGTATTGAGCGGAACCAAGATTGATGGCCGAAAACGCCTTGCAGCTCTGGCAAAAAAGGGCAATTGGTGGGTACCGTGTGATCCCATTTCACGTGGAGGTATTCCGAGTTTTATAGCCACCCGTGCCGCTGAGCGTGGCATTCGAGTCGCTCCTGGTGCTGCGGAGATGATAGCAGACGTGGTCGGAACAGATTTGGCCGGTTTGGTAGATGCCATCGAGCGACTTTGTCTTTACGTCGGTGAAAAAGGGCAGATCGACGAGGACGTTGTTGGAATCTGTTTGGTGCGAATTAGAACTTCGACCGTTTGGGAACTGGTCGGTGCCATTGGCCAGAGGGATCTGGGACGAGCACTGGCAGCGTTAGATGCGGTGTACGACCCGCGGGACCGGGGTCTCCCAATTGTGGGGACCATGGCCTGGTCAACGCGACAACTGCTGCGTTTCGAATCATCCCTTCGCGCAGGGATGTCGCCTCCACAAGCCGCGCAAGCGGCGGGAGCCCCGCCGTTTCGAGCAAACGAGCTAGCCGACCAATGTCGGCGAACCACTCGTCTGGACTTAGAGCGTTGGCTGGAGGTGATATCCCGGGTTGATCTGGCCCTCAAGGGTGCTTCGAAACGCCCACCAAAGGCAGTTTTGGAGCACGCGATACTGTCGTTGTGCAAAAGTCCAAGGGCGCCAAGCTCTTCCTCTCGATACCCCGCTTGACCGTGTGCTGTTCAAGCTACATAAGGATTCCGTAGCCCTTTGACCGTTGCAGGTTAGGCAAGAGGATCAATTGATGAAGGACGGCACCAAAGTCCTGGATATGTGTGAAGGTCAATTAGAACATTTGGCCAGCGCCCCAATTCCTACCCGTTACGGAATGTTCGAAATGCATGTGTTCCGTTGGTATGCATTCGAGTCAGATGAGAGTCTAGGGCTGAGTAATGAACACGTGGCACTCGTTATGGGCGATGTGAGTGGCCGCCAAAGCGTTCCGGTGCGCGTGCATTCTGAATGTCTGACCAGCGAAGTATTTGGTTCACTCAAATGTGATTGCAGAGATCAGCTGGAACGCGCCCAAGCCGAAATTGCCCGTCGTGGTCTGGGGGTCGTTTTGTATTTACGTCAGGAAGGTCGCGGTATCGGTTTGGCTAACAAGATTCGAGCTTATGCGCTCCAAGCTATGGGCGCGGATACCGTAGAAGCTAACGAGCTGCTGCACTTGCCAGTCGACGCGAGGCAATATGATGTAGCGAGTGCCATGTTGCTCGAGTTAGGAGTCGATTCGATAGAACTTCTGACAAATAATCCGGACAAGGTCGAAAAACTTCGAGCCTTGGGTGTCCGGGTGGAGCGGCGTATTCCAGTACTGGTTGCTGCCAACCCATTCTCTGCTAGTTACCTCGACGTGAAACGTCGTCGAATGCAACATGAAATACCGCAAAATGTGCTGGAATCTACCCCGGCATCCTCGACGGAAACGACACGCGGAAATTTACACGTCGTAAGTGGTCAGCGCGCCACTCGCTAGGTTTTCTTGTCCAGAGCGCTCGACAGGCGTGCCCGCAGGCGCGCTGCATAACCTGGCTTGTTCTCTTGCTTGACTCTCGAGATTGCTAAGGCCTCGCTCGGAACATCCTTGGTTACGGTCGTACCGCTTGCAACATACGCGCCCGGCCCAATCTCGACAGGTGCCACTAATTGGGAGTCGCTGCCGATGAAAGCATTTGCGCCGATGATTGTCTGGTGTTTCTGGTAGCCGTCATAGTTGCAGAAAATGGTTCCAGCACCAATATTGGCCCGTTCGCCAATGTCTCCATCCCCGAGATATGAAAGGTGATTTGCCTTGGCACCACGGCGCACTATCGTCTTCTTGGTCTCGACAAAGTTACCAATATGTGCGTCTTGTTCGATGACGCTCCCGGGGCGCAAACGAGCAAATGGTCCAATTTGTGCACCGTCACCAACGGAACTCTGCTCAATTACTGAATAGGGCTTTACCAATGCACCGCGACCGATGCTCGAATCTGAAATCACACATCCCACTTCAACGACGGTATCGGCACCAATCGTGGTACACCCTCTAAGGGATACCCCGCATTCGATTACGGCATCGGGCTCAATTTGTACGCTGTCTTCAATTCGCGATCCACCGCGTACCGTAACCCCAGCTAACGAATGGCGCCGAGCGATTCGCTGATACATGACCGACTCGGCCTCTTCAAGTTGAACGCGGTCATTGACTCCCTTCAGGGAATCCGCGTCGCCTAAATGTGCCAGAACTGGCGCTGTTCTTGCAACGTCCTTAACCACGTCGGTAAGGTAGTATTCGCCCTGATGATTATTTGTACTAAGGTGGGAGAGCGCAGTTGCAAGAACGTCGCGCCGGCCAAGGTACATGCCAGAATTCACCTCATTGATTTCGCGCTCCTTTGCATCACGCAAGTCACGATGCTCGCGAATGGCAACGACACTTTGGTCTGAATTTCGCACTATACGACCGTAACCCTCAGGGTCAGCGACAATGCAGCTCTGCACAATTAACGAGGCTTGTCGCTCTTCTAAGACAAGCAACAACGTCCTTAAATTACCGGCATCAACAAGTGGCGTGTCCCCACATATAATCCCAACCAGATCCGCCGTGCACTCCTGAATAGCTATGCGGGCTGCATCGCCGGTGCCAAGAGGTTCCGGTTGTATTTTACACACGATATGTTCACTGCCAAATGTTGTGAACAGATTGGCTTGAATTGTAATTAGACTTTCTTCATTACACATCACGACCACGCGTGCGGCATCCGCCTCAAGCGCGGCTTTAACGGGATAGTGCAAGAGTGGCCTGCCCGCGATTAAATGTAAGACCTTGTTCAGACGACTCTTCATGCGCTTGCTGCGGCCCGCGGCCAGAATAATGCAGTCCATGGTTCCTCGGTTTGCTGCGATCCTTGAAGGACTTAAGAGGGTAAACTATTATTTCATCCAGCGTCAGGCTGCGGGCTTGCTCCAACCGCGGAGTCCTTGGGCTGGGTTGGGGAAATGGGTGGGCGCGAGATTTGGTTCGAGCTGGGTGCGACTGTGCGACTTGCCTCAACCGGCGCACGCGTAGCCTTGGGGGCCTTGCCATGCGGAACGTAAACTACAATGGTGTCGCCATCCGTCAATCGCGCGGTTCGCGAGCGGCGATTTACACGTTCCAACGTCAACAGATTGACACGATAGCGAGTCGCAATGTTTGCAAGCGTGTCGCCTTCTTTCGCGCGAATCACAACCCGATCGTTCCCTCGCAATCCCTCGAAATACTCCGCAAATTCTTGGCTTCCAGCCACTAAAACGCGCACATCTGAATCGGACAAATACCGAACTTGCGCCAGTGGTCGTTCGGATGGAACCCAAATTGCTAACACCATTTTGGCCTGTAATCGCGCTGTTGTATCGATACTATTCCATTCCAGCAAATCGCTGCGCTTGACGCCAAATGACTTCGCGATACCGGTCAAGGTGTCACCTGTCACAACACGGTAAAATACTCTCCGCTCGCCTGGCTTAGCTTTAACGTCTTTCGGGACGATGACAACACGCTCGTCATCGGCCACGTCCGCATCCGAGGGTCGATCGCGGCGAGGAATCAACAAGAGGTCACCTGGGACAAGAACTTCGGCCAAACCAACTTGATTAAGATTTCGCAACTCGGACGCAGAGGCATTGACATTCTTGGCGATGCTTTCCAGGGTGTCCCCTTGGCGAATCACGTAAGTATCCCAGTCGCAATCTGCAGTACCCATGCCAGAGAGTTTGCGGGACACAATGCTGCCGGCTCCGAATGGAACTCTGATCGAGAAGCTGGAGGTTTTTTGGCCCGGACCAGTGGGCGGTGTACGTCCGGCCAGAAATTGTGGATTAAGCTCGGCGATGGTAGATTCAAGCACTCCCGCTGCCTTCGCGACAACGGCCAAAGGTTGGCCGGGACCACTATTTACAATATCAAATTGAGCTGCTGGATCCGGCTCGGTATCATCAATGCCAAATACGGACCGATTGGTCATCGCAATGGCTAATGCCTCAATCTTAGGAACGTACAGCGTGGTTTCCCAAGGCAAACCACCTTCGTAGCGACTTAGCAGCCAAAAATCGTTTGAGTTATACTTGCGAATGGCCCGGCCAAGCCCCGAATGACCCATGTTGTACGCGGCCAAAGCCAACTCCCAATTGCCAAATCGACGATGTAAATCCGCAAGCAATCGAGCCGCCGCCTCTGTCGAACGCTGGGGGTCGAGTCGTTCGTCAGTCCACCGATCCACAACCAGACCATAAGCGCGCGCCGTGTCAGGCATGAACTGCCAAAGTCCGACGGCTCCAACCGCCGATCTTGCCGTGGGATTGTGACCACTTTCAATAATGCTCTGCCATAAAAGATCGGTTGGCAGCCCAGCTTTTGCAAGTTCTGCGACAATCAGCTTCGAATAACGCCCGCTTTTCTTGGCCCAAGTTCGCAAAATGGCTTTGCCTTTGGGATTGCCCCGATAAAACTGCAGATACGTGACGACACTTGGCTCAAAGGCGGTGGGCAGGTTGGGCAGAGTCAATTCGCGAAGCCATTTCCCGACTTCGGACGGCGGCCGAATCGGCTTGGGTGTTGTGAGATCGGGAGGGACAATGAGGCTACCCGATGGACCATCAGGTTCGACGCCAGCAGGCTCCAGATCCCACGACCATCCCGGATGCACACCAATCAAGGGGTGGGGAAATAGCACTCGCTCAGCTTCCTGAAGAGCCTGCAGTTCAGCGTCAAGGGGCGCCGCTTTGTCGTCTTCCGTCGGTCCGCCCGCAATCGTTCGCCGAATTTCGGCATTCGGCTCATTGCGCGCCACGCCCTCAGGGAGGATGGACGCGGGTTGCTTCGGTGGAGCCCCTCTGTGAAGCGCAGCTGCTCCCTTGGTGACGTGGGGCAGTATTCGACCGCGACCCGATTCGCCCAAGTGGGGAGCCCCGGAAGCACGGCTTGAATTGAAGGACGCTGGACCCGCTTTCGACTTTTCCGCCGTTGCTTTGTGCTCGGTCCCAGGACGCGTCTCGTGCAGTGTTTGTGCAGTCGCCGGAACTGAGAATAAAAATGCCAATGGCAGGGCTAATGCCCAAGGAGTCATAAGCCCGGGGCGACGGCCAAGAAAGTTCGATGCACCTGGAATATCCGGGTTAGAGCCCTTGGGGTCTCCGGCAACAGGGAACATCCGGCCAGGCAATGCAGTCATGCGCGTCGCATTAGAGTACAGTCGCAATCGCGATGGGTCAAAGATCTGTCTAGAACTTACGCACAAATTGTACTGAACCAATCGGCAATTTCGTGGATTGCCAAAGACCGCGTCACCACACCGGCGCGCACCGCAGCACCTGGCATTCCGTAAACCACGGCCGTGCTGGCGCTTTCTGCAATCACGGTTCCACCCGCTTGAATTATTGCGCGCGCTCCCTGAACTCCGTCGTCGCCCATGCCAGTGAGAATGACACCAATTGCCTTGGCGCCTGCTGCTTTTGCGACACTGAAGAACAATCGATCGGCGCTTGGGGCGTAACGATCATTTTGATCGGGCACCGAGACCCTGATGCGACATTCACCGGAGCGATGCCGCTCAAGTTCCATACATCGCCGACCTGGGCAAACAAATCCGCGACCGCCAGAAACCAGGTCGCCATCCTGAGCTTCACTTACACGCATTGAACTACGACGGTCAAGACGCTCAGCAAAGGTTCTAGTAAACTTGTCCGGCATATGTTGCGCAATAAGAATGGCACTGCGGGGTCGCTCAGGCATTTTGGAGAATGCTTCCATTAATGCTGTAGGTCCACCAGTCGAGGAGGCGATCGCAATGAAATTACGGGGAGCTGTCACCCCTGCAGTACCAGCCGCAACGGGACGCGGCGCGGCTGCCTCGAGCGTACGACGAGCAGCGAGCGCCCCGGGCCGCATGTTCTTGGCAACGCGAATTTTCAGCAGAAGTTCGGCGCGTATTCGCGAAAGTTCAGAGTCCGCAAATCTGTCCGGTTTCGCTATAAAGTCGAGTGCTCCCAAGTCGAGCGCCTTGAAAACATTTTCTTTCTGACTGTACGACGAAACAATTATCACAGGCATTGGATTTACACTCATCAGGATTCGCAAGAAGGTAAATCCATCCATGCGCGGCATTTCAAGGTCGAGCGTTATCGCATCCGGTTTCAGGAGTGTGACCAAACGCAATGCTTCGTCGCCGTCGCCCGCTTTTCCTACGACTTCCACTTCCGGATCTGACGAGAGAATTTCAGCCAGACTCCGGCGATTAAACGCCGAGTCATCAACGACAAGTATGCGGAGTTTAGGGTTGGCGGTCACAAGTGTCCTTGACTAACGAGCTCCCGGCTCGACACGCTCTTGACTAGGTGGCTTTCTGTACACCAGATCTTCGGATAAATGCACGAGCTCAAATGCCGTAGTAACATTCAAAAGTGATTCCGAATGCCCCAATAGCAAAATGCCGCCTGGCACCAGACGCTCATACAGACTATCAATGACTCTGCGGCGTGATCTTACGTCCAAGTAAATAAGCACATTTCGACAGAACACAACATCCACACGACCAACTATCGCGGCCCTGCCGGAGTCGAGCAGGTTGAGCTGCCCAAAGTAACACATTTTTCGGATATTCTCCGAAACGTGAAACCCATCTTCAGACTCAACGAAATAACTATGACGATATTCGAGTGGAGTGGTGCGAAATGCCCCACCTCGATAAACCCCGCGACGCGCAAACGATACATTGTGTTTGCAAATATCGCTCCCAATCACGCGCACATCCCAACCTTCGAACAGCCCGCTTTCGTGGATAAGCATTGCAAGCGTGTAGGCTTCTTCGCCTGTCGAACACCCTGCGCTCCAAACACCGAGCCGGCGGCGCGTCAGGTTATTTTCGTGAATAGGGGGCAGGACCTCATTTTTGAATGCTCTCAATTGGTATTCTTGCCGAAAGAAATAGGTCTCATTGGTGGTGACACGTTCAAGCACTTCGTCTAGCTCACTTTGGCCGCGCGTGCTGAAACGTAAGTACTTATAGTACTCGTCATAACCAGATAATTGCAGGGCCGCCAATCGATCGGCGAGTCGTCGGTCGAATAGCACAAGTGCATCATCGTCAAAGTGCAGTCCCGCGTGCGCATTGACGAGATCCCTGAGCAATCGAAATTCGTTGGGGCGCAATCGCAGCAGCGCACCAGCCAGTGGCTCCGCAGTCATCGTGGTCGCCAGCTCCCAGGGTCAACGCTAGTCGTATTGCGCCGTACATGCGTGGCAACATCGATGTCACCCAGTGCGCGCAGGAGCGCCTCTCTCACCAGGGGTTCGGTCTCAATTGACAATTTGGTTCGCAGTAGCCCGTTGGCGACATCTCCACCAATTCTCCCCAAAAGATCCGCGGCCAGGCGCCGAACGTCCCACGCCTCGTGATCGAGGCATGCGCCCAAGTGTGCACCGGCGCGCAAGTCACTTTCTTTGGCAAGCATTTGCAATGACGCTTTGACCACCTCGACATCGGTATGCGCCAAGCTGTCGATCAGAGCTTCAATCCGACGGGCATCACGGATTTGTGCTATCGCTTCAACTGCCGCAACCGCTATGACTGGCGTCCCACCCCGCGCCACGGGACGCAGAACCGGCAGTGCTCGAGGATTATCGGATTCACCGAGCGCACGGATTGCCGTGACGACCAAATCCATATCATCCGACGCACGAATGATGTCAATAAGTCGATCAATAGCGTTCACATCCGAAGCACGACCCAGGGCACGAACTGCGGCTCGACGGACCTCTGATTCCTCATCAGTAAGCGCAAATAATGCCATGTCCGTGGAAGACGCGTGACCACAGGCGACCAGCGCCTCCAAAGCTACCCTGCGAACTTGAGGAGACTCATGCGCAAGTGCTCGGCTCAGAAACTCAGTGTCGATGGACCGGTCATAACCGGGAATTCCGATTAAGGTGGCCATTGTCACAACAGCCGCCATGGCGTATGGCCCGTCAACGGTGGAATTCAGAACTAACTGCGCAGCACAATTTGGGTGACGCTTTACCATTGACTGCAAAGCAACGATTGCTGAAGGCTCGACCACTTGAGCCGCGCGCCCAAGACAATAATATGCGCGTTCAAAGCAGCTCTCATTACTGTTACGCTCGAGGAACTCGAATGCTGCTCGCAACACGGAGGCGCTTTCTGATGACAGTGCCGAAGATACTGCGGCCAAGGCATCTGCATCCGGTGTGGAACCTACAACACTCGCCAACATCCCAATCGCCAAGGCTTGCGTACGTAACGAGGGTGCTCCTAATGCGCGTTCACACAGTAGCGAGGACGCTACTGTGCCTAAAAGAGATAAGGCGAGCTCCGCCGTCGCGGCTAGAGAATCATCATCTAGTACATCCAAGACCGCGCGCGCGGACGCAGCATCACCAATTGCTGCCAACACCAACAATGCGGATTGGCGATGCTCGATCAAATCGCCATTCAGCAATTGCATAAGCCATTGTCGCCGTTGTTCGCGCAAGGTGGCAAGCGTTGATCGAATTATGGCGAGTGCCGGCTGGTCCCGACTAATTCGATTAGCCAGTGCTGACACTGCCAGTGGAAAATCCGATTCAATACATTGATCCGCAACGCAAGCCAACATTTCCGCAGAATCCACATCGGTCATGCGACAAGCTGCAGACCATATGGCACGCTGCAACCAGGGATCGCCCAGCAACGTCCGAATCCGCCGCCAATCGAGGCTGAGGCCAAGTTCGTTGGCTGCTTCGAGGGCACTCAAACGCTCGATAGGTTCCTCGGCAAGTAGGGCCGAATAGAGTATGTCTGCAAACTCACTGGTGCAGCTCGATCCGACATGACCAAGAGCCTCAATTGCCGCCACTCGAACATTGAGATCTACGTTGACTGCAAGGTTTCTCAATAGCACAACGGCTGACGGATGACGCGATTGGCCCAGAGCATCCGCGGCGAGTTTGCGCCCATCAACGTCTAAGCGAACTGTCGCCTCGGAAAGCGCTTCAACTGCAGTCTGCCCCAAGGCTGCCAGAGCTTCAACCGCAGCATTTCTCAAACCTACGTTATCGTTCGGTTGCAACGCTCTCGCCACGGCCTGCGCAAGCTCTCTTGAGGGAGGCATTCCCAGAATGACTTGCGTTGCTTCTTTACGCACTCTCCAATCTTCATCGCCCAGCGCCCGAATTAGTGATGAGGTTGATTCTGCACCTAATCGAGCCAGTTCTCCAACTGCAACGCGCCTCACCTCCGGATCCCGGGCGGTCAGGGCTTGTTCTAGGCTTCCGCGCGTCATACCTTCGAACTCCCTGCGCGCAGTTGAATGTCGTGGATTTGCAGCGATTCGGCAATCGTCTCAAAACGATCGACGTCCAAAACGAAAACCATGGTGCCCTCGTGCAACGTTACGCCAGCGATACCGCGCACTTCTTCGCCACCGCCGAGGTTGGGCGCGGGCCGCAGACTTCGTCCGCCCGTCCCGAATACACCCGTAACGCGGTCAACAATGAGACCAATGGTCTTACCGCCAACGTCAACAAGTATCCATTTGGTTCTTCGCCTTTCTCCAGACTGCGGAACGCCAAACCGGGTTCGCAAATCTACAACCGGTACGACCTCACCCCGGTGATCAGCGACTCCAGATATAACATCCGGTGCGTAAGGCAATTTCGTAAGGACTATGGGGTTGATTATTTCCTTAACGCATCCAATTGGGATTGCGTAGGACACATCACCGACGGCGAAGCCAACTAAGCTCTTTTGCGGATCTGGACGTTGTTTAGATTGCATCATTGTCGAAAATGACTTATCGCGGAACGATGGTCGTTAAATCGAGCAACACAAGAACGTGACCCGGTGGACGTCCAATTCCTATGACATGCTCTGAAACGTCATTTCCAAACACACCCGTGGCAAGTTCAATTTCAGCCTCGGTCAACCTAAGGACATGGCGTACTTCATCCACATACAAGCCAACGACCTCTCCAGCGTTTTCCGTAAGCAGAATGCGCGTCTTTCTGCTGAGAGGCGCCTCCGCAAGGCGAAGCCTTGACCTTAGGTCAATGACCGTAATTAATTGGCCGCGAACGCTGCAAACTCCCTTGATATGGTTGGGCGTCCGCGGAACTGCCGTAAGGGGGGGCGGGCTAAGGATTTCCCTAATTCGGGTGAGCTCGACACCGTAAGTCTGATTCGCCAGCATCACCGCGAGAAACTCGCGAATTGATTCACGTTCTCCAGCGTCCCTGCGTGTGGCGCGCTGGGAACTAATTTTTACAAGGTCACCCATAGGTAAGTCGCGCGGCGCGCGCCCCCACGTCCGATACGGCCAATACTTCGTCAATTATGGCCGCAGCGTCAATAACTAGACCGACGTGCTGGTCCCCCAGTTCCGTTGCACCTGCAAAACCGCGGACGTTGTCGAGGGACTTACCTAACGGCTTGATAACAATGTCCTGCTGTCCCACCAGTTGATCAACGACAAGGCCCAAGCGTCTAACGCCGAGGGCCGCCACGACTGCGTACTGACGACGCGGTGGCGGCGTCGATCGATTCAGCGAAAGATGCCGGTCCAATCTTGCTATCGGCAACGTTGTACCACGCAAAGTCATGACCTCTCGCCCGTCCACCACTCGAAGGCCAGCATCGTCGAACCCGATCGCTTCTGAAACGCTCGCCAATGGGATGGCAAAGGTGTGTTCCGCAACTCGTATTAGAAGTGCACTTACGATGGCGAGCGTAATTGGAAGCGTAATTGTCATCTTTGTCCCGATACCGTCATCACTGTGAACGTCAATTACACCGCCAAGCTTACTAATATTGGTCTTAACTACATCCATTCCGACGCCACGACCGCTGACGTCATTTGCCTCCTCCCTGGTGCTTACCCCCGGCAGGAATATTAGGCCCAGAATATCGGCGTGCGTAAGGTCCTTAGCCTCTTCTGAACCTACCTTTCCAAGTTGCACGGCACGACGCAATACTGCCTGACCGTCAATTCCGCGCCCGTCGTCTTCAATCTCCAACATTACGTGATTGCCTTTTTGGAAGGCATTCAGAGCAATTGTCCCCATGGTAGGCTTGCCAACACTGAGGCGGCGATCGGCAGACTCAATTCCATGATCAATGGCATTTCGGATCATGTGCATCAGCGGGTCGCTCAATTCCTCCACAATCAGTTTATCGATCTCTGTCTCAGCGCCAGTGATCACCAATCGAATCTCCTTGCCTAGATCCCGACTGATTTGGCGTACGACGCGTCCCAATCGCTCAAACACTTGACCCAGTGGAACCATTCGAACTTCGAGAATTCCATCCTGCATTTCAGCAAGTCTTCGATCGAAATTTCGATGCAACCGTAACAAATCCGTCGCACTTTGCCGCTGTCCCTCGCCACGCAATCTGTCGGCAAGTCGCGCTAAAGCGCCGCGAACAATGGCAAGTTCGCCGACAATGTTCATGAGATGATCCAACTTGCGAATGTCAACCCGAACCGTCTGGCTGACGGAACGCAACGATCCGGTCGGGTCGGCAAGAGGCCCCGCAACATGCGGTGCCGGCGCCATCGAGCCTTCCAGAGAATGGTCCGGCTGTAGGCTCTCAACGCCAGGGCCCGCGTCAGACCGTCCTGTGGGTGAACGGCGTTGTCGACGAGGTACCTCTTCGATTGCGAGATCGACACTCGCTAATTCGGCTGCCAGGGTATTGAGATCGCGCGATGAGGCGACCAGCAGATCAAGTTCAATCGAATCAACACTGGATGTTTCCCCAGTGGGTAAGTATGTGATGATTTCTCCAATTTTCTTGACGCGTTCCTTTATTTCCTCCAGGCCCTTGTCAATCGTAACCAGATCAAAACGAACGCGGAGTCGAAAAAGCTTCAAACCTTCTTGAATATTGGCACGAAGACGGTGCTCTTCATATTCGGTTAGAACCGCGAGCAGGCCCGGTTCGATATCGTATTCGCCAGAATCGTCCACGGAAGGGCCGGGAGCAGCCGCGACCTTTCTGATCTGCGCGACTAGACCCTCAATGAATGACGGCGCGCGTTCCTGGGTAGAATCGCGTTCCATGACTAGCGCGCGTCCGAATCCTTCGACCGCTTTGAACAAGATATCCAAAATGTGATTGTCAAGTGCAATTCGTCCCAGTCTGAGGTCGTCTAAGACATCTTCAAGGTGATGCGACAGTGCGCCAATCATCGTGGCGCCAAATAGGCTGGACAGGCCCTTGAGCGTATGCACAGCACGAAATGCCTCATTGATCAGTGAGGGATCCGTGCCATTTTGACGATGTAATTCATCAAGAGCCAGCAAGTTGCGCGACAAAGTTTCGATAATTTCCTGGGCCTCGGAGAAGAAGTCTTCACGCGCTTTGTCACTCGGATCAGTCATGATGCCCCGCATCGGTCAGGCCCAACTGATTCACAACTTCGGCCACCAGCTGTTGCGACGTGAATGGTTTGACAAGATACGCATTGGCGCCAAGCGTTAGACCACGCTGACGATCTTTGTCGGAAGATTGCGTCGAAATCAGAACCACGGGGGTTGCACGGTGCACGTCGCTGTGGCGCACAAACGACAGCAGCTCGAGCCCGTTGATATCAGGCATGTTGATGTCAGATATGACCAAATCCCAGTGACCTCGCGGTAGCAGCCTTAGTGCGTCAAATCCGCTGGTAGCTTCGAGAATTTCAAATGGACCTAGCGGTTGCAGTGCGGACTCTAGCGCGGTGCGCACAAAACTTCGCATGCTGTGCGAGTCTTCCACGACGAGAATGCGGTTCATTGCCAATGCACAATCTCTCAAGCTGTCGCTCCGGACGCACGCCGGTATGGAATTACGCGAGTAAACATTTAAACCGTTTTACATCCTAAAGCGGTTTTCAATCGCGGGGAACCGCGCAAGCAAGAAGCCTTGACGGATCGGTAGCCTCCGGCCAGCTCACCAACTGAGATTGCAGTATTCAATGCAGATTCGGCCCACGTTCCGGTATCTGAACTAGCGTGCTGCGCTAAACTCGCGCAGTCGTGTTGCCAGTTTCCGAAACCCCAATTGCGAGAGAGGTGTGTCCAGCCGCGCCGGATGAGTTTAGTCCACTAATTCTTGGAACAATTGGACTCTGGCCACCCGTCGCACTGGCCCCCATGGCTGGGGTGACTAATTATCCGTTTCGCTCATTGTGTCGAGAATACGGCTCACCTCTGTGCATTGGAGAGATGGTAACCGCTAGACCATTGGTGCAGCGTGTTGAACGTACCCTGTCGCTAGCGTCATTTGGCAACAATGAGTCACCCAGAAGCATTCAGCTGTACGGAACCGACCCGTATTGGATTTCCGAAGCAGTGAAATACCTTGTTGCCGAAAAGGGGGTAGATCATATCGATTTGAATTTCGGATGCCCCGTCCGAAAAGTGACTAGTCAAGGGGGTGGTGCGGCTCTCCCGCACAAGCCACGCCTGTTGGCAAAGATTATTCGAGCCGCCGTAACCAGTGCGGGTACTATTCCTATCACAACAAAATTTCGGTTGGGCATCGACGAATGGCACATCATATACCTGCAAACGGGCCAAGTGGCGCAGGAAGAGGGGTGTGCGGCGGTTACTCTTCACGCCCGAACCGCAGCTCAGCTATATGCTGATAGCGCAAATTGGAACGCCATCGGTGATCTGAAGCAACGGCTGTCAATCCCGGTCTTAGGTAATGGAGATGTGTGGGAAGCCGCCGACGCGATTCGCATGATGAGACAGACTCGCTGCGATGGCGTGGTAATTGGTCGCGGTTGTCTAGGTCAACCCTGGTTGTTCCGGGATTTACTGGCAATCTTTGGCGGAGCCCGGCCACCGCTCGCACCCAATGTGGGCCAAGTTGTCGATATCATGCTCGAGCACGCAAACCGACAAGCGGCGTGGCTTGGAGAGTGCGTTGGCTTGAGATCATTTCGTCGCCAAGCGGCTTGGTACACGAAAGGAATTCGCGCCTCAGCAACGCTTCGCCACCATCTAATGAACGTCAACACGATCGAGAATCTAAAGCTGGTGGTAGCTAGTCTGGAGCGAAGTGCACCATTTCCGCAGGCTGCGTTACGCGTGCCTCGTTGCAAGGATTCCGGAACACAGCGCGTGGTGCTTCCGCCGGGCTACTTGGAAAACCCAAACGACGAATCCCTACCCAAAGAACATGATTGCTCGGACGGTGGATAGCCACCTTAATACCCAGAACTCATCCATCTTGAGTCAAGTTTTCGGCAATGCAGTTGGCTGGGCCGGGGCCCAACCAACACAATCAAAAAATCAGAACGAGCCTGTGGACTACCGGTGAAAGTCAAAACCTTCAGTTGCCGACGTTTCAAGCCAGAATAGCCAGCTCAGCGCAGCCTGATAAAAGCAGTTCCGTTACTGCTTGACGCATAACTGGATGTAAGTATTCTATCTGTGTGAAGTGGTGGCTTCGTTTCAAGCAACTCCGGCAGCACCGATGGCTACCTTTCTTTCTGCCAGTAATAGGGACATTACTTTACATCGCCATAGCGATGCTTGTGATCCCCTCAGACTTGGGGGATAAGCCCGACAATGACGGGGGTGAAATCGAGAAGCCAGCAGGCGCACCGAGACGCGTGAGAGGCTCGGATGTGGTACCACGCATGACGCACCCGGAATCGACAACAACAACCAAACCATTGGCATCATCCACCGCGCCGGCAAATCCGTGACGGTCGATCCTATTCCAAATCGACATCACCTCTGAGTCGCAGAAGGCTGCGACGCTCAGATTTGGTGGGGCGACCCGCACCCTTCGGTCTAAAAGCGACTCGTTGATCACGCGGTACTGGTAGGGGTGAATGATCTTCGTAAATCTCGCGAGCTAACGCGGGCGACAGGCGCTTGTCGTGAATTTCTCGGACAATCATTAACATCAATCCCCTTGGGGCATGCGCCATGATCTTGTCACCAACCCGGACGATGCGGCTGCTCTTGGCAACAATATCATTGACCTTTACATGGCCTGCCTCGCAGCTCTCTTGAGCTAGTGTGCGCGACTTGTAAATTCGTGCTGCACACAACCATTGATCGAGCCGAACTTCGTCCATGTTTAGTACAGTAGCGTATACGGGTGCTGACACCAAAACGCACCACATCATTAATGACTACTTATGTCCGGTTTAGCTGGTTGCTACCGAAAAACTCCTAAGTCTTGAAGAATACTCAACTAACGGGACTTCTCCCGGCCGGTGACGCCCTGTTTGCTATTTCATATTTGAAATGCCGGCACGCCGTGCGTTGGGTTTCATAGGTGACCCGCTCGTCCGTTCCGACGTATTGATTGTGTTTGTGTTCCGGGGCCCGACCCGGAACACGGCATCGGGAAAACTTGACTCAAGATCGACGAGTTTTTCGCTTTAAGGTCGCTAACGGACACGCGGAGGGTCGGGCTGCTTGCGCGCTAGCGCATATTTTGTGTAATATCTGCGCTGCGCGATGTCGCCTCGATTCCCCATTGAAGTTAGGCCGACAAATCACCCTACCCCAGCTGATGAACGGTCCAAGGTGCTGGCATCACCGCTAGGTTTTGGGCAAACATTTACAGATCACATGATTGCAATCCCATTCCGCGAGGGTGAGGGGTGGCTCGCTGGCATGCTGAAGCCCTATGAACGAATCGAGCTCGATCCGGCGGCAGCTGTGCTGCACTACGGGCAATCGGTTTTTGAAGGGTTCAAAGCATTTCGGCAGGTTGACGAAAGCATCGCTAGTTTTCGACCCGACGCCAACGCGAGACGATTTCAGTGCTCAGCGCGGCGCCTGGCCATGGCGGAGATGCCCGCGGAAATGTTTATCCAGGCCGCGGACTTGCTAATTCGGCAAGATCGAGATTGGGTGCCGTCGATTCGTGGCACAAGTTTATATATGAGGCCGTTACTGATTGCAACGGAACGTTGCCTGGGGGTCAGGCCTTCTCGAGAGTATCTTTTCATACTTATCGGTTCACCCTCAGGTGATTATTTCCAAGGGGGAGTAAAACCGGTTAGCGTATGGGTTTGCGACAACTACGTTCGCGCTGCACCGGGAGGGACCGGCGAGGCAAAATTCGGGGGGAATTATGCGGCAAGTCTAATTGCCCAGGCAGAAGCCACGCAAAGGGGGTGTGCGCAAGTCGTCTGGCTTGACGCGGTAAATCGAATTTTCATCGAAGAAATGGGTGGAATGAACATCTTCTTCGTTTATCAAAATGGGGGTCGAATAACTTTAGTAACGCCAAAGCTCACGGGTTCCCTGCTTCCGGGCATCACAAGAGACAGCTTGCTGCTCATTGGACCGAAGCTGGGCTATGCCGTAGAAGAGCGAACGATAAGTCTCGATGAATGGATATCTGCGTCAGAGGCCGGGCAAATGACGGAGGCATTCGCTTGTGGCACAGCCGCAGTCATAACGCCTATTGGAGCTATGTGCTGTCATCGAGGACAATACGTCATGGGAGACGGCCAAGGTGGCCCTGTAGCACAAACATTACGGGAACAGTTGCTCGCCATTCAATACGGCGAAACGCCGGATGTACTCGGTTGGATGCACCGAGTTTGTTAGTCCGATCGACCGCCCTTTGTCCCTGGCAAGGGTGGTGGCACGGACATCCGTGCCGCCGCGGGGATGCTGCTTGCCGCGCGTCCCATGGGCAGCGGCGGAGGCTTTACGGACGAACGATTAGCTACCGTCCCGTCCTTGCGTCGCCGTTCTTCAAACACAACAAGCTTGACCAAAGCTTCCGTGTCAGCTTCGCTAATGGGCGGTCGCGTCACGTCAATGCTAGGTTCTAGCAGTTCGGCTAGGGCTAGCATTGCGTTTCGCAAATGGCTTTCATTGGGGAATGACTCGTGAATGCACTCGGCTCGCTCTTCGTCCGACGTCGCCTCAAATAATTCCGCATACATTGATTCAATAGAAAGTAAGATGGGGGTCGAGAGTTGCTCGTAACTGGGCGGCAATCTTCCGATCTCTTTGAGACGCTCCACGGCCGTCATCCTAACCTCATCTGGCGAACCCGCGGCTTCCACGGATGATGGTGGCGCTGCCTCTGGGGACGAGCTAACCGCGTCAAAGTCAAACTGAAACGCAGGACTGCTGCCAGAAGGCTTCGGTGGACGTTTGGAGGAGGGAATTGGGGCGCTCGGCACTCGCGCAGCAATTGCCGAATTATGCTCGCTTCCCTTGTGTGCGGCGGTCAAGTCGTCCACGAATCCGTAAGGCTCGGCGATTCGCTGCACAATCACGTTTTGCCAGACAATATCGAGGGGAACATAGCTGATAATTTTTGTTAAGGGTACCACATCCAGCAGGCGTTCTTCATCAAGCGGTAATTTGTCCCGCCCTGCTTGCATTGCCCGAGTAACGACTCGCCGCAATTCATCTACGGGTAGGGAGGATGCTAACCTTTCAATTCCAATACCGTCGATGATATCCTGTAATGACAATAGTGACTCTTCGAGTCCGCAATTCGCCAAGAACGTCAGTCGCTTCACCGCACGTTCGTGAGCTGACTCGCCGTCCGACGGCGTCGTCAGATAGAATCTGTCCTCAAACATGAAGCTCCACAAAAGCGGCGCCTTTAGGTAGCGCACGCGGTCATCGGCAGGGAACAATTCGAGCACAGCGTCCGGGGTTGTTACACCCTCGTCGAGTGCCAGTCGCAAGTCTTCCGAGGCTGAGGAAATCGATTTCTTTACAGCGATTCTTTCGTGCACGTTGGCAAGCTTGACGAGCAAATGAGCCCGAAGCTCATCCGCGTCCACTAACGCTTGCATGATTGCGTCCGGACCAAAATGCTGCAGAAAGTCGTCGGAAGTTTGCCAAGCGTTGGCGAACGTGTGCTGCATCGCCCGCGACAGGAGCCGCGACGAAGTGGACGCTAAATCAGACGGATAAGACGAGGGAGAATCGACTTCGCTCGGGTGCGACATGGTTGGCGGATGTTAGCGACTTTAAGGCGGAAAAGCCATGAAGGTTGAATCAAGTTTTCACAAGGCAGTTGGCTGGGACGGGGCCCAGACAACCAACCATTGAAACGTCGGAACGAACGCACGACGCCCACAATTTTCCGATTGGGCCGTCCGCGAAACTCGGGCCGAATTGATCTTGCGTGGTTGTAATTCATTCGATTTCAAAACGTGCATGCACGGTGTACCGGTTTCGGGTCATCAGCCTGGATTTCCTGCAACCAAGGTTGTGTTCATGCGACGAAACAAGCGAAACTTTTCGGCCGGTCGGTGTCTCAGCCAGAAGCCGTTTGGAAAAGGCATTCTTTTCGCGTCCAAGCGAGTGTATTACTGCCCTTAGACCGTCCAATACCAAGGCCATGCCCATGATTGAATTGTATTGCCGATGCCCCAACGGAAAACTGGCAGATTAGCCGTAGGCTGCTTGTTGTTTTTGCCGGCGCTTTTGATGCTGTGCGCGACCAGTGCAAAGGCCGAAAGCATTATCAAGCAACCCGGCAACCATCCCGTCTATTCGGTGGATTTGGAACCCCATCTGGTGCTTGGTTTGGATGACACACCTTACTTCGCCGGAGGCGGTTATGGGTTGGGTGCGCGGGTGACCATTCCGTTTCTGAGAAATGGACCCATTTCAACCATCAATAACGATATGGGGATTGGGTTCGGCCTTGACTGGCTTACCAGGGGAGACAGCTGCAACTATGGCTATTACTATTACGGGGTACCCAATAATGTCTATTATGGTTGTTCGGCCTATGCCCTGTATTTGCCAGTGGTGCTTCAGTGGAACTTCTATATAACGGACATTATTACAGTATACGGTGAGCCAGGGTTTGCACTTCGATATGCTCACGTGAGTTTGGACTACAATGGTCCAGCGACCGGGGCATGTCCTACGGGTAATTGCGGATACTCGAATTCATACACTGACCCCATTTTGGTCATTGCGGGCGGTGCCAAGTTCATGTTTGGCCGAACCATCGGGCTCAACGTCCGAGTTGGCTACCCGTATTTTTCCGTAGGAGCTTCGTTTCTGCTTTGAAACCCAAGCGCCCATCAAGTACTTCCCTCGTCGTCCGCCGTTGACGTAGCTTTAGACTAACTTGCCGATGCCCTCCAATAAAGATCCGGTAGTCAGCTCGAATTTGACGGGTCGAATCTTTGAGGATATGCGTCGGCAGATTCTCACGGGTGACTTTGCGCCCGGCGAGCGCTTGCCCGGCGAGCGAGAGCTGGCTCAGACGTACGACACCAATCGCAATACGTTGCGAGAAGCGGTTCGACGGCTGGAGCAATTACGCTTGGTGACGGTTCGTCACGGTCAAGGCGTAACCGTGACGGATTTTCGCAGAACCGGCACGCTTGAGCTCCTGGGGCCATTCCTGGAAACAGCGCCCGATTTAGGCGAAGTTACGCACATTGTCGAAGACTTATTGCCGGCGCGCCTGATCGTCCTCGAATTCGCAACTCGGCTTGCAATTCGTCGCGCCACCGATACGGATTGTCAAAGATTGCAGGATATTACCGAATTGTTGATTGCCGCCTTTGAACGGGGCGATCGCATTCTCATCGCCCATGGATTTCAACGTTGGATGGACGCGCTGGTGGAAGCAAGTCATTCGTTGACAATCCGTTGGGTCGCCAACCCATTTCTCGAACTCTATCGTGACCTTATCGATCGATTTCCCACTTTGTGGCTGCTTGATCCTGGTTTTCCCGACCATCTTCGTCAGCTTATGCAGGCGTTTCGTCAGGGCGACGAGGAACACGCGATTGCCACAACCCGCAAGTATTATGAAGGGGTGGACGGGGAACTTATCAGGTTGCTCGACGCGTTACTTTCGCTGAAGAGGCACACAGCAGCGACCAAAAAAGCCGCCGAAGCCGAAAAGATCGAGGCATCGAAACTTCAATAGTGAATGGCGCGGCCTTGGAAGCGAATGGTCCGCGGCCACGGCGAGATTGAAGCACGGCGGCCTGCGCTGCGGCGGGAATTCGGGGCACTCTTCTAAATACTGAACATTTGCTCAACTGAGCAAAATATCCGTAATTTTTCGTTTCATCCGGATGCAATGGATGCTAGCGGTGGGGTGTTGACTCCGCCGACTCAATCACAATCGGCGGGATGCGCGAAGACCGCGGCAACGCCGCTCGCGCTGGAAGCCAGCTATCATGAGTAAACGTGTTACTGCCGTGCGTCGCAAATCCTCTAAGCTAGTGTCGAATCGTTCGGCTTCAAATAAGAAGGTGGTAAGGCGGCGATTGCCTAATAAAAGCGCCCCGATTAAAGCTAATAAGTCACCGGTCAAGAAGACTTTGCCAAAGAGAGTCAAGCCAGCGGCACATTCGAAGGCAACCACAGGCAAGACTAAGCCTACTTTAGCGCCGGCACGAAAGAAAGCACCGGCTGCTAAAAAAGCCGTTAGCAGACCTGGCCAGTTGACTCAAATGATTGCACTGGACCAACGGAGCCGTGCAAATCTGAAGGTTGTTACAAAGGCGGTAAAAGCGGAGCAGATGGACGCGATGGTTCATAAAGCACCGATTATGAGACCTGCAGGGCCCATTGGTGTCTCGGATGCTGAGCCGCTGACACCGCGATCAGTTGCACCACCTGCCCTAGATGAAGGTGTTCAACAGGCCAAAGGCCGCCTTCGAATCCCCGCCAAATTTGCCGTTCGTGCCGCTTACGTTTCTCCCGCTCAACGAGTGCTGGAGGCACAACAAGCGGCGCAGCTGCGGGCAAGAAGGGTGCAGCAGTCCAAAGATGATGCGCCCAGTCGATCAGAACTGACCCCGGCCTCGGAAGTGATTGGTTCCGGAGAAAATGCGGCCGTCAGCTCGGAACCTAGAACAAGTACCGCTTTCGTTCGGCGAGGGCGGCTAGGGCCTCGGGATCCCAATTCAGGACCTGGGTCGGAACCACTAGCGAACCCGGCAATTGGAGCCGGGTCCTTCGACAAGGAATGGCAACTTATCGCAGCAACTGCACAGAATGCATCTATCAAGCTTGAGCGCGAGCTGGTCCAAGGCTGGCTTGAGCCTTGGCTCAATGGCAAAGATACATTGGCGCTCATCCAGTCGGCGATTGACAGTAGCGATGCATATTTCGTCGCAACGCAGGCATTATGCGCAAGACCCTGCTGGTCCAGCGCTCGGAAAGTGTTGCGTCGGAAATTGCTGCCCACTTTACTCGACTGGGGCTAGCCGTGTTTGCCTTATTGGGGTCGGATGAGGAGCGCAAATCCATATTGAGTCGATTTGGGTCAGCGCCATTTGGCACCCTGGTCGTGCCGTTAGAAGTATTCGATGACAATGCTCTGGCCACAGAGCTGCAGCAATTGAAAATTCACGGGTTGGTAGCCGAAGAAGCCCAGCGCGTATCAGAGCTGTCCTTCGACTTCGATATTGCCTACGATCGCATTCCGAACATCGTTACCCGCCTGGGCCGACCTCCGACACTTGCAGTTTTGCGCTCGGCACCTCCCAGTGTGCGCACGGATCTCCCTCATCGATTGGGGCTGAGAAGCCCGCAGCGGGTGGATCTTCAGCCGCTGCCTGACACAATCGCTTTAGAAGTGCCGGTGGTGGACATTCCCCACCGCGGCGGGACGTTGCTTGAACGCGTAAGTCAGGCGGCGCCCCCAATCATGGTTTTGTGCTCTGCTCCGGAAGAAGTTGACGAAATCCTCGACGTGTTCGGGCGAGCTGCCATTGCTGCCCGTGCTTCTTGGGCTCTTACCGCGATGGGGCGACCGCCCGCGACGCCGCCCAGTGCGGGCAACAGCGAGGTAATCACGGTCGGCATTAGCGGCATGTACTCGCGACGCGATGCTTCGCCGCGTACGCTGATACATTTTCACGCTCCGAGTTCACTCGAACAGTACTCACGGGATTTAGGCAGGCTTGACACAGCGGCAGGCAACACGTCCGCAATTGTATTGGCCGCATTAGAGGACGAGTCCCCGATGCGGCAATGGTTGGATCGCCAGCGTCCGCGACCTGAGGATCTGATGCAAGTTGCAACTGTGCTAAATCAGCATGCAGGTCCCGGAAAAATGGCGCTGGTTGACACGCTCTCAGCATCGGTGGGTGTTGGACGCGCACGCCTGGAGTCGTTGCTTTCACTATTGGCTAACGCGGGCTGGGTCGAACATAAACAAGATTGGGTGCGGGTTCCGGAGTCTTGCACGGACTTGCTCGACCGGTCCCGCGCCTTTGCTGCTCGATTGCGATCACTGCGCGAACGCGATCATCAACGCATGCGATCCGTTTCAGCTTATGTCATTGGACGCAATTGTCGTCATGAGTCCATGAGACGGCACTTTGGCACGGCGGCTCAGCGTCCTTGTGGGGTTTGCGACAACTGTCGTACAAAAGCCGCGCACACGGCCGCCAACGAAAACGGATCTCCCGAGGAACCGAACGAGGCAAGTTCGCCCGTGGTGGAATTGGAATAGGCCGCGATTGTCGGCTGGGTTGGCCTCGACGAATCGTGCCTGTTTCTGGCGTGACGGCACGTGGGAGAATGTGACGAAACCTAAGAGCTTGTAATGCCTAGACTAAACCTGTCGAGGCAACGTGCCGTCAATACAACCAAAATATGCCTCGCTGGCGGACCGCCGTTTTGCTCGCAGCTGTTGCCCTGCCCTCTTGGTATTGCGCACGACGTGAGATTCGGAAAATGGCGCCGACGAGGACGCCGGTATCGATGCGGGAGGCGGTCGACCGAGCGACGCCGGAGGCCAGCAGGTTTGGGAGATACCCGATGTCTCTTTTGTCTATGAAGGGGTCGTAGACGATGCGGCGCTTGTCGGCGGATTCGGCCTGCGCAGCCGAGCCCGTTCCGGCCGAGCCGGTCGCACTTGATGTTGTATTTGATGCTTGATCGCTCAGCCTCGATGGCATTGCCGCAAGGCACAATTCCCAACTGCCAAGTGGGCGATACCACGGCGGCACGCTGGTGCTACGCGATTAACGCCTTGGCGGGTTTCTTTGGCGCACCTACGTCCAATGGCATGGGCGTAGCTCTGCAATTTTTCCCGAACGGAAACTGCACCGGGACCACCGCAGCCAACCAGACTTGCTGCCAATACGGCGATTGCTGCACGGGAGCTGACGACAGCGTGCCTGCCGTACCGCTCGGGCGCCTACCGGGACAGCTTGCATCGCTGATCGATGCGCTGAATGCACAAAGCCCGCTGGGCACCACGACGCCAATGGAGGCCGCGCTGCGCGGGCTCGTCACGTATACGAGGCAAAGCTAAAACCGCCAATCGCAGTATGGTAGGAATAATCGTGACCGACGGAGATCCGAACGGTTGCGATGAAGTCACCGACGACTTGGCAGGCATCCTCTCGACCCAACTTTCCACAACCGGGATCAAGACATTCGTCATAGGCATGGCTGAGGCCAACTTTGCAACACTCGAAGAGCTCGCGATTGCCGGCGGTGCAACGGCTCATTCGACGTATTGTGCGTCTGGTTTTACGTCGTGCCACTTCTTCAACGTCGGCGCTGGACAACCTGAAGCGTTCGTGGACGCGTTGCAACAAATTCAACGCTCCGTAGTTGGCTGCAGGTTTTCTTTACCCAGCACGGACGCGGGAATAGTCGACCCGGGTACGTTGGTCGTCAATGTAGTGTCGCCGGCAAATCCCGACCAGCAAACGCTCCAGCACGTTGCATCCCTGGCAGACTGCGGCGATGGCTGGTACTCCGACCCAAGTAAGCCCGGTGAGTTCGCGTTGTGTCCGGATACCTGCACGAGCGTACAAGCCCAAGACGGAGTAAGCATCGAGCTTTTGGTAGGCTGCCTAGGCTCGTAAACGGCCGCGCGGGACTTTCTGTTTCATTCTCCGAAAACATGAGTACTCTTGGGGCCGAGTGGACTGCATGTCGTCTAGTCAGACTGGCCAAGCGTTGCTATCGAATTGGGGGCTGGCCTCGCTGGCTGACGTGGTACTTCTTGCGCAACAATGTATACGTTCTGGAAATTGGGATCAGGCGCGCGAAATATGTGCGGCAGGTTCGTCTCAATTTGGCCCTGACCCGGCTTTGGACGTCACGCTCGCGATGGTGGAACTCGGTAACGGCAATGCTTCCGAAGCCGAGACGTTGCTGCAGCGAGTACGTGAATACTGCCCGCATCATTTGGTCGCCTTGTATACGGCAGCCTGGATGAGTATTGAAAGAGGCCAACCCGAATCGGCGCTCCCCGATCTGCTGGAAGTTGTGCGAAGGTTTCCCGATTACCCCGGAGCGCTGGGCACACTAGCCAGCGTGATCTGCCGGGGCCAAGCTATCGCGACGTACTTTCGTACATACATCACGCGATTCAACCTAGAACGTATCTCGAGATCGGGGTGGAAACCGGCGCTACTTTGCGTCTGGCATCAGCCGCGGAGCGTATCGTCGGTGTGGATCCCAACTTGACTTCACTGCGGCGCGACGATGCGATAGGGCACGCTAAGCTCTATCGCCTGTACCAGCGATGAGTTCTTCAAGAACCACACCTTAGCGTCGGTATACGCTGAGCAGCCCTTGGAATTGGTGTTCATTGATGGCATGCATCGCTATGAGTTTGCGCTGCGCGATTTTTGCAATGTCGAGAATTGGGCCAATCCCCGCACCATCGTGGCAATTCACGATGTCTTGCCGATATTACCCTTGGTCGCCGAGCGCGAGCGCAGTACGAAATTCTGGGTCGGCGACGTTTGGAAGGCGCTCTGGATGCTGCTCGAGTTTCGAAAGGATCTCGCTATTTTCGTGATCCCGACACCTCCTTCAGGGCTCGCCATCATACGTGGTCTCAATCCCAGAAACACTCAAGACGGACCGCGCGTGGCATGCCGCCATTGACCAATACTCCGAACTGACATTCCCCAGTAATGAGCCAGGGACATTTCCGCAAGACCTGCCGGTTGTCAAGAACTCAAGAGATGGTTGGAACGAAGCCCTGGGCTTAGTCGAGGAGCCAGCGTGACCGACTCTGTGACAATGGATGAAATCCTACGCGTACCGTGGGTAGTGAATGATTACCAGGCCTGGCTGAAGGAAAAACCGGCATCGCCTAACGATGACTACCTTTTTGCACAATCACGAATTCGCTTTGCGCTAAACGACGATGATCGCTTGGCGATTCTTAGATTCCGCAACTGTCGTGAGTCTGCAAGGTGACGCGGGGATTCAAACATCGGCACAACTGGCTCCGATCCGGATTCCCGCAACACCAAAATCACAGGTTGAATCCATCATATCGGCTTTGCGTGACAGACCGCTGGTCATCGAACTACCGTTGAGCTCAGGTGTCCCAGCGGCCGCCTGCGATCAATTATTGCGCCTTGGGTTTGGACGTTTCATTTTTGCGCCGGCGGCGCTGGAGGAATTGGAAAGTCGCGCGAGTGCTGCTGAAATCGTTAGATTTCCGGCTTCGCCGTATGAAATCGTCCGCAACTACTGGACCAACGTGGGACACCTGACAAGCAATGTGCTAAGCACGATGCAAGCAGTTGCGGACGTTGCATCCTTCGTAGGCTGGCTGCGCGCGTTGCATGTACAGCTGCTTCTGGGCAAGGATTTCAATACATTCTATTGTCCCTCAAGCCCAATTGCTCGACAACGCGTGACGCCCGGGGCTCTTTATACCAGAGAGGTTCACACCATAACGTCCCCGTACTGGCACATTTATTTTAGACGGTCCGCGCATCAATGCAACGTCGGTCGGGGGTTCTGAGTATCATCGGTTGCTTCACCGGTCTTTGGCCATTGAAAACAGTGACCACGAACGACCGTGAGTTTCACGATTGTTCGCAATTTTGGGGCCGCCTCGTCAAGGCGCGAGCGCGCCTGGATGAACAGGATCAAGATTGGTTCTTGCCGCCCCGACCCATGAAGGACTGTACATTGGGACACGCTTTGGGAGTCGTGGTCGTCGGCAATGAAAGCGTCGATCTGAAAACGACCCCGCAAACTGCATTGCTCATCTCGGACGTTTTCACTGGTACTTCGTGCATCTGCATCCATTTGCCTGTGCCAACCAGAGCCTGGCGTTCACAATGATCAATTGCCTTCTCAATCGCACCAACGGCAGCGGCATGCCGCAAGTAGTACTCGATCACTTGGCATTGCGCTTCGAATGCGCGGACTACCAGCGACTATTCGGTCGAGCAGTTGCAGCCTGGAGCACGACTGAATCCGGTCCCACGGCGCGCCACCAGGACCGGATGCGAAAGCGGCAACTATTGGACCAGCTTGTCGCCCAGCTGGATGCATCAAAGGCCGAAACGGAGTCAGCATCATTATCGAATGATAATCCCGAAGCTGCTCGATTGGCATTACTCGTCGATGTCTAATCGGGTATCATCCTAGCCGTTCGGTGTTGGCGCGGGGGCTTGAATGCCGAGCTGGCGCAAACTTCCAGGGCGGGTATCGTTGTCACTATGAGCAGTTCCACCACGTTGCGCGTTGCCGCCATTCAGTTGCAGTCGCAGGATGATCTGTCAGCAAACCTAGAGGCCTGTGAATCCAAGATTTCGGAGGCTGCTGCCCAAGGTGCTCGCTTCCTCGTACTGCCGGAGAATTTTGCGTATTTCGGATCCAATCATGGCAAACGGGCCATCGCTGAATCGCTCACCGGGCCCGTGGGACCCATTCGAGATACGCTGGTCCGATGTGCCGTACAATTTGGAACGACCATACTCGCCGGTGGCTGGCCGGAGCTCAGCGATGACCCGAAGCGCCCCTTCAACGCGGCTACCGTGTTTGCGCCGGACGGCACGATGCAGGCAAACTACAGAAAAATTCATCTGTTCGATGTTACGTTGCCGAGCGGCAAACAACTGCAAGAATCTTCGGCTATGACTGCGGGCACGGACATCGTCTGCTGCGATGTGCTTGGCTTTCGTGTCGGGCTTTCCATTTGCTATGATGTTAGATTTCCGGAACTCTATCGTAAACTTGTCGATCGCGGCAGCGAAGTGATCTGTGTACCTTCAGCATTCACCTTGGAAACTGGCAAAGATCACTGGCATCTGCTAGTTTGCGCGCGCGCCGTTGAGTCGCAATGCTGGATCATCGCCGCGAATCAATCGGGCTATCATCCCAACGATAAAAGCACCTATGGCCACTCACTGATCGTTGACCCGTGGGGAAATATCCTCGCTGAAGCAGGGTCCGGTCCGGAAGTGATCGTCGCTGACCTCGACCAGCAATCACTGCAGCGTGTGCGAGCGTCACTGCCGTGCCTGCGTCACCGACGCATTGCATGATGATGTCGCCGCGGCACGGAAAAGGAGCGGGACGCCACGACTGGCTCGCAAAATCGAGATTCGTCGATGCGCCACTATTCAGCCAGCGTCCGCTTGAAGTATGAAATGGTCTCTTTGAGCCCGTCGTCAAGATTCACTCGCGGCTCCCAGGCGAGCTTGCTTTGCGCAAGGCTGATATCGGGTTTGCGTTGTTTCGGATCATCTTGAGGCAGCGGCTTATATACGAGTTTTGATCGCGTGCCGACCAGACTGATGACCTTCTCGGCAAGCTCGCGAATCGTAAATTCTCCAGGGTTGCCCAAATTGACTGGGCCCGTGAAGCCCTTCTCGGTGTCCATCATGCGGAGCATGGCCTCCACCAGATCGTCAACATAGCAAAAGGAACGCGTCTGCTGCCCGCTGCCGTAGATTGTGATGTCCTCTGCGCGTAAAGCTTGAACGATGAAATTCGACACGACGCGGCCGTCGTTGGGGTGCATGCGCGGCCCGTAGGTGTTGAATATTCTGATGACCTTGATATCAACTTGGTGTTGGCGAAAGTAGTCGAAAAATAGCGTCTCCGCGCAGCGCTTCCCCTCGTCGTAACAACTTCGAATCCCAATCGGGTTTACCCTACCCCAGTATGATTCCGTCTGGGGGTGTATCTCGGGATCTCCGTACACTTCTGACGTGGAAGCCTGAAGAATTCGAGCATGAACCCGTTTCGCGAGGCCAAGCATGTTGATGGCACCATGCACGCTAGTCTTGGTAGTTTGGACGGGATCGAATTGATAGTGCACGGGAGACGCAGGACAGGCCAAATTGAATATCCGCTCTACCTCCGCGTAAATCGGAAACGTAACGTCGTGACGCAGGACCTCGAACAAGGGTTCATGAAGCAGATGAGCGATGTTATTCTTTGTACCGGTGAAGTAGTTATCGATGCAGAGCACATCATGCTTTCTCCTATCAGTCGCTCACACAGGTGAGAGCCGATAAAACCCGCGCCGCCGGTAACCATAATCTTGTTTGTCATAGACCTAGTGTCCTTAGTCGGGGTTCTGTGGCTTCCAATCTGAATTTGGCTTTTCTGGAAATACGAAGAAGCGACGTCCAGCAAAGTTGAGCACGAGTCCGATAGCAGTCGAAATGAGCTTCGCCAACGATGGTGGAACACCTGTGGATATGAAAAAGCGAGTGCACAGCATATCGATGAGCCCCACCACCGAAACGATGCCGAGGAACACCGCAATTTCCGTGAAAGTCTTCCACTTCGCGCGGTGGCGAAACAGCAGCTTAATCGAAAGGTAGTAGTTGACGAATGCAGCAATGAAGAATGCCGTCAGAGCTGAGGTTGCCACTCCCTGCCCTAAGCGATACAGGGCCATAAAGAGTAGAAAATTGACGATCGCGGAAAAGCCACCAATGAATATGTAAAAAAAGAATTGAATGATAATAGGCACGCGGGGCAGGTTGTACTTAAGAATGCAATACAAAGCCCGCCAACCGTCCCTGGTCCCGATCTTCTTTCCTTCTGCGTAGGTCCGACCAAAATAGGAAATGCCCATCTCGTAAACACGCAGCCGCATTTGCGCAATCTTGGCCACTACCTCGGGCTCGAACCCAAAGCGATTCTCCTCGATCTCCATGCTTTGGATGACGTCTCTTCGAAAGACCTTGTAGCAAGTCTCCATGTCCGTAAGGTTCAAATCCGTAAGCATATTCGACAGCAATGTCAGGAAGTAATTACCGACAGAATGCCAGAAATAGAGCACACGGTGATACCCAGTAGACAGAAAGCGAGAACCAAATACTACATCAGCGATGCCATTTCTCAATGGAACGAGCAGTCGCTTAAGGTCCATTGGATCGTATTCGCGGTCAGCGTCTTGGATGGCAACAAAGTCTCCCGTGGCTCCTGCGATTCCGGTACGCAGGGCCGCCCCTTTGCCCATATTGCGTTCGTGCCGCAGGACCACCAGATCTGATGTTTTTTCCGCCAAGGCCTGTGCCACCTGCAGGCTCTTGTCCTTGGAGCAATCGTCGACAACGATGATCTCAAGATCTAGCGTGTCATCTTTAATGGCAAGCACGCTATCCACACAGGCCTGCAAAGTGTTCTCTTCGTTGTAGCAAGGAATGATTACGCTGAGTTTCGCCCGCTTGCTTACGGCGAGCGGATTCCCTTTCGCCATGGTTTCCGCATTTTCGGACCCGCCCGCGCCAGCAAGAGAAATCTCCTTGATTGGAGAACTGGGATCTTGAACCATGATGACCAAGTACACTCCGCCAGCCGCTCAGCTTGCACGAATGTCCACGTGAATACGTTGCAAAACACGGCTTTTTACCATCAAGGATACTTTAGTACAAGTAGTGGTCCGGTCCCATCACGACCGGTTGGAATCGCTGCAAAATCAGCGACTCTTGGCATCCACCCCCTTATTCGTGATAGGGTCGCCGACTGCAAAAGCTGGGAATTCAATCCATGAGCAAGAAAATCAAGGGCATCGTTCTGGCCGGCGGCAGTGGCACACGACTTGATCCGCTAACGCGAGTCATCTCAAAGCAACTACTGCCAATTTACGATAAGCCGATGATCTATTACCCACTCTCGGTTCTCTTGCTCGCTGGCATCCGCGATATCCTCATCATCTCCACGCCCCAGGACCTGCCTCTTTACGAGCGATTGCTTGTAACCGGTTCGGACCTGGGAGTCAGCTTTAGCTATGCAGTTCAACTCGCACCCAATGGCCTCGCGGAAGCGTTTATCATCGGCCGCGATTTCGTCGGTTCAGACCCGGCATGTTTGATATTGGGTGATAACATATTTCACGGCACCGGGCTGGCCAATAGTCTGCGGCAAGCAATCGATCGAGTGGATGGCGCCATGCTGTTTGGCTATCGTGTCGAAGATCCTGAGCGCTATGGTGTTGCCGATGTGGGACCTGACGGCAGGCTTCACGGCATCGAAGAGAAGCCCAAGAATCCGAAGAGCAAGATCGCGGTTACGGGCCTGTACTTCTATGACAACCAGGTGCTCGACATTGCAGCCGGGCTGCGGCCTTCCCCGCGCGGCGAGCTTGAAATCACAGACGTCAACAACATTTACATATCGCAGGGGCGTGCTTCAATGGAAATCCTTGGACGCGGCTATGCCTGGCTCGACACGGGCACTCAGGAGAGCCTGCTTGACGCGGCTCACTTTGTAGCTTCCCTCGAACGCCGCCAAGGCACGCAAATCGCTTGCTTAGAGGAAATCGCCTACCGTATGGGTTACATCGACGCGGACCAACTTCGCCGCTTATCGCAAAGGTCTGGCAAGAGTCAATATGGGCGCTATCTGCTGCGGGTGCTCGAAGAAGACGCGGAGGTCTAACCGAGGATGAAAACCGCTCTAACGGGAATTCTCCCAGCCGGTTGCACCATGTTTGCCATTTCTATTTGAAATGCCGGCACGCCGTGCGCCTGGTTTCGTTGGTGAACACGGCATCGGGAAAAGTTGACTCATTTGCATCAAGTCTCACGCTATAAGTACGCTAACACGCCGCATTGACTTCCTGTACTACGGTGTCGAGTTCCATCTGCGTTAGTTGGTGGTGGACAGGCAGGCTGAACACTTCGCGCGCTGCACGCTCCGCTTCTGGCCGCTCTTCTGCGGCAGTTGTCATGATTTTTCGGATCGCAGGCTGTTGGTAGATGGGCAACGGATAATACACGCGCACGCCAATTCCGCGATGGTTAAGTCGCTGTACCATTGAGTCACGGTTGACACCAGCGGGAACGCGCACCGTGTACTGATGGAACACGTGGCGACAACCCTTTCGCACAATCGGCGTCTGCACACGAGTCAGCCGTTCACTATAATAGGCGGCGTTAGCAATCCTTAGGCTGGTCCAGTCTGACAAACGCGCTAGCTGCTGGACCCCGATCGCACCGCAAATATCCGTCATCCGAAAATTGAAGCCGAGGATCTCATGCAGGCCTTGATTGTTTCGACCCTGATTTCGGATCATGCGCAGGCGTCGGGCAACATCGACGTCACTGGTGAGTACCATACCACCCTCCGTAGTGGTCATGTTCTTCGTGGCGTAAAAACTAAACGCAGCAGTGCCCCAAGTACCGACAGGTCGATCACCAATCGCCGCAGCGTGTGCCTGCGCGGCATCTTCGACGAGAACTAGACCCTTTGACCGACATAGCGCTTGAAACCGGTCCATGTCAGCGGGATGTCCATAGAGGTGGACCGGCATGATGGCGCGCGTTCTCGGTGTTATTGCAGCCTCTGCTGCCAGAACCGAAAGATTGTACGTATCCGGTTCGATATCGGCAAATACTGGCCGTGCACCAACGCTCATTACTGACGAGGCGGAAGCAAAAAAACTGAATGCTGGAACGATGACCTCGTCTCCGGGACTTATTTCGTGTGCCAATAGTGCAGCCGTCAGTGCAGCCGTACCACTGCTTGTTGCAACTGCATACTTGGCACCATGCGCCGCTGCAAAACGGTCTTCAAGCATCGCAACGTAGGAACCCTGAACAAGGTGGCCGCTCTCGAGCACAGCCAGAACCGCCTTCTTTTCTTCTTCGCCGATGTATGGTTTTGCAATCTCAATCGTCACGACTAATCCTTCTTGGTTGTGAGCAACCTTACCCCACTTACCCTGAATCATCCCCTCATTTCGAACGGATAAAATGGTAATTTGCCAAAAAGCCGGAGCATCTGGCAACGTCGACGGCTGTGACGTCTTACGACTGACTTATGTCCGTATTGCAACTGGAGAAGCGGTTCGGAGGTCTTTATTCTGTGGGTCAGCGGGTCCCGAGCCCGCTGACAGCATTCGGCCAAATTCGTGCCAAGAATTGAAGGGATTTCTCAGCCACTTATTCTCGAATGTCGTTCAGCGTCAATTCGAATTGTGTGGTGGCAAGGATTGCAATTGACCCATGGCCGTCCGGGCCGTGGCTGCTCGGTCCAATTTTACCGTGGGGGTTATAACGAATTCGGACATAATCGTTAATGCTCGCGGACGTTTGAATGAAGCCAAACGTTGGGTTAACTGCGATTCGAAATCCGCGGGGTCCAACGTGAAGCCTTCACGCAAGATCAACGCGGCTGCCACTTGTTCACCCCGAATCGCATCCGGAATTCCGAATACGCATGCGCGTTCTATTGCCGGCAGTGCTTCGAGAACCCGCTCGACCTCGGCGGGAGCAACATTCTCACCGCTGGTCACGATGCGATCTGAAAATCGACCTAGTACGGTGAGTCTGCCGTTCTTGTCGATTCGGCCCCAGTCGCCGGTGTGAAACCACCCGTCGCGTAATGTGGGACCCACGCTTGCGGGACCATGCACGGACAACGGGGCTGATTGCGACGTTGAGGAGGCTGCATCGCTCACGTAACCATCGAACAGCATCGGGCCGCGCACAACAATTTCTTCCCCAACGAGTTTGACTTCAACGTTCAGAAGTGGGGGGCCAACATCGTGGTAAGGTCCAATGAGCGATCTCATATCGGACAGCAGCTGTGTCGCAACTTGAGAGGCGGTCTCCGTCGTGCCATAGGTTGTCAACACCGGAATTCGACTGGTCCGTGCCGCACCCACCAACCAAGGATCAGCATGCATCGCGGTTGGCATTCAAGTCAGAGTCGGGTACCAGTCCACCCCGGAACATAGAATTGAATACCACGACAAGCACGCTCAGCCCTCATGACTTTATGGAAATCCCGCGTTCAGGGCGGCCCAATCGGTCGTTTCCAGGCTCGCGCCGCAGATTTTCTTGCAGCCGCGGCACTTGGACAAAGGGGCAAGCGGTTCAAAACCTGGGCGGAAGGCTCTCAGGTCCGCGGGGAAACGGTTTGCTATAGGATCCCATATAAATCGCACCTGTACTAGTCGAGCGCGTGATATTCCGTCCGACGTGAAAGCGGGGCTGTGGTAGGCGACTTTGAGCAAGCACTCCCATGACTAATCCGGAAAACACTGGCTGGGTAGGTAATTGGTCACCGGGTATCGGCAATCCAAATGTAATCGGCTGGGTGACCGTGGTGCTCTATGCGCTTGCAGCCATCCTTTGTCACCGTGCGGCGCGCAAGTGCAAAGATGTCGCCCCGCAAAAGTTCGTGTGGCTGCAGGAGACTGTGCTGTGGCAGCTACTAGCGATCGCGCTTGGGTTCCTCTGCATCAATAAACAGCTCGATCTGCAAACCGCCATGACGGAATTTGGACGCCTATTAGCCCGACGGCAGGGTTGGTATGCTGAGCGGCGACTATTCCAAGAAACGTTCATCGCTGGCCTGCTGCTCGCGGGATTCTTCAGCACTTGTTTGGCAATAGTCATTACCTGGCGAATGAGTCGATCGCTCAAGCAAGCCTTGGTTGGGTTCTGCTTCATCGGAGTGTTTGTACTAATCCGCGCGAGTTCGTTTCATCACGTCAACGTCTTGCTAGGTAGCCGTATCTTCGCGGTCAAGTGGAATTGGATTCTCGAAATTGGCGGAATTTCAGTGGTTGCGGGAGCGGCGGGCAAAGGGATGACATCTGTCAAGAGCCGGTAGAGGCGGATGCGAACTTGGCATTCTCATCCCCCAGCACGTCTTGTTTAGCCCCCCCGGAGCATCGTCGTCCAGGCCAAAGACCCCGGCGTAATGGTCGATGAAACGAGCGCGACTTTTCAGTGAAGTAACGACCCCATCAGTCCTGTTGACACCGAACAAAATCTCGTGCTCCAATATGAGGTAAGTATTATGCGAAACCGAAGTTTGTACATTGCTGGGGAACTGCTGGCGTGCGTTATTAGTATGGTCGCTTGCAGCGGTAGTAATTCAAATAGTTCAAGCACGGGTGGTACTTCAAGTTCAGCAGGTTCCGCAAACGCTGGCACATCCTCTGCTAACGGTGGGAACAAGAATACCGGAGGCGGGACATCCAGTGCCGGCGGCGCAACCAGCAACGGCGGCAGTTTTGCCAATCCGAACGGGCATTGCACGATCCCAGCGGCAGCTCAACCGGAGAACACGTCAACGCCTGACCATGTCGTGGGCACAGGTACCGCAGCGAGCTGTACGTCAGCCGCTTTCATCGCGGCGGTTGCGCAGGGCGGCGTCATTACCTTCAACTGCGGCTCAAGCCCGGTAACGATACAAATGACCGGTACGGCCAACATCTTCAACCAGGTCAACAACGCCAACAATCAGAAGGTCGTCATCGACGGTGGCGGCCTGGTCACGCTAGATGGCGGCGGCGCCCATCGGATTCTCTACCAGAATACCTGCGATCAATCTCTGATTTGGGCCACTTCATCCTGCGACAAACAGAGCTTCCCTCAACTCACGGTGCAGAATATTACGATCGCCAATGCCTTGGGCGCTGCATCCGAGGTTGACTCGGGTGGCCTCAATGGTGGCGGAGCCATCTACGTCGGAGGCGGGACGTTCAAGGCCTATAACATCAAAGTCACAGGTAGCTCCGAGACGAGTCCTGCCGGGGAGCTGGCACAGGACCTTGCTGGTGGGGCCATCTATGCGTTTGAATTGACCGCACCTGCTTACATTGTCAACAGCACGTTCCAAGGCAATTCTGGTACAAACGGGGGCGCTCTCGGCAGTATTGGCATCTCCTATACCATTATCAATAGCGTATTTTTGGGCAACTCTGCTACCGGCCACGGCGAAAACCCAGCTGCGACAGGCACTACGGGCGGAGGCCTGGGCGGCGCCATCTACAATGACGGCAACAGCTACACGCTGAGCATATGCGGAACAGACTTTGAGAACAATACCGCCAATGAGCTCGGCTCAGGCTCGATTTTCTTTGTCGCCAACGACCTCAACGGCACTATCAACATCGACCAGTCAACATTCGTTGGTAACAGCAATACCGGTTCCGTGCAGTCGCATGCGAGCATCTTTGCCGAGGCAAAGGACGACAACGGCGTGGCGGGCGTCACGATTACGAATACGACGTTTAATCAGGACTCGATGCGCTCACTCTGCATCCCTGCGTCCAGGGCGACGCGACAAAGACTCGCATTGAGCTCTGTGGGTGGATTTTTGGTCGTTTCGGCACGGAAACACGCGTTGCGGTAAACTACGGCCGATGGCGCTCATTTAAATTCTTGGTGGGAAACAGCAGAACGTGCAGCTGCTTGATCAGCTCCCGTTCATAGCGTTTCTGGTTACCCTTGAGCTTGGACTTCCTGTCTTGTCTTGCTTCCAGCAATGATCGAAACGCCGCGATTTAAATCGAAATCATTCGCGGCGCCAACGGAGCACCGCCAACGCGGCAGAAGACTCGCAAGCAGGACAACGAAACTGCGCTCGTGGGCCCTGATAATAGGACGTTTGACCTTTCTCGACCGCGTCCGTCCGTCCGTGAATTAGCGTTGCTTCTTCGACTTCGGTTCGACCGGGATGGCAACATCGCAACAGTCGCCGTCAGTCGTCAACTCACAGTTAAGCGAGATCTTTTCGTCCGCAGCCAGCTCGAAGTACTGCGCGTCGCCCTTGCATTCTTCGACCGTAAATTGAACAGAGCCGGTTGGAAGTGTGAACGTGGATGTCTGCCCGCCCGGCGCCGAGAACACGCCGGATATTGCCACGGAATTCACGGTGAATTGAAAGTGCAGAGCTTCGCCGTGGTTCTTCGAGTTCGATACGACGATGACTTCCGACTTGCGACTACCTATGACCGAGCGCAGGCTCGATGGTTCGCTTTGTGGCACCTCGGACCATTGACTCACTTCACTTACTTCACGCCCCTTCTTTGATCGGGCCGTTGACGTGCCGGGATCCGTCTTTTCCGTGGAAGGAGCATTGGGATTGAGCGTAGCGGTTGAGCCGCAGCCCATAAACCAACAGGCGAACCATACAACGGTATTGCGACAAGCCATGGGGGGCGCTCCAATCGTGCAGGGGACAGCTCTTATTTTACTGCCGAATGATTCGGGACTGGCAACGAATCGTTCGCTAGTTTGATCCAAACGTCACCGTCGATGACATCGCGGCTAGTCTTGGACGCTCAAAGCTGGTCCGTGTCCGGCGGTCCGTCGTCGGATATTGCCGTTCTTTTGGCCTTAACGAGTTGAAATCGCGCTTGTATATCGAGATTTGCAGTGTTCATATCTGGACCTGCAGCAAAAATGGTTATTCTTTAGGCCAATGCTAACAAATTATTCCTAGCTTTAGCCACAAATGCTGCTGGCGATGTCCGCACCCCGGCCCACTAGAATCCATCAATTCCCGCAAAGTGAACTTTATGAATGTTTCCGAAGCCATTGACTCGCGTATGAGTTGCCGCGCTATTCATGCAGAACATCATGTTGTTGGCGCGCGAACAGGGTCGGCATACCTGCGCGCAAGAGTCGTGGGCCGTTTGGCACAAAAGCATCGAAGGGCGCTTGCAATTGCCACCGGAACTCATGTTCTTCTGTGGCATGGCGCTGGGCTATCGCGACGAGGCATCGGCGCCCATTCAAAATCAGTTGCGAGCCAGTGGCACCAGTGCGTAACCTAGTGCATCCCCTCAAATGGTGCCAAAGATCTCGCAGAAAACCGCATGCTCTCTAACAATGCGATCAAACGCCATCATTAGAGGAACCAACCACTCGCGTCGCATGTTCGGAATCGCGTGATACCAATACAGCCCCTGACGGAATAACGAATGCGTGCGACGCTTGACCGTGTTGACTTTCAGGTATCGGTCCAGTCCAGCCGCCTCGGCGGCCGCGCCCAGCAGCGTCATCAAAGCTTGCGCCACAGCAGCCAACAGCAGAAGTCGATCGCGTCGCGCAATTTTACCGATGTGAGTGGCCTTGAGGCCCATGCCAAAGTGCAAATCCTTTTGGTCTCGGAAAGTCTCTTCGATCGTGAACCTTTTGCCGTACAATTTGATGACCTGGCTCGCTGTGCTCTGCGTGAGGCTGGTGGCCAAACACCACGGCTCCTTCATCTTGCGGTCCCACGTCACCACCACAGCGGCGACTTTGAAGTCGTCGCTGGTGACCATCGCACCCCGCATGATTCTGCCTCGACCCCTGGGACCCACCCATTGCGCGGCTGTTTTGCGTTCCCCGTTAGCCGCGGTCACCATGATGTTGCCCCGGAAGCGGATGACGTAGTCCCAGCCAAGGCTGTCCAGGTATTCGTACAGCTTTTGGTCTCCGAAGCCACGGTCAGCAAGCAATGTAATGCGAACCACGGGCTCGATCCATGCGTGCAGCTGCTCGATCAGCTCCCGTTCATAGCGTTTCTGGTTGCCCTTGAGCTTGGACTTGCAGTGCGTTTTCCAAGCCAGTGGCGTAGCCCGCCCATGGCGAGTGACCAAGTACGCTGCCAGGGTAGTATGTCTGTCATCGTCAAATTCGGTCCAATCCAGTGCGATCACGAGCTCTTCGCGAACACCGATCACGAACTTTACCCAAGTCTCCAGCACTCTCTTGAGTGCGAGATTGGAGTTGCTCAGTAGTCGGTCGATCTGCTTGACGCCGCTCTTGGGTGTAATTCCTGCGACCTGGGCGTAGGCCTGTCCGATAGCGTGAATGGCCAGCACAGCAACATGAGTAATGCCCACGACCGCGTTGGCTAACGACTGCACTCGCGCGGCATGTTCAGTTTCACCGAATATTTCCTCCACAAATCGTCGCACTTGTTTGGGATTCATTCGCGTTTTGATACGCTTGGACTTGAGGATTCGTCTTGGGGATTTGCGGGAACGGACCTTGGTCTTCTTGCTCATGCCGCCAGCAACGCGCCAGCCGCGCGTAAATTCCTGCTCTCGTCATCCTTGTCGCGCCCACCCAGCATAAACCTTTGCAGATCGATCACTTACACGTCGAACTTCATTTGACAGATGAGGGGATCTCTCAGGTGCGTAACCGCAAATATCTGGTAAATTCAGCACGTGTTGAGTATTGGTGGCGCAAAATGTCGTCCGGAGCTCCCGGTCATCTCCGCCCGATTATGCCGAGTTCGCTGGAGTGAAATAGCTAATTTTGCCTGCCGCCTCGATTTGCTCCACATAATCAAGAACTCCACATAAGGCGGCTTGAACGGGGCACTGGCAAAGCCTCGACGTCTATGGCCGCAAGCGCGCCAGAGCGGACAACCACCTTCAAGTTGCCGCAATTTTTCAAGTTTGGGTTCTGGCAGAGGCAACAGCCACTCCACGTCCGCCTGGCGAAACCGCTTGAGCGGCACCCAAAGCTCCAATTTGTCGGCGGGGAAAGGTCACAAGTGCAGCATCACCGTGCATCAAAGATCGCTGGACCAGAACAGTCGCCTATAACTTGTCCAAGGTCAGGTCCCTGAATCGTCCCTGGCTTTTACGGCGCCATTCAGTCGGTGAACTAGACGTGCGCAGATTATCTCGAATCGGTCATGGGGCTAAGCAGCGCGGGACCACTGAGCAGCGTACTCACCAGTTCTCCTTGCCGGCTGGTCCTCGTCTTGCCAAAGATGTGTCGCAAGTGCGTGCGCGCAGTAGGTTCGGTGATGCCCAGCTCTCGCGCCGAGAACTCTAAGCTGCATCCTCTCAGTGTGAGTGTTGCCAGTCGCGCCTCCGCAGGGGTCAATCCATAAAGATCGGCGAGGATCCGTATTGTGCCGGGTTCCCCGAGATCGGGTGCCGGAAGTGCCACCAAGGTCGCGCCTTCGTGGATACTGTCAAGTTGAGTTCCCCGGCCCAACTTGACCACCAGCAGCGGAAGACCGCCCGGGAAGTCAGGGCTTTCAAGGCGCATGCCGCCGACCACTTGCGGCGTTTCACCTGTGGGCGTTTTTGCGGCATTCTCGAGCAGTTGCCGAAGCTGAGAGGTGCAACTCGGAGTGGCGCATTCAAGTCGCTTGTCGTTGCGGATTCGTAATCCGGACCGTAGCTGTAGTATCTCGTGGGCAAAACGGTTTTGTCCTCGTACGGCGCCGCCTTCGTCGAGCAGAAGCACAGCCAGCGGCACCAAATCCAGAAGACCTAGGAGCTGCTTCCGATCGACCACTCGCTCTGATTCTGTCGGTGTAAGTTGCATGATCCGGTCGAGCCGTTCCGAGGCGCGCAGCAGGCTGGCTCGGATTTCATTGATATCGTGAAGCGGTCTGACCAGGTAGTCGCAGGCGCCGAGACGGAGCGCCTCGGTGGCCGCTTCAACTGTGGCATGCCCGGTGATCAGAATTACCTCACAATTCGGACACATTTGTTTGATCCAGCGCGTGAGCTCTACGCCGTCCATGCCCGGCAAGCGGACGTCTACCACGACAACCTCGTGTCGGTGATTAGCCAACATTTCCATGGCCTGTTGAGCGTCGGCAACCACATCGAAGCCATACCCCGCATTGCCAACTTCCCCGCTCAGAAGCTCACGGGCCTCGAGTTCGTCCTCCACTAATAACACACGGTAGTTGCAACTAGCCATTCGAATCATCGGTTATAATACACGCAATTTACGGATTGATCCGAACAAATTGTTCGCGGTTGCTGTCGGCGCGTGGCACTTGCTTGTGAATCCCTACGCCTCGACCGCCAGTTTGTTCAACTAGCTCCACTCGCATCGCCTGGTTCTCGTGTAGCTACAAACCAACGGGAATCCTCCCAGCCGGTGAAGTCCTGTTCGCCGTTCCTATTTGAATTGCCGGCACGCCGTGCGCCTGGTTTCGTTGGTGACCCGCTCGTCCTTTCCGACGTTTTGATAGTGTCGGTTGTCTGGGTCCCGGCCCAGACAACGGCAACCGAAAAAGTTGACTCAAACGCCATGACTTTCTCGCCTTAAGGTTGACTAACAAAGTCTGCCGGCGCGCTGTCGCAGAAAACCGTAGTGATTTCCGAGGTCTTCCAGAACTAGCGAATCGCATGTCCACGTGCCGGCATGCCAAGAGAAATAATTGGCCCCACTGCTGCTTCTGGGTCCCGACCTGTTGGTTCGGTGTTTCAAACTGAGCGTGCGGGCCCTGCGCTAGCGTCGGGCTGATCAGGATTTCATCGATTGAATGAACAACGTCCCCGATGTTTCGTCCGAGCCTACTCCATTTGGATGATACCCATTGGGATCTCAAACTGGTATGCAGCGATGTGAGGAGTTACCTAATGATCACCATCGCTAGGATCGGGCTGCCCCACTGCATCAACCATGGGAAAACCCATTGACCTCTCTATTGACCTGGTCATTGCGACGTCACGCACCGACAAGTCAGGCGGAGGCCCAATTGGCTGCAATGACTCAACCGAATTCGCCTTCGGCGCATCTTTCGGCGTCAACGCGCGCCGGAACCGTGCTCATCGTTGACGACGAGCCACTGGTTCTTCGCTCACTTACGCACCTACTCAGTCGCTGTCCGTACACAGTTGTGCCTTGTTTGACGCCTCATGAAGCGATTCGTCACATCAGCGACGGTGACGTTCGGGTCGTGGTGAGCGATGTAATGATGCCCGAAATGTCTGGAATCGACCTGTTGCGCACGATTCGGCAACATGATCCGGACCTGCCGGTCGTGCTCGTCACGGGTAAGCCGGCTCTGAAGACAGCCGCAGAAGCCATCGAATACGGCGCATTCATGTACCTCGTCAAACCAGTCAATCCCAAGACATTTGCCGCTACGGTGGAGCGAGCCGCACAGCTGTATCGTCTCGCCCAAACCAAACGCCAAGCGATTGAGCTCTTTGGTGAGAGCGCCGGCGAGGCTGAGCGAGTAGGCCTTGAGAAAATTTCGAGCGAGCGTTCAGCGGGATGTGGATTGCGTTTCAACCTATCATGCGCGCATCGGACCAAACCATATTCGGATACGAAGCATTACTTCGCAGCAATGATTCCACAATGGTTGGACCAGGGCCAATCTTGCACGCGGCTGAACGTTTGGGTGCGCTTTGTTGACTCGGTCGAGCCGTGCGGGAGAAAGCTGCAAATTCGATTTCAACCGCGCATCGTAGCTACGTCCTGTTTATGAATCTGCACCCTCAAGATTTGCTTGACCCTGATTTCAACGACGAGAATTCCGCCCTCGCTTCCATGGCCGGGCGTGTCGTGCTCGAAATTACCGAGCGAGTGGCAATCACTGATGTCGAAAACGCGCGGGCGAAAGTCCTCGCACTGCGCAAGTGCGGGTTTCGTATTGCTGTTGACGACCTAGGTGCAGGGTACACGGGCCTGAGTAGTTTTGCACTGCTGGAACCGGAATTCGTCAAGCTTGACATGACGCTGATTCGAGACATCGATGCGTCTGACGGTGAAACAGAAGCTAGTAAAAGCCCTCGCATCATCGTGCAGAGAAATGGGTCTGCACGTGGTTGCAGAAGGCGTCGAAACTCACGCCGAGCGCGACGCAGCCGTTGACTTAGGTTGTGATTTTCTACAGGGCTACTTGTTTGCTCGACCGGGGCGGGCATTTCCCGAAGCGCGATGGTAATGGCGCGCAGTGCAAGGGTGTGCCTGGAGGCCCATGGGATCTTCGACACAATGAGCAACACCCGCTGTTTGACAACATTGGAAACTGGAGTATTTTTTGGACAGTGACTGATCGAGACGTTCCGGATACATTAGCGGGTACATACGCGTATACTGCTTGGTATCGACTCAAACGGCTGGGGGCATGATCGATCAAGACTGCTCCAATTGGCGGCTGGGTAGCGGGCGAGTGAGCGATGGTGAACTGCGGCGGTGGTTGAGGCGTGATTTGGCAGGATGACGGGGTTTGGATGCCTTGTGTCAACGGGGGAGATATGTTGCTGGCGCCCCAACGGTTTATGAGCAAATATGCGCGCCATGATACTGGACATAGACCTGCTCTCTTCGGCCGCCACTACGGCGCGTGGCCTTGCCATCGACGCCGTCCACGCATCTCAAAGCGGTCACTTGGGCTTACCGCTGGGTTGCGCTGATATCGGCGCGGCACTTTTTGGTCACGCGCTTCGTCACGCACCCGAGCACCCAGAATGGCCCGACCGCGATCGTTTCGTTTTGTCCGCCGGTCACGGCTCGATGTTTCTGTACGCTTGGCTTCACCTCAGTGGTTACAGCGAGATGACCCTGGACGAGATCAAACAATTTCGCCAGCTACACTCGAAGACACCAGGTCACCCGGAATATGGCCCTGTGCGAAACGGCGTGGAAACGACCTCGGGACCATTGGGGCAGGGTGTCGCCAATGCAGTGGGCATGGCCCTGAGCGAGCAAATGGCCGCCGCGCGCTTCAACACACCGGAGCACCGTATATTCGACCACAAAGTCGTGTGTCTTGCGGGTGACGGGTGCATGCAGGAAGGCGTGGCTCGTGAAGCATTGGCCTTTGCCGGGCATCAGCAGTTGGACAATCTCATTCTTATTTACGATGCCAACCAAGTCACGCTCGATGCAATGGCCAACGCCACGCAGAGTGACGACTATGCCCGGGAATACGCGGCCATTGGTTTCGAGGTTCAGTCGGTTGACGGGCACGACATTCAGGCATTTTGGCAGCATTCGACCGCGCCAGGACTTCCACGGCAGGCAAACCGCAACTTATCATTGCTCGCACGATCATCGCTAAAGGCGTCACCGAGGTCGAAGGCACGCAAAGGGGACACGGCGAAGGCGGCGCCAAGTTTGCCGAGGCAGCTCGCCAGCGGCTCGGACTTCCGCAGGAGTCGTATTACGTTGCGCCTGAGGTACGCGAATTCTTCCAACGCCGCAAAGTGGCATTGAGCGCGGTCTATCAGCAGTGGCTCAAGCAGTTCGAAGCCTGGGAAGAAAAGAATCCCGAGCTTGCCAAAATGCTTGCCGGTGCCGCCGCTTTCTCTCGGCTACTACCAAAAGACTCGCGCGTATTGAGTGACGGGGAGTCGTCCACGCTATTTGCCCATTTGCCCCCGTGCAATCCGGCGAGCGCAGTGGCCACGCGCAAAGCCGCATCCGACCTGCTGCAACCCCTGGCTTCGGCAATGCCGCTGCTCATCTCCGGCAGTGCAGACCTCTATGGTTCGAATCTGAACTACATCGGCGACTTGAAGAAGGCGGACGATGATTTTACCGCGGCGCATCGTGCGGGTCGCAACATTCGCTTTGGTATTCGAGAGCACGGGATGTGCGGTATTCTCAACGGCATTGCCGTGGATGGGGTATTTCGTCCCAGCGGCGGCACGTTCTTGGTCTTTGCGGACTACTGCCGCGCTTCGATTCGACTGGCTGCACTCGGCCACTTGCCGGTCATTTACGTGTTCACGCATGACAGCGTGGGTGTCGGCGAAGATGGCCCCACGCACCAGCCCGTCGAAACCATTCCCGGGCTACGTGTCATCCCCAATTTGGACGTGATTCGCCCCGCGGATCCCGAGGAAACCGCCGGCGCCTGGGTCGCTGCGCTCAGTCGCACGGACGGACCCACGCTGCTCGCTCTCACTCGCCAAAACGTCCCGGTTCTCAACGACATTCCCGTGCAGGAGCGCCGAGAGGGTGTGCTCAAAGGCGGCTACGTTGCCAAGCGCGAAACTGGACCGCTCGAATCGATCCTGCTCGCTAGCGGTAGTGAATTGCAGCACGCCATGAAAGCCGCCGAGACACTGGGGTCGAGCACCAGAGTAGTGAGCATGCCTTCATTCTGGCGTTTCAATCGTCGATCAGCCGAGTACCGCGAGTCCGTGTTACCGAATGTTTGCCGAAAACGCATCGCGATTGAAGCGAGCGTGTCGTCAACATGGGCACCCTACGTTGGGCTCGATGGCATCGCCCTCGGCATCGACCGCTTCGGCATTTCCGCGCCTGGCCCCGTCGTCATGAATGAGCTGGGTATGACCGCGGAGAATGTGGTGCGTGCGGCGCGCTCTTTCCAATAGCGACCGCGCCAGTCCTCGACCCTAACAAGATAGGACAAAGCGCCTACTTTCATTTGCCGGACTGTATCTGGTCATGCCGTTCTTCTGCTCGGCTGCCCTACTACGGTCGGCGGCACCGGTCCATCTTAAGTGGACAGGTTCGCTATTTCTTCTTGAGACAGGTGCAAAATTAACGACGACGGGTCCTTTAGAAATAAAAAACGCCCTTCAGCACATCGATAAGAAGCTGAAGGGCGTTCGCCTGGCGGGCGGTATTGGCTCGCCAGGTCTAGCCTTTGATCTCAATTCTAACGAGCTCCCCAATATCTCACTGTTTCCTACGACACTTATAATTTGGGCTCTTTCGGCCTCCGTGCTGCACTCAAAATATGCTCCATGGGCTCCTACCATATAGATGCATTGACCAGTAAAATCCTCCCCTCTTTTGGCCGCCCCATAGTCATTAATTCGGACTAACCTAGGCCGTTCGTGGCGGGCGTCCGGAGCTGTCCAGCTGAGATTTATTCTGTCGTTGCCGATAACGAAATTAATGTTGGACGGTGGTATTACGGGCTGAGAGATTCTTGGCCGTCGGCGTCGAGTGACCATAGCGGTCAAATCCCTCTGATCAGCTTTTCACTTGTCAACTCCAAGAGCTGCTGGGCTCCTGCAAATCCAAGGTGTAACACAAGCTGTCCGGTGGCCTGCTCGTCGTTGTTTCGAGACCTAGTGGCCTTGGACAGCTTGGACTTGGGAACCACTTTAGAAGGCCTTCCAAGGCCCTGCTTGCGTCTTTCAACTGATTTCACAACATACGCCGATGCCCGATTTAGGGGGGCTTGTTCCTTTCTTGCCAGCGCTAATAGCTCATCCATTGGCAAAGCCATGTGGTCTCGAACAAACTGGCTGGCGTTCGGCTCGCCTTTGGGTTGAGGTCTTAGGTTTGGCCATCAGGCGTGTTGGTCATGTTAGGACTTAGGTGTGGGGTGAGTCAAGGACTGGAGCCTGACAAGCCCGGATTTTTATTCCTGGGTATTCCCCCTCCTCTTCATCGATACAGGTAATTGCCCAGCCTTCGACTTTCAATTGCCGGACAGCATTGTATACTTTCGGTTGTAATTCGACCGTCTCATCAGTCCAAACCGTGATGTTGACTGAGTCGTCCTTGGCGTTCCTTTGGATGTCAACCCTCTCCCATGGTTGGTATTCGAGCTCTCTAAGAATCACGGACATGAGCCGTGCTAGAATCTCTTCACACGTGATTGGCTTGGGCGGATCTTCAAAGCTCTGACTCTTGATCTTAGATTATGACCGCTGCGTTGCAAGGTTCCAACCCTCCGCAATTTCTTCCAGCTTCGACTATCCGCGCCACAAGGTTTGCCACCCAATCTGTCCGGAGTGTTTGGTGTCGCGCCATCCGGCAAGCTTAGCGATTGCTTGGAGAGCCCATTCAACATATCGAACAGATGCCCTTTGCGCGTTGCTAGACAGCGGTCTTGAGCGGCGCGAATTACGAAGCGACGACCGCGGCTGGTTAGATAGATGAGGTAGTCGTAGACGTCCGCCTCGCGGTCGCAGACCGTAATCACGCTGTCTGAGCATTCCAGACGACCGCACATACGTTCGGTAGCCTGTTCCCATTTTGCGCTTTCCTTCTCCTTATATGCACGCTTCTTGCGCTGCTGAGTGACTTTCTGGCGCTTGGGTTTGCTTGCCGCGTCAGTGACTGGCCTACTCCAACGTTGTTGATCGATCAGTCCAAGCGGTTCTCGGCTCTGTACATCGACCATAAGGGTAGAGTGCGCCAATATTCCGGCAATGCGATGGCCCTCAACTTCAGTGACCGTGCCTAGTTTGTCAGCAACGGCGTGCGAATACGTAAGCGTCGTCGAATCTTGAATTGCCAACACCACCGAACGATTGGCGCAGATCCGAGCGGTCACTCGAAACGGGCCTTCATCCACTGCTTTCGCTTCGACGGCTGAATTTCTCACCCATCGGTACGTGCCTTCAGCCACTATATCGTCTCCACCACAAACCGCGTTAGTAGAAGCTTGTGGCTGAGCCACTTGCCTTGCTGCGTAGTCAACTAGCCGCCGAGTGCGACGAGAATCACCCAGCTCACATTGCCCAAACTGCTGCTCCGCCCAGCCGCGAGGATCCCCAACAAAAGTATCCGCTGTATAGGTGCTGCTCATGGCGAGAGCAGATCACAGTGCAGCAATCCAACTCAACGCCAAAAACGTCTAGGGAGAACTTTGTCGCCGCTCACATCGAATATTGATCATCACACTGCAATTCTACGTCGCGGAAATGTGATTAAGAGTCAGAGCAAAGCTGGGGGGTTTAGATATGTGAGCCGCCTGGGGCGGCGTGATTATGGGCGCCGCTCAAATCAGCGGCTTTTGTAGCCACCTATAGGTGGCGTGCGCTCGAAGCTACCGGAAAAGCTTCATCTGATCGATGCGCTTGTCCTCCGCTTCCTGGTTTTTGATGTACTCGCGTATCATTGCCTCGTCGCGACCGACTGTCAACACGAAGTACCCACATGTCCAGAAGTGCTGACCGACAAAATTGCGCCGCACGCCCATGTAGGTCCATGCGATGTGAATCGCGCTCTTGCCTTTGATGAAACCTACTATCGCTGCCACCGAATACTTTGGCGGCACCGACAGCAGCATGTGCACGTGATCACTGGCGACATGACCTTCCTCTACTTGGCATTCTCGACGCTCCGTAAGCGTCCTGAACACCGGTCCCAGCTCCCGATCGATCTGACCGAACAGCACTTTCCGTCGGCATTTCGGGATGAAAACAACATGGTACTTGCACTCATATTTCGTGTGATTCAGGCTTTCGTATTCATCCATTTGGATTTCCTTCCGTGAAGCCCTGGCCGGCTCACGGGAGGAAGCCCATCTGTGGACACTCCCGAAATCATCAAACTATCGATGCCTCCCCGGCACAGCCGGGGGATCTCCCACTTACGTTAGCTTGCCAGGTCTAGTCTTATGATGTTCGGGGAGTAGCCATTAGGCTTGCTAGGATTTTTTATCCCGCCTTTCAATAGCATCTCTAGCACTTTGCGGAATCTTGTCGTAGATAGCCTTGGTTTCCATAGGCTTAGTGATTAGTTCTTCGACCGCTATGCCTCCTCGTCGTCGTTAGAGGCCGTTGAGGGAGGCCTGGTGGCTTTACCTGGTTTCGCCATGGCTACAATTAACGTAAATGGTGTAAATTCGCCGAAGATGCTCCCTGCGGAATTCAGAAATTCTCTTGCCGCCAACTAATTCGCAGGTGTAGCCATCCACTGTTAGTTGGTCACTAAATGCTACGAGCCTCTTTCGAAGTACTTCGCTTCGATTTTCGGATTGGGTTATATTCAATATCATTACTCCAACCACCGGGCCGGCGTTCAGGCGTATGATATTGTTCCCTGGAATTGAGCATACAAGGGCGGGCGGGACAGGGGTAAAATCCGGTGGCGGCTATGGCGGCAGCAAAGCGTATCTACGAAATGGAGTTTCCCGACGATGCCACATTCGT